>NZ_MUIO01000021.1 GCF_002087235.1 Pseudomonas floridensis | reverse complement strand
CCGCCGACATCGGCCAGCCGCGGACTGAAGTGATAGCCAAGTAGGCGGAACAACCCGAACACCACGTCGCTGTAGGCACCGGTATCGGTCATGATCTGCGTCGGCTGCAACTCGGTCTGTTGTTCCAGCACCACCGCCAGCAGTACCAGGCTGTCGCGCAGGGTGCCGGGCACGGTGATGGCGTTGAGGCCGGAGAACTGATCGGAAATCAGGTTGTACCAGGTGACACCCCGGCCGGTGCCGAAATACTTCGGGTTGGGGCCGGCATGCACGGTGCGCACCGGTACGACGAAGCGCATGCCATCGGCGGAGGCGACC
Source organism: Pseudomonas floridensis (assembly GCF_002087235.1). Classification (GTDB taxonomy): domain Bacteria; phylum Pseudomonadota; class Gammaproteobacteria; order Pseudomonadales; family Pseudomonadaceae; genus Aquipseudomonas; species Aquipseudomonas floridensis. Next base: position 188,375 of record NZ_MUIO01000021.1, on the reverse strand, counting down.
TCGCCGCCGCCCCAGACCTGGGCCAGCTCCAGTTGGCTTTGCGCCCCCACCAGAATGGCGTTTGCCACTGACAGCGTGTCGTCACGGATATAGTTCTGGCTGACCCAGGACAGCCGGTCACGGCGTAGCGCCTGATTGTCGGTGCGGATCAGCGGCTCCAGGCCGGTGTTGCAGGCCCCACCCAGCAGCACCGCGCAGAGGCTGGTGACCAGGTTGTCGGCGCGTGCATTGCGCTCGGACACATGAGTGAAGGCCTCGGCGAAGCCGGTACGGGCGGCGATTTCCAAGAGAATTTCCGGCAGGTCGACACGCGGCATCAGGTCGGCCACGGCCGCCCGCAGTTGCAGCAGCGAGTTCGGCTCCTCCAGCTTGTCCAGTGTGCCGAGCGAGAGCTCGGTCTTGCCCTCGGCGTTCTCGCTCAGTTGGATTGCGGGGTTATCGGGCAAGCGGGCGGCGACCGCCTGCCAGGTCGCATTCAACTCGGCACTCAGCGCATCCAAGGTGGTGCCGGCGTCAATGGTCAGGCCCAGCGAGCGGCAGATGATCGGCCGCGCCGCCAGCCATTCGGCCCCGTCGAGCAAGCCGAGCCGGGGATCGGCATAGCGCCAACTGGGCGAGACGAACACGTCGCGCCGGCGCAGGGCCGTGCGCAGCGCATCGAGCGTGCAGAACACATAGGCGCCCATGTCGAGGGAGCCATCCTCGCGGGTAATGTGCTTCTGCCAAGCCTTGGCCACGATCTCCTGCGGCGCGTCATCCTCCGGTTTCCGGCGTGGCAGGTTCAGCTGCAACCAATCCAGGCCGGTGACCACGCCTTTGCCGGCCGGGCTGAAGCCGAAGCGGATGTGCTTCAGCAGGTCGGGCAGGAAGCGGCGCACACTGCGGTAGCGCGCCTCCAGGGCGAGAAAATACACATCGTCAACCGGGCGGATCAGCGCATTGACCTCTTCCAGGGCCTTCTCCAGGGTGGCCCTCGGCAGGTCGTTGAACAGCCGGGCGCGCACGTTGTCATCGCTGATCGAGCTATCCAGCACGACCTTGCAAGCGGCGGCGAGCGTCGCCGCCGAGCGATCCAGGTCTTTCAGGCTGCGCATGCGGGCTTTCTTGTCGGCCTTCTCCGCGTTGCTGAACAGGTCGCGTAACAGCGCTTCCAGGACCTCCAGGGCGTCGTCGTGCGCAGTGGCCTCCAGGCACAGGGCGAACGCCACCAGCGTCGCCATCCGCCGCGACGCCGGCAGCCGGTTGATCGCCGTGACCTTGGCGGTGTTGGCGAAGCGAGCCAGGGCCGCGATACGGCTGGGCGGGATGTGCGCCGCCGCTGGCAAGGCGATGCCGATGCCGCGCACGTCATCGAGCCGGCGCAGCGCCCGAATCAGTGCGGGGCCACTGACCATCACCGGGCCGGAGCGCAGTTGATCCAGTCGGGAACTGCGGTTGCCTTCGGCGACCAGCAGCAAGTCCTGTAGCTGCTGCCGTTGCGCCTCGCTCACACTGCGGCCAAGGGTCAGCCAGAGGCGTTCTTCGACCCGGCTGCGCAGTTGGGCAATGAAACGCTCCAGTTGGGAAACGCCGGGCAGGAGGACTTTCTGTGTGAACAGCCACGAGGTGGCTCGCTCAAACAGCACACCGGGTCGATCAGTGCCCGTCCAGCAGAGGGCATACAGCCACCGGCTCAAGCGGAAGCCGACGCCAGGGTCAGTAAAATGGCGATAGCCATAGCGTTCTTGGATATCGGCCGCATGTATCCAGCGGCGATGATCGCTATAGCGCTGAAGGCAGCCAGGATCGGCGATTGTCAGTTGCCGGCTAAGCACCTGCAGGACTTCAACCGGCACGGCGGCGGGCTTGTCCGGCAGAACGCCTACGAAGCGGACGGTGGTCAGCAGAATGGCATAACCCAGACGGTTATGGTTACCCCGTAGCGCCTGGATGGCTTCACGGTCTTCATCGCTCAGGTGGAAGTAACGTTCCAGCTCTTCACGACTGGGTACATCGACATAGCGGCCAAAACCGTCGCGCTGTTCCTGGGTCAGAAAACCGACCGGCATCGATCACAGGACCTCGGCGCAGAACACGGCGGGCGTGACGATCCGCGTGCGTTCGATGTGCCCACGTTGCAGCAATCCAGCGCGGCGATCACCGGTCACCAGATAGTCCGCATCGCCTGCCAGGGCCATTGCCAGTAGAAACGAGTCATCCGGATCATCGGCTTCGACCTCGATGGTCAGACGCTCCAGTACCACCGCCCGTTGCAGGTTATTGATCATGGCTCCTACTTTAGCGGGTTGCAGGATGGCTTGAAGCTTGGGGTAGCGGCTGGCTCGGCGAATTTCATCGAGCTGCATCCGCGAGGTGACGACCTCGAAGCGCGCCGCGCGCCAGGCGCGATAGATTGCATCGGGCGCACCATGCGGCGAGATCAGGGCGCTGAACAGGATGTTGGTATCCAACACGACCCGCATCAGCGCTTACGTGCCCAGTCGAGCGCTTCGTCAACCGCTTCGGTCAATTCTGCCTCACTCAGATGGGCGTTGGCAGCCTTGGCCTGCTCGGCGCTCAGCTCCAGGATGTGGGCCCGTACCGCTTCTTCGATGAAGCGCGACAGGTCGCCTTTCCGGCCACCGCCCTGGCTGGCCAGAAACATCCGAAGCGACTGGTCGGTGTCGGCCGAGACGGCGACATTCCAGCGAATGGTATTCATGGCGTTCTCCGCTAATAGGTGTTTGTGTGTTTATACGCCAATCACAAAGGGCTATGCAATGGTTGGACAAAACGAAGGTTTTGCCGAACTCTATCGAGGAATGGCTCGGTTCGTTAAGCTCCCCGCGCTACGGTTCAAATAACTGGTACGCTTAATCAAAGTTCAACTATTACTAACGTAGTCGAGTAAACAGTACTTTTGATGAAGATCGGTTATGCGCGAGTGAGCACTCGGGATCAGAAAGCCGACCTACAAGTCGATGCCCTGAAACAGGCCGGGTGCGAACGCATCTACCAAGACATCGCCAGCGGCGCGAAAAGCGCCCGGCCGGAGTTGGACAAACTGCTGGCCAACGTGCGGCCGGGTGATGCCGTGGTGATCTGGAAGCTGGATCGCCTTGGGCGTTCCCTCAAGCACCTGGTCGAGTTGGTCGGCGAGCTGGCAGAGCGCAAGGTCGGCTTACAGAGCCTGAATGACCCCATCGACACCACCCACGCCCAAGGCCGCCTGGTGTTCAACCTGTTCGCCTCGCTGGCGGAGTTCGAGCGCGAGCTGATCCGCGAGCGGACTCAGGCGGGTCTGTCGGCCGCACGGGCGCGTGGCCGGATCGGTGGCCGTCCCAAGGGCCTGCCAGCCAAGGCTGAGGCCACCGCCATGGCGGCCGAAACCCTCTACCGCGAAGGTCGCCTGAGCGTCAGCGCGATCGGCGAGAAGCTGCACATCTCCAAGAGCACGCTGTACAGCTACCTGCGCCACCGTGGTGTCGAGATCGGCGCGTACCAGAAGAGCGCCAGGTCACGCGACCAGCAGCCTTCGGCCGCGTCGCCGGCAGAGCCGCCCGCCGCCGAGCGGGTGGCCACCGTCACCCTGCGCCTCGCGGTGGTGAATAACAGCAAGTTCGTGCGCGGCCGGAAGCGGGCCACGGAGAACATTGAGCGCTACTGCCTGGAGCCCTATGGCATGAAGCGGCTGGATGCCGGCCACTATGAGTTGACCATTCCGTATCGGAGCGACGATGAGCTGGACAAGAGCGTGCATGACCTGCTGACCGAGATCAGCCAGGAGGCCGACATGCGCAACTGTTTTGTCGAGATGGGCGCCTGGGAAGAAGACACCGAAAAGCGTTGGTAGGGCTTACGTTGGTTTTTGGTTCCATTGCTCCCCAAACCCCATGTTCACCCGAAGCTGAGAAACTTGCGCCTGTAGCTCCGCCAGGCGCTGCTTACCTGCGGCAATGTGGATGCCAAGCAGTCGATGCTCCTCGCGTACCGCAACGAACATGGACTCGAGGCCGGTATTCCGAGCGGAAATACCCGCTTGAGTTTGGTCGACTTCAGCAACGAGCTTTTCGATTTGCTCCCGCGTGGTGTCGAACTGCCCCATGACGGACTTCCCGCGAAGGGTTACCTTGTCGATCAGCTTGCCGATGACAGGGATGCGCGAACGGCGATCGGAAAGCGCGCTGACATTGAGCGACTGCGCGACGGCAACCACCTCGCTCAGCTTTGCGCCGGCATCGTCCAGGTCGCTGTTACGAACCTGGTCGAGCAAGCTGTCGGCGTAGGAGGACGTGTGTTCCGCCACTTCCCTGCCGAACTGAGAAACCGAGAGCGGGTTTTCTGCCTGGATCAGTGCCGCTACAGCCTTGATCTGGGGGATGTCCTGCTCCTGGAGACCAAGGGCCTGGAGCCCTGCGGGAGTAAGCTCGGTGTTGGCAGTGGCGAGATCTGTCACGGTAGTTTGCTGCTGCATGTCTTGCTCCTCAGTGCTTCACGCCATTCAGGCTTTCAGACAGGCTGGCCATCAGCGCCTGATGCGCCTTACTGGCAGCCTCGACCATCGCCGGGCTCATGTGTTTGGTGGTGATCAGGGTAAGGGTGTGTTGCCGCCATACTGGAACCAGTACGGTGACTGTCTCTCGGAAGCGATCGAGCATGTCGAGGGCTTGGGCGCGGCTGAGCTTCATCTGACTAACGCTCAGCTCGTGTGAGGCCAGAAGTGTTGCCAAGTTGGCAAGCTTTCGCGCCAGCCGCTCTCGCGGCCGATCAAACTCGATCTCCCCCTCCGCTACTGTCCCGATGAGAGGGTTTTCTTCGAGGAATTCGCGCCCGGCCTGGATGAATACTTTCAGTGCTTCCGCCTCTTCAGTGTGGGCAACGATCATTCTGCTGATGGCGCTGACCGTATCGCGTACACCTTGGGCATGTCCTTCAGCCTCGGCCAGTAATTGCTCCAGGGTTGACCGGGCGACTTGATAGCGAACCTGTTTTTCAACGGCTCCGCCCAGAATCTTTTCGAGCCAGGTTGGCTTCCGGGTAATCTGCTCAGGCGATGCGTCGGCCATTTTCGAGAGGACTTCTGCGATTTTGGCCGCAAGCGCCGCCGCCGACCCACTCTCCATTAGATCGGAGAGTTGATCGATTTTGGCAGAGCTATCCGCTACGCCCCCGTACTCGCCGAGTCGAGCCGGGATAGCAAACAACTCAGGGAGTACCTGCTGCTTGAGGTCGTCGATGCTGACCACTGAATGTGTCATGGCGGAAAATTTCTCCTTGGATTTGTTGGAGATCGTACCTGCCGTATTCTTTGGCGGGGTGTTATTTCAGACGCTTTTACCGACTGAAAGCGCAGCTCGAAACCGTTGTATCGCGAACTCGAAATAACCCAAACCTCTCCGATTCGTTTCAAAAGTGGCGTGAAAAATCACCCCCTTTTCCCTAGCTATGCGGGTTCTTACCCCTTAGTCATTCCGAGGGAAGGTAGAGCGCAACCAGCGGCACGCAGAGGCGAACGGCTCCCCGCATGTGCAGAGTGGTCGGTGAATGGACAATCCGGTCAAGCAGCCACGCCCACGATTTGACGAGGCGTTCTTCTGGAGGTGTTGACTCCTCCAGATGCTGTTTGAATTCGGCAAACTTTGCCTGGCTATGCTCGAAAACACAGGTCTGCCGACAGATTTCGGCCAAGGTCCGGATGTCGTCACTGTTCTTGATCAACGTGGATCGCAGATCTGAATTGTCTCGATCCATAGCGGACAGCAGGTCACTCATTATCCGGTCGATCAATCTCGGCTCGTCTTCTTGATGCTCGTTTGCGATTGGCATTGCTTGCTCCTTTTACGGGTTCGGCATCGGATTTACCCGACACGTTGAAAATCCCAAGGATGCAAGAAGCATTAGCCCGTACAGCTCGGTTTCAGACAGCTTTTCCGCCTGAATTCGATGCTAGGGCACGGGCACTGACGGTAGAGGCGTAGCACTCGATGCCGCCTAGGCAGCGCAATCGCCTGGATGCATGAGCAGATGATTTTCGGTGTTGAAGGGGGCGAACTTTGCAGGGGGGAATAGTCCAGCCCTCTCTGGGTGGGATAAAGCCGGCATACCAGCGCTCGGAAGAAGGATGACCTTCTCAACAGCAGGACGCCACCAGGTTAAACCAGCGAATTGGCGTCGAGGGAGCCGCAGCCACGTGGTCTACTCTTCATGGCGCCCAAACATGTCAGTTTGTTGATTCTCTGGATCGGCCTTCGGCGCATTCAGCGGGTGCCCCAACTGTCGGCGCACCTCGGCGAGCCACGCCTTGTAAGGCGAATTCTTTCGTGCCCCCCAAGGGTATGCCTCGGCCAGCGCCTTTCGCAGGGCCTGCTGGTTGCTTCGCCCAACGCGGCGGATTACCTCCCCGACTATAGGTGCTGCGCGATCTGCCCAGGACATAGCGATTTCCTCAATCTTGCTTGCGTCGGATTTCTGTAGATTGCTCGACTGTACGGACGAACACTTCATGCGAATTGCGAATCAGCGAACTCAGTTGCTCCATAGACAAGGAAGGCAAGTCAGCCATGCCCTCGGCAAGGTCGTGCTTGAAGTGCGCCATGAACTGACCGAGCTGCTTCCCCGTCAGCCCGGTTATAGCAGTCACCACCGTGCCATTGAAGCAGGCGCGAATCGCTTTGGCCTGATTTAGCTTGGCCAAGCTGGATTCGTAATCCTCACGCAGCGAAGGAAACGCAGTCATCACCTCTGGCATATACAGGGCTTTGTCTTCGCTCCAGCCAAAGTAACGCAGCCCACGCTGGGCCTCAATCCATTGCAGGAAGCCCATGTATACAGGTCGTTTCTTGTCTCGCACGCGGGCAGTGTGGTTGCGGTGCTCAAGCGGATACAACTCCGGGTTGAAACGCTTGCCGCTGGCTACGCCTCAACCACGGATTGTGGCGGCATGGACTGAAAAACCCGGCTATCAACCAGCATATCTAGGTCGCCGAAGTCAGGCTTCAGACGATATGCGGCGATGGGCTCAACCCTCGCTGCGTTCCCAAGGTGGCCGGTAATCTGCGCGAAGCGCGCTTGAAAGTCATCCAGCATGTGCAGGGCAACATCACGCGAGCAGCGTGTTGAGCCGAATGAAGCCAGAGCATTACCACCCATATCAGGGTTCCCTCAACTGTTGAGCGTTTCGCTAGGGTTGGAATTTTTTGCTGTATCCGCCAGGTCGTGCAGCGTGTGGCAATTTCCGCAGGCGATGTAAACGGCAGGGAACAGTTCGCCCTCAACGTCTTGCCCCTGGGGGTCTATGCGGTACGACCACATATCGTTGCAACCGCAGTTGCCGCAGATGAGGTGGAGACGAGCCCGAGCCATGGAGCTTCCTTATCGATGCGGGGTGAGTGCCAGCGTCACAGGCTCGCCATTACAGACCGCCAACCAATCATCGAAACCCGCAGGTTCATTGGCGTATATGCTGACATTGTTTTCGGCAAGCCAGGTGGCCAGATCCTCCAGGGTTGCAAAGCCTGGACTCACAGGGGTTCCCTCGGTGGTGAGTTCATACATCATGAAGTTGGTACATTCTGCCTCTGGCCAAAGCGGCATGTAGTCCTCCGCGTTTGGACGGGGACCATCCCACTCTTCAAAGCTCAATGTGCGATGAGCAGCGCCAGCATCCTGGGGGAATTCACCCTGCGCCCACTTGGCAGCGTTTTCATCCCATTGAGCCGCTTTGCTCGTGAACTCACTACTGTCGAACAGAGGAACGTAGCGAACCTTTCCATCGGGGTAGTACCCGTCCGAGGGGTGTTGCCAGTTGGCCGGAACCTTTCTAACTTCGCGGATCATTGAGTGGCTTCCTCAACGTTTTCTTTTGTGGCGTCCAGTTGAGCTTTTGCAGCAGCCGCGATTCGGTCCATGCTTTCTTGCCCAAGGATCTCCAAGGTAGTCGGCATCAATGCAAAGGGATCATTGCTCACGCCTGTAGCCATCAAATGCTCACTGAGTTTATTGGCCTGAGCAATGTGTTCGACGAAGTAGTCCGCACAGCCCTGGGGCCCACTTTTTTCAGCTACCTTGCAAAGCGCTTTGGCATGATCGCCGTTGAGCACAAAGAATACGCGCTCACTCAGGACGATAGCTGTTGTATCACTTCCATAGCCGTCGCTACGCGGGTTGTAACTAACGTGAACGGTAGAGCCAAAGCTCCGCGTTACGTTGGGAGAAGGCGAATGCGTAACTGGGCAGATGCTGCTCTTCATCCCAGTGGACTTCTTCGAGAGTACGGATTGCATAGCGTTGTTCCTTTAGAGGCAGTCCCGATTTGAGGCTTTCAGCATCGCACGAGATTTAGATAACCCAAGAACGCCTGCTTTCGACGAAGGAACTCAGGACTTGGCCGGGAAAGGAGGGATATTTTTTCCTTTCGGATCAGCCGCAGCATTCCACGACCACCACCCTTCCCCGCCGTACTCCCTGTTATACCAAGCCGTTTTGACGGCCTTCCGTTCCAGGTAGGCAGGTGTGCTCATGCCGAACACCTCCAGGGGGTAGTCCTTACCCGCGTCCAAAAGCCAAAAGTCGGGAAATACCTCACTTTCATCCGCGTCGTAGCGGAGAGGTTTATCGAAGCTACGGCCGGCGGCGTGGAGTTTGGCCTCAATCACCCCTTCGTAATCTGAGTCGACGGGAATCCAGCGCTCACTGACTTGCATTAAGGCCAGTTCAACAACATCCGCCTGGGAAGACGACTCGCCCTTCCGCGGCGTGACCTGAGCGATGGCGATAACTCGACTTCCGCGCTTCCAGGCGGAAAGCTCTCTCTCAAATCGGCGGGCGGCTGTGGCCCAGACCGCCGGGGGCAGATTTAGCATGGGCATCCCGAACGGCCCGGCCAGCGGCAATCTGCTGATGTCTCCAGAATGACGTTCAGGGTTATAGCGGGCCAGCGGCGAAATCGCGACGAGCCGGAGATCACGAGTCATCGCGGACTTGGCTATCGCCTGGTTGCGAGTCGCCCCCTTGCTGTCCTTCAGTGCCGCCAACAACAACACTTCGCTCAGTTTCATTCGGCTTGCGGCGACGCGTTCAGCAGCCTGTAGAAGCGCATAGTTCACAATGCCACTGTTGCGCTTGCCCTCCATTGCTGGATACCAGGTGGAAAGTCGCGACTCAGACCAAAGCAGATGCAGTAGCCCGAGCAACGTCATAGCCGGCTTGCTCTTTCCTGGCGATCTTTTCACCGCAGTACTTTCGCTTTCCTCGGATCGAGCAGCCTGGACTCGAATGCCTCGAGCCAGGCGCACCCGAATGCTGCCATCTTCGCCCTCCTCGACTACGCCCACGGCATAACCTTGCATACCGGAACGCTCCGGGGCCGGGGCGTAGTACCGACAATCGTTTGAGTGCTCATGACCTGTACCGGCGAACCGCGCCAGGTGAAAACCATCGCTATCTTCACGTCGCTTGATCGAGAGTTTTCGGGAGCCGCTGCTTGGGCACTGGCAAATTGCGTGAGTGCCGTAGGCCTTCTCCAAAACGATTTTCCAATTTTTTGCGTACTGCTGATCGGTCTGGAACTCCGAGGAGTAACGTTTCCCTGAGATCAGTACGGGATATCGACGGTTGAGCATGATCTTTTCTCTCCTGATTCGGGTCAGGCAATTGCGCGCTGCCGGCGGGCATAGGCTGCTTCAGCACGGTTTGCTTCGATCTGTATATGCAGCTTGACCAGCAACTCATATCCGGACTTGGGGCTCATTAGCGCAATACCGAACAATTCGTCTGCTGGAATGCTCCCGCACTCCCCATGAAACCGTTCCTTTCGCTCAATCATGGAAAATATCCCTTCCAGGTATCCAGTCTCAACCGCCTCAGCAGGAAGGCTGGGGTTTTTCAGGTTGAAGATCTCTCCGGTTGGCCACTCCAGGCCATCAAGTGGGGGAAGGTTTTCCAGCGCCCAGTGACCAGTACGCATGACTGCTCGAGCGACCTCGTACTGTTCCTGGTCATTCTGATACCAGCTATCGATGGAAAGGAGCTGGTCTCGGGCCCGGTCAAGGCGTTCGAGGTACTTGGAGCGAATTGCCCGCTCATCATCAGAAAGGCTGTCGAAGCCATCAACCCATATGGGGAGGATACGCAGCGCCTCCCAGCGGAGCAGGCATCGCAGCAAGGTCGAGCGTGTACCGCTCATGATGACTTCGCCCGGTTCCAGCAGCTGATTGTGGCTGTTGTGCAGACCGACGATGCAGTTTGCATGGAGCCAGCGATTTCTCTGGATAAAGTCATGGATCGCTTCAGGCTCGTGCGCAAGCGGATCTTCGCCAGTAGGGATGCTGAATGTCTTGGGCGAGAGCGTGACCACCAGCCGGTCAGCGGAGTACGCCCTCATTTTGCCGAGGGCGCAGAGACTGCGAATTTTCATGAGAGCGAATCCTCCTGGTGTATTCGATCAGGAGGCTATCGCGGGAGGTGGGATTTGAAATCCGTTTTCAGGACCTAAGAGCGTCGGAATTACTCCCCCTGTCATGCGGGCGGTACTCTGGCAAACCGCAATCACCGAGCAACCGGGGGCGCTGGCGAATCGACTCACCGTACAAGCGCTGACGGTGAACCTCATCGGGATGGCATGGCCAGGCACCATGCACCATCCTATAAATCCTCATGAGGTAGTCGTCTTGCGTGGCCATGTGGCTGATGTGCCACGGGCATTGAGTGAAAAGATTTGTTTGAGTTTGGATCTGTTCAACCACCTCTCGATGTTCATCCAGTCGCTTGGAAATGTTTCGAGCAAACTGAAGTTGATCCCTCATAACTGCAACTCGAATGAAGCCCAAACGTCGAGCTATCGCGTCTATCATCACCACTCACCGCCCTTAGAAGACTGGTCAGCACTGTACTTGGCGAGAGCATCAGATGCGATCTGGGCAAGTACGCTGTCACAGTCCATGTGGCCTGTCGCGCCCGTTGATATCTTGTTCAGCGCCTCTACCAGTCCCGTTATCACAGCGTTAGAGCGCCGGTTAGCCACCTCCTCCAGCGCCATAGTGACGTTCATGAATCCCATCTCCTTTGCTTTTCTCCATACCTCGTCGTAAAGCTCAGCCTTGTAGCTCAGGCCAGAAATTACACGCTCAGCGTCTGACTTAAACACCAGGCCATCATCGTTAACTGCGTTGTCGAAGTTGATCCGATCGCTGCGGGTTTCGATGTACGTCGTTTCGTCGTCGTAGCTCATCACCTCAATGGTGGCTACGACTTCCAGCTCCGGACGGGCTTCGGTGTTTTGATTGCTCATTACGCTTCCCTTAATCAGTTGATGAAGCCAGCATCCCATGGAGTGAAAAACTCCCAACCAGGGACGACTGGTGGATGAACCGGAACGCCACGCCCGTCCCATTGGTAGGCTGAGCCACTGTGGCTTGGCCTGATCCTATCCGGCCGGGACGCAGGCCGGGCGCGTTTTCACGCTGGATTAGTGCCTGAAATGGAGGTCGTCCAACGGCCTGTTGGACAAATTCGACAGGTCATCGGAGTTGGGTTTTCTGTGGCCGCGTTCACCCTAAAGGCCCATCCAGTTCAAACGAGTCATTTGCATGAGCCAGAAAAACACCAAAGAGCCGCTGACCTTCACCGCACGCTTGGTCAACTCCCACCATGGCTTTCAGGATTTCGATATCGACGGGCATCCTGTGGTGCGGCGAGCCTGTGTTCCCAACTCGATCAAAAAGGGCGAGCACTTCAACGTCTACCACGGGGAAAGCTCGAAGTCGGGCGCTGTATGGACGGGGACGCTCGGTGACTCGCTCCGCAAATTTGCGCTGATCTGAGGGGAGCCTATGTGTTTCCCTCGCAAACCCAGTTTGGGACGGTACAGCGCGACCAGGGCTGAATGGTGTCAGTCCTACCGGCAAGCCCGCATTGCTGCTGGCAACGGTTTAGATCCCAACCCCAAGTCCTCTGGTATCACCTGGAAGGCGCAGTTGATCGTCGCTTTTGAACGCCGTGGCCACGACCCTCTGGCCTATCCCGTCCAGTGTCGGCTCAATGCACACAGAATCATCAATGAAATTCGAGCCGAAGAAATATCCCAGGAATATGCGAAGGACTGACCTATGACCCTGTATTTCGAGTGGATCGGAAGCATCTGCGGCGTCATCGGTGCGCTGATGATCTCCACCAATACCCGTGTGTCTCCGTGGGGATGGTGGCTATTCCTCGTTTCGAGCTTGAGCCTATGCTGCTACGCCGTTCTGGCGCAGGCCTGGGGATTGTTGCTGCTGAACGGGTGCTTCGTTGCTACGAACGTCACCGGCTTGATCCGCTGGTGGTACCCCGCTGTGTCGGCCAAGGGCTCTACTAGCTTATCCCGCGTCGAGGGGTAAGCGGGGCGCGCTTGATGACTTGGGTTTTGGGGAGCGGTCGGCATGCTGGTGGCATTCTTCATTTGGAGTTACCACATGCAACTATTCAACCCGATCCACAAGGCAGAGCTGATCTCTATCGTAGAAGAAGCGTCAGCAAAAGCAGCGAAGAATGCGGGTGTTGTTCAGGAGTTGGTTTTCCCGCACATCTACTTTGTTCTCAGCAAGCGCCTCAGCGTAGTTGAAGGGGCGGCGGCTATTGCGGAGGCAAAAGATTCTGCTCTGCTGACTGCTCTCACTGAAGCAAAAAAAGCGCTTCAGGATTGCGTGTCAGTGATGAGCAACGATCTGGGAGGCTTGAAGCTGATACAGCCAGAGCTTGAGGGTGCGCGCCAAGCCTTGGCAGCGGTTGAGGCGGTGTTTGTTGGTCAGTGACTCTCTGTTTCTATGAAAACAAAAAGCCCGACTTTGATTCGGGCTTTTTGCTACTTGAAACATGCACCACCAGCATCACGGATTGGAAGCCTTAGGCGGACGCCTGGATTAGTGGCCACCTCGGATTGAGGGAAAGGGTTATCCATTGCCCTACCAGGGTGGGCTACGTTTAAGCGTGCCTCGATAAAATCCCCCCACTCCGGTTTAAAGACGTTGCTCGGTTTGGCGCTTGGGTTTTCCCGAACATGGGTGAAGCTGAACTCATTGCAAACACGGAGTTTAGCCAAGTGAATCAGCAAGTAGCAGAAGTCCTCCCCCTCAACCGTATCCGCCGCAACCCACAGATCGACCCGCGTAAAGGCCGGAAGAAGTCAGCTTATGAGCAACTGGTACGTTCGATCAGCGCGAAGGGCATCATCCAGCCGATTCTGGTCAGGCCTGTAAGCGATGACCCGAACTACGACCATGAAGTGGTGGCTGGCAACCGGCGCTGGACGGCGGCCCATGATGCGGGCTTGATCGAGGTTCCCGCCCTGATCCGCGCTATGAGCGATCAGGAAGCGCGGTTGATCGCTGCGCTGGAGAATCAGGTGCGGGCCGACCTGACGCCAATCGAAGAAGCCCAGTCTGCGGTAGTTTTGCTGGAAGACATGGCCAACGACCATTTGGCGGTGATGAAGGCCTTGGATTGGTCTAGAACCAAGCTCGACAGCCGCCTGCTGCTCGCCCACGCCTGTGATGCGGTGGCCGAGGCCCTGCTGGAGGAGCAGATCAAGATTGGTCATGCTGAATTGCTATGCCGTCTCCCCGCTCCGGATCAAGCGGGCATTCTGTCGAAGATCATCGAGAAGAACTATTCCGTCGAGCAGACCAGGGCGCGCCTGCTGGAGTTGACTCGGGACGTTTCGACTGCACGCTTCGACACCACGGAATGCCGGAGCTGCATCCACAACTCGGGCGCGAATGCCGATTTGTTCGAGGCAAGCCTTGGGGCGTCTCGCTGCCAAAACTCGGTCTGCTGGAACCGAAAAACCGAGCAGCTAATTTCTGTTCGGTTGATCGAGGCGGAGGAGGAGCACGCGGTGGTTCATAGCGAGCTGAATCTCGCCAAGGACTCATACGTGAAGCTCGTCGCACGGGGCGAGGATGGTGTGGGCGAACACCAGGCAGCGGCGTGCGCTACCTGTGCAAGCTTCGGCGCAGTGGTCATGGTGTCGAGGGGGCGCGAAGGCGACGTGATCGGCGGCATGTGCTTCAACAAGCCTTGCCACAAGGAGAAAACCGCCGCGTACAAAACCGCTCTGGCCACCGTAACGAACACAGCGCCAGCCACCGTTGCCGGGGGCGCTGTTGGAGCAGCCCCGGCCAACCCGAAGGCCGCAAGCGCCAAGCCCACCCAGGTCAAGAAGTCGCTACGCCGTGAAGCCTTCGACCTTTACGCCCGTATGAGCAAGCAAGTCGTGCTCAATGACCGCTCGCTAGCGCTGGCAGTGGCCATCGTCAGCATGTATTTCGAGATGCGCAGCGACCTCAAGAGCGAGCTGCGAGCACAGATGGAAAAGGCCATGGGCGTCACAAGCTCCCTGATGACTACGGCTCGCGCCGATGCCGAGATTCGGCTTGCGCAACTTGGGGAGGAAAAACTCCTCACGTTCATGGGCAGCATGGCTGCCGCCTCGCTATTCCGCACGGATAGCGCTGACGCATTCGAGAAATCCGTGTCGGGTGCTCAGTCGCTCAAATTCATGGAGTACGCCAACGTCGATCCGGCCAAAGGATTCGTGATGAACGAGAGCTACCTCAAAGCTCAGGTTAAGGCGGGCATCATCGAAGACTGCAAGCGTTCAGGCTTTGTCGCCGCCTACAACGAGGCGAAGGGCGAAAAGGCCTTTGAAGGGTTGGCCACCGGCAAAGCAAGCGCTCTGATCGAAGCCATCCTGGCTTTCAAAGAGTTCAGTTGGTTGGGTTATTTGCCGCCTGCGTTACAACTATCGGCACAGGGCGGGAAGAACCCCGCTCCCCAGCAATCCGAATCGACCCAAGCCTGACAGGGAACATCATCATGCAATCCACGTTTTTTTCCGTAATGGCTGCTGCATTGGCGGGCACTCAACACCGCGTCAATGTGGCAATCGAAACCGCCTCAGCCGATGCGCTGAAAGTGATGATTACCGCTGACCTCGGTCCTACCCCTGAGAAGGCATCCGAACACGAAGTGCAGCTTCGTGCCGCCATGTGCCGCCCGCTGATCCTGGTAGGGAGTGCTGTTGAAATCGAGGAGGCGCTGATGAAGCGCCTGACACAGCACGTCCAGGCGCTGAATGAGGGTGTAAGCCTGCTGGATGAAATCCGCTCGATTGGTGCCACCGTGCAGGCGAAAGCCGCCGCGCCAGCCACTGAGCAGCCTGCAACGCCTGCCCTTGATGCCGATGCCGATGCCGATGCCGATGCCGATGCAGAGGATAATAACGCTTCTCAGGCAATTGCTGGTTCGCGCGCGGACAGCAGCTCGGATGAACCCAATCTGGACCTCGCGGCCTCCTTCTAGGAATTGCACTCATGGCACTTGTTGAAATCTCTCTGGCCCGTGTCTTTCGTTACGCCGGACGCGACCTCCCCGACCCTCAGCCAGAAATGCCTGTGACTGACGTGCTCAAACACTATGCCCGTCAGTTCCCGAAGCTCAACGGAGCGAAAATTATCGACCCCATTGTGGAGAATGACAGCTATGTCTACGAGTTCCGAGACGGCGGATTCGGCGCAAAAGGTTGACCCGCTTGAAGTCCTGAAAGCGTGGGAGCGTGGCGAACTGGATCGCCACCTCCCATCCGGTACCGAACCTGATTGTTTAGACCACCAGCAGAGACAAAGGCTATGGAAGTTGCTCTCCTCCCCCGCCAACCCCGGCACTATCGACTTCCAACTGCCGCGCTGACACCCCTTAGCTTGCCGAATGTCGGGCCTGTGATGCGTGAAGCACAGGCCCAACTGTTCAGCCGGGACTATGCAGGGGTGGTCGACCACCAAGCTCATAGCATGCTGTGCCG
This sequence comes from Pseudomonas floridensis, assembly GCF_002087235.1. Classification (GTDB taxonomy): domain Bacteria; phylum Pseudomonadota; class Gammaproteobacteria; order Pseudomonadales; family Pseudomonadaceae; genus Aquipseudomonas; species Aquipseudomonas floridensis. The sequence continues at coordinate 172,561 of NZ_MUIO01000021.1, read as the reverse complement.
GGAGGCATTGGAAGCTGGGCTGGTAGCTGAAAGCTCAATCGAATGGCTTCGGCAGTACCCAAATAGCTACGGGCTGCATCGCCTCACGGGCGAAGTAGTACAGTGCCTTGGTGCGTCCTTTGCCATCAGTGATGAAGGCCTTTTTCCACAGCGCACCAGCCTGCTGAATCGGCTGAATACCCCATACGTCGATCCAGTTGAGACGGCATCCTATGCAATAGCCGCTGTAGAGGCTGGGCTGGTCGGACTTGATGCGCTCGCCCCCCACATCGAGGCAGGCCCTGACGGGGCAGGCAAGATAATGGCAGAGCTGGAACGCTCGTTGATCAGCCGGGTCAAGCTGCCCGCATCCGTTAAGGACGCCTACTCCTTCGGAATCCAGGACGGTCATTTCATTCTGGAGTCGAGCTGCTTCGCTACTTTCACAGTTCAAGCGCCAGCGAGCCTGGAACTGCGGGTGCTTCTTTTCAAGACACTCGACGCGATGACACGCCATCTGCTGCCGTTCCATACGCCAATGACCTTCCTGGGGCCGCATAGCTACCTCAACCACGGGCTTTCGGAGGCTTTCGAGGAGCTGTCTCCGCGCTTGGCCACACAATCCAGAGAGGAACTTTGTGCCTTCCTATTGGACGATTCGGTCGAGCATGAGGATTACATCGCGGAATATCTCTACTGTCATGGCCAAGACGAGGACTCTGTAAACAGCTTGCTTGACGCCATCTATGAGATGGATGAATTGAAACAGATAGCTGGAGCCACCCTTGGCCAGGGAGATCGGTTGGAGATCGAGGAGCTGTCCGATCAGGCGCGGCAAATCTGTGAGCGTGATGATGCAAACGCCCCGCTGATTCAAGTGCTGCGGGAGGCCTTGCAGCACTGTCTGGAGCAGGACGCCAGTGGGTCGCTCAAGGAGTTCAACCCCCGTGATTTGCCAGGCACAGCCGGTGATGGGGTTTCTCTTTTCGAGAGCATTCTGGTTTGCCTGACTAGGGATTTTCCAAATCTAGAGCAGAGTAGCTATGACGGTTTTGACGGCATCGTCGGCGGCTCTGGCTTCCCAGCCATCGGGTTACCGCTGAGTCCTGATCAGTTGCGAACCGTCACCCTGCCAGTTCTAGACACGCTATCGCTGACCCTAGGTCTGTTGCAGCGAATCGCCGACGCTTTAGAGGAATGCGGTAATGCTGAGTGAAAAAGTTTCGAGCAAGGCCATGCTGATACATCACCACAGCCAGACCGGCGTGGTCACTGTCACCAGTCACAGCGTCATTGCGCTGGAGGACGGTAAGGCCGGGTTCACGTTGGGAGCTGGGAGGGCATTTAGTCCCTACGATAAATCCGAACTGGCGGCACTGCTGTTGAATGAAGATGCGGGAGCAGAATTTCTTCCCGAGCATTATCTGTTCAGCTCACGCACTGTCTTGGCCTGGTACCGCCGCCCTGGCCTGCACGATATTCCTATCCTGGGCGAGCGCATACGCGCCCCGCTGCCGGGCTTGATCTTCATCGCTGCGGCAAACCAATCCTTCCGTTGCTTTGCGTTTAAGGGCAATCAGCGCCCGACGCCGGAGACAGAACTCTTCTATGCCCCCCTGGGGAATGTGTACAAAGGCGGAACCTTCTGCACTGGTAGCGGCAATGTTCCTCGCGATGTGCGACGTGAGAACATCCCGGCCTGGGAGAGCTTCGTACTGGAGAGCGACAACACCCACAGCGGCACGGTTGAGCCGGTAGCGGGTTGCCGCTCGTTTGAGACCTTGAAGGAGTTCTATCGAACACTGAGCGAGAAAGGATCGAAGCGGTTCCCCGCCTCGAAACTGGTTTCAGCAGGATCATACAGTGGCCCGCTAACGCTAGCGCAAGCTATCAAAGGGGGTGCGCAATGAGCGTTCATCCGATCACAGCTCACCAATCACCGATCTACAAGACGCCAGCATCCTGGGTTGAACGCGCACCACGCATTGTGGTTATCGGGGCTGGGGGCAATGGCAGTGAGGTGGTTGATGCGTTAGCCAGCTTCCACCACGCGCTTCGCTCCCTCGGCCATCCAGAGGGCCTTGAGGTCGCGGTGATTGACGATGCCATCGTGCGCGAGCCGAACCTTGTACGTCAGCGTTTCTGGCCGTGCGACCTGGGTCAATTCAAAGCAATCAGCTTGGTAAATCGCTATAACCTCATGTTGGGTACGTCCTGGGAGGCGCTGCCCTTCCGATTTCCAAGCCACGAGACGGTAGAGACTATGCGCGCCGCCGACCTGATCATTTCCGCAGTTGACCTTTCTTCGGCACGCCGTGCAATTGCCACCAGTTCAGTGCTTTCCAAGCACTGCATGTGGCTTGACCTCGGCAACGAGGCCCGACATGGGCAGGTTGTGTTCGGGGCTGCGCATAAGGACAGACGGGGCCTCTACCCCAACGTCATGGACGCTTACCCTGAAATCGAAACACTCGAAGATGACACCAAAAAGTCCTGCTCGGTTGCGGAAGCCATAAGGTCGCAGGACTGTTTGGTCAACCGTGCGGTCACGACTGCGGGAATGAGCATTGTGTGGGAGTTGCTACGGACGGGCGAAACCGATAAGCACTGGATCACAGTAGATCTGGCGTCCGGCTGCCAGAACGCCTTTCCGTTCCCTACTGTTCCCAAGTGCGCCTGACTCAGCCACTTCCACCTTCGCATTGATCCAGCCGCTGCTCCATCTGCGATATCAGGTCAGCGGCTTTAACTTCGAGGGCTTTGGACAATCTCATTATCAGCGGAAGGGTGGGTAGGCTCTCGCCCCGCTCGATTTTTCCCAGATGTGCGCGCTCAACCCCAGCCAGGAGAGCAAGTTTCTCCTGGGCCAGGCCCGATTTTAGGCGTTCTCCGCGCACGACAGTACCAAAAGCTCCTGCCACCTGAGGGTCAAAGCTTGATGTTCCTGCCGGTCGCCCGCGTGTAGGTGGTCGCTTCTCCATAGACAGAAGCGTTATCGGCAGGAACAATTAAAACCACGTTTAAGAATACCCGCTTCGCTACTGACGCTATGCCCAGAGGGCCAGCCTAGCGGTTTATTTGCACTCTCCCCTGGTTAGGACTACCAAATATGACTCACATTGACCCCTCCGTACCCCAGCATTTGGCCGAGCTTTACCAGGAACTCAACGCATCGAGAGCTTCCTTACTGGCACTGATCGAGGCCGAGGGTTCAGGCATCCATCGGCGAACTTTGGATCAGCTCGACCACATGATTGCAGAGATATTTTTTCCACTGGAGTCCGTTGTTTACAGCGAAGAGGCTATTTCCTCCCCGGATAATGCTGAGGCTGTAACCCCGGCGGGGTATGCGTGGCAGGTAACCGACCGCAAAGGCGATGTGAGGACGCTCCGCTGTGCCGAAACGGGGCAGGAAATATCCATCTCAATTGAGCAAGCGATTACAGACTTCGCCTTGGTGCCCTATCAGCTGCCGGAGGCCTATCTCTCTGACCTGGATCGCACTCCGTTGCAACTAGAGAAAAAGTATGCGCTCAGTGGAAACGACCACCCTTTCCTGACCAACTACCAGTGGCTTCAAGCAGTGCGAAGCGACCAGACACAGCTTGGATACTGGCAGTGGGTATTGGCAGAGCTTTCGACACTGCACCACAACTCACGCCTCTGACGCTCTGTCTGTGAATACCGCGTCGGTCTGCCCCCCTTAGGCGTGGCGCAGGATTTAAGCCTCTGCCAGACGCTGTGCCCTCGCCGCTACGCCTCTCCAAGCAGTGTGGAATAATGCGCCCCATGAGTTGGGATATCTGCGCTGCACGCTATCTTGGCCGAAAGCAAATTAAGGGAGCGCGGTATATGTTGGGAGCTGCATTTATGGCCGATGTCTACGGCCTTTTTTATTGGCTGTTGATTCTACTGGCCATCTTCGCAGGCCTCGCCTGGCTGTGGATGTTCGTGGATCACCTGGACATCCGCAAAGGTTGGCAAGCTCTGGTTGTGTGTCCTGTGACGATCGGTCTTGTGCATGTAGTTGGAGGGCAAGCTGATCACTTTCGAGCAATCGTAGCGGCTGCTGGGACAGGCCTACAGCCAGGCGACGGTCTCGGCATGTTCATAATGCTCTTCATGGGGGCCGGGCTATTGGTGGGCCCGCTCGCGCTGCTTTTTTCAGGTAACAGCGGCAAAAGAGAAGGCAATAGGTGACCGAGCAGGCACCCGCCGCTGAATCTTGATCTCTACCCACAAGATGGTAGATCCCCCAAAAACCGCTAAGGCGTCAATCATCATGCTCTATATCCTCCTATGCTCCGTTGTTCTTCTGATCGTGGTCATTGGTACCGTTGCTCGCGCTACGCTGGCTTTGGTCTCCCCCAGCCCTGGGCAACGCCTACAGCAAATGGTGCTGGTGCTCGTGTCCTACGCGGTGGGCATGGCCTACTGCGCACCATTGCTTTACCTATTCTTTGGCCCAGATGGCGCTCCGGGAAAAACTCTCGGCGTCGATAATGCGCGGCTAACTGTCTACCTGCTTTTCGCCGCCTCTGTGGCCCTCCTCTTCTACATCCCCTTACTGTGGAAAATAGCTGCTAAATCCAGAGGATTTTGGCCCATGGGCCAGCTCACACTGGTCGCTTTCGCGTGCTTTGTAGGGGGTAAATCTGCATACGACCATCTGACGTTTTTCAACACTGATCAGGCAGGATGGGCGGATATTGCGCTCATGAAGGAAATCGGAGAAATAACTGATATGCCTGGCTGCACCAGCCCGGTTGCCTTTGTTCGGTTCCAATCTTCCGGCCCCTTTGAGTACCGCTGCCCAGGGTTGATCGTTTTTAATCGGCTGTCATCACAACCTTTCGGGCCATGGCCGCACAACGATAGCGGTTCCAGTCAGCAGCTCGCAGATGTGATCTTGAAGTTCAAAAGCGAAGCGAAAGTGCCGGATGAATTTCCAGAGAAGCCCGCTCACCAATGAGTACGAAAACTCGCAAGTCAAAGCCAGTGCCGCCGGCGGCGATTCCCATTGAGTGGCCACGGGCTGACCCAGGAGAGCTGGCCAACTTTGACCCGGCGTCGAAGATTTGCAACATGAATTGTGGCCCGCACAAGAACGATCCGCGCACCCGCGCTGAGCGATTATTTCTGTGTGATGACTGCTAATAATCTGTGTGACGAATATACGGAGACGAAAACATTGGCCTGGATCAAGACTAAAGACCTCATGCCCACTCCAGGGATGCAAGTGCAATGCAAACTCAGGCATTGCAGTAGTGGCAATATCCAGCAGCATCTTTTAGTCCACGTAGCAGAGGACGATTGTTCCTGGCGAACTGCCGGCGACCTTTGCGAAGTGAGCTATGACTGGGACGTAATCGAGTGGGAGTCTACCTAGTGATAAGCCCAGCGCTAAATAGCAGGCCCCACCACCAAGAGTTGAGATGATATGACCGAATTAGAACAAGCCATCATTGATTGTGCCCGATTGCATCTCTCCCAGTTGAAAGGCGCGCTCACCCTACCCAATGGCCCAGAGCGCTCCGAAAGCTTTTCCTCGGCCTGGTGGCAACTCACCGGCCTAGCACAGCTTGCCGAGTTCCATAGTGGCTTGGACCAACCGGCCCGCGACCAGTTACGCGCTATCGACCGCGAAGCCGCCCAGGCGATCAGCGATGACCGCGCCTCTTCGAGCACCACGCAGTTCGCCGACAGCATCTCCGCCGTCCTGGCGGACCCTTCAACCTCGAACTGGCTCAAACAGAGCCTCAACGAAGCATTGGCGCGAGATAGCGTTGACGCCGCCAATGACGCAGAACTCCTCTTCGAGCTGCTGGCCCATCGTAGCGATGAAGAGTTGCGCGCCTCCGCGCACGCTGCCGGCATACCAGAAACGACCATGGCTCTTTGCTTTGCGAACGGTCGAGCTGACACGCTGGACGTGTCCCAGGCCCGTCACACGATCATTACTGGCGATAACTGACAGGAGGTCCAGCATGGTGAAGGCTCGTATTCACCTCACCCGGTAGTTATCCCATCCAGGAGAAGCGTTGCCGAGCGGCAGACGATCGTTCTGTGTTTCCTGTAGAAATTTCTCCTCGGTTTCCTCCTGTCGCAGGGGGAGCCACCTCTACCACCCATCACTTGGGATTCTCCGTTGCCGCCGTAGGCTGAGTCTGTAGGCACCAGGTAGGTGCTCAGAGGACAGCAAATGCACCCGTTAATCTCCCGCGCACACCAGTTCGACGACCAGGTAGTTATCCCAGTACTGGGCCAGCAGCTCACCCTGCTCGGGTTCGAGCCAGAACCTGCTGTTCTGGCAGAGGGAACCTATTTTGATGCGCCGACAGTGGATCTGGACAGCTACGACCACGTTGTGGTCTGTGTGTCTGGTAAGGACAGCATCGCTTGCCTGCTGGCGCTGATAGAGCAGGGTGTGGATCTGCGTCGCGTCGAACTCTGGCACCACCGCGTTGATGGTGCCGAGGGGAGCACACTCATGGACTGGACATTCAATGACAGTTTCATCGAGAAGTTCGCAGCAGCGTTCAATTTGCCTGTCTATTTTTCCTGGTTGCAGGGTGGGATCGAGGGCGAAATGCTCAAGATGGACGCCTACTCCAAGCCGCACATGGTCGAAACTCCAGGCGGAATTATCTGCTTGGATCGTGATACCAGCCGGACTTCACCAGCGACCCGCCGCCGGTTCCCTCAGCAAAGCGCCAACCTGGCAACGCGCTGGTGTAGTTCCGCGGCCAAGATCGACGTGGGCCGCCGGGCCATCACCAATCAAGAGCGCTTTCTCGGTACCAAGACCTTGTTCGTCACTGGCGAGCGCCGTGCTGAGTCGAGCAACCGCAGCAAGTACAACCAGTTGGAACCTCACGCCGTCGACCGGCGGAAGGGTCGCCTCGGCCGGCACGTAGATGCTTGGCGTCCGGTGCTGCATTACAGCGAAGAACAGGTGTGGGAGCTGCTTGCTCGCCACCGAGTGGAGGCACCTGTGCCCTACCGCTTGGGGTGGGGGCGTTTCAGTTGCATGACGTGTATCTACAACTCACCGAAGATATGGGCCACCATCCGCAAATACTTCCCTGAGCGGGTCACCCCGATAGCCGGTTACGAGGACGAGTTCGGCTGCACTATCAGCCGGCAGAAAATCAACGTGGTGGATCTGTCGGCCACAGCGGAAGCGTTTGATATCACTGATCTGGACGCACTTGCCCAAGCGCGCCAGCGCGAGTACGTGCTGCCGATCTTCACGCCAGAGGGCAAAGCCTGGCAGTTACCAGCAGGAGCATTCGTGACCGAAGGCTGTGGCTCGGTGTAGATAATTCCTCCCTGGTTTTCTCCTGAAACAAGGGCTCTCCGCAGCTCCTTGGGATTTCAGCAGCCTGCCGTACCTTGAATTCATCTGCTCCAGTGAGGAGCCGGATTCAAGCACGGAGCTTGTCATGCAGCTGTTCGATGTAGATCTGTTCTCTTCCGCTGGCGTCCAAGAGATGCCTGCCAATGTTGTTCGGGGGCCTGAGAAGACCCTGGCCGAGAAGATTGCCGGGGCTGTCAAGGCCGTGAAGCGCGTCGTGCGCGCCGGCAAACAGCCAGTTGTGGCCTGGAGTGGCGGGAAGGATTCGAGCGTCACTCTGAACATCGCGTTCACTGCAATTCGCGAGTTGGCCACCGAAGGTTTCCCGGTGCCGACCTTGAACGTCATGCACTCCGACACCCGCATGGAAAACCCGGTGATCCATTGCTACAACCAGAGCCAGATGCAGCAAATGCAGGCCTACGCGAAGGCTGCCGGCATCGAGATGAAGGTGTGGGTAGCAAAGCCGGGCCTGAGCAATGACTACCTGGTGAGCTTGGTCGGCGGGCGCATTATCGCCAGCGTTGGCTCCAACGCTAAATGCCAGCAAATGACCAAAGCAGATCCGCTTAAACGAGTGAAGAAGGCAATTCTCCGGGATGTCTCGGCTCGCCTCGGCCGCAAGTGTACTGACGACGATATCGTTTCGCTGATCGGTACCCGGTTTGATGAATCGGTGCAGCGCGAGCGGAAAATGTCAGCGCGCGGCGAGAGCGCCTTTGAGGCGGTAAATCTCGCCGCCGACGCCGGCGGGCACGACTGGGTACTCAGCCCTATCGCTGAAATGACCACCATGGACGTGTTTAGCTACATCGGCCAGGTGATCGCCGGCCGGATTGAGTGCTACGACCGCTTCAACCAGCTGGTTGAGATTTACCGCGACATGAATGGCGGGGACTGCATGGTGAACGTCTACCTGGCAGGGAGACAATCCGAGCGCCCCGCGTGCGGCCATCGTACAGGCTGCTGGTCATGTACCCGCGTCTCTCGAGACTCGTCGGCCGAGAGCATGATTGCAAAGGAAGGCGGCGAGTACGACTGGCTCAAGCCCCTGAACGACTTGCGGAACTACATCAAGGCCCGCCACTTCGATCCGAGCGCTCGATGCTGGCTGGCGCGTACGATTGATAATGAAACGGGAACGATAAAAATCGCTCCGAATTCATACTCCCCGGCATTCACCAAAGAGCTGTTGGGAATCATGCTCACGATCCAGCTCGACGAATTTGACGCCGCCCAGCAAGTCGGTATCAAACCGCGCTTCACGCTACTGGATATCGAGCAACTGCTGGCGATCGAAGCGCTTTGGGGTCGGTATGGATACCAAAAGCCGTTTACCGCAATGAGAGTGTTCCTGGAGGTCTACGAGCAAGGTGTTCGCTACGAAATCCCAGATATCGCGGCGCTGCCAAAGTACACGGAGGCAGATCTACGATACCCCGAGGTCGAGGTCCCGTTCTGTGATGATCAGTACCAGGGAATGTTCAACGGCCTGCGCAGTATTTCCCATGCTGCTGCCGACGCTGAGTTCCTGACCACAACACGCAGTGGCATGGTGGTCATGGACGTGGTGACCAGCAGCGGATTCGAGATCGATCGCGAAGGTGCAGAGCTGTTCGTAAACTTCGAGCTGGATAACGCCCTGTCCCGCGTGACCTTCGACCAGGCTCCGACTGCGGGGCTGCATTACCTGATGGGGTTGGGAACCATCGCGATCTACAAGGGCGACCATGGCGACTGGGATCGGATGATGCGGATGTCCAATCAAATTTTCAGAAGCAATCTTCAACCAATCTTGAGCGACCGCGATAAGCTGATCACACGGCTTGGCGGGAAATTAAGCGGACAGCTCGAATTATTCACAAATGCCTAGTCCTTCTCAAATAAAGCTCACCTCAGCTTCCGGGAAGTGCTATGACTTTGGGTATTGAGCCAGTCTCAAGCATTTCAACGCGATTGAGCAGGTAACGATTGAGTATCCGCATCTCTTCGTATTTCGCCTCAAGATCAAGCGAATCATCAATACGAGCGATCATTTCGCCGTTCATGCTACGGTGATTTTGTTCCGCTACTTGGGCGATCCTAGCCCTAAGCCCCTCGGGTAGGCGCAGCACGAATTTGTCAGCGGTCCTGGAATCATAGATTTTGGTCGTTTTCTGAGTATCTGTTTGCATGTGTTCCTCCTGGTTTTTGGATTATTTTTCCACAGGAAGAACATATCTAGACGCGTTTTCAAGACGTTTTAACGTCCGAAAAAACGGGTTAATGAGCAAGAACCAAACTTAACTCATCACCTTCATCCGCTCCGCTGGGTACTGCCTCATGAACTCCATGCTTTCCCCGGCCGAAGCAGTCAACCAGTCACCATAAAGCCCACTGGGCAAAATCACTACCATGCGTTTCTCATCATCAGGCTTGTGATAATTGCGCATAAATGCATGGTTATCCGCGTTCACAGTTAGCATGGTGTAGCTGTGCAGAATCCTCCCAGTGCCCGGCTCCAGCCATTGCTCCCATAAACCCGCTATACCCATCAGTTCGTCATCAACTCGGCCAATCCGCGTGGGAATTGATTTGCCTGAACGCCAGTCAGGTTCATAGATCGCAGCCGCAGGAATGATGCAGTGCTGAGCCCTCCTCCATGCATTCCTAAAGGAGGGCTTTTCGGCCACAGTCTCAGATCTCGCGTTGTAGGTTTTACGGACGATTGTCTTGATTTCTTTGGCCCAGCCAGGAATCAAACCGAACGAGCCTGTCAGCACTTCTACGACGGGGCTCGCCTCGTCCTGTGGGTCTGCATGGGCCGGCTGCCGGAGAAACGGGCCAATGTAACCAGGCCAAAGCTCTATCTTGCCCTGCTCGTATAGCTCAACCCCGAAGGCTTGCGACACCTGCTCTGGTGACGGCGGCTCGTAATGACTGCACATTCTTAAACTCCTAGGTGGCCTGGCTGGTGTCATCCGCTGGTCTGCTGAACTCCACATAAAATTGACCGCAAGCTCGGACCAAAGTTAACTGTATGTCCGTACAGCTATTGGAGGTCATCATCATGAGCTTTTCAATCAAGGGAGCATTGGCCCAAGGCGGGGTACAGTTGCCCTATTGTCTCTTCAAAATTCCAGCAGGGTTTCCTTCACCGGCGGCTGATCACATCGAGAAACAAATCTCGCTTGATGAGATACTGAACATACGGGCTCCACACGTATATCTGGCCTCGATCAGTGGAGACAGCATGCAAGGCGCTGGCATCTTCGACGGAGACCTGGCCGTGGTTGATCGATCGATCGAGCCCGCACACGGCCAAATTGTCGTGGCCCTGCTCAACAACGAACCGGTATGCAAGCGTCTTTGTGTGCGGGGAAGCCAGGTGATTTTACTCTCGGAAAATCCCAAGTACCCGCCTCGCTATGTCTTGGAGGGCGACGAGCTTGCTATCTGGGGCGTCTTAACCAGTAGCGTGCGTAGCCATGCCTGACTCTTCAGTATTCGCGCTGATCGACTGCAACAGCTTTTATGCAAGCTGCGAGCGAGTTTTTCGTCCTGACCTCGCCAAGGTGCCAGTAGTTGTGCTGTCCAACAACGACGGCTGTGTGATTGCTCGCAGCTATGACGCCAAACCTTTTGTGAAAATGGGCGAGCCGTTCTTTCAGATCAAGCGCAAGCTCGAGCAACATGGCATCGTAGCGTTTTCGTCCAACTACGCCCTCTATGGCGACATGAGTCAGCGCGTCATGGCAATCATCGAATCTTTGGTGCCGGCCGTGGAGGTGTACTCCATTGATGAGGCCTTTGCAGATCTCGGTGGTATCCGCGAGCCTGATGCTTTGGGACGTGTCATTCGCAACCAGATACTCCGCTGCACAGGTATACCCGTAGGGGTCGGTATTGCCCGGACCAAAACGTTGGCTAAGCTCGCAAATCACACTGCAAAGCGGCTCCAGGCGCAAACCGGCGGTGTGGTTGATATATGCGATCCGTTCAAGCGTAACTGGGTACTGCGGAACACCGACGTGTCCGAAGTCTGGGGGATCGGTCGCAAGATGAAACTGCATTTGGACGCTATGGGTATCAAGACCGCGATGGACCTCGCGAAGGCCGACCCGTGGACGCTACGCAAGAAATTCAGCGTAGTGATCGAGAAAACCGCCCGCGAGCTGGCTGGCACGCCGTGCCTTGAGCTGGACGAGCCTGACCCGCCCAAACAGGAGATCTGCTGTAGCCGGATGTTTGGTAAGCGACTGACGGAGTTGGCCCCGATCAAAGAAGCCGTGGCTTCCTACATGATGCGCGCATCGGAAAAGCTCCGCGCCCAAAGCTCGCTCTGCAAGAAAGTACGTGTGTGCATCCGCACCGGCATGTTCAACCCGGAGGAGGCGAAGTATGCCAACGGGGTGGTGGTGGATATGCCGTATCCAACGGATGACGTTCGCCTACTCACCAAAGCCGCCGTCGACGCGCTCGATCGAATATTCCGGCCAGGCTTCAAGTACAGCAAGGCAGAGGTGATGCTACTGAACTTGTGCCAGCCTGGGGAATTTACCGAGGACCTATTCGCCCTCTCCCAGCCAGGCGAAGCGACCAAGGTAATGTCAGTGCTCGATGCGATTAACGAGCGATGGGGGCGAGGGACCTTGCGCGTAGCCAGCGTGCCTACAACGCCCGAATGGGCCATGCGCCGAGAACTGATGAGCCAGAGCTACACCACTCGAATCGATCAGCTTTGGCAAATCCATTGCCGATAGCCGGTTCGTGCGCTATGAGTACGTTTCGGCAAAAATAAACCGCCCCGACCTAAGTCAGAGCGCTAATTAGGATAAGTTTCCTTCGGGTGGGCTCACCTCATGGTGAAAGTGCCGGCCGAGCTTTCGCTACCGTGGATATATCAGACGCCCAGTCCCGGAGATAACCAGGAACGATGAGCTTGTGACGCGCTCTCGACCCACCCGTGTAGAGGGCTGCAAAAGCCCTACTCGCTGCGATTCGGTCACCTGGCCCTACTTGACTGAGCAAGTCTGGCGCAAGCATCACGGCGTCTATCTCGGAATTGCGAGCGTCCATGACCCGTCCGAGCTGGAGCGCGGCTGTCCCAGATGTATCGAGGTTGAGCAACGATGCCTCAAACTCTGATGAGCTATAGCCCTTGCTGAGCATCCGGTCGATGCGCTGAAAGCTACTATTTTTGCTGCCCATATCAGCCCGAAGATCATCCCAGTTGGTGTACCTGAAGAGCGCGCTGTGGGTTGGCCGTTTCTGATCATGGAACAGGCCAATGCAATCTAGAATGAATCGGCGGAATGTGTTGACTGCTCCAGGTAGCAAGCTGAAGCTCGCGCCAGCGCTCCCCAGGCGCTGAAACCACTCGAATAATCCCCACTCTGAATCAACCAGTATCGTCACGGCCCCAGTGGGAACCTCTGGCTTGTCGTAGTAGATAACCTTTGTCTCGATGCCGTTGTTGCCCTCGATCGAAGCCAATTTCAGTATCGGGTGTTTGTCGATGAGGGGGTTTATGACTCCCTCGATCTGCCGGCCGGCGCGAATTGAGTGGGTAATCTCGTGCTTGCGGAGTGTGCTAGCCCGTTGGTAATAGCTCCCATCCAGGCGCTGGCACGCGTCCCCCAGGGTAATCACGGGTTGACTACAGCGGTCGAGAAATACCGAGAGTGGCCAGCTCAGGTCGTGCGCTTCGTCGACAATGATGTGGGTGAACTCCAGGCCTATGACTGCCTCATGAAGAAGGGTCATGTGCTTAATTCGGTGATACCCGCGAAGCGGGAGCTGATGGCGCGCATCGGTTGGTTCGATGGTCTGATCCCACAGCCTTTGCGCATACCCCACCAGCACCAAGCGATCTACAACCTCGAGGGCAAGCCCCTTTGGGATGTGCTGCTCTGCTAAAGCAAGGTCAGTGCTGTTGCAAAAAGAGGCAACCATTCTCGCGCAGGCCGTGGCTACTTGGGCTGGGCTAAGCCTGCTGATCGATCCGAAGCCTAACCGGGAAGCGATGTCTTCCGGGGTAACCTGGTGCCGAGCGGATGCGCGCTTGCCTGGCCTGTAGTAACCGACACTTCGCTCAAGGACATGGTTGGCAAGATCTCCGAACGTCATTCCTCTTACGTTCGCGGCCCCGATTCGCTGCATCAAGGCCTGGAGCTGCACCGCGGTGAACGCCAGCACGAGTGGTCGACATGATGAAAGCGAGCCCACCAAGCGTTCGATCATGTGGGTTTTGCCGGTACCAGCCAGGCCCTGGATATGGATGCTCTCATCAGGTTCGGCGTGAATAACGCGAAACGTCCGGCTCTGCTGATTCGACAGAGAAATTGTTTTCCCCGATGGGGTGTCGAACGAATGCTTGAGCGGGTTGAGCTTGTGGGCGTGCGCCGCGCAGAAATTGAAGTCCCAGTGGCCACCAGTCAGGAATTGCTTCGCATCCAGCGCCTCTTCATCCAGGAAGCGCAGCCCCAGCCGAGGCATAAGCGCCAGCCCTCGCTCAAACAACTCGCGCTTAAAACGACCGGCAATCAGGCTAGAAAACGTACCAGGTGGATGCGTTTGGCTCAGTTCTGTTCCGACTGAGATCAACTCGGCCAAGGCCTTCTCGACAAGCATTTCGCTTTTCGGCTTTCCGTCCAGGGCCGGTAAATTCTGGATGACAGCCACCGACGCCACTTGGGCCACGTCCCATTGCCCCAGCAGGACACGGGCAGAACCACTCGGATCAACCAATGTATCGGCCTGTGAAACCAGCAGTGGGATGTAAAGAACTGGGTCTGTCACGCTTTTTCTCGATGGAATACGCCTCGTCGACCACCACCGGCGTTAGCGCCGGTAGCGGGGTTCAGCTACCCAGTGTATGCCAGGCCGGCCGAACGTCACACTGTCTCACCGCCGGTACCAGTTGAGCTGGTAACACCTGGCATTCTCAGGAATCTCGTCAGGTGGCCACCGCAGGCAGTCAAGATACAAACGCTCAGTCCTACTCGGACTGGGCCGGGTGACCTGCACCAGGTAGGCCGACCCACCGGAGGTGAGTATGTAGTCGCCAGCGCACAAGCCGTCTGCGCCATCGATGTAGAGCTTGCACGGGGTGAAGGGCTGGCGGCGGCTGGCCATATCCTTTTTCCTCAGATTTCAAAGATGATCAGGGCATGGGTGCAGCGAGCGAATTTTCGGCCCCAGTTTTAGCCCGTTGAATTCGAGCCAGGTTCTTTTGACCTAATCAAGGTTTCCAAATTGGGCACAACATTGACGTCTAGGTGATCTTTCATTCGCTGGCTTAGATGGTGCTGGTTGGGAATATCAATGCCCTCTTGACTCGCCCATTCCCGCAAAACGCCCAGCAGCACCATGCTGACGGTATGACCATCCTCCATATACTGGAGCAGAAAAGCCTTCAGCCTATTCCGCCCCTCATCAGAATGCAGGTCATAACCTCCGGGCACATCATGTAGCCGATGCGCAATCACGTTGCGGTTCTGGAGGTATCGATCCAACTTGTCGTCGAAGGTGGGGTGCAGATCAACCCGCTTCCGCAGCGCCTTGAGCATCTGTCCCAGTGTTGCTTTTGAGTGTCGCTCAAGAAGGATGTGAAGCTGTTCGATAGTTTGCAGTGGCTCGCCATGCAAAGGAAACGTTAGGCAAGTGCTCAACAGGTGCTCAACACCCTGCCCCGCGATCACCGCAAGGCCCAGTGTCTTCAGCACATCGTCCTGTACAGGCTTGTACCCTGATTGCGCTTCATCTTTCATGATTTTGTCAGTCCTTGAGAGCGCTCTAGGGAGCATGTTCGCTGTCGATTTTGCAACGCGCGAGAAGAGCATTGATACGGGCTTGTAGCTCAGGGTCCGCTGCCGCTGCCTCACGCAGTGAGGGCATTTGCTCCATGACCAGTTCAGCTGCATTCTCTCCAAACTCCTCGATCAGCCTCTCCAGGTTCCCAACCGTCTCTTTGGGGGCGATGGACTCGCGACTGGTGTTGGCGATGAGTGAAGATAATGTGAAGGCCTCGTCGTCGAGTTGCAGCACCCGAATCGGGATGATATCTATCCCCAACTTCTTAGCCGCAAGCCACCGAACCAAACCTCCTCCAGGAACTATTTCATAGCGTTTGCCCACCTTCCGAATGAGGATGGGCTCTAGAATACCCATCTCTTTGATACTGGTAGCCATGGCATCCACCTGGCTTTGGTCGGGTTGCCTCACCGGGTCGCTTGTAGGCGTGATTTTGCTGGTTTGGATTACGGTTGGAGTGTTCATCAATTTTCCCTTCAGCTCTGAAAACCGCGGCCCAGTTCGTCGGGGGCTTGGCGATACCGCGATTTTTCTAGCGGAAATTTCCTGTCGACTAATTCTTCGAGGGCATAACGCTGGTGATGAAAGCCGCGCCCTT
Organism: Pseudomonas floridensis; assembly: GCF_002087235.1. Taxonomy (GTDB): domain Bacteria; phylum Pseudomonadota; class Gammaproteobacteria; order Pseudomonadales; family Pseudomonadaceae; genus Aquipseudomonas; species Aquipseudomonas floridensis. The sequence goes on along the minus strand of NZ_MUIO01000021.1, from coordinate 156,833 downwards.
CAGCACATCGGTCCAGATGCGAAGGGTTTCGACGGATTCAGGCCTGGCCAGAATCTCGGCGCGCTGAGTGTCCAGGCTGCGCTGCAACTCCTCCAGCTTCTGCGCTGGTGACACATCTAGGTCCAAGCTCAGGTAGTCCTGCAGGGCCGAGTGGATATCAGATAACAAGCTGGACACCCGACTGCGATGCCATTGCGCGGTCGTGTGGTTGGCCCAACGCGGCGCCTCCTCTTGCATTGATCTGCGCAACGTCAGGTGGCTCGGCAAATAGACGGCATCCCCCAACACCACCTGAACAACAAGGTGCAGTTCCAGTATCCGCAACTGCTCGGCCACTGTATCGCTGGGTAAGGAGAAGCGAGCTTTAACCAGTTGCCCGGCTTCCCGCGTCCACTGCTGGCGTTTTTTGGCCCTGGCTTTCTCAGCGCGGTCTTTGCGTTCCTTGGCATGCTCGACGTTGTACTTGACCGAATCCAAAAGCGCTGCGGCGTTGGTCAGCAACTCCCGTTGCTCGTGAGAAAGTTTCCCGCCAAGGCGTCCAAGCAGTGAATTGTTCTGCGTAAACGCACGCAGCTCGCGGGCGGCGGTGGTAAGGCCCGTCTGCACACTGCGCATTTCCTTGGCGCTGAAGTACGTGCCAACTTCCATCACCACGTCCGCGGTAATGCCCGTCGCCTTGGTCAGCTCATCACGTTGATTTGCCATGATTATTTTCCATCTATGCTGGACTAAGGATGCGATAGGCGATGCCAGGAACAGCTATTGGGACAGCCAGCGCATAAAGCCAGGGAGAAATCGCACCGCCGAACAGCGCCGATCCTAGCAGGGCGTGCCCGAGAGCAAAAATCAGCATCCCGCCGATACCGCCTCGATAGACGCCGACAAAACTGATAAACACAGCCGCGCCAGCCGCTACTGAAAGCGGGATGTTGGCCATTGCAAGGGGGTTTGCACCAGCGCCAAAGATCAAGGCCCCCAACATGATCGAAAGCAGAGAAGCAGCCCTGAGAGGCATATCCCAGCTACCAGATCCATCGCTTTTAAGATTGTTGTTTTGTGTGTTCACTCGGTCCCTTCCGTAGTAATCAGTTGAAGAAGCCCTCGGCCTCCAGCTCTTTGTACTGCTGCTCAAGAATCCAACCTCGAATCTGCTCAGCAGACAACCTGCCAGGTGAAACCTGCAAATCTTTGGATGCAGCCTCGCGGCTTGCTTCAATCTCTGCCTCTTCGGCCAACTCGATCAGCAACTCATCTTCTTCGGTGCGACTCCGGCCAACGGCGATCCTTGAAAAGTCGTACTTATTGGCGCAGCGGCGGCAGAACAGCAAGGCCACCTTCGCATTCTCGACTTCGACCTCCGCTATTTCACCTCGAAGACCACGCCATGTCTCGGTTGCCACCGTAATGGTTACCGTCGATTGCCCGTCAGTAATCCAGGCATTGCACCGCGAGCAATTCGTGATGACGTGCTTGATAGGGGTAACGGTCGCGGTCACGGAACTCTCCTACTTAGTGCTCAGTTCTGGCCATCAGATTGAGCCTTTGAACTTTTCCCCAAGTAAACACTGACCAGGACCACATACCAAAATGCAAGAACGAGCCAAGCTCCCCAATGCCAGCGGCGCGGATCTGGATGAACGTCAAATGCGAAATAGGCGTAAACCAACGCGGTGATCGCGACCAAATTTCGGAACAAGCTAGCTACGGTCGTCATGTGTCTTTTCCAGTGCAGGTGGCCAGGATAACGGCAATTCGCACAACCCCAACTCAATGAGACGAGTTTCCCATACCTCTCGAAGATGTGACCGCATCAATGCGGTGTCGCCACATCCGCAATGACATGGCCATCGGCGAACGCCAGATCCAGCTTACCTGCATCGCGAGCCTGCTCGGCGCTGCTGATGATCACCCCACCAGGGCCACGGATTAAGGCAAAGCCTCGCCCGAGCAGTGCAAGCGGGTTTGTCTTGTCGTAGACCGTGGATGCAAGCTCCAGGCGCGCAGTTTCCTTGGTGATCAGCGCCATACTCAGGGAAGCCACCCGAGAGGCCGCAAAAACCGCCCTTTGGCGCTCAGCTACACACAGGCCAGCCCCGAGCCTTGAAAATCGATCCTGCGCGAGCTGGAGGGCCATGTGCTGCTGACTGAGGAGGCGGTTCCGGCCTTTGTCGAGACTGCTTTGCTGTTGCAACAGTTGCCGCTGCTCCCTATGGAGCGTTTCCGTCACCCGCCGGCTGAAGGTGCTCCAGGCGCGATCCAGATGCGGTGCTTGCCCAGACACCAGGCGCAAGATCATGCCGTTGGCCCGCTCGACCTGAGCCCGAGCAGTTGAGGCCTCAGACATGAGCGCTGTTTTGATGAACCCTATGACCTTCGATGGTGTGTCGAACCGGCGGTGTGCCACGAGGTCAAGCACGCATTCGTCGATCTCGTGCCCAATGCCGGTGAATACCGGAACAGGCAACCGGCAGACCCAAGCCGCAAGGTTCGCGTCGTTGAGCCAGGCCAGATCGCTTTTCGCCCCTCCCCCGCGGATGATGCATACGGCGTCGAAAGGCTGCTGTTGATGTTGCTCATGAACCGTCCGCAACGCAGAGCGGATGCTGTCTGATGCATCACGCCCCTGGAACGTCGCTGAGAAATACTCGAAGCCGCACACCTTGGCCGCAGCCAACTGCTCAGCATCACGCCGAAAATCGGCCAGGCCAGCAGCCTCGTGCGGAGCCACAACCGCAACACGCCAGAACCCCCCTGGACAGGGAAGCCCCCGCTGTAGGTCGAACCACTGCCGCTCCTTCAGGGAGGCAATGATCTTCTGCATCTTGGCCTGCATGTCACCCAGCGTGTAGCTCGGGTCGATGCCGGTGACCATCAGGGAGAAGCCAAATTGAGGGGAAAAATCCGCCCTCACTTTCAGCAGGACGTTCATTCCTGCTTGAGGCAGGCCTCCGGTTGCCTGCTGCCACTCACCAAGTACCTTGCCGGCGACGTTCGCAAACATGGTGCACCGTGCTTTCGCGACCTCGGCTCCCTCACGCGACTCCAAGATGTCCATGTAGCAGTGGCCGTTCGGGCGGCGCTTGAAATCGCTGAGTTCCGCAACAACCCAGCTGCTGTCTGGTACCGCAGCACGGACAGCCTTTTGGATCTGGGCAAGGTATGCGCTGAGAGTGAGGTGCTGCTCAACCGGATCAGGTGCGTTCACCGGACTGATCCTCTTCAGCGCCCAAGGTTGCCTGAACAACGCTCTCGATTCGGGTAAGCCGGTCGGCGCAGAACTTACGTGCATCCGCAAATTCGCGAGCAAGGGTCTCCAGCTCGTCGATGCTCACCTCATTGCGCTCCAGGCGCTTTACCGTCTGGTCGATGAAGGCGATGTTGGCTTCGTAAGTGTCTCGGCTCATGTGGGAAGTCCTGGGGAAGAAGAGATCAATCTACGTGCCAATTGTCGCAGCTTCCCCAAAAGACCCAACCCTATCAGCCTTCAGGCTGAACCCACGTAGTCTGACCCTCTGGGATCACGCCCCGATTGCAGCCGTATTTGGACAGGTATAACACCCTGCTCTGCCGCAACCAGGCCTCAACGGTAGGAACGATCATCGCGGCATACTCGGCAAGGCTCGGGTGTTTCTTCCAGTCGCCATTGCCGATCGCGGATTCCAGCGAACGGTCATACCAGGCATTGACCAGTTGCTCGACTCCCGCCAATTCTTCGCCGGCGGACGGTGCGGAATGGATCAGGTTATGCGCCTCGCGTTTCCTTTGCTCTCGAGTGGCATGTGCAGCTGGTAACGCTCCGAGGGAGAAAAGAGCGTCCTCAAAATTGAGGTGACGCTTCTCGTGAGTTGTCGAGTCCTCGTCTAAACCGGGGACGAAAGAAAAACGGCAGAGCTTGCAGTAGACCACGCCACTGTCCTTCCGCTCGTACTGCTGCTCCAACGAGCGAGCGATCCACTTGCGAACTTCGTGATAGCTGCGTGCCTGAAGGTGATGCTGCGCCATCAGGTTGAGGCGCTGCGCATGGCTCAGTCCTGGGTGAAGGGCCTTTGCCTGCTTGGCGAGTTTTTTGAGGTTTTCGATATCGCGGAGCGTGATTGGGTTTTGCATACGGCAGCCTCCAAAGGCTGATGCTCAGTATCCACTTCGGAGCACCCATAAGGGTTCCGTTGGTTTGTCGGTAGTGCTTTCGCTTTGCCAATGTGGACGGCAGGCACCTACCCGTGTGCCGAGGGGAATATCTCTGTCTCGATTGCGAACGTCAAGAGTAATGTCGAATTTCGCCCTACTGGTTAAAATTTGAGCATCGACGGGGGAGCGTCCCAGACCGCCACGCCGGGACTTTATCCACAGGCTTACCCCCACTTTCAGGGGACAAAAATCGGACGAAAAAAATCCCGCTCGAGCGGGACTTGTTATTGGGTACCACCTCATTCCAACAGCGCGTGCTCTTCACGGCCCATAGGCTTGTGCAGAGAGACGCTTTCACCATCCCTTTTGCCCTGGATATACGCTCGGTAAGCATCCATATCCAGTTTGCGGCGTTTCATCTTTGTGATCGGAACACCAGGATAATGTCTCTGGGTATAAGCGTGGATTGCCCGCTCCCCTTCTTCCGTAACGCCGGCAAATTCCACTACACGTTTGTGCACGCCGATGATCCACGCTTCTGCATACATCACTCCCGCTCTGCGCCTTTGCAATGCGCCCTGAACACTGACCCCTGATAGGTATGTTCTCTTGGAGTCTTTCAGTTGCCGGAAAAGTACCTCATACGCATAGGCCGACATTTCAGCGCTACCGATTTCTCCAATAAAAATCAGCGACTGCCCGTTAGGGCCATAGCTGTAGAAACTCACACAGCCAAACGCCTTTGAGACAGTCATCGACAACATGCGAATCCATTGTGGCGGAACGCTTTTGGCCTTACTGATCCGCAGGGAGAATTCCTCCGCCTGGGAAGCACGCACGTCGCCTACTTCCAGCTTGAACTTATCCATAAGTTTGCGGGCTTGCCGCATTGCTGCTTCGGCCTCATGCGGGTTGCTGGATTTTGCGAGCGCAAAACATTTCTTGATTCTGCCTAGTGCACGAGCGCGCTTATCCACGTCTTCAATTGCGAACTCAGTCACCAGCCAATCCTCCGCTTCGCGACACGTTGTTAAGCCTGACGCTTCAGCGACATCCAATAGCGCCCCGTATTCGGGTTGCTCAGCAAATATACTTGCTCCATCCCCTCAAACGAAGTGTCGAACTTTTGGACGCCTACCCCGAAATAATCACCCAGACGCGACAACACTTTTTTCTGTTCTGCCTGGGGCTGAACTTTAAGCTCATCAAGAACCATCTTCAATTCTGTGATAGCTGCGACAAAAAACGTTCTTGCTCGCAGAGCATCGACCTGCCCAAGCGTAGACTCGTATTCACCAAGCACTGCGCCAATTGCCAAAGAACTTCGCTCGCGCAACTCTGCACACTCTTGAGTCAGCACGATTGCAATTAGGAGATCGTGGCTGCCTGGAATGTCTGTATGCAGAACCTCTAATATTTCCTCAGCCCACTCTTTATTCCCCGGAAGGCTGTATCCATCGAGAGGAAAGCCCCCGCTGGCCCCGATCAACTCATTAATTCCATACATAAAGATCTTCTCCGTAAATTTGTAGGTCACCGTATCGGCCTGCATTCATCCGCTTCGCGAAACGGGGCACATCCCACACCTACCAATGTTTATTTTATGAAAGTGAAGCACTTCACTACTAATAGCATTTCTACCCTGATCGAATAGCCTAACTCTAGTTTCACTGCTAATAACCTCTGCACCATATGAAGCATCTAGCACTGGGCCTCCGCGGGTTTGCCAAAGTCCCGATAGGTTAAACACTGCTAATAAATGGGCTGCACCTGTCGTTTTGACTCGTAGCTGATGCGGTTCATCAGGCAGTAGTCAATTGTGTATCCATCTATCCTGGTTACGATTTCCCCTGTCAAATCGAGCAGAGCAGATGCTCCTGCATAGAATCCAATCCCGCCGCTGGCATATTTTCCGCTCCGAATTTGGAATCCTTTCTCGTCGGTTATGGATACCCCGGTTATCTCGTGCCATAGAAGGAACACACCTTCCCCGTACAGGCCTTCGTCCCGCACTGAAAAGAGAACCTGTCTGAGGTGGCTCCCATGGGCCACGCCTATGAAATCGCCGTTTGGTAGCACCGGCGGGAATAACCTGCCGCCGTCTCTTTTCCTGAACTCCAAATGTCACCGCCTGTTCATTGCCGTGATTCACCGGCTTTTCATTTTCGATATCACCCTGGTGACAAACAACGCTGACTTGATCGCCAGGCTGACGCAGCAAGCGAGCCCGGTAATGCACGTGCCAGTGAAGATCATCCCGAGGATTGCAGATGTCCATGCTTCGAGGTATGGCAGTTTTGCGTAGTCGGTTTTCAAATCGCTGAGCACATACATCAACCCGCAGTAAGTCATCCAGGCTATTGCTACCCTGGCATTCAATGCGCCGATCGACCCAAGCAGTTGCTCCAGTTGTCCGTTTCCTAGCATCAGATTTACTCCACCTCAATCCAGGCTGCTTACTCACACCCGCAAATTTGCGCTGCGCCAATCCTCCCACCATCACATCCATTCCCAAGGATTTTGCGCGCCCTGATCCCAATGGTTGGCCTATCAACCGAGGCTCTGTCGATTCACCGCATTCACCCGCTTCGCGAAACAGGTTCAAGAAAACTGCCCTCGCACCACCTCGCTTGCTTATGGGAGTCTGAGGGTTCACCTCACATAGAGAGGAAGTCGCGCCGTAAGTGTTTTGATGCGCGCTGCTCTGAAACGCAGGAACTACGGGGTGTGTAGCGATATCCGCTTCAAATGGCTGCCTTGAAGGGGTGTAGTTATCGTCGAAGGGGTGTCGTGAAGGGGTGTCGTGAAGGGGTGTTGCTGCCCTGTAACGCCCGCAATCAGAGGCCCCGCGCCTATTCAGCCGGATCAATTCGCAGCAAACGGTTCGGTTAAGAGGTGTCGTCATAGTTGAAGGGGTGTCGTGAAGATGTGTCGTGAAGGGGTGTCGCGGTCGGAGCCCTCGATTTTGTTGGGCTCCACCACTTTTCAGCACCGTACCAGGGCGAAGCGCTCAGTCGGACGCTGCGGGGTAATCGTGAGTGATGAACGCCGCAATAGAGGCGTCAACAACGCCGGCTTTCTTTACCGCAGGGACAAGCTGACGGCGGACTCGCTGAATGACTGAGCACGTTTCCCGGATTTCGGCGAGCTGGGTTTCGTAGGCCCGAACGATGTTCTTCAAGGGCTCCTTCACGAACGAGAACGACGAGACCAAGTACTTGCTTCCTTGACCCTTGTTGATGGTGCGGATGACCCGCGGTTTTTTGGCTTCGCCTTCCTTGAGCCTCGGCAAAATCACTTTCGCCCATTCGATGGTGACTGCATTCGGGCTCGATTGCCGTATCCGGATCACTATCGGTATATGCCCAGGCTTGCCTGCGTGCAGAGAAAGGGCTGTCTGGAAGAAAGAGTCGCGCAGCTCTTCGGCTCGGTCGACAAGGCTGGAATAGACGCGATCGAGCTCCGCTACTGCTGGATGCTTGGGGGCTTCAGAAGGTGGGTTCATATGTTGCTCCTTTGTGGACGGGAGCATTTTGCGGCTCAACACAGAGGGTGTGGATCGATTTCAGACGCTAAAACGACCTGAAAACGAAGCACAGGGCTTTCGTGAAGGCAGATTATGACGGCTCGTCGTCATCTGTTGACCGGGTGACGCAGCTGTAGCGCTTGGGATTCTGTAGGTATGGGGTTTCATGTGTTGCTGGGTCATCTGCGTCGTCATTTGACGCACTTCTTTTGTCTTTTTTTGCTGGGAGCGGCATACGAATGGGTAACGCCTTAGGTCTGGATATTGGTTACAGCAACGTCATTGGCGTTTTCGGCGGTGCTGATGGGCAACCGGAGTCGATCATTCGTCCCTCGCAGGCCGCTCCCTTGAGCGTTCTGCCTGGAGATTCTGGGTTACGCCCTGGTGAAGTAATCGTTGAAGTTGATGGCGCGCCCTGGGTGGCATTTGCCGCGCCCGGCCGAGTTCAGGATGGACGAGAGCTGCACGAGGATTACACTTCCTCGCTCGCCTATGAGGCCCTATTTAAAGGTTCTCTACTGCATGCGGCCGGTGATAAAGACGTAATTGACTGCTTAGTCACTGGCCTTCCTGTCTCGCAAGCCCGCGATAAGCCCTATGTAGAAGCCCTGGTAAAGCGTATGACCGGGACGCATCGGATTACGCCCAAGCGAGAGGTTACGGTTAAGCGAGTAGAGGTTGTTGCTCAGCCTATCGGGACTCTGACGGAGATTTACTGCAACTCAGATGCTTCGGAGGTTATTGAGGAGTCAGTTTCAATCATTATTGATCCGGGTTTTTTCAGTGTTGATTGGGTGGTATTTGACCATCGCGAACTGGTAGTCAACTCCAGCAGCAGCAGCCTCAAAGCTATGTCTGTTGTACTTGAAGCGTGCAACGAAGAAATTGCGAAGGATCATGGCGGTATTCCTGGTGTAGAGAAGATCGAACATGCGCTCCAGTCGGGTAAGTCTTACATCCTGATCTATGGCCGCAAAGTTGAGCTTGCTGAATATCTCGAGCGTGCTGCCGAGCGTGTTATCCCATCCGTCTTTACTGAGATCAAACAAGGACTTCGATTCCTGAAGGGGCGTGCTATCGACTGTGTAATTCTTGGCGGTGGGGGAGCCTCATTGTATGAGCCATTCGCTCGAAAAGAATTTCCCGACGCTTTGGTAGTCAAGCCCGTGAATAGCGTAAAAAGCAATGCCGAAGGTTTCTGGCATATAGCACGCTCTTAATTAAACGGGTGCGCAGGGAAGCGCTGAGGAGGGAATGTGGATAAAACGATGAGACTACAATGTCGAGTCACGCCAGCGACACAAGAATTGCACGCGCATCTCGAAACTATTGACCCCGATTATCGGGGTAAAAGGCTTGTTGCAATGGCTGCACTGTATCTAAGCATGATTAGCGCGACCGAAGAGAATAAAAATAAGCAGGCTGATAGTCAGCAGCATAATACTCTATCTAAGGGCGAAAAAGAGCCAATTAGTAATGAGCCTACGTCTCGCCCAGTTGCTAGCTGGATAAGGGGGGCTAATGTTTAATATCCGCGCCAGCTCCTTTATTACCGTCTATGCATGCATTGCGATATTTAATTCAGCAAGCGCAAACGCTAACGGATTTTCATTAAAAGGGACAATGTGGGAGCGAGCCTCAATGGCCACCGCATGCAAACCGGACCCATTGCTTCTATATTCACTGGCCCTGAATGAATCTAAAACTTCTGCCGGACAAGGAATGGTTGCACCACACCCATTTGCGCTTCGGAACGCTCCTAGTGGTGCGCTGTACCCTAAAACCTATATGGCTGCCAAGGTTGTACTCGGCAAATATATTGCCGAAGACATTCTTACCGATATAGGGATTATGCAAATAAATTATCGCTGGAATGGCAATCGAGTAGCACGCCCAGAGCTTCTTCTTGACCCTGAAGTAAATATTCGGATCGGTGCCCAGATACTTTGCGAGTCGATTGCGCAATACCCTGTCGATATGCAACTAGCCATCGGTGGCTACCATACACGAAACCCAAAACGTGAACTTGACGCACGTGAGTATGCGAGTAATGTGCTCAGAATTTGGCGTTCACTACAGCGTTTAAAGTAAGGGCAGGGACATGCGAGTTAAGATCAACGCATCGATGATACAAATGGGTCTGCGCTGGCTGACATCTGGCTTGCGAGATTTCAATGTCATTCTCGCTGAGCAGCGCTTGACTCAGAGCGATATGGTTTGGCTTTCTTCGTTGAGCACCAACCAACGTCAGTTGAACGCTGTCGACGCTCTCCCGGTCTCCCTCTACCGGGTCCACTACAACACCCTAAAGGTCGGCAGGGGCTACCTAGACGATGAAGAGTTTAGGGAGATCGGTAACAAAATGGTTATGTTCATGGAGTTTTGCCACTTCTCCCGCGTCAACCAGACAAGCCCTATTCTGGCTGTAGGCCTAGACGATGTTGGGTATCGGGTGTTCGAGGCAGGCTCTTTCGACTCTCGGATGATGCTGGTTAGCCGCGGCGGGTTCTCGGTTGGCACCAGGTGCAACCTCAGAAAGCTGAGGATGAACCTATCTTCGCCAGACGATCAACTCAGGGACGTGACTACAGTATTGCTTGGTGATCTTCGGTACTTTCTGAAGCCTGGCGTGAGTGGCATAGGTCGGATCAAGGACTATCCCTCGACGATGCCCCTCCATGTGGTAGCGACCGAGTTGCTTCAGCAGAAGCTACAGCCCAAGTTGGTCGCGCAATGGACTGGATTGAATGCGGACGAAGTAGTCAGGATGAAGCGCTCCTTGCTACGGGATACCCCCCTGGTTCAGTCCCAGAGTGGACGAATACAGGCACCGAATAAGACACTGGCCGAAAGCCCTCTTCACAGTTTGCTCTATCTGACTGTATACAGGCTGCTCGCCGACAATCCTCTTCGGCGGACGAATGCTCGGGCGGTGGTTGCGGCTCATCGCGAGTATGTAGAGCTGTGCAGAGCTGTCGGCATTGAGGCCAGCGATATGATCTCCCCTTCCAACGGTTACCAGCTCAGCAACGCGATGAAGACCGGAGATATCACGCTCACTCCATGCAGCAAGTGCAAGGAAATCAACGCTCGTTACGCACTCAAGCCCGGCCGATGCATCTGGTGCAACCACTGAATCCCATCCACGTGAAGCTATTCGCAGGCCCTGTTCCCCCTGGTTGGAGCTTTCCGTTTGGGATTCTGCGTGGTAGTGAGATTATGTTGGTGAGATGAATTGAATGGTGAGCGACATGCAAAACGACAAAGTTGAGTGCCAGTGCTGCAAGAAACTGATGGTGCCGAAGGTTATCACCAGCGCCCCTTTCTACATCAGCGGCGTCCCTGTTGGTGGCCGTGACCCGGAGGCCTCGGTTTGCCCGTTTTGCCTATCTCCTAAGTGGATGCTGACTGAAGAACAGGTTCTTACTGGTGCAAAGGCGAATACTGAATTTTACGGCATCATCGTGTTGATGATGATCAACATCGTTGTGTTCACCCGCTGGGGGGCAGAGGCGGTCGGTGTAAGCGTTGGCCTGTCTGTTTTGTTGTTCCTGTTCCGGGCGCAAATCGCAAAGGCGGTGAAGGATCGGCTGACTGAAATCTTCAAGGGGTAAACTATGCAGGTGGGTAAGAAAAAGGCCGGGGAAACCCGGCCTTGTCGTTTCAGCTTAACCTCATCTAGTCAGCGTTGATCCCTGTCGGTCGCTGAGGTTTGTGGTTTGTGGCTCCCGCCGAGGATGGCGACGGTGCAGGTGGTGGAGCGGATCTAGCTGGTTGTGGGGCTGTGGCCTGTGTTGGAACTTGAGGAACATCCTCATTCGAAGGGCCCTGGTACGCCTGGTACTGCACCGCATCCCTTGAATCCGCCAGCGCCGTCAGGGTGGGATAGGAACCGCTTTCAGGGGCCTTGGCAGCATCATCGATCGCAGTAATAGCTCCTGCGATGTAGTTATCATCCCGGATGCCTTGGCTACGATAGTAACCATTCAGCTCTCGATAGGCATCACCCTCGGCCGATCCAAACTCACCAGTAGCCTTGGCGGCAAAGTACTGTGCTTCCTCGGGCTTCAACCCTTGTTTGATACCGATGTCGTAATAGTTTTCGAGCTTTTCACTATCGGAGCCGCTGCGGAAGGCTTCGGCAATCGTATTGATCCCTGTAAAGGCCGCATTCGCGCCATTAGCTACAACGTTGCCCAAATTCGTACCTTGGCTTGCAGCTTGCCCCCTTGCTGCCAGGGTGTCATATGCAGCTTGGGAGGAACGGTTATCCACGTGATCCTGATTCTGCGAATTAGCATCAATCACTGGCTGCATGTTCTCAGAATTTCGCTGCCCAATAACCGTAGCGCCATCCTCCTTCGTAGCTTGATAGCCACTGGCATTCATGTCATTTGAGTTTGCATAGGCCCCAGCATTTGAATTCCATTTTGCATCAAGCTTGCCGGCGATGGCGTCGGTGCCGGCAGTGGCCTTGGCGGCACTGCTTGCGAGACCAGCGTTCGAGTTTGCATCCCCTTGATTGACGTTAAAATCGAACGGGTTGTATTGACTCATCAACAGATCACCAAGGCGTCCGTCCTGATTGATCGCACGAATCGCTGCCATCGCTCGACGCTCGCTCGTGTCTTTCGACATATCCTGGATGCTCTGGCTACCGAAGGCTTGTTTGTACAGATCTTTACCTGACTCTGTTTGTCCTGCCATTTTCTCGAGCGCCAGCGCGGTTTCATTGCGGCCGAGACCGCGAGTGAGCGCTTTGACGCCGGCGTCTCTAAGGTTGAGTGATTGACCGGCCTTGATCGAATCTTGTTGTGCAGATGCCTGGCTATAGGTCTGTTGCGCCTGGAGGGCGCTCGAACGGGTTTTCCCGATCTCGTCTGTGTTCGATGCGCTCTGCTGTGCCAACGCGCTACTTGAGAAGGCATCGCCCGTCGCGAAGGTCAACGTGCTCGAATCGGTTGCCTGGACAGACTGCGTAAGTTGGGCGAGTGCTTTCTCCGCCTTGGCTTTGCTTTCCTGAGTCATGGTGTCGGCCGAGGTGTTATCCGACCGCTTCATGCCGCCAAGCGGCGTAGAAATACCCATTGCGGCGTTGGACGTGGCCTGATTCAGCGAAGACTCGGATAGGCCGAGGCTCCGAAGGGACTCTTTTGCCTCGTTGTAAGATGCATTCGAACTGAGGACCGAACCTGCCGAAAGGTTTTCGCCTATCTGCGCAAGTGCTTGCCGCCCTGTGGCCGATGAGTTGAGTTGTTGACCAGCTGCCTTGAGGCTTTCTTGGTACTGAGAGGTTGCCGTTTGAGATGCCATGCTCGCGCTCTGCACCACAGCGCTTGCTGCTTGTTCGCTGCTGATGGTTTCTGCCAGTTGCGGGCTACCTGTTTTAGCAACGCCGGCCCCTACCTGGTCAGAAGTGAACGAAGCATTGGTACTTAGAACAGGTGCGCTCTCCTGAGATCGAGGATTCACGTCTTCGGACTTGAATTTTTCGCCAGCTGTCATTTGGCTCATGATGCTATTCGCAACCATGGCTGAGCCAGAAACGATGAAAAGAGCCAAAGGCGGCACAGAAGCAGCGAGCAAGCCGCCGATACCGAGAGCCTTGCCGATCGCCTTATCAATGTCCATGAGTTGAAGCATTGCAAAACCAGATCCAGTCGGATCGTATCCATTGAATACGGCTTCCATCTGGGAACCGGCATACCAGAGGGTAAAAGCATTGACGATACTTAACAGCGGCATCCACAACCCAACCGCCAACGGCAAGACGAGATACTTGCCGAGGATAGAAAGGCCAGGCCCACCCAGGAGTAGAGCAAAGGCCAAGAACGGCGTCATCGCATAGAGCATGCCCTCGAAGAAAGCGATCATCGGCCTCATGTAGTGCTTGAAGCTGTCGCCCTTCCCCGCCCATTGAATTTCTTGCTGGTTGAGCGATTCACGGAGAGCCATTGCAGCCCTTTGTTCTTGCCAATGGTTCATGGCGTCGACACGAGAGTCGTTAAAAATCGGGGCTATTAGCGAAGTCAAAACGTAGTCCTGAGCCGACTTGCTACTGAGTGCCAGACTTTGAATTGCCTGGTCTGTAGCGGCTTGAACCTGAATACCGGTGGTCATTCGATTGGTTTTGACTTCTTCGCTGAATCCTTTCTGAAGAATGTCCTCCAACACGTCTGTGTAGACGTTTTGCAAGTGTGCGTTGAGAAACGACCTGGCCTCTGCGCAGCTCTTCATGGTGCCGGCGTTACCGTCGTAGACATAGATGAACATCGATGATGTCTGATTTGACAGCACCTGAGCCCAGCCGGGAGAACGGTACAAGTCAGTCAGGGTCTTATCCGTTCTCAGCGCGACGGGGTTTAGCGAACAGAATGTCATGTACTCGTTTACCGATCGGGGCAGATCCCACCCGTCAGACTTTCGGTAGTTTTGAAAACCGTCCAGCGCCATCGGGTTCCGAAGAGCATCGCGCACCTTCGACAACGTACTCAGACTCGAGAACAGCCCATAGTCGGTCATGCTTGGAGTAGAGAACGCTTGCTCCGTGGTTTTGGTGATGCCGTAGGCAACCGTTGAGATGACTGAGCCGACAAATGCAGGGCCAAGAGGCACGTTGTCCACCACCCGCACCTGCGACGACACCGTATCCTCGATCACTGTGGTGGCTGTAGGGCCGTAAAACATCATGTAAAGGACGAGCACAAGGCCTGCCTTACCAAAGGTAATGGCCTGGTTATTGAAAACTGCTTGGAACGCCAACAGAAAGAGGCCTATTAGCGCGCCAATACGAGCAAGATCTTCTGCATCTCCGCTCCCTGTGATCATCGCGCAGGCATTGAGCATGATCTCAAGAAACTCGGCGCTGCCTGTTGTGTAGATAGTGAAGTCCATGGATGTCTCCGTTACGCGCCGGCGTTATCGTTGATGGTTCCCTGCGGCAGGGTTCCGCTATCAAACACTGGGGCCATCTGAAGCATTTTTTCTGCTTGGCCATCGGCATCTTTGCCCTGCATCGCGTCCTCAATGTACGAACGGTATTCGTCCATGAGCTCTCCCTTAGTAGCCCGCAGGTCCTCGATCACCTTCCCTGCATCCGGCATGTTCAGGCTGGTGAGGCCCTTCTCTGTGTGCCCAAGCAGTTGATAGATCAGGCTCATTGATGCATCCGCAGCAATTTTCTTGGCAAACTGATTCAGATAGTCATAACCGGATTGAGCACCTGCCTTTTGGGTGATTTTCATCAGATTCACCCCTACGCGGCTGGATGCGAGGTATCCAATCCGGTTCCCGTCAGCAGCCGTTGCAGTGCCATTGGCGAAACGCTCAAGGATTCCATTGTTTTGAAGATCCTCAAGAATTCGGGTTTCGAGGCCCTTGAAGCTGGTGAGAGTGCGGATTTTCGGGTCAGAGCAGTCAGCGTCATCCTGGTCGCACTGGTAGACCTTGACATCGAGGTTCGTAGAACCCTCAACCAGAATTTTGAGACCTTCGCCAGTGATGAGCTTCGGCATGGGATGCGCAGCGAAGTTTTTCCCCCCGCTGGCATCGTTGGTGAGCGACACGTTGTAGCTACCGACCATCGACATGATGAATTCTGCGTTTTCATCGCTGCCGAACAGAATCTGTGACTGGAGGCCAGACTTCATCATGGCGCACCACAGAACGTTACCAGTGTTCTCGCACTGAACGGCCTTGCCTGAGGCCGCAATCCGGTTTGCAGGGGAGTCTTCTTTGGTAGATTTCGCGGTAAAGAAGTCAGATGCGACGTTCGACCCGAAGGCCGTCATCGCGGATTTGAAATCTGTGCTTTCTTCGTATGCCTTTTTGGCGTTTGTAACCAACCCACTCGCCAACTGGCAGCTGTTGGAAAACATTTGGTTGAGCGCCTGGATTTTGTTGGCCAGGTTGCGGATAACGCCACCTGTCTGTGCATCCATCGCATCGAGGGCCAGCTCGAAGGCGAAGCCCGAAACAATGCCAGCAGCGTTCGAGGCCACATTCCTCATGAGCGCGACGAACTCTTCACCGTTGATGAAAGAGAACGAGCCACTGTAAAGATTGATACCTCCGCAGCCACCCTTTGCGCTTGGAGGGGTAATGCTGATGAGGTTGGCAGTGGATATCCGATTCCGAAGGACAACGGAGCCGCCGGTTATTACCCCGCGCGTGGCTGTTTTATACGCCCCTGGGCTGGTGACATTTATCATGCCGCTGAACATTTCATTGACCTGCTGTTGAATGTTCGCGTGAGCCCCGAAGGGCACCATCAGCGCTACAGCAAGGGCGATCGGTTTGATTTTCACTGGGCACCTCCGTTGTCTTTTTGAAAGGCGCGACGAGCTTCATCACGCATGCGATTCACGAATTCGCTAGGGTTCTTTGTTGCGTCGGGCGGGGCGTCAGCCAATTTGGTAGCGTCGATCAAACCCATGGTGTTTAGGCGTGATGTGGAGTTGTATTCCTGATCGGAAATCAGGCCAGCTTCATTCGCCGCCATTAGAATCCGAGTGGTTGCCGTTTCCATTGAAACGGTGCTGAAGCTGACGATCTTCACGTCATTCGGCGGGATGACTAGGGCCAACGCCGGCGAGGCGATGATGCCAAGCTGCTCTGCGAGGCCAGTGTCGTACTGTGTATTTGGATACTTGCCTCCAGGAAGAGGAGCCCCGTCCATCGATACGGGCATGACAGTAAATCCGTACCTGAACTCGAGAGCTGAGACCGCGGCCAGAGCCTGTTCACAAAGAATGCAGTCGTTACCGTTGTAGAAAAACATCAGCGCAGAGCTGCCGGCGATCATCTTCAACAGAGTTTCTTTTTGCTTGCCGGCCGCCGTTGCCAGCGCGTCGGAGGCGGCGTTCGAGGCGGGATAACGCATATCCTCATCGAGGAATGGATCGTTACGGATTACCTCGACGGAGTGACGTGAGAATCGCTCGGCCTTATCGAGCATGATTCGCTGAGCCCAGTAGTACGCGCTCACATTCTCCTTGGTGGGGTTATCCATAGCTGCATCACGCAGTTTCGGAAGCACTTCGCGAATCCACGCCACGCTGCCAGTCGGTGGCAACTCGGGCGCGGCAGGTTCCGAGGCTTTCTTCTCGGCTGGAGGTGGGGTCGGCAGCTCCGGCGCGGGCTTCGGTTTTTCGGGTTCCTGTTCAGGTGGGGGATCTTCGTACCAGAACCAGCCGCGTTCTTTGTCCTGGTAGAACGATGAACCAGCAACCGGGGGCGCTTTTGACTCAGCGGGTTTGGGCTCTCCCGCAAGGGAACCGCTGCTTATAGCGGCAGCCAGCAACAAGATAGGGAATTTTAGGGGTGTCATGAGTCCGTCTGGCCAAGATGGGGGATGCTCGAATTGTGAGCGTTGGCCAGCATGAGGGGGCGCGTTTTCAGGCGCTTTTACGGTCGGAAAAAGAGGGGTGAAGTTGAGAAGGCCAGAGGCCTATCGCTGTGCGCGATAGACCTCGTGACCGAGGAAGCCGAGAGAACCACGTTCACGAAGAACGTCATTCCAATCGACACCTTTGGAGCCGTCAGGGATGGGCATGTCCGGCAGCATTATTTGCGCCTTGATCCCCATTTCCCACAGACGTTTTTTCAAAGCGAATGCCGCTTTTTGGCCTCCTTCCTTGCGGTCCTTATCAGCCCAGATTCGGACTGCTTTGGTGCAGGCTGGTGGTACGAAGCTCTCCAACAGGTAGGAATTCACTAAGGGCCATACTGGTATACCCATAGCTGTTTCCACCGATAGAGCTGTTTCCAATCCTTCACATACATCCAAGACTTCTCCTGGATGAGATGTTGGAACCGCACAGCCGGGAAGCTTTCGGTTGCTGGGGATTGGGAACATTTTTTTCGGCTCAGCGAGATCCGCTTTCTCACCTTTCATTGTCAGGTAGTGACGGTTGATGGTCACAGCCTGGCCTTCAGGATCGATGAGCGTACACACTATGCCCGGATGCTTGGAACGCTTGCCGGATTTGTCCTTGTAGGTCAATTCCGGATGGAAGCGAACGTAGCGGCTCAGCTCTGGTCGATCCCAAGCAAGAATGCCTCGGGAGCGAAGATAGAGCCTTGCTGGCTCCGCTGATGGATCTGTGAGAGGAACTGTCCCCTTCCACAGGTTGCGCATTGCCTCACGCAGCCAATCGTCGGAAGCCTCTGGCTTGCTCGGAGCTCGCTCCTTACGGATTACAACGCTTGGGACAAAGCCATCAGCGGTGCGCCCATGCGGGTCTTTGATCCGTAGCAATGCCCCAACCTCCTGTAGGGCGTGGTGAAAGCTCCAACGGTTGACCCACATCAGTAAGGCTATGCCATCAGCCTTTACTCCGCAGGTACGGCAGATCCCACCGCTCGACGATCCAGCCGTCTTACGGAAAATCTTGAACCCGTCTTCCCCACCATGCACCGGACATGGGACTCCACGTCCTGCTTTTTTGTGTGCCGGCACCAAAGAAGATGCGAGGCTTGCGTATATGTCATGCCAGCGGCCATCAGCGGCTACCAGCACATCTTGCTTCTCTGGGGCGTAATTGCCTTCTGAGTCTTTGGACATGGGTACCTCCGGTTGGTTGAGATGCGCCCGGACGGGCGCATCTGCTGGCTATTTCACGATTTTGATTTCCCAGGAATTACGGTAGGTATCAACCCACTCCTGTTCTTTCTTACCGTCGACAACGACCTCTTTGAGCACACTCACGGCGGTTTTGCCAAGGTACGTCAGGGAGATCTTGTCACCTTGTTGCGCTCCAGATTTGCGTAGCTGAGCGTTAAGCTCGATTCCCCAAACCAGGTGTTCACCGATACGCAAGAAGAACGACTTTCCGTTCTTCTTGAGAAATCGATAATGGGCGAAACCTGAACCGCGGTATTCGCCGGTGACAGACCTGCCAGCAACGCCTTGGAAATTGAGTTCTGGTGCGCGCTCAACTTGATCCACATCACCTTGGGCGACTTGTATCTCTTGAGCTGTCTCTTGATGCGCGGGCTGGGATTCGCGAGGGATGAACTCCCCTTTGATCTCGCCCTGCTCTTGGTTCTCGATCGATACAACTTGGTTGCGGCCTTCCGGCCGGTACAGTGTGTTGATCACCACCGGTTCAAGCGCTTGGTGCCGCGCTTCATTGCTTTCTGGCTCGGGAAGCTTATGAGCCAGGCGCTCTGAAACGATGCATAGGCCTTGCGGCAGTCGGAGATAGCTTGGAACATCGAAGTCAATACGGATCATTTCTCTTCTCCCTGGCGACGCAGGTAGGAGGGAATGTAGTAGTTGTCATAATCGACGCTGCTACACCAACGGGCGTTGGGTAAGGTCTTGGTTGCTTGAGGAGCCGAAGCCTTCAGACAACCGCGTAGGTAGCTCAGAACACCACGCAGGATCTGCTCAGCATTCAGGATTACCACGGCGAGAAACACGCAGAGTGTCAAAGGCAAAACATGCTTTGCAAACTGCGGTGCGTATACAGCTCCCAACGTAGCAACGAGGAAGCCAAACGCGGTCAGCACTTTAACTTTGAGGGTTGTAGATGCCATTTTCAGTTCTCCATTTTTTTAAAACGGAGAACGCCCTAACGGGAGTTCCCCGTCAGGGTTTTTGTGACACAAAAAAAGGAAGCCAATGGCTTCCTTTTTTGATCGGCGCTACGCGAACGTAGGCTTGGTTTTTAAGCTGATAAGCTCAGCTTGGCTTGCTCCCAGACGCATACACGTCTTGGGTACCAGTGGCAGCAGCATGCTGTCACTTAGGGTCAATGGCCTCCAGGAGGCAAATTCTTAATCGACCTTAGCCGATGAGTGATGTAATTCTCGCCGCCATTTCAGTCTGTCGTCAACCAGAAAAAATCACTTCAAATTCCGACGCAAATCGTGCGCGAAATCGAAATCCAGAGGCTCCGCAAGCTGGTGCAATAGTCCGGCCACCAACATCCGGAGAAACCGCTAATGGCGACCACTCAACCACAACCGACGAAGTACCAATATTCCAAGCCATCCCTCAAAGGGAAGATGGTACTGAACACTGAGCAGGCGAAGTTCTTTGCCGGCAACCGTTTCGATAGCCTCATGACGGCCCTTTTTATCATCGACGTTACGTCCCGCAAGCTGGCCAAAAACCTCAAGACTTTTGATCACAAAGCTGTGGTCGATGCGGTCTCGAAGAAAATCGAGCGCATGGAAGTAGCCGTGCGTGACGAGGCTGAGCGGATGGACACGCTTTTGAAGAGCCTGGGAATCAAAGAGCTTGCAGGGTACAGCTCACCACTGACTCGTGAATTCGAAATCACAAGCCCAGAAATCAAGCGGATGAGCAGCCTGCTTCAGGCATTTGACCATCTGATTATCCAGGTTGATACAGCCTGGCTGCATGAGAAGATCGATAGCTCGGAGGCTGAGGAGTTTCGTGCAAGCAAGAGCAACCAAATGGCACGGCTGATCCGCTCGCTCGTTGGGCTCGGTCAGAGCGCGCGTGCAAAGGCATACGCGAGCAAGGTCGCAGAGCTCCAAGAAGATATCGAGAAGGCTGAAGCCAAAGTGACCGCTGACAAGGAGGAGCGCGAGGCGGCTGGTCACATTGAGCCTGATGGCAATGCCGACCCTCTCGATTCGCTTCCTGAAGAAGCAGTTGCTTGATCGCGCCAGTAATGAAAACGCCCCGCATTGCGGGGCGTTTTGCTTAGGAGAGTCATTATGCTTGATGATCTTACGTCAACACAGGCAAGAAGCAGTCGAAGACGCAGAAAAGCGACGGATCAGCCTCCTTCACGCGAAGCCACCCCACTGTGGGAAGAACAGCTGGCCACCGACGAATCACTTGAAGCGCCCTCCGAGGCAGTATTTTGGGATAAGGTCGCGATCGTCTCTGTCACTGCTGCTGTTCTTATTGGAGTGGCTATAGGTGTTCCTCTCGGGGTCTATCTTCATGGCACGCTGTAGATCCATCCTCCCCTCGGCGCTTCAGCTTTTCGACATGTCGTCTGGCAGCCCAATACCCCCCCTTGACTCTGCGCTCGCTCAGCGCCCGGCAAATTGACACCACATGGCCCCGAGTAAAAACCGGGGCTTTGTAGGACTGGATTTTACGAATCACGCCCCAAATGCTGTAGACCCGCTCAGGCATTCCATGGGTAAAACTGGCCTGGCCTGCCATCACTGCGTAGCTGTGGATTTTCTGAGAGTGGACTCCGGTGACCTTCTGAACTGCCTTCACGTGTGCGTAGTTCTGCATCAGCGGGTTTTGCACGCGATATTTCCTTCGACCAACGATCTGCAACCAGCTATCAGGGGCTTCCGGGTAGGTAATGATCTTGCCCTTGAAACACTTCGTTTCCAGGACAAAGATTCCGTAGCGCGACACGATGATGTGGTCAACCTGCGTCGACTCTCCCCTTGTCTTGCCACGATAGATCGCGTTGGCGAACACCTTGTAATCGCCACTGAGGCATAGGCGCAGCATGAAGTTAACCTTGTACTCCCCCCACCACCCTCGATAGGCAGGGAATTCAAGTAAACGGACGTGGGCGATGCCCGCTAGAACCCCCAGTATCAAAACCGGGGGCAGATACAGCATTAGAAAGTCATTCATACCATCGCAAATCCGCCCTTGCGGGCGGATTCTCCATTAGAACGGTTCGTCACAGCTTCGAGCAGCAATCGGTCCATCGCCAGAACATGTACATGGCATCGTTCCCAGTACCTGGAACATGCCGACTAGGCCCGCCCTCCCAAGTCTGGGGCGGTTCTCCGAGCCACATTGCTCTGCTGTTCTGCGACTTTGGCCAGAACTGGGTCACTTTGTACTGACTTTTCGGAATCGTCGGGTAGATCCCCGCCTTGCACACGTTCTCATCACCCATAGTGCGTCGAGCGAGGCCCCTGCGGTGTTGCTGTGCGATCACTCGCGCAGCCAGCAATGCTGTCGTCCGGTTTGCATCTTGCGCCACGGTTACGCCGGCAAATGGGTAGATGCTCCCCCATGTACCGGTACACCACCAAAGCGACTCAAGAGGCTCCTTTCGAGCGGTAACCAGCGCGGATTCGGCAGCACATGCCGCAATAGCGATTGGGTTTGCCACGGCCGCGGACTCGGGGTGCTGGAAGAAAGCCAACGTTCCGTTGTTCCAGGTAGGGTCGATCTCAGTGAAAGAGATGATATCGAGGTCGAGATAACCGTCCGGATTGCATTTCGTAGGCGTGTAGAGATCGAGGATTTGAAGCAGCGGGAAAGCATACAGGTGAGCGTGGTAGAACGAACCGGCGGCCTGTCCTGTCTGGGTACTGTTGTCCTGCCGTAGCCGACCATAGCTGCGCTTGTTGCCAAACGGGAGCGTTACACCGCCTAGGGTTGGCGAGCAACCAGGCTTACGGACAGTTTCAACCATTCGTGCCGGCTCCCACATCGCAGTAATGATTCCGGGCTTGTAGATCGAGGACGAGCCTTCCTGGCAAATACAGAAGACCATTTTTGTAGCCTTGGCGGGTGCTGTGCCGGGGGTTATTTGCACACCAGATACACGGATTGGGAATAGGCATGCCCAGCAGATGTCGGTGAACAACTTCGGACCAAAAAGGCCAGAGTCCTCACACATCACCTCACCGGACGATGCCGCATCAGCCGCTATCCCTGGCAGGGAAAACATACCCGCAATCACCAGAAGTGCGGTGGCTATTACCTTATTGATGCTCATGATTGGCCTCCTCGAAGGCGGATTGAGCAACCTCGCGGACGATGAAGTTTTCCGTGTCGGCTGTTACGACAGAAGGGGCGCGAAGGATCTGGAAGCGCTCCGCCATGTCAGGCGGCAATAGGTAGAGAGGCGCATCCAGGTTGTCCTGTACGCTGTTGAACAGTTCCCAACCAGAAGCAGTGGGAATCTGAGTAGCCATTATCGTGACGGTCAGATTTTTCCCGTGGTCTGCGTATTCGCGCTTCGCCAGGGCAACCTGCCAAGGCTGCGTCGGATCGATTACCACCAGTTTCTGGTCAAACGGCATCATGTCGAGTGGATTAATCCTTCCCGCCTTCTGAATGACTCTGCCTTGGCTGTCGAGAATGTCATCGGGCACAATGACCGATGCGTCGACGAGGCGGGTGGCACTCTCAGTTACCGGCGGCAGTGGATGCCCTTTGTGGTTATCCCAAAACCGGGCGATTGCTCGCTTTTTCATGGCGTTGGTGTCCAGATCTGCGATGCGCTGTTTCGCAATCTCCATGAGGTCAGGCTCGATGATTTCCTCTGTGGAACCAATAGTGCCTAAATCTCCCCTCTTGCCTTCCTTGACCGCTCCTTCGATGTAGCTGACAGAAGACGAACCAGCGGCTTTAGCGATCAGAGCATCATTCGGTGCTTCGAGAGCCACGGTGGGTACTGCTGACACCATATGACGTTGGAATGCGAGAGGATCAAGCAGGACGCTCACTGTGCTTTGCGTCTCTTGCGTGAGAAGGTGCATTTTGGTCACAGCATCGCCCATCGACATACCATCAGGTATTCCTCGAAAAACAATGCCAACACCTGGCAGTCCATCGAACGACAGAAGTATGTCTTTGAGGGCGGTAGCGCCCATCGACCACGACACAAAAATCAGAGTGCGATTTCCATCGCCAAGGGGATGTTTTTTCTCGCGATCTGAGCCGTCTGCGCTAGCCAGCGCTGAGTCGTTCTGCTGCGGATTTTCATCACCGGCTTGAACGATGGCCTTTTCGGCCATCTCACTCACCCAACTCATGTCATCTTGGCCGCTTGCTTCGGCGCGCGCGGCACTCGCATTTCGACTGATTTCTTTAACCTGATCGAGGAGCACAGGGTTGAATTCATTGATGTCGTACTTGCGAATGCCAAGGTCATCGCCGGCGATGGCCATCGTGCAACCAAAGGCCAACCCAATGCACAGGGCTAGTTGCTTTTTCACCATATTGGATACGCCTTTCCGATGATTTGGTCTGTCGAAGCTGAGCCCCAGTAGCGCGAGTCGAAAGAGTCTGGCGTGCGGCCGAAGAACCAGTAACGGCCCTCGCCTATTTTCCCTTCGCGGACATATTTCTGAGGATCAATCCCGTGCTGGCTGGCGACCTGAAGCCCCTTGCCTACGGGAACACCATTGATGGTTGTTTCATCAAGCGTGACCTTGGCGCGATCGCCAGGCATTCCCTCAAGTACCTTCACGATGATCGTGCCATCAGCAAAAATCGGACTCAGACCTTTGGAGTGAAAGGCGTAGATTTCACCGCGCACCAGGTCATCGTCCTTTTTATCGATGATCCATAACCTGTAAGGGGGCAGGCACAGGGAGTCCTGACTAGCGATAGCAATCGAGTAACGGGTTGCCAGCAGCACAACGCTGCCGGCAA
Organism: Pseudomonas floridensis; assembly: GCF_002087235.1. GTDB lineage: Bacteria > Pseudomonadota > Gammaproteobacteria > Pseudomonadales > Pseudomonadaceae > Aquipseudomonas > Aquipseudomonas floridensis. Next base: position 132,825 of record NZ_MUIO01000021.1, on the reverse strand, counting down.
CCACTGCTGAAAAGAGTAGGCCTTTGCCGATGAAGACTGCCGAGAGTCGCTTTGGCGCTCGATCTCGATCAACCTTTGCGATTGCCCTTCGCACCTTGGCCTCAATGCTGAAGGGGTTAGACAACACCATTACGCGACTTCCGCCGGATCAGAGTTGTACTCGACACCTCGATCACGGAGCACGCGCAGAATTGCCTCATCCTGCGGAACACCGGTGAGCGTGTAATTTCGGATCGCTTGCACATCTTCGGGTGCGGTCGAGTAGAGGAGGATCGAATATGGGTCCACCGTGAGCCGCACGATCCCAGCACCGCGGGGGGTGAGCATGAATATCTCGGAGTAGTGCCCCTTGTATGACTTAACAGTCTTCAGGATTCGGTACCCGCCCTCACCCAGCGGCAGCCGCTTGTTTTCCTGGATAGCATCAATAGCTTCGGCCTTCTGCCCTAGCAGTAGGGTGAACGCGGAGTTTTCAGCGATGGCTTGTCCGACTTTATTCTGATAGAGATCGTTGACCCCCTGAGTAATGACGATGGCACTACCGCCATATTTCCGGAATCGCCGGTAACCGTGCTCAATGAACTCCCCAACGTTGCCCTGGGAGAGAAGCGACCAGGCTTCGTCAATGATCACGATTTTTGGGCGGTCCCGCTCACCAAGGTACATGTCCTGCTGGATCTGGTAGATGAGCTGAAGGAGTACGACTTGCTGAAGGTGTTGACGCCCCTTCAGTTCCTCAAGCTCGAGTACGGTGAAGGGGTTCTTGAAGTTGAGATTGTTCTTTCCGTTAAAGAAGCGGCCGTACTGACCCTTCGAGGTGAATGCAAAGAGCTGGTGGCCAATATCTTGAATACGCGGGTCTGGGTCGGCAAGCAGAGAGTCAGCGATGCTGTCGACAATCATCTTCTTGCCCAGCGTTTCCCAGCATTGTGTGAGGTGCCTTTTTAGACCGGCGGTTTGGAAGTCGATCAGAGGTACGGTCGGAGCAGCCATAGCAGAGAGTAGCCCAACCAGGACATCCTCCTCCTCGCTGTAGTCTTCAATCAGCTCGAAGGGGTTGAGGCAGAGGTTCGACTCTTGGTCAAAGCGTGCAAAGTCGCCCTTGTACGCTTCAGACAGCTTGAGGTAGGAAAGGCCCACATCGATGACCCAAACCTTCGCTCCGATACTCAAATACGACGTGATGAGATAGTTAGTCGCAAACGACTTACCAGAGCCCGACTGGGCGGCAATCATTGCGTTGTAATTGGTATCGGAGTCAAAGAGGTGGAAGCTGACCGGCTGACCGTTTCGGGAAATGAACGGGGCCACATGAGTTCCAGTGCCCTTCCAGTCGCCATAGATAGGGAGCAATGGCAATGCCTGGGTGAGGCTCAATGTTTTGAATCGGAACAGCTCCTTCATCGCATCCGGGTCGGCGCACATCGGCAGGGAGTTCACGAACACGGGTAGCACACAGAACTTGTCCTCCATGAGACTGAAGCCCTGCGTAGCGAAGTGGCTTTTAGCATTTGATGCCGCCTGAATAAGGTCTTCCCGGTTCCGGCCGAACACCACGAGGGTCATCGTCGCCTGTACGTTGGGGAGCCCTTTGTCTAGGTCTTCAAACAGCGTGTCATAGGCTTCCTTCGTCTTTCTTAAAACGGGAACGAAATGCACCATCGGGCCGAAGCTCTGGTTGATGGACCATTGGCGGCGTTTCGACAGCTTGTCCTTTGTCTCCAGCTGGGGAGGGAAATACAGGGTCATGTTGATAATGCAGTTGCCCCTGATGCCGCCGCGCTGCGACAGAATGTCAGCGAGATACTGCGAGGCATCGCCCTGCCACATGACATCAGGAAAGCGCTTGGCCGAGAGCGTTTTTACAAAGCAGTCCTCTCCGATCTGAAGGTGGTCTTTCTTCACGTCGAGGCTGCGGTTGTAGTCGAGGATCTGCTCGTTCAACGGCTTATCTGTGTCCGCCTTCATGTCGGGATCTTCGCGCCACGACGCTGACGGCCCCTGGTTCAGGATGGAGGAGAAAATTTCTCGGTAGGAATCGTTGGTGAGGGGTACGGCTGCAAGATTGCAGCTGTCCAGCGAGGTTCGCAGTCCGTCGAAAAGCTCCTTCGCCGCGTTCGCTTCTGTCTGGGTAGGCAAAGCATTGGCAATCGGAACAGTTACGGATACGACGAGACTCTGCTCACGAATTCGTACACCTGAGATTGAATCAACTGGGCGCATGGTGCGGTCGCTGAAATAATCGGCTCGCGCATTCGTCACTTTCTCCAGCAACGCCTGTGTTTCTACGGGAAGGTCAGTACGGCCGGACTCACGGAAGGCCCGGCGCAGACGAAGGAATCCCGTCTTCATCTCATTGATATTTTCAGTGCAAATGAGGCTGAACTGGATCGTTGTCTTCTCGGGCCAGTCGACCGTCAGACCTGCCTTCAGGCGGTCGCCTTCATCCCCGTTTGAGCCTGAGAGAGGGGAACACAGGAAGGCGAATCCTAGGCGGTTCCCTTCCAGCTGGAACAAGTAAAGATTCGGCTCGTAGGCAAGACCGTTGATCAGTTTCGAGAGCCGAGGTGTTGAGCGGATAAGCGCTTTGAGCATTTCTGAATTCCTTAGAGGGTGCGATTCGATTCAATCCAGGCGCGCAAGCCTTCTTCAGGCTTGCCTTCTCGGGTCAAACCATCATCACGAATTAGGAAAGGAACATTTCGAGCGCCAAGAAACTGAGCTGTCATCCGGCGCTTCGAGATCACGTCCAGATCACACTGCGCTGTCGGAAGCTGTTCGAGAGGAGCTTTCATGTCGCCGGCCGCTCCGGCTTTCCAAGCAGCAACCTTGTCTTTCGCGCAGAGGAGTTCTTTGGTACGCACAGCGCTCTCTTGGCTGAGCAGCGGCAACATCAGCACGTCGAGTCGATACCCCTCTGGAAGAGACGTGCGGGCTTGTTGAATGATCTCTTTGCAGAACCCGCAAGCAGGGTCGGAGAACATGGTGATCGCTTTCTCACCGTTGCCGACAGTGAGAGGGGCCAGATCCTTGAAACCGAGGTTGGTCTTGTCCACTGGGATGTAGTTGGCGGCGATCCGAGCGTCCTCGATGGTTTTCAACTCTTTCTTCGCCCACACGTCATAGACCGTTCCCTGGATGATGAATCGCCCGGTATCGCTGATGATGGCGAACTTGCCGTTCTTCTCGATCGCCAGCATTGCAGACGCAGGAAGCATCACTACCTTGTCTGCGTTCTTGTCCGCGGGGCTCGCAGCTACTGCGGTACCAGCCACTGCAAGCAGCGTCATAGCAAGAATGGTTTGGGTGGGTTTGAACATGGGCTTACCTCCTGAGTCGATTCACCCAGAGTATTTGGCCCGGAAAAGAAAAGGCCTCTTTTTCAGGACGTTTTAGCGTCGGAAAAAGAGGCCTTTCAGAGAGTCGTTCTGACTGAGATCAGAAGCCTACAGGCATGGCTTGGAGAGCGTTGGTGACTACAGCTGCTGCTGGGATAGTTGCCGACATTACCGACTCGATAACATCCGGCGCAGCATAGAGGCCAACACCGCCGCCCACGCCAGTAACGAACGGCATGAGCGATTGGCGAAGAACGCCTGCGCCGATGCCAGTGAGGATCATCAGGCCGATGAGAATACGGCCGAGGGTACCTTGCATCCACTCAGTCAAGGTAATCCACACGCTATCGAACGTATCGCCGCCGGTACCCGCGAGCGCGGTACCGGCAACCATCATTGCCGCTGCGATGGCCATCGTTTGGAGGGTTGCTTTGTTGACGTGCATTGGTCTTGCTCCTAGAGGTTGACATGCGCAGGGGCTGCGCTCCGGAGACATTTTTCGTGCTTTCCGCAAACCTGTGTTTCGCTTTCAAGCGCATTTGTCGACGGAAATTAAAAAGGGCCGCTTTATGCGGCCCTTCCCTTTACTTGTTGGAGACTGGAGGAGATTCCGCGCCAGAGTTATCGATGCCTACCAGGGTAATTACCGGTTCGCCATTTGGATAACGCCACATTGGTACGGAGATGCTGTTAGCGCTGAGAGCCTGCTGCTCACCATTGATGAACCAAAGGTTTTTGGCCATCCGGCCATCTTCATCAGTACAAACGGCTTTTGCCAGCCAGGAGGTTCGACCGACCACAACCTCCAGTTTGCAAACCGGGGGCTTATTCCTTGCGACCGGAATGTCAACCTCGCCTGCTGCGGTGTGGCCCATTGCGCTGGCGACATCCAGTTTCACCGTATACACACCCTCTTTTTCAAGGGTCGCTCGCCCATAGTCCCCCGAGCTAGATAGCGTCTCCCCGTTGAGACTGAACGTTTTGCTGAGTATCTGATCCTTAGGGTGCCCACCGGTGATTGACGGTCGGATCAGAACGCCCAGCGGGGCACGATTCGCGTCGTTATCCCCACTCCAGGACAATTTCACATCCCACGGAATAGGCTCCAAAAACTCCATCTCTGTTTCGGCATAGCTGTAGTTGCCCCGCGAGTCGGAGATATGAGCGCCGAATGTGTAGATCCCCGGCTCAGTCAGCCGCACGATACGACTGGTCTGGTTGGTGTCCTTGATCATTTGTAGGCCAGCGTAGGGTGGGATATCCCACTCGATGGTCAAGCCCTCGAATTCCCGGAACAAGCCAAGAGAGCGAGCTGTCATGGTCAAGTCTGCCGGCGCATACTTCGCTGAGTATTTCGTGTTGATCTTCCACTCAGGCCAGTCATAAGACCAGAAAATGAGACGGTGCTGAGTTAGTCCCAAACCGCCTCGATCCTCATACCCATTGATCCAAGACCGAACGCTGATGTAGCTCTCTTCTTTATCCATGTCCTCCCGAGTGGGGGTGTACTTCACTTCAGTGGAGTCGACGACCGTGCCGTCAGGCAAGATGAACTCACCATCCATTGTCATATCCATTTTCGGGTACGGCATCATCAAGTTGGCGACCCAGGTAGCTTCCTTTCCTACCTCAGGACGGCGCGGCCCGATTATCTGTACCCGAGGAGGTCGGACAGGCCGGAACGCAACACCTGCGCGGAGGGTTTTGTAGACGCGCTTGTCCTCTGGGGAGTCGGAGTACTTCAGCCTGGCCGTCAGGTACACACGATCAGCAGAATTACGGCCCAGTCGGTAGGAGCCGTCCCCAGCGACCCAAGTTTTACCGCGATCCTCCGACCATTCCACAACCATTCCGGTCGTATCGAGCGTATTACCCTTGAGGTCAGTGAGTTTGAACGTGCCGCTATCACCAATAAACACGTTTGCTGGGCCTTTGAGGCGGGCAACAGGCACGACATAGGCAATAACTTCGACTGTAGGCGTCATGGATTTCGCGCCGCTATGGCGGTTCGTCAACTCTGCCCTCAGCAGATATGTACCCCGCTGAAAGATCATGCTGAGCCGTTGCGGCAGCTTCGCATTGGCCTCAACGCCTTCCCACGATACACCGCCGTCTTTGCTCATTTCCCAGCGAACCTCACCAATGTCTCCTGCCTGGTAACGATCATTGGTGACGGCGTAGAAGCTGCTGCGAAGAGGAGCTGGGCCGATAACGCGCAGTGCCTGAATTGAACCATCAAGGGAGTCGCCGTTGAGAACGGAGAGCACCATCGGCGAGCCCGACTCCCGAATCAGCTCGTATTCCGGCACCGGAGAGCGAACACGCGCCTCAGCAATGATGCGAACCGCTTTGTTCGTTAGCGATTGCAGATCGACCTCGAACTCAACTTCCCCGTTCTCGTCGATTGGTTCCCAGTTTGTCATCGGCTCGTAGTTGACCCCGGCAGTTGTCGAAAGCAGGCGAATATCCCAGTCGCCCATGCTGCTCAGCCGATACGCATCCTCCATGTAGCGGGTGTCTTTGATGGCCACGCGGATTGGAAGGCTAACCGTATCCAGGACGGTTCTCTCGTCATTGAGAATGACAGGGAGAATTTTGTCGTGAGGGACCGCCAGGAGTGATGCGGTCTTGGTCGACCTCATATTTGGGAGCGCGGTGTATCCAACGTCAATGGAGTATGGCGTTACGCTCCACAGTGGGGCCTCGGCTCCTTCGATGTAGCGCGTAAACCGCTGGGAACGGCCGTAGCTCGGAATCGTAGAACGTTCAATCAGTGCATCCGCCCGGTTAATCGCCACGTCCAGGGAAGCCGCGATTGCGGTCACTGACGCGCTACCAACATAGCCGCCGAGCTGTGAGACAGAATAAAGCCCCTCTTTTACCAGGTTGCTTGCCGGCATATCGATTTCGACAGCGGGTGGCTCGACCACGTTTACGCTGTGCTCTCCGTAGCCAATATCGATTTCCTGACCACTCGGAGTAAACATGGATGCCTTCCAGGAAATGTTGTTGGCCCCGAGCAGGCTCATTGTTCCTTCCGCGAGTGGCATGACGGTGTTGCGCTGCTGGGCCATGCCTTCTGGCATCTGCATCCAACGAATAAGGCACGATGGGCGGCTCGACCATTGCTGTGCTGTCTTTTTCGCTACGCCTTCGTTCGCTGTTGCATCACATACAGGACCATCCGTGTGACGGAGCGACAAGGAAAGCTCCTGGACTTTCTGATAGGCCTCTACTGGTGCTGGCTTCAAGGCAAAGCGTATCTGATCAGCGACTGGAAGAATCTTCAGGTCACGAGTGAAGCTAGCAACCTTGTATTTCACGCCATTAGTGTCAAACACATAGGCGCTAGCCTCGATAGCTTGGTTCCCCAAAGAACTACCACCAGCATCCATCAACAGGTTGGCCAGGGTACTAGCGTTACGCCATTCTTCTGGGGTTTTCGTCCAGGTGACGTAGCAAGCACGATCCTGAAGTGCATTTTTCGTCTTCGCGACAACTTCGCTGGTCATGATGCTGCATGCCCCATTGCTCGGGCTGAAGCTGATTTGAGTACGGCCAGACGCTTGCAAAATCTCCCATGAATCAGCCGTCAGTGTGCCCTCCGGAGACCATACGGTCACCGGCACGGAATACACAGGGCCGGTCATGTCCGCGCGACTTAGATAGACGATGGCTTGCCCATCTACCCCAACATCCAAGCCGCCTAAACGGGCCTCCAGCAGTTCAGCACTCAATTTGGCAGGTACCAGACGCATACCAATACCTTGAGAAAGCTCACGATGCTCCAGCGTCACCCCAACTTTCGAGTCAGGCGTGACGATAGCAATGATCTCGCCGCCGAGCGCCTGAATCACTTCTTGGTCGGGAATCCTGAGCGCAAAGGCACCCAAACGAGTAGTCATTTGGTGCCTCACGGCGGGTATGCTCGGGGCTACGGAGGTAGGCTTAACTTCGCGGTCTTTGAACATTTCCCAGGCCGGGACAAGCTTCAGGACAATATCTTGATCGACATAGAGGCCATCTTGGTCGATAGCACGAATTTGAACTGAGGTTTCAGCCTGGCCATCGGTTTTATAGGTGATGCTCATTCCCTCAACTGTCACGTGGCCATGAGCTGGCTGTTTGACGACTTGTAAGGTGTGCGAGCCCCAGTTGTTCGGATCGATCACTTTCAGATCGGCCGTTCCACCGATTCCTGCATACACCTTCACCGTCGAAGGGGTGATAGCCGTTGGTGCAAAATTGAACTGAGTAACTGTGACCTTTCCCTCCCCTTCAACACTGAGCCCTTCCTGATCCGTGGCGCTGAAGGTGAACGAATCCTCCCCATAGAAACCCGGATTAGGGGTGTACTCCATACGGCCGTAGAACACACGGACAGTCCCGTGAGCCGGGTTCGTGAGGATCTTGAACGTATGGCTGTCCCAGAGATTGATGTCATGCACCTCAGGATCAACTTGGTCACTCACCTGACCTTCGCGGGCCTGAATGGTTACTCCCGTCCAGGTAGGGGCGTAATTGAACTTCGCGACATTCACCACCGCGATAGCTTCAGCACTCATCCCAGATACGTCTTGCACGCGGTACCTGAACTCATCGGAGCCAACGTATCCAGCCTTCGGGGTGTAGGTGAACCCAGTAGGGGTCGCCACCACAGAGCCCTGTGATGGGTTCGACAGAACTGAATAGGTTTTCTTCTCCCACGCCGCCGGGAAGTCCTCTACAGGAGTTGCCTCCACCGATGAGCTTTCGTTGACGCTGACCGTAAGTTTAGTTGTTACAGGCGGTTCTATTACCTGAATCACCGATTGCCCCTCTTCGAGGGTAATCTTTTTACCGGTGGTGTCGTAGACACTAGCCGTCCAGCGGAGCGGATGCTGCCCAGAACGGGTGAAAACGCCGGTCAACTCAAGAGGATCAAGCGCTTTGATGTCCAGGTCTTTCGGTATCACCGAGAACTCAATCAAGCACTTTAAAGCACCGCCGCTCATGCCTGCGTTCTTTGCCGCCGCCTCATCACCAGTGATAGAACACGTTGGGCCAGAGAGCTGTGTCATCGTCAACGAAACATTGTCGAGAGCGCGTGTAACGGATCGTTTACTCAAGGACTGTTGGAACGAAGATGATCCAGTTGCTGGTTCTACTAAAAGCTCTTTTTCCCCTTGGTGAAGAACTACCTTCTCTTTACCTTTGTTGAATATTGAAATCGAGTACGAAATCTTGTGTGCTCCCGACTCCAAAGCACGCCCCTTCAAAAATGATTTAGTAACACCGTCTGTTCTGTCAACAGTTACTGCAAGTCCGCTAGGAACTTCTGTCCACTCAAGTAAGCACATAGGCGAAAGCAAAGCATCTGATTCTCTCGCTTCAACTTCCGAAGATGTTATCTTGCAAACCGAAGTCGCAGGAAGTTCAATTTTAGCAGCAATATCAGTCATCGCCTGTACAATCGGTCCACTTGTTAAAGAAACAATTGGCGCAGGCATCCAAGTTCGGATATTTGTGGAGACTATGGGGGCATTGGGTGCAGAAGTAGAAAGAATTAGATTGTTAGACCCAATAACACCCTCCGCTCCAGATTTAACGGGTATGCTAATTCTGCCCTGTGTATTCGAAAAATTTATTTTCCCAACAACGATCGTTGCGCCAGGTTCAATCAAAACTCCTGCAACTACTAAACTACCTACAGCGTCTCCACGCAAAGACGCGATCAAGTCATAAGAGCCTGCAACAACCGATCCATCATTGAGTGTGAGCGGGGCACTATCGATAACTTCAGTACCATCATTCCGATTGAAAATATGGTTGATAGCTGGGATACGGACTACTCCATCGGGATGTTTAACAATCCCGACAGTACGAGGCTTATAGGCGAAAGCCTTACTTTGGATCGCGACATTACCATATTTGTCTGTAGCAGTGACCTCAAGAGAGTAAACCTCATTTTCATTCTCAGATGGAAAGATGATTGGGTACTCCAATAAATACTTACCGGACGAAACCGAGCGCCAGGCCAAGTCTACTGATGTTGAGGTCGGGCCACCCTTGAGGGCTATTCTTTGTATAGATGGTGTTGGATCTTCATCATCATTAATAGTTATTAATATCTCATCGAGGCTTGCAATTGCGGCCTTGGCGGCAATGGTGATGGTAGGTGCGTTGCTATCAATGAAAGTATTATCTGTTACGAACGCATTGCCAACATTTCCGTATGTATCCTCCGCCTCAACACCCACTCGATAAAACCCGTTAGAGATCTTTCCTAGTTTGAATCGAACTTCTCTTGTTTTGTAGTCAAGATCAACAACAGAGAAAGGAGAGGTAATAGCCTTTTTCCCGGAAGCCTCAAGAATCATTCTAAACTCTTGGGTATCCCACATATAATGCTGCCAATTGAGCATGCGATCGTCATCGACTACAGTCGCCACAACTTCACGTACAGCAAAGTCTACCCGAATACCCGTTACCTTAGGAGCATTAAAATCCCAATATGTATATAAATATCCACCATAGGCGGAAAAGGTGCCATCATCTCTAGAGACAAAGTATGGATAAGGAACATAACCGCGGTCGGACGAAATCTTAATATTAGGGTTAAGTATGCATTCTTTTTGCCCGGCAGGAATAGCACAAGTAACACCATTTACACCTGCTATTTGGTTATAACCTCTGGGCTCAGTTGAAATCTTAACACTCGAGACTGCAAATGGTTTTGACTCTCGAATCGTATCGCTATTTGTCCAATCTCTTCCCTGGATCTGATAGGTAAGACCGATTGGAACAGGACCGCCTTCAACCCCTGGGGCCAAGGTGAATGTGAAGTTCGAATAATACTGGACTGATGCTAACCCTGCTTTGTTCTGAAACACAAAATAGTTTATAGAATTTTTGGGGTACTCAAGGTCGGTGGTGAAATATATAAATTCAGCGTCCTGACTGTTGTAGATACTATCTCCCCAACCAAACAGTGTTCCATTGAAATTAGTATGATCAACCTTTTTGCGCACATACCTAATCTTCACCGGGTTCGCATAGACCGTCATTTTAGGGGCATATGCTATCCAGCTATTTGATTGCAAATCGAAAACTTCTACCCGAACGTATTCGGGTGTTTTTCGGTCTACAGCTATAGGTATTGTTTTTTCGGTGTAGTTACCTGCTTTATCGAATACGCGAAAGCCCATTGTATATGTTTGACGATCGTAAGGCGTAATGCTCGTGCTTGTGATGTCAGTGATCTTTACAGTTGCACTGGCCGCTTCAACATTAAGAAGGCTCTGAACTGCTCTTCGCACACCATTCGTGTCTATTGCAAAGAATTCTACCTTATCTATACCTGAATTTTTATCAGCTAGCCCTGATACTGTTACCGTACCACCTGCGTCCTCCCCCCAAGCTAACGGAGCTAAGACGCTAACAGGATAGTTGTACCCACCATTAGTACGTACTATTTCCCCTCCGATAACTGGAGAAGTTACGTCGACCTGTAGGTTATAGCGATCACTTTGAAGAACAACACTTCCATCGGAATTCAGAATCTCTGCAACAAGAGTGAAATCTCCTGACGTAGGAGCAGGCAGTTTTAATACAGTTCCATAGTAAGAAACCCCGTTAACAAGAATTTTGTCGTTTGCCCCCAACAGACTACTCTTGGCTTCAGCAAATACAGAGCCATTTGAGGTCAGCAGTCGGGCTTTCAGGATTCTGTCTACTCCGGCGCTTAAATATACGGCGATGTCCCCTTTTGGACTAATGAACATCTCTTTCGATGCTGAAACTGTTTTTTGGCCGTTGGCTGAAGGGTATTCAACCTGTACTAATTCTGCTCTAGCAATGCTAGCGAGCATGCAGGTTAAGAAAAAGATTATCAGTGTATGTGTAAAAGCCAATCTACTAAACTTTGTATAAATCATACTGGTACCTATCAATATGAGCAGCTGCTTTTAACCACTACGAATCTATTGGCACAAACCAAAACACCTTGCCGAGGCAAGGTGTTTGTAGGGACGGTGACTACTTCTTCTTAGCGCCTTCACTATTTCCAATCACACTCAACGGGCGGAGAGTTGGAGTAGGCTGTGGATTTCTAGCCCCAATTTCCCAGCGGCGTGCCTCCACTTCGGTGTAAATGAAACCAGGCACATACAAATCACCCTTCTCGTCCTCCCATGGGTCGATAGCAATTCGCATAACCACTGCTTGCGAACGAATTGGAAGCGGATTCCTTGCTCTCATCGGTACCGGTGCGTTATCTGATCCTTCAGCTATCAGCACGCGGGTAGCACTGCCAGTTGATGGTTTATCGCTGCTCGCCGCCCCGCCCTCCTGTTCTTTTTTAAGCTGAGTCTTGTAATCATCACCTTCAGTGGCCGAATACACATCTTTTGCGGACATGCAGGTAACCCCATTTGGCATTCCCTTACATGCATACTCATCTGAGCCCAAACCCATGATGCTATTGCAACCAGTCAGTGCCGTTACTGCAATCGCCAGGATAAATTGCTTGATCATCACGTTGTCCTTACTGATTAACATCATTGACTTTAAGAGTGGTTGCATTGAACTTTACGGTCATGCCCTTATTAACGATGAAGTCAACTTCACGCATCGCGTCGATTTCAATAACAGGAAAGATGCTTTCCGCCATCTCCAAATAGAAGTCAGCAATCCGTTCAAGCGCTGAGCCAGCTCCGCTGAACCCGGCTGACTGAAGCGCGTTGCTATCGAATGCCTGCTCGTAAACTGGAGCTACTGTCTTGCCGTCATCACTAGCTCGAGTTACGTTGATTGTTGGTACCTTTTGGACATTAAAAGCACCGGCTATACCTTGGAGAAAACCTGCTCCCAAGCTTCGAGCGATGATTTGCCCTTGTTTGCTTACCAGTCGGCCGCGCAAGCCTGCTTTACCGTCTTCTCCTGTGGCATAGGCCTCGACGCTTGCTTCAAGCACCGAGCCGTCATTGCGAACGCACGACAAACGTTCGGCACGCATGTAGGCTCGTTCAGAACTGAGATCCCCCCACCCACCCGCGATCATGAAACACTCACGGAAATCCGCTCTGAAGCGGTTGGGGAGAATTGCTTCGCTCTTGATGCGGATGAGACTTGGAAAGGGGTCACGCTGTGCCTGCTTCCCTGTCGGTGCATCCATGCCTGTAACCAAGACGCCGGACAAAATCGAACCCGCGGGCAGCGACACAGAAAGCTCCTCTGGCTTATCCTTCTTACCCTCGTCTTCCTTGGCCTTGATCACCCGGATCTTTGGAGCTTCCGTTTTGTCAGTGGATCGCGACTTTGGGTCTTCCGGCGGCTCTGGAGGCAAGTTCGAGTAAACGTCTGTCAGCTGTGCCGGCGAGCTCGTCGCCTTGTTGACGAATACCGATTCGCGAGGGGGGATAGGGGACCGTGTCTGGTTGGCGGCGGAACTGTCGGAGGAGTTATCCCCGTTCTCTTCGGTGCCTTTCTTATCGCGTCCAACCCGCGCCAACTCTTTCTGAAGCAACTGGATCTCTTGCTCCAAGCCGCTCACCTTCTCTTGCGTGTTTTTGAGTTGAACGTCTTTCTCTTTCTGCCCCAACGTTCGCTCAAGGCGGTTCATCTGCGTCTGAAGCTGTCGTTGTTGACTCGCAAGGGAGTCCATGCCCAGCGCACGAGGGTCTTCGTCAGTCAGGATGGCCTCGACCTGAGGCTTTGCCGCTGCGCGTGACTTACGCTCGGGAGTTGCTGCGTTCATGGCCACGCCTACGACAGTGCCGACGATCAAAACCGTCCCACCGATGGCAAGCATCAGCTTGCCCCTCGGCGTGAGTTTTTCGAAGAATTGCTGAATCGCTTTCACGGATGGTTCCCCTTACTGCAACAGGCTTGGGCGGGTGGAGCTTTGCGGCACTTCGGTCGGAACCCGAGTGATTACAAACACCTCTGTTTTCTGGCCAGGCTCAAGCACCTCATCTGGCCATGCGCTTACAGCCGCTCGTTGAGGGTGAGTGCAAGAGGCGTGATCGAACTCGACAGTCTTGGCCGACACGTTCTCTGCCGTGGCCACGAAGACTTTGAAGTCATGACCTTCGATCAGCTGCGACTTGCTAAAATCGAAGCTGAGGCTTGGTTGCGCGCAGGCAGGGATCTTGTTTCCGTTTGTAAGAGCACCGAAGCTGTATCCACGTGGGAGCTTGCCCAGCGCCATTTCTCGCATCAGGGAGCGAAGCGTGTCCATGTACGGCTGAGAGCGTTCCCACTTCCGGGCTTGGCCGCTGTAGTTCGTAGACGAAGTGACTGGCAAGCCGCTCGCAAGGCCTTGCACATTTTTCGCCAGAATCAGGTTTGCTTGGATGGGAGGAACGCCCTGCGGCAATAAGGTCAGGGAGATTGCTACGGTCTCATCGTCGTCCGGTGTGACGTACATAGTCACCGGCTTATCTTCGGAAGTTGTGACGTAAAGAACGTTACCGCTTACCGAAATATCGGCCGTGCTCACTGTCTGGACTTTAGGTACATCGAACGGCGTGACGATACGGTTCATTTGGCCACGGCTGATGGGAATCAGGGTATTGGTGCCATTCGAAACAACCACGTCTTGGCGGGACTCGATTGGCTGCGTTGGCACAGGCTTTTTCATAACGCTGGCCGGCACGCTGGGGTTTTCAGCAGAGCCCGGAGTGACGGCGACCAGACGTTGCTTCTTTTCCGTCTGAGGTTCCTCCTGTCGTTCCGAGACGCTTTCTGGAGTAGCGACAGGCTTGGCAACCACATGAGGCTGCACGCTGGCAGCAACTGGCATGTTCATGCCTGGTATCTGAATCTGATCCTGGGCAACAGCTGGCAGTGCAGCCGCCATAGCCAGTACCAGCACAGCTGGCTTGAAAAAATGGAGGGAAACTGGAAGTGACATCGAGACGACCTCTGCTCTGAGTTGTCGTCAATTCTGGAGGGCATTCCGCCGCTTGAGTCGCGTTTTCAAGCAACTTTTGCGTCTGAAAACGGAGGGCAATTCTGTATAGGCGTTGACCGGCGATACCAAAAAAAAGCCCATGCCAAAAACATCGGCATGGGCTTTTTGTGCCTTAACTTGGCGCTACTGATTATTTTTTCTTTTCTCGCGCTCTGCTTGTTTCTCGGCCTTACTGTTCTCGCGATCAACTACATCCTGAGTTCGAGCATCACCAGAGTTCGTGCTGAGCCAACTCAGTACTGGCTTGTAGTCTTTGATCACAATCTCAAACTCGTAGGTTCGGTTGCTACGCTTTTTATCGCCAGCCGGCCCTTCACTAACGGAGCGGCCAGTAACGTAGAACTTGTTCTCGTTGATGTTATCGCGGAGCACCTTCTGCGGCTCGAAGCTCAGGGTCACACGATCCTGGCGGATCTGATGAATTTGAGTATCGAGAACCTTCATCGTGTCTTGATAGATGGCCTTATCGAGGATAGGCCCCAGGGCATCCTTCACTACAGAGGCATTATGCGGGGTGACGTTACCCAGCATCATCGCGATGTACAGAGCCCATGCGTCGGCATACTCACCGGAACTTTGTGTTTTGCTGACCCAGGCCTTCTCAGTCAGAGTGGGTGGTACCACGGTTACCACTTCATCCTTGTTGAGAGCAGAGCAGGACACCAGCAGATTGCTCAATACAAGGCCAGCAACGGCAATGCGCAGAAACTGATTTTCTCCGCGCATGCCATCAAACGAATTGCTAAGCGACTTTAAAAGCATCAGACGAACTCTCTCTCGTAGGAATTGGGCATGGATCGCACTCTCTTCCGGCCGATAGCTCCCCAGTGCCAGTAAATGGCGTGAAGCAGATAGCCATCAGGGCGGTTGTCGCAGAAGCGGCGATAGAAGCGAGCGAGCAACAGACCCGCCGCCGTGCAGAGAATTAGCTGTGCCAGGAGAACGCCGGCAACCAATCCAATTCCGATAGGCATCACCTCATCCAAACGCCAAAACATCACGTGAGGTGGCTGGTCGATGTATGCAGGTATTTTGATGGGCTCACTCACTTTGCACCCCCTGCTTTGCTGATGCTGGCGATCGCCTTAAGGATGCCTTCATGACTGGCGTTGGCACCTTGAAGAACCATCGACATGCCTGTCTGATTATCCAGGAGCAGGGTCGAAGGAGTCTGTTGGATGCCCAGCTTTATTGCTTGATCAAGGTCGCCGGTTACTCGTTCGATGGCCTGCTTCGAATCTGTGCAGGCCGCAAAGCGCTTCCCATCCAGGCCAAGCTGAGTCGCAAGGGATACGAGCGATTCTGAAACCCCCTTGCCGTTGCCACCTGTTTTATCGAACACCGTCTGGGTGTACTTCCAGGCAGCATCTGAACCACCTTGCTCACCAGCACATTCGATGGCCAGAGCTTGCCGGCGCGAAGCCTCACCAAGAGCTGGAACATGGAGAATTGCGGCATTAATTTGCCCCGCTGACGACTCGATGAGCGCTTTCAAGAGGGGGAAATGGTCGCGGCAATAGGGGCACTCCGTGTCCGTCATCTCGATGAGCGTGTATCGAGCAGATGCAGCGCCATAGATCCAGTTGTCCGGAGCTGCGGGGATATCCTCTTCTGGGTGCTGTTTGAGGTTGTCAACGATCTCCTGAATCGCGGAGGGGTCAATTGCCTGTGCTTTCGCTATAGCCAGTTCACCCTCGAGACTTTTGACCTGGCCTTGCAGCTCGCTCATGGTGGTGACGTGGTAGTACGAGCCCACTACCAGAGCGGTGGCTAGAGCTGTGATAGCGATAGCAAACGGGATCGTTTTCGAGGATGTCGTTTTCGTTGCCATAAGGGTCAGCCTGTCGTTGTGTTAGGGGCATTCTGCGGATAAAAGCCGCCTGAAAGTTTCGTTTTCAGGCGGTTTTGTGGTCAGAATTCAAATGCGCTTTGGCAGATTGCTAATCAGCACAGACAGCACGACAGGCAGCATGATGACGATGAAGGTTGAGATAACGAGCGGCGGTAACGGTAGAGGCATCAAGACGCTGAGCACGATGAGCATTCCGCCCCATGACAGGACGATCGCCGCGTTGTTATTCAGGAAGGGCGATGAGTAGTCGAATCCATGTCGCTTGGCATTCCAACGCATCCAGCCGGCATAAATAGCTGGTACCAGAACAGCGATCAGCAGTGGCAACCAGTAGAGCGTCAAAACGATCCGGTACACCATCTGGTAGATGATTTTCTGGACCGCCTCGCCTCGGGATTCAAGATACCGAAACCACCAATCCACGTTCTTTTCGAAGGCATCCACTGTACCGCCTCGAGGCATCAGCATATCGGAGACAATCTTTTTTGCCCCGGAGTCGATGACCAGTGCCGAGTAGTAGCGATTGGTCTTATCAAGCACCTTGTCCATGTCCGAATTGCCAAGCAACTCGACGCCCCACTTCCGCTCTTTCAGCATCACCGTATCCACAAGTTTGTTCGGAGCAACTGTGGCTAGCATCAGGATCAGTACGAAGAAGAACGCTATAGAGGCCATAACACCCTTTGGCCACTTCTCTTCAATTACGTCAGCCATTGATCAGGTACTCCCGGATAGGTTGCGGGACATTGGTTGTCTCGCACCAGCGGACGACATCATCCTGTGCAGGGGCGTTGCCGTAGCTCGTGAGGATCTGGAGGATGTGGCCAAGCACTACCCGAAGCCGGATGAAGTCGCTGATGCCTTCGCGACACATACGCTGGTAAGCCACCAGCACGTCGATCAGGGCAGCGCCAATCACCTCGGGTTTATGACCCGCCTCAAGCATCTTGAAGATGAATTGCGTGCCACAACGCCATTCCAGATCAAACGTGCGCAGGCGAGTTGTTGAGGCCTCATCCAGGCCAGTGAGCCGCTGAATTTCTAGTGGAATCGAGACAGTCATTTTTTACTCCGGAATCAGTTGGCAGTCGGGCCGGTGAGAATAGGGAGTCGCCCCTTGCGGATATCGCCGCCGGCGAAGATCGCAAGGAATTCCAAGTCGGGTAGTTCTCCGAGAAGAGCGGCAGGGAAGCGCTCACCCTCCTCCTGCATAAGACGCTCGCCGACATTACCTCCCTGCAACACTCCACCCTCACCTGCTGAGTTGCCCTGAGTTCGCATCACGTATTTGAACCGCGTCGGTGTCATTTTCTTCGATACAAACTCTTGGGTATCGGAGTCCAAGACGCGGAAACAAATGATGTTGTTGCAGTTACCAAGTACCTGCATTGCCTTGGCCTCGTCGCCCATACGGGCTACGAAATCGGCAATTGTCTGCGTCGCAATGTAAAGATTGATTCCCGCGCCACGCCCCTTGTTAAGCAGTTGAATGAGCTGGTCGTTGATAACTTCAGCAGCCTCATCAACAAATATGTTTACTGGTTTAGGCAACCTATGGTTGTAAATCTCACCAGCTGTAGAGGCCAAGTCGGCCAGAGCAAGCGAACCGATAGTCGAACCAACCATTGGGTCCGCAAGTGAATCGAGGCCGAGGTACAGAACTTGGTCAGCGTTGATTACCGAGTTGAGGTCGCTTATTAGTCGAGGATCTTCGTCGTCGGTGTGCGGAGATAGCAATGGGCCCATCTCGCCCGATGTGAGCATTGTGAGAATAGGCAATAGACCGGCGATCATTTTGCTGAAGTGTG
Source organism: Pseudomonas floridensis (assembly GCF_002087235.1). GTDB lineage: Bacteria > Pseudomonadota > Gammaproteobacteria > Pseudomonadales > Pseudomonadaceae > Aquipseudomonas > Aquipseudomonas floridensis. Next base: position 114,873 of record NZ_MUIO01000021.1, on the reverse strand, counting down.
CCCGCTCGTGTTCGAGCATTGTCAGCAAACCTTCAAGGTCAGTATTCGCTTTGACCTTCGCAATGTCGTTGTAGTAAACGCGGCGCAATACCTTAGCTTTTTGCTCAATGTCTTTTACTTTTGCGGACAAAACTGCTGAGTCCGCCATGCGTGTAAATTCAGCCTCCCCAAACACTTTCGCTCCATAGGCCATCACAACTTTGATTGTTAGCCCAGGAACGTCACCTTCGAGTGTCCGCCTGATTCCAACGAGTGTTGGAAGAATGTTGCATATCAGCATGGCCTGAATAACGCTGTTCAACGACATTTGGGCAAAGGCCTGGAACGGATCACCTGCCTTGCTCTGCATTAACACCGCGACCCTAGACGCAATTTCAGTAGCTCGGCCGAAGTTTTTCGTCAGAGATAAACGAACGGATTTGTCTGGATGCGCCGGATGGAAATATTTGAACAAGCTCGGTTTACCGACCGCAGCACAGGCGCGCTTACATGTAGCAGCAAGACCTTTATCCCCTTTTGGGTCAATTACGATAACCGCCTCTCCGCGGGCAACGCACTGAGCAATAGCGATATCAAACCATCGACTTTTTCCGGCACCGGTAGTACCAGTTATCAAATGATGAATAGAACGTTGATCGTGTGGCCGAAAGCATGGCTCTTCTTCTGCCATACCAATACCGTGTATCCACCGCGTGCCCTTCACATTGGCCTGGCGCCTACCTCTCTTTCCTAGAATGGCCTCTACATCCATTGCCTGAAGCTCAAAGGCGTATTGCCCGTGCATTTGCCTCCAAGAAAACGCCTCGCCGAAATAGAATTCGTGAGGATGACGCTTTACCAGCTCCATCACCTCCTCCAAGGTGATAAACGACAACTCTTTTCCTAGCAGGCAAGCTTTTGCTTGGTAAACGCGTAACGCCCGTGGGATAGCAGCTAACGCGAATCCAGCCTGCACTCCAAGCGTGATCAGATATGGGGTTACCGGCATCTGCGTCATCAATTGAACGGCGGTGCCGGCGAGCATTGAAGAACCCCACGCAGCAGCTTCCCGCGCCTCGTAGTTTTTCCGCCAGTAACTGGTGTAATCCCATTCACTCATTTTTTGGGAAGCTCCTCGTAAAGGGGGCGAACGAAGATTTTTCTGCGCTTGGCGACCTTGACGGCATCGCGGAAGCAGAACACTGCGTTCTCTAGAGATGTTGATGTGATACCGAACTGCTCAGCGACATTCGTGAGCATGAAAGTTGTGAGACTGAGCACAGGCGAGCCGCCTATTTCCTCAAGTACGGCCTTCTCGATAAGCGTCTTCACAGCTTGCTCGAGGCTTGGGATGTCGGCCTCGCGAAGCCGAGATATGTGAGGAATAGCCCAGTCCAGCTCCGCTAACTTGCAGTAGATGACGCTGTAGTCGGCGGTGAGCATGAAGCCTTCACGAGACTGTAGGGTGCGGGTCAGGGCCGGCCCTTCGACAGTAATGTCCTGCCACAACCATCCCGCATGGACGAGCGGGTGGATGTCCTCAGCAAGGAACGAGGATTTTCCCAGCCGAACGAATACCTTATTTCTTGCTAATGCAGCATTCTCGGGGTCTTGAGTCGCCGTAATGAGCTTTTGGGTAAGATCGGGTTGTCGCTCCAGTAGGTAGCATTCGTGCGCTGTGAGCTTAGATGCAACATCGGCGGGCAAGATGCTGGAAGCGGCTGAAGTCTCACCCGCCACAGGGCCAGCCTCTCCGACTTCTTGTTTCTTCGTTTCCATCGGCGGCGTAGCCTTACGCGTGCGTTTGCCTTGCCCCATGATGGTGTTGAGGGAGATCTTTTCCTGGCGAGGCAACAGCTCCTGTGCCCCTTGCCCTGATCCAGCTTGGGTATCAGCGTCAGAGGACTCGGTGCTCGTTTCAGCCTCAGCGGCCGGGATAGCCTCTTCCTGAGGGGGCTCAGCCACAGGCGAATGGGGGCTCAAAAAGAGCAGCATCTCCTCAAGACTGGCAGGAGGCTCCTGAGTTGCTTCCTCCGGCTCGGGCTCCATAACTTCCTCTGGTTGGGAGGGAACGGTTACAACGGTGTTGTCAGCCTCCGGCTCTGACTTCGCAGCAACAGGATCGCCTTCGACGGTGATCCGCGCTTGATTGAGCGTTACCCCTGAAGAAGCAGTCGTTGGTACCGGCGCTGCTTGCCTTGGAGCAGCCTTTTTCTTTCTTGCTGGCTTCGAAGCCGTGGATTCTTTGTGAGATGCCTGCCCTGAATCGGCGTCAGTATCACCGTTCGAGTCACCGGTCAGATCAGCCCCAAACAGGTCTTCCTGATGCTCACTGAGCGCGTTCGCGGCTGCGCCGGCCGTATCGTTAGGGGCAATGACATCCTTCTGCTTTCCCTCCTTCCCAAGGCTGATGGATACGGGCGGCGGGATCGGTGTCGTTGGGAAAAGGATGTCCGGATTAACCAGCTTCATGCAGCGCAGCGCCGGACCTTTTCCGTTCTTACGCAGAAGGTGCGGTGTAACCAGCCAGTACAGCTCTCCGTTTGGCGCTCTCTCTGCTATTCCGTGCTCTACCAAGGTACCAATTAACGTGTCAGGTGACCTCGGGATGGCCACAACCCCGTCACCAACCAGCATCTTCACAATCTCTTCCGCACCCTGGTTCCAAACGATGTAGACACCATCAGTTGCAACCCATACGCGCCCGGCAGGAGTGTTTATTTTCCAGGTTCCGTCACTCAGCAAACGCAGCATCGCATCCGACACCAATCGCGGTACCGGGACGCCTGTTGCATTGCCGCCGCCATTATTCGAGCCTCGATTGAGATCGCGCTTGGTGGATGCAGAGTCGGCCCACTTGACCAAATCGGTTAGAGGCGAGCTGCCGGCCCCGGAAATTGCATCGAGGAGCGCTTCGTAGATGTCGTGGCCACCTTCAATCAGCCACGCCTGTACAGCTGGCGGGATGATTCGAGTGGCTTGCGCTACAGAGACCTGAACGTGATTCCCATGCCTATTGGAATTCCAATGCAGGAAATAGCGGTTCAGCTTGTTTCGAACAGACCATTCATGAAGCGTCTCTTGCGCATAGATCCACTGGTTGTTGCCTTCAAAGTCAGTGGCGCGAATATCCGTGAGAGGCTTCCCTGCATCGTGTAGCAGTCCTGATGCGATGCCCGCTACATACCACCGACGCAGGCGCATACTTCGCCGTGCAGGCGTCTCGTTTGTGTCAAAAGCAGTCGTAAGGCACCCATCCAGGGTAAGTGAGGCGACCTCAAGGCTATGCCGGAGCAGCCCCCCTGGCCCTGAGTGATGGTGGTTCTCCGAGGCCGGCAACATGTGCGCCAACTCGGCGAAATTCACCAGAATCGGCTCAACGTAGAGCTGGAGGTCACTGGCAGGCATACCGACTGAATGAATAATTCGGTCGTACAGTTCGTGCTGATAGTTACGCATGAACCACTGGCCGGGAACCCCGCCTGGATAGCCCTCTTGGTAGGGTGGGTACCGAAGGTTTCGCCAGTTATGGTTCTCCAAGTAACGCTTGATCTCAGGAGTAATCATCTGTTCGGCCGGGTGCGCGAAGCTGTCCGTAAGGGCACGCTCGCTTCGAGGCCACAGGCGTTTCAGAAATGAAAATGCAGGCATACGCTTCTCGGCCATATTGTGTGCTGAGAATGATGCGTGAGGGATACCGCCTTGAGTTTCGTTTTCAGGCGGTTTTATGGTCGAAAAAAAGCCCGGCAAGTGCCGGGCTGAGGGGTTAGAACCAGAAGGTTCCGAAAAACTGCGACGGCTCTTCGACCGTCTCATTTATTACGTCCACCTTTTGCCGTATGCGGGGCAACGGCTCAGGCTTGGCCTTACTTTCATCGTAGGAGGCATCCACAGAGACCCGCGTAGCCATTGACGAACCGGTCTGGTGTCTCGCGATCACATCGGGCGGAATAACCGCCTCCAGCTCGTGCGCAACACCTTTCCAATCCACAGTGCCAGCCACTTCGTAGTTCGTGACTTTCACACCCAGAGCATCGGCCCGGCGGAACTCCCCCAGCAACGGCAGGATCTCGGCCTCAAGGTCTTTTGCTTCCATCGTGAGCACTTTCAACTGGGCCTTCAGCTCAGCAATCTTGCTCTCCTTCGCCCTCCTGGCATTTGCTAGCGGACGCCATGCAGCCAGGTCCAGCCTATCCAGCGGAATAACGTCCCGCTTCGGATCGGCCTCAGGCGGCACACCGCGCATCACCAGCCCCCAGAAGATTTCTTCTGCCTGAATGATTCGCCTCACCAGGAGGTCATCCCAGTCAACGATCAAACAGCAGGGTTCATGCTTCGGCGACCAAAACCACAGGTAGCCGCGCCGTGCTCCACTGACGATCATTTGATGCATCACTTGCCAGCGGTACAGCTTAAATGCCTTGCTATGCTCCCTGAGTTGCAGCACCTCCAGATGGTTGGTTTCGGAGAGATTCTTGATCTCTACCGGAGACTTGTCATCCAGAACTCCATCGAACGATGCCCTAATGAAAGGGTATGCGGTCGACTCTGCACAGAACGGCAAAGCCATCTTGCCGTACTTGTCCTCAAAGGCTTGTAGCGCTAGCGGTTCGAACTTGACTCCCCTCCTAACCTGCGGGATTACCGACAAGTCAGCTGGCTCGACAATTCCGACCAGTTCTTTCCACAGTTCCAGGGGCGTTTTATCTGGGTTCTCACCCATGATGACCGCGCAACTGGTTGCACTGATGCCTTCCCTTCGCCACTCATGCCACTCGGGAGTCCGCTGTGCGATGTCAACGATCTTCATTGCTGACACCCCCATAGAACTCCAGCAAGCGGCTGGATTCAAAGGTCTTCATCTGATTTCTCCTTTTCTCAAGTTCACCACCCTGGCTCGAAAACCCAAGTGGCACCCCCAAAAAGGCGAAATCCCCTGAGGGCTTTCGCCCCCTGGGGGATATTCTTTCTCTGGTGTTCCAGTGATGCTCACGCTTACGCAACCTTCGCATAGCGGGAGTAAATTTCTTCTCGCTTGCGCATGGCATCCTCGAAGCTCAACTGACCTGCATTGCAAGCCTGAATCACAGCGACGATCTCCATGCCGCGCTGCCATTCAACGGTACCCGACAATCGATCAAGCGCCCCCATATCGAGAAGCGCGTATCCATCGTCAAGCATGTCGCCAATGCAGAGCTCCGGCGTGTCATGCGTGCAATGGCCGGTGAAGCCATCACGTTGAAACGCCTGCCACCGAAAGCGCCCTTGCTGAGATGCGTCTGGGATAAGAACACCCCAGGCATCCCGGCTCCGATGCTTCAGCGTCAAGCCAAGTCCATGGATAGCGAACTGACAGAGCAGGTATTCCAGGAGAATGAGCTTCACCTGAAATTGCTCGATCATTTCGTCAGCGTATTCCGCGAACGCACCACCCTCCTCTTTCATCTCCCCCCAGCTAGCAAGGGATTCCTTCAGGCGCTCAACGGTTGACGGTCGCATTGTTCTGCTCTCCTGGCAGGGAGTTGGTCAGAACGGAAAAGAAGCCCGGATGAGCTTTTTCTGCTTTGTCGATCGCTTCGCCGAAGGTGGTTGCTTCACAACGGTAGGTAGCCTTCTGCCGTGTATGCAGGATGGTCATCGATAGGATGTAAGTCCGCATGGTGTATCTCCTTCTCAGATTTTTAGCCCTGAAAAAGAGGCACCTTCCCTGTAGGGGCGATGCCCCCTCAGGGTGGTGTGTATTGCGGCTAAGTCTCAGTAAACAACGTCGACCGAGCGGCACAGCTCGTTGTAGTGATCAACCAGCTGATCGAGGAAGTAGAGAAGCTGAGGCCCTGTGAGGGGCGTGTTTGGGCCGATCATTCCGGCCTTCACCAAAGCTTCTCCGATTGCGGAGGCCAATAGATCCCTCTGTTGTTCAACAGGGGGATCTAGGCTTTCTGCATCTTGGGTATGAGTTGCCATATCGTTTTCCTTTCAGAGAGCGACAAGGGCAATCACCTGGCGGGATATGCCCCGTCAGGGAGTTTGTTTGCTGATGCTTATGGCAGCAGCAGAGTCAGAATGAAGACGATCAAGTCAGCCATCTGATTGGTTCCTTTTAAACTGACGGAGCCCCCTTACGGGGAAGCCCCGTAGGGTTGTGGTCAGTTCGAAGCGCCCTATGCAAAAAAGGCCCCTCAAAGCGTTTTTTACCGTCACTCGCCTTGCGACTGAGCAACGTACTGCGCAGATTTCAACTGAGTTACAGCGTAATCCCGAGCAACTACAGGCCATGTAGAGACGTACTCGAAAGCAGGTTCCCAGCAATTGGCAGCACGGGCACGCCGAACGACTTCCGCAACCTTGTTGATCGTCTTCTTAGGCAGATCAGCAGGGGGCGGAACTTGGCTACCGTCACGAACAACTTCACCTTCAATCACGTCACCTGCCGGGGCAGGATCTGCAACCTTTGGATTAGCCGCCTGTTCGGGCTGAGCGGCTGGTGCCGGCTCCTGATCAACCTGGTTAGAGGTAGGCAACGGTTCAGGTTCCACGACATCAGCAGTGCCCATGTATCGCTCAACAACCTCAACTGGTACATCGTTTGAAGAGAACCCTTCACCAGCGTCTGTATTGAGATACTGAATCACTCCGTCCAGCTTTGAGCCAGTCTGAGGCCAGTATTTCCTTGCGATCTTGATGGCCGACTTCTTGCGCATGGAATCTTCGAAGTCGACCCAAGGGCCTTTCTTCTTACGTTTCCACAGCTCCGAAGCATCGCGAGCAGCATTGATTTCATCAGCGGTAACCGCCTCAACGTGAACACGGCCATCAGGCAGAAGAGCTTCGACGTAGCAACCTACAAACTCCCCACGATCAGCCTTCTTATCGAAGGGGTTGAACGTATGGGTCGGGCTTTGTCGCTTCCCTCTGTACTCGAACTTGTCTTTCGAGTAGACCAATTCAACGATGCAATCACGGATCGCACCGTCGTTCACAGCGACCTTGACCATGCCCCTCCAGGACACGTCCAAAACCACCTGCCCGTCTCGGGGCACCAAGTACGCGAGCTGTCGGGATTGATTAAGAGTCAATCCGTATGCCGCAACCTGGCTAAACGCATTTCTAAGGCTTAGCGGGTTAGTCGTAGCGCACTTGCACAGATAGTCGTTGTTCATCATGGCCTGCGATGCAAACAGCAGTTCATTTTTGAACATCACGTCAGTCTTCGACGACTCCACTAGCTTGATGAACTTTTCTTCTTGCTTCGCAATAATTGCAACTGCGTTTTGGAAGTTATCGCTCATTTCTTTTTCCTTTCTAAAAAGAAAACGCACCCGGAGGTGCGTTAATTCTTGACTGACTTCTGCCTGATTAGATGATGTTTAGAAGCAAACGGCTAATAGGGGCAAAAGGGATGTCGTCGTCGAAGCTGTCAAAATGCTGATCATGCTGTGGAGCAGGATCGCGTGGTGACTGACTAGGACGTTGTTGTTGCTGTTGCGGACGCTGCTCACGGGGTTGCCCTTGAGAGGTGTCGCGCTCTGGCCTACCACCCAGGAGCTGCATTTTGCCCTGCATGTCGACGATAATTTCGGTGGTGTACCGTTTGATACCGTCTTTTTCCCACTCTCGTGTTTGAAGCTTACCTTCGATGTATACCTGCGATCCTTTCCGCAAATACTCACCAGCGATTTCAGCGACTTTCCCAAACAATGAAACACGGTGCCATTCGGTCTTTTCGACTTTCTGTCCCGTCTGTTTGTCTGTCCACTGCTCACTTGTTGCAAGGCTGAGATTGGTTACTGCATTACCGTTAGGTAAGTAGCGAGTTTCTGGATCTTGACCACAGGTACCAACCAAGATCACTTTATTTACGCCGCGGGCCATAGTATTTCTCCTTTTAGATAGAACTACGGGGCGGCATTACCCCAATACGGGGGCAATAGCAGCCCCGTTGGGGTTTGGTTTTTCATGGGTTTTTGGTTGTACTTTTGAGACGGCCAACAAGCCGACCATGCGACGAAGCGCATGACTAAATCAGTCCACACATGTGGGCTGACTTAATCTGGGAATTCATGATGGTTGAGATTCAACCATGAGGCGCTGGGCCTGAGAGATGGACTGCAAGGCCTGCAATCCGAATTTATAACGCCGAGCTACTCGACGTGATAGGAAGTCTGCAACAAGCAGAATCCATTGGCAAGCGTGTTTTTTACCAACGTTTTTTCAGTCGCTTTTTCGTCCTGAAAACGGGCCATCCCCTCATCTGTACGGAGGAAAATGATCCTTACCAGCCTCAGAGGATCAACCATGCACCACCTTAAATCTCTCCTGCCGCTAAGCCTGGCCATTGGCTTGGCGATCACAGCGGGTTGTGCCAACAAGCCAGAACCCCCTAACCCAGGCACACCATTCGAGGTCGCAAGCTACGAGCCCGACATGCGTGAATACCACACCAGCTGGGGACATACGGGCCGAGGCGGTGCAGCGTTGCGAAAGCCAACCTATCAACATGTTCTTGGCAGCCTCGATGTTCTCGAGACACCTGCCGGCAAGCTGCATCCAGAGCTGCAAGCACGTCCTCCAACGAACGATAGCGTTGCGGTCCCCTCGGCCATGTTCCAGGATAACTGTGCTGATTCTACAAATGTGGCGCAGGCGTTCGCTATCGGCCAACCCGCGGCAAGCGAGCGCATCGTCACCTTGGCCAACGCGGCCGGTACGGTCGACGACTATATCGCCGTTCGGAACAAGCTCTGCAAAGGGGCTCAGCGTTTGAGCTACGAGGAGTGGGTGATTCTCGTCGAAGGCACCCCGAAGGATGTCCCTCTTCACCTGAAACCGTCTCTTCCCCCCTCCTATAAGTGATCAGCCATGCCTAAATTCAATCCCACCCTTGCCACAGCCATTGGTGTTTCCATCTTGACCTCTGCCGTTGCTGTGGGCGCCTCTGTCTACATGGGTCAGAGCTACACCGACATGGCAGTGAATAAAGCCCTCGTTGAGCAGCTGCCAGGAGCCGTCGACAAAACTCTCAAGGATCGCGAGATCGCGAAGATCAACGCAGCGAAAGCGAAAATCCTCTCGAATTGGAGCGGTGCAGCTGACACCAGCATTGAAGGGCGGCATATCTACGGCAGCATGGATGCACAATTTACCCTGGTCGAGTTCAGCGACCTGGAATGCCCGTATTGCAAGCGCTTCCATGACACCCCAAAGCAGATGGCTGACAAGTCCGAAGGACGTATTAACTGGGAATGGCAGCACTACCCCCTAGCTTTCCACAACCCTGTCGCCGAAGTGGCAGCTCACGCATCTGAGTGCGTGGGAGAGGTCGCCGGCAACAAAGCCTTCTGGGCGTTTACTGGCGAATGGTTTGCACGCACTCAACTCAATGGCCAAGGTGTCGAAGATGTAGAGCGTCTTGCTCAGGAGGTCGGTGCTCCCCTTGATGCCTATCGCCAGTGTATGGAAAGCGGTAAATACCAAGCCCTGATCGAGGGTCAGGTGAAGAAAGGCACGAACATGGGCGTCACCGGCACGCCAGCAACGGTTGTAGTCGACAACCTCACAGGCAACAAACTGCTGGTGAAGGGTGCGCAAAGCACACAGGTGCTACTCCAGACCATGCAGCAGTTGGTCAAAATGCGCGACGAGGCTCCCAACCAAGACAAGCTAGATACCCCTGCTGAGGGCGCGGTCAATGAGATCGGTGCTCAATAGGCTTGGTGAATGGGCCGACCAGCTAGATTCCGGCGGCTGTCGTTCGCTTTATAGCGCTCGCGTGGCTATGACCCAGCAGCTTGAAGGTAGAGCCGGCCTTTTCCAGGCGCTTCGCGGGGCCAGTACCTGGGATGAGGTTTTCGATCTCATCTCAGCCAACGGATACAGCCTCATTCCAAACGGAGAGGATTTTATGGCCGCGGACATGAGTACAGGACTTATGTTCTCCCTCTGGGATTGTGGTCATAGCCGGCTCGTATTTGAGGAAAGGCTTGGTCGTTTCCCGAATTCACCACCCGTGAGTCGATAACTCCAACCCCGCCCCGGCGGGGTTTTTCTTGTGCTTGGGATATTCCAGAGCAGTGATGAACTGAGCACGACCTCAACGAACGTATCAGGGAGATACACCATGACCGATCTACCACGCATTGCATCGTTTCGCCAGTTGGACGAACACCTGAAGAAAACTGGTGTTCCACGCGACGAACAGATGATTCGCAACAACATCTACATTGCACCGCTTGACTGGTTTGCAATTGAAGAAGGCTTCAATCTGAGGCCCATCGACCCAGACCACGCCGAAGGCTTCGCCAAGTCTTATGAGCAGGGCCTGTATGTGCCTCCAGTCGTAGCAGAACTGAAGATCATCGACGGCAACCCTCGCCTCGTGATCCGAGAAGGTCACCATCGCCTTACTGGCGCGCGCATCGCAGATGGGCGCGGTGCAAATCTTCCAGGCCTGATGGTCAACGAGTTCAAAGGAAATCAGTCCGACGCTGTTGTGATGATGATCAAGACCAGCGAAGGCAAAGAGCTGCTGCCGCTGGAACGTGGAGAAGGCTACAAGCGCCTGGCCGGGCAAAACTGGAGTCCAGCCCAGATCGCCGATCGCATGAACAAAAGCATCACTCATGTTGAGCGACTGCTGCTTCTCGCCAACGCAGAGGAGAACGTCAAACAACTCGTTCGCGAGGGGGCAATTAAAGCGTCTCCCGTCATCGATGTTCTGGTGGAGCTGCGAGGAACTGGGCAAGACCCGTATCCAAAGCTGCTGGGGATGATCGAGGGGGCTAAGGCCTCCGGCCGTACCCGCGCAACGGGCTCGGACGCCAATAAGGCCCTGGGCAAGTTCAAGGTGACACCTAAGGAGGCAATGAGTGCGTTCAGCGCACTGAGCGGCCTTACAGGAAGCCTGCGTGATCAACTCAAGTCCGGGGGCGATGCGCAGCATGAGTTGCGGCTTGACTCGAAGGCGGCGGAGTCGCTGCTGAAGATCCTGGAGAAGTATGAGGCCAGTCAGAACACGGCTGAAGCCTGAGGAGGCGGTAATGCTGCACATTGAGCGCAAGGTAGGGGAGTCGATTCGTCTCGGCAACGACATACAGGTGATCGTCACAAAGGCTGCAAACGGTACAGTCAGATTGGCGTTTGAAGCGCCGAAAGAGGTGAAGATCTACCGCGAAGAGATCTACCAGCGCATGCAGATCGAAAAAACACCCTGATCACATAGTAAGTCGTTCGACTTCGCTTGGGATCACCGCCGAAGACGGTAACCTATGGCTATCGGAAAAAAGGAGTTTCACCATGAAGAACCGCAGTATCACGATCCGCACCGGGCTTCTCGCCGCAGCTGTTGCCCTTTTGGTTGGGTGCTCTTCTTCGCCCAAGGCCCCCTCCGTGCAGCTGCCTGATCCGCAGACTGTACCGAAAGAAAAATGGTCCGATGCGATGCAAGTTTTGACTGCCATGAAGATTTCTGGCCAGCGCGACGTGCCGCGTGAAATGGCTGAGACATTCGCCAATTCAGCACCAGGCCGCACCAGCGGGACAGCAGGCGCTGATGCTGCGATTGCCGGCGTCAGTCTCGCGGCACCGCCAAGCGGCTTTAGTGGTGGAGCTGCTGCAAGCGTAAGCCTCGGCCTTATGATGCTTGGCGGGTCAAGTGACCCTGCGCACGCAACTCAGGTCGTGGCTTGGGTGCCGGCTGATAAGGCGTCCTCCCCTGAAGAGGCATCTGCACTCGCCCTCAAGAAGGTAGAGGAAGCACGCAAGAAGGCGTTTGGAAAAGGGATGTCGAAGCTACCAATGCATGTTGGTAAGTACCCAGATGGCCATTCCCGTGCCTATGCTTCGTTGGCTGATAGCTACGCTGAACGTCCTATCCCGTTCACTGACAACGCCGCCCCAGCACCTGACTTTGTGAAGTCGGCCACTGCATACGGGCCTATCTTTATTCGGGACAATCAATTCATCCTCGATGCCTCAAAAAACGACATGACGGCATCTGAAGCCATGCTGCTCGCATCACGCTACCTACCGGATTGGGTCTACATCTACCATCCAGGCCAGAAGCTCCGGAAGAACTCAATTCCCGCGGCAATTTTCAACCGGGGCGAGGCCAAATACTTCGTCGGCAAATAAGTCAGCAATAAAAAAAGCCCCGCACTGCGGGGCTTTTTATTGCTTGATCACTTCATATCGAGTTCATACTGTTTCTTCACCGCGTCGACGTCGAAACCTTCCAATCGCTCCAGGTTGCGATCCAGCGTGTTCAGGCGTTTGGTTCCTTCAGAAAACTGTCCCAAGCCGCTACCGCTTCCCGTTACATCTTCAAGAGAAACAGTCGAAGCAGTGGGTAGCCGGCCTGCGAGATTCAACATGCCAATCCACTCGGACAGATCCACACGCGCCCAGTCCATTTTGCCCAGCTGATCCGGTGTAATCCCCTCGCAAGTCGGGGTTTTCACCTCTCCCCATCCCAACCCTAGCTGTTCACGAGCCGACTCCTGAATGATCCTCGCTACAACTGAGCCAAAGCAGCAATACGACTCGCGCTTTTCAACGCAAGAGCCAAGCACTTCGGAAGCGCAGTAGCTGCCAACAAAATGGCATTGTCGGGTTTCCTTTTTCGCCCCCAGCTCGAATTCTTTCTCTTCGCATTCCCAAATGATATTGATCAGCAGATCTACGATCACGTAGACCATATAAACCCAGCCGATGATATTGACCACCATCGCAGCGTTTGCACCAAGACCAGTTACTGCGCCATCGGCCCCCGTTGCAAACACAGCATCAGCTGCCGCGGTTGCTCCCATATCCACCATGGCGTCATATGCCTGTTGCATGAGCCAGGTTTGCAACTTGCTCAAGGCTGTCTGCTCAAGGGTGCCGCTGAGCGTCTTCTCGAATGCACCTGTCGCAGCATCCACGATTGACCCCCACTGCCCCTTCACGACCGAAGTACCAGCAGCCATCACAGCGTTACTTCCCGCAGCCCAGTATCCGGGCGCAAACAGGCTACCCGTTCTGTTCAGCGCTTCCAGCGAGCTGGTCATCTTGAGCGTGTTCATCGTCAGGTTCACATAGTCGAAGATGGATACGCTTTCTGGCGCTTCACAGCAATCGACGTAGCCTCCGAGTGCTTTCTTGCACTCCATAGCCTCTCCCTTGAACACTTTGCAGTCATTGGCCTGATTGATATCGGTACCATCACCACCGCAGTCCAAATCGTGCTCAGCAAACTGGGCGACCTGAAGCATGGCCACGGCGTAGGCAAAATCGCCGCTCTTCGTGTTCGACGTATCGAAGCACTCGCTACCCATGCAGCGCGCCCCACCAGGACACTCAATCTGCGCTCCTGTGTTCACGATGGTTTCGTAGCTGGTGTCATAACCGCAGTCCCAGACCTCCTCGAAGGCGTAGCAAGATCCAGTTTCCCCTTTTGCGCCATTAATACAGCCTTGGGAGATAAAACCGCAGCTGGGATTTTTCTCGTACTGGGTGCAGGTGTTCAGGTTCCCGCCATCATTTGAAGGGCACCGCTGAACGCCCTTGGCGTCCGTGTAGCAATCCATATTTCCCTTGTAGTAGGAGCACTCGGCGCTTACCTGCGCCTTCAGGCAAAGCGGATCGATACTCGAATGCGGGGATGGCGGCATGTCTGAGCGACAGAGACGAACTCCATTGGTTTCTGTACAGCCACTAGCATCGACTGCCGGCATAGACGTGCACGACATCTGGGCGTTGGTGCAGAATCCATCCTCGATCATGTCGAACATAGGCAGGCGTTCTTCCGGCCCCCAACCGTTATCGACGAATGCCTTTGCCGGGTCATAGATGATTTTGATGCGGGCGTAACCTTCACCACCACCGGTGACCGAGGTACGGGTTTTGAAGGTGATAACATCGTCATTACTTCCAAACTTGTCAGTGATCACCGTGTTTGGAGCTACGTTCCAGCTTGTTCCGCGCTCACACGCTCCAGGTGTCTCTGGAGGAAAAACACCAGGTGAGTGCGTCCACAGCATCTGGTCATTGAACAGGATTTGGAAATAGTCATCGAACACAGCCCTGTCAATCGTGGCTGAGATGATGGCGTCCTTGGCTATTACGCGGAACCGGGTGTATTCCTCGTAGATTTTGCAGTTCCCGCCCCAGTAGTTGTCGCCGACCGTGCCAACCCAGACATACAAACAGCCGCGGCCACAGGACTGAAAGTTAGGCTGCCCGGAAACGTACTCGATTACCCCCACCTTGTAGTCATGACGAAACTCAACATTACCGCCTTGATCCACCACACGCTCGCACGTTTTGTAGTTGGCAACGTGAGCGTTTTTAGTAACGTTCTCGAATACATCGGTGGATTTGCAATCTGAGAAGTTTTGCTTAAACCCATCCATGAAGTCGGGCGAGCGGACCTTATCGGCCTGGTTGAGCATAGGGTCTTTTGACAGATCTACAGACATGCGATTTCCGCTGTCGATAAGCGTTCTGTATGCCTCCCCCTCAGATGAAGATTCCGATTTGAGGCGGGTATTGGCCTGCAACCCGAGATCAATCGTCTTCGAATCGTCGCCGTAGACCTTCTCTAGCGAGACTGTATCGCCGGCGTCAGGAAAAAGGTCCTGGAGAGTTACGGAGGCATTCCCACCGTCAAACACCTGAAGTGCCTGCTGGCCAACCGACTGGCCAGCAGCCGAACCTGCGGTCACCGCGTCGGCCCAAGCAGTGAAGGTCATGCTGTTGAGATATAGGCCTATGACGGTCGCGTTGACCAGGCGCATGAGCGTGGTTTTGAGTGGTTGTCGCATCGATCGCATGTCCAGAAATAGGGATGCTTCGATGCTATGGCAAGGGGCAAACACGATGGCGCGGTTTCAGGCAATAAAACCGCCTGAAAAAGCAAAGCCCCGGCTGGTGGTGACACCGGCCGGGGCTCGCTATGTTTTTGATCATGCCTGAGGCACTACTAAGACCTGGCCATCACTCGGGATCAAGCGATGAATCACCGCCCATGATTTGACGAACCGGGTATCCGGATCAGAGGATGAAACAGTTCTGGCGATCTGCTCGGGGACCTTGAACACCCGACCAGACTCAACCATGAGTTCTTTGAGTTCTTGGCAGAATAGTGCGTTTGCTGCGGTCATGTTCAACTCTCCTGGTGTGGGTGATCCCCAGAGCCCTTCACACGGAAGGGCTCTGGTGGATCACCCACGGAGGGTGACCACGCAGCGGCCTAGCCGAAGCTAGACTTGAATCCGTTCACTGGGCAAACCCCTAAGGGATGGCTCAGTGGGCCTTGATGTTGGTGCCGTGCTTCTTGTCGAGACGATCAGCAACCACATAACCGATAACGCCGGTTAGGGCCAAAACGCTGACCACGCCTACGATTGCGTAAACAAGCATCTGCATCGAGTCCATTTCATTCTCCTTTCGGATTGCTCATCGCTGTAATCAAGGATACCACCAAATCGGCGATCATCATTACCACGCCAAGCACCAGACAGAACGATACGACAAGCGGATGCGTTCCTGGTGTAACGATGGAGACAAAAGCGGCTGCCAACAAGCTACAGCCAACGCCCATAAGTGAAGCCTTAATCCAGTCGAATAGAATTTTTTTGTACATCTTTTTTACTCCTCAAAAAGACGAGGAGCCCCAACGGGATTCCCCGTCAGGGTTTAATTATTTCCAACTCCAAGCCGTTCGGCTGAGTCAGTAGAACAACAATAAAGCCATTTGCCTGCGAATAAATCGCATAGGCACATTTCGATTCTTCTGCCAACGATGTTGCGCTGCGAACAGCGTCAATTGCGTTTACATGAAACATCGGAAAGACCTCTTATGGAGCAATGACCTCCAGTGAACTGAAAGTAGTTTGCCAAGAGCCTTATTGAATCAAAGCGAATGACGCGCCTTGATCATTTCTGCGGTGTGAGACTGCTGAGCAGTTGCAACGCCGGAATCGAAAGCCTTTAAGCCAAGTTGAATGCCACCAACAACAAGAGCGGTAAGGACGATAAGAGTTTTCATGGTGTTCTCCGATAGCAAAGGATGCAGACGGAGAGCCACCCTGGCGGGAAGTAATCTCCCCGCTGCGGGTTTTTATGCACGCAAAAAGACCGATATCCAGTTGCCTGGACGCCGATTATTTGAGTGCTATTTTTAAGCCGGTTTGAAAGCGTGGCTCTGCTTTTTTGTGACTCATCACAGACATGATGAGAACACTGCCTGAACGCATACACGTTTCAGGTCTTGGCGGACATGCTCATGCATGGCGCTAAGTTCTAAGCACAGAGGTCTCTGTGCTGGAAGGGTTCTTGAGAGCTCGACCTGAAGCCCGCTCTATGCCGGCGATGATACCAAACCGACGCCCTTTAACAAGACGCTGAAACAAAAAAAGGGTGACCCGTAGGCCACCCTTTCACACTCATAGCCCACTAGGTGAGAACACCCTGTGGCCGCGTTTATTTCGGAAGCGGTCAACAACCATCTCCATTGGTTCCTCCAGCTTTATCGGCTGGTAAAAACCTTCGCCCTGCGAGTGCTTCAGGAGGATGACTCCCCCTGATGACAGCTCCCATAGGTGAACCTTTGTGCTCCCTTTGGTTACCCAGGCTTTGCGGTTTATCGAGGCCTGACCTTGCAAACGAGCAGCTTCGAGGATCGCGTTCATCAACTTCTCCATACATGCGTGCAGGAAGAAGCCCCGAGGGGGATTTCTCCCCCTTTGGGTGGTTTGATTAAACCGTGAAGTCTCGGCCTTCGAGCTTCAATTTATCCGCTGATACCGGGAACCAATAGCAGTCCCAGTCCAGGTAAATGAAAGCTTCAGGTCGAAACTCAGGATCGATCTCGCGGACGAATCCCAAGATCTTCTTACCCTGGATCTCGACTGCGTACCCATTTGTGACCGTGACGGTATCGCCAAGGATGAAGTCGCATGGAACAGGCGCGACTTTTGCCATCTTTTCTTCAACAAATCGGTGCATTTTTCATCTCCATTGGCATGGAGAAACCCCGCCGGGGTTCCCCCGGTAGGGTTATTTGCAGATTTCGTTGGCCAGCTCTTCAGCGCGAATCAGAGCGTAAGCTCTACGCTCTTGGCTCATGTATGGCCAGCAAGAGCCAACCGCGTCCGAATAGCTGCCGAAGGCGACTATCCAGTCCCAGTAAATGCTCGTGCTATCTACACGTAGCATCTGATCAGCAGCTGGACGAACAATACTGAACACGTTGTACAGTTCGTTACGCTCAACCGCATGCTTCACAACCAGGAGTTCATTTTCCGCCATAGCTTTGCGGCAAACCTTCTCGACGAGAACTCCAGCAGCGCGCTTCAGCAGCCTCTCAACTAACTTGACCCACTGATCGTTGCGAGTAACGAACGTCCTGGCTTCGCCTGCCTGGGCATCCCTATATGCATTCATCTGATTCTCCTTTTCCACGAAACGTAGAAAGGGAGAAAGCCCGTAGGGGGCTTTCCCCCTATCGGGCTTCTATTTACTTAAACAGTTCTTTGGCTGCGATTTTCAATGTAGTAGCGCGAACATCTTCGAAGTCGCACATCATTGCTTCGCAGCAGACTCGGAAGCTGAACGGATGAATTTCGTCCGAAAGCACCCAATCCATTGCTTCGCGCCAATTCTGCTCACTGACCTGAGGGTGAATGATCTGCCTCAGCGTGATTTTCAGCAGGTACTCGCGCATCCACTCAACGTAATCATCTGTGATTTCGTCTCGTGTCCGCAGGGCCTCTAACTCAGCGTCAGACATCTCTAAGATGTCGAGAAATCCAAGTTGAAAGATTCGCGCAGGGCTCACCTTTCTCCGTGGTCTCCGCTCAAATGAGCGGCGCTGAATAATTACTTGCTCCCCGAACAAATCTAGTAGGGGCAATGCAGTCGCAGTATTTTCCATTTCAGACCTCATCAAACCGACAGAGGCCTCCCACTAGGGAAAGCCCCTAGTGGGTTGAATGGTTATTTATCAGGCGGCTAATGCTTCGCGAACAAGCCCAAAGAGCGAGTTCTTGAGATTCGCAACCTCCCCGACAGCACAGTATTGATTGAACAGCAGCTTCAGGATTTGCTCGTTAGCATCTCCGAAACCAAGCCCAATTACATCGATGCCGCTGATCTCACACCGCTGAATAAACTCTTTCGCTGCATGAGTAGTGCCTGCGTTCGGTCCACCATCCGTAATGACGAAAAGAATCTTCTTCTCGCCCTTCGCACGAAGAACTTCAACGGCAGCCGGCCACAGTGCTTGCGCAAGAGGCGTACCGCCCTCCGACATCGCACCAAAGCCACCTTCGCTCACCGCCCTGATCAATCGCTCTTTCGGGCTCTTGATCAGTGCGCAGCGCTCAACACCATCGTTCGTCTTGTTGGGAAACGACATCGCGCCAGTTGTCACTAGCGGAAGTCCCTCCAGCGCGCTTAGAACCGCATAGACTGCGGCTTCGGCCTGATCCATCGCATTTTTCATGCTCCCCGACTTGTCGAGAAGAATCTGGATAGATGCTGACTGACGCTCTGCTCGAGACTTACTTCTAAACACCCGCGTTTCGCCGCCTTTCATCATGGCGATACGGCCAGTGTCGATCCGCTTGCCCTGCCGCTTCAGCCGAACACGGCAGTCAACCTGCGCCTGTAACAGCCCATTAAGGCACTGTCGCAGACCGGCCGATTGCTCGATGCCCAATTGCACACGGCGGACGCTCGCTTGATCGGATCGGTTCCTACCCCTCCCATCCAGGGAGAATGGTCGGATCGGATTGCCGTCGCGCACTGCCTTACGGCCTAGCAACTCACCCGCTTTGTCGCCTACTTCCGAGATCAACCCTTTCAGGTCGGCTTCGGTTGCATCCTTGGCCTGCTCGCGCAGGTTGCTGGCTTCTGGGGAAGGTTTGCCGCTGCCATTGCTGGACTGCGAGATTTCTTGCCCATCGTCGCCGGCATTGCTGCCGCCGCTTGGTTGGGATTGGTCTTGCGGCTCGGAGCCGGACTGGCCTCCATCAGATGTTTCCTGCTTGGATTCGGGTTGCCCCTCCTCTTTGCCATCATCACCTGGACCCGCACTACCGTCTTGCTTCTGCTCCTGCTCCTGGTCGCCTCCACCCGACTCTTGCGAGTCCTGGGGAGCATCCTCCGAGCCTTGCTCGGGCTGCGGTTGCGCATCTTCCTGCTCATCCTCTTGCGAAGGCAGCAGGTCGATAATCGCGTCCACCAGAGCGAGAACATCTGTTGTGCTAGCGCACGTCAGGGTGTTCTTTACCAGGGTCAGGATCTGATCCGTAAGGTCAGCCCCAAGAAGCGTCTCCATACGGGCCAGGTAGGCTTTTGCTGGAACCTCAAGCTGCGGTTCCTGAAGTAGCCAGTAACCACCGTAGAGAATTCCGTTATGAATCACATGAAGCGCCGGGCAGTCATCCACCTGCTCAGGCCGGAACGGCTCAAGCAGAACCTTGCGGTTCAGGTAGCGTATGTCCGACTCAGTACCTGGGTACTGATCCATGCTCAATCGTTCAATGCGGATGTCCTCAAGAATATTCAGAAGATTCTTGCGGAAGGGTGTCGGGCTTGAGTCGCGAAAGCAGCCCATGTCTGTGTTGCGGACATGGGAGCATTCATGTGCGATGTACCCGAAGGACAGCGGCAGATCGTCCTCGGTGAAGGGGACAAATACGTTTTTTCCATCTGTCTTAGCCTGGATACCCTCAACATGCACTTTGACGCCAGTTAGCTCGGCAAGGTGCTGTGCGTAGATCGGCAGAGTGCCGACCAGGGATTGATTGCTCATCGTTTATCTCCTTTCTCGCCACCGCGAAAAGGAGTAACCCCGCGAGGAGGGTTACTCCCACGCGGGGTTTGTTTGTGATGTCAGAACCAGAAGGTGCCGAAGGGCATATCGGGTTCGGACGGATTGATTACGAGGGGTTCTTCAGACTGCTCCACTGGAACGGATTCAGCTGGTTCAACAACCTCGGGTGTTGCTGGTACTTCGTTGATGCTGTCGTGACAACTCGAAGTAGCCACGCTTGCGCTCAGCTCTTCCTCGACCATCGTTACGGCATCCGCGGGTACTTCAGCAGCAGGTACAGCAACAGCAGCGACTGTCTCGGCCGTAGCCTCGATCTCAACTGCTGGAGCCTCTGTTTCAACACTGGCCTGGGCCTCTGTTTCGACTGAAGGCAATGCTGGAACGAAGGCCATCGATGCATCTTCATGACCGTTGGCAATGTTCAGGTTTTTGATCAGCCGCTTGATCGAGTCCTCATCAGAGAGAGCCGACACAAGGGCTACAACGCTGTTGTACTGAGAGCCATTAACCACCCCGGACTTGGGGAGAGCCGCAAGGACTTCCTCAATGTGTTCGGTTAGGGCTTTGACCTCACTGGACAGGAACATCAGGCCGCGCAGCTTGGCGTTGATTTTCCGAACAGTGTTCAGCGTCGTTTGTGTGACATGGCCACGAGTAGCCAAGCCCGTTTCAAGCAAGCGCTCGGCTGTATCTGCCGTTTCAGCGTACAGCTGATCTGACAAACCACGGACCTGCGTACCCAGCGTGTTAGAGAGGTGCTTGTCGCCATCAGGGGAAACACGGCATGCCGCGTACCCAAAATGCATACCTGCATCTACCTGCGCCTTCGGTGTCACGGAGGTGCGGATAGCATCACGCCATTCTTGCTTCTCCCAGCCCTTGTCGATCCACTCTGTGATCCAGCGTTCGTAGTTGGGGAGAAAGTTGTGTTTCAAGTCGTAGAATTGCGATTTGAGTGCTTCCAGTCGGTCAACAACCTCTTGGATCTTGTCCTGAGAAACTGCATAACCACCCAGGAACCGCACACCACACTCTTCCACCACCTTTGTAGCCTGACGCTTGATCTTCTCAAACGGTTTCAGCTTCTCCGGGTCGATTACACGCATCGATCCGAGCGAAGCCAAAATTGCGGGAGGAATCTTCCCCTCCAACATTTCAGGTTTAAGCTTTTTCCGAGCAGTCCACAGGTGGATACCAGAAAGATCGACCAACAACAGTTGGTCTAGGATTTTGATCTCATTCTGTTGAATGGACATTTCACGATTCTCCTTTCTCACATGCATGAAAAAGGGGGAATCGCGCCCGTGGGGGGAGATTCCCCCTTAGGGTTTTTTACGCGGCAACTTTCCAATCGCCACCAAAGACACTTTGGGCGATCTTACGAATTGCAGTCTTCTGAACTAAATCGCAGCGATTGAGCAGCGATTCATCCAGTGAAAGTTGAAGAGGATTAGCTGCGCCCTGGTGAGTGTATCCACAAGAGATACGTCCCCAACGAAGCAATGTCCGAGTGGACATCGTGACGCTTAGGTAATTACCACCTAACCCTTGATGTTGATTACGAATGGAGTTCGCAACCTTCACCATATTTTTCGCCATGTCTTCGGGAAGCATTGGCAAAGCAGATATCAAAGTTGCTACTTCGTTATCAGCCTCAAGGTACGGAACCTCAAACACTCGGAAGCGATCCAGTGATGCCAGGTTCTGCTGCATGGTTCCAGCATGTACTCCCGATGCATCACCCTGTCCCGCCGTATTGCCGCAAGCGACAAACCGGAAGTTGGCATGAGGCTTCACAACCTCACCATTGTTTTCCGCAATCACCAAGGGTCTCCCCTCCATGACAGCGTGCAGACCTACAGTTACCGCCGGATCAAGCGTGTCGTACTCATCGAGCACGAACACAAACCCATTACGCATTGCTTGGGTCAGCGGCCCATCCACAAATTTCGTGTTCAGGTCACCGCTCACCGGATCAGTGACAGGCAGGTTGTAACCAGTAAGCTCTGGCATTTCCATCCGACTATGTGCCGAAACGGTGATGCAGGGCCAATTAAGATGGGCAGTGACTTGCTCTACGAGCGAAGACTTACCCGAACCAGTCGGGCCGAGGAGCATGCAGCTATCCCCAAACGGAGCGTAGAGCCAGCTCATGAACGGCTTGACCAGCATCTCGCGAAAGAAATACTTCTTCTTTGGCGCGACGTGATGCATCCACTGGTGTCCTTCTGCAAAACCAGGCGCTTTCGCGTTGGTATTGAAGCCGAACTCTTTCATCTCAACTTGTGCATTGAATTGCATTTTAAATTCTCCGTTCTCGAAAGCAGTTGCCCAAGAAAAGGAGAATCCCCATAGGGGAAGACTCCCCCAGTGGGCGGTTTATTTTGTGCAGGTTTTACGCAGCAACTACCAGATCGATTACAGACAAGCTGTCTTCACTGGTTTTTTTGGTGAAGCTTACGACTGGTGTAAGTCCGAGATAAACCAACTCGGCACACAGCGAGTGCATCATCCATGGCGGGCAACTGACCAGAACTGTAGTTGCGCCTGACTTCGTTGCTTCAGCAAGGGCAATCTCGCCAAGACGCTCAACGCGCTTAGCAACACTTTCCTTGGTCGGCAACACCGGGAAGAAAAGAAGATTACGAATCTCCTGAAACTCCTTCCAGCTCGTAAGATCACGAACCCCGAAGGCTTCGAGTTCACGGGTGGTTTTAAACTTGGTCAGATTAACGACTTCGTTGGCATTGCTCATATTCTCAACTCCAGTTTCAGAGCGGAGAAAGCCCATACGGGTTTCCCCGCATGGGTAGGTTTTTAAGCTGATTAGAGTCGCAGCTAACGACCCGTGCAAGGCACGGACAAACATCAACGCTCATGCGTGGATGGTTGATTCTGGGGGGCAGCATAGGTCAAACGGACTTATGCTTACTTGAACAGCCCCGATCGGGGCTGTGAGGGTTCTTGAGCTGCAATAGCGCGCAGCTTACGCACCTTTCGGTAGGACCATGATGCCTATTTACAGGGGACCCTGCAACCCTCTGGGATCACGCAAATTTGCGTTCAGATATCTGCCGTCCCTCAGCAAAGCGGACAGCGAAAACGCAGCCTGGAAGACATCGGCTCTTACCTACACGGGATTCGTAGGATAGATAAAAATGAGTACAAACACGCCTAGGGCTAAAGAGAGACCGACAGCAGCCCCCCAAATCCGCAGCTCTCCTCTCACAACGAGCACCGCAACAAACACGCAATAGACCAGCAAAGCTACGATAGTTAATTTGTCGTTCACAGTTTTTTCCTACGTTTGGCCGTGGGGCATCGATCCCACGGTTTTCGAAGTGGAACACCACCGGTTTTCCGTGACTACTCAGTGTCTTTTAGAAAGACGTGGGTTTGAGCCTGACCGACGATGTTTTCAGCGCTATCAGCACCTTCAAACAGCGCGCCAAAGCGGCCCTGGTTGCTCGCCTTTAACAGCGCCGTGCGAAACGGTGCCAACGCTTCATACCTGACCAGCGCCGCGTCCAACTCGCCAAGGCCAGATTTTGCTGGCTGGTTTTTCAGCACCTGGTCGAGCTGCTGAGTCTGCGATTCATCAAGGTAAATGCTTGTTGCTTCTTGCAGCAAGCTCGACATGAATTTGCTTGCAGCGGGGGACGGCACTTCGAGACACTCCATATCGGTCAAGGTCTGGGTAACAGTGACAAGCCGTGTGCCGTATTTCGGCGCGACGTTTGGAAGGTTGTTCATTGTCATTTTCTCTGCTCGATCCTGGGCACGATTACCATGCCTCTCTACTGCCTCGGCCCCACGTTTTGACGGCGGGGCTTGGGCGTACCTGGGCGGCAGATCCGCCGCGTTTTCTCAGTCGTCCAGGCCAGTGACGCCATCACCCTTCCAGAGGCGATTAGCAACCCGGCGAATCAGATCGAGGTCAGCCTGTTTGGTCGACGGACTGAACAGATTGTCGACGAATTCGTCTTGAGCAATTTCCCGACAGAAGTCCGGGCGGGAGTAGCCAGACCCGAGCAGGTTGGAGAATTTCTCTTCACCCAGCAGGCGCTGGGCTGCTTCATCGAACTGTACTTTCGTTGCCATGGTCGTTTTCCTAGCGCCCGAAAGACGCGGCATCGGATGCCGCTTCAACCGGAAAAAGGTAATAGTTCCGGCTCGACTGGGTGAGCCATTTAAGAGCCGCCCCGTTTTTTCGGGCCTGCGCCTCCGTGAAACTGGCCTGCCTGTCGAGGGGAACGACCATAGTCACGTTCGTTGTCCCACTCGGGCAAACCTTGCGGTTGATGACCACCAACCTTGTGTCATTTACAGAGCCAGCTAAAACGCACCCACCCGGCATTTCGAAGGCCAATTGATCACCTTTGGCGGGATCAAGATTGTCAGTCAGCAACTTCACTCGGACAGGTTCAACCGGCACGGACGCGGCGCAGCCTGACAACGCAAATGCGAGAGCCAAAACTAGCGGTACGTGTTTCATGGGAGCTTTCATCGCTTTCCCTGCTCGATACTGGGCGCGGGAATCGCGCCTCTCTCTACGACCTCGGCCCCGGATTTTGAGGGCCGGGGCTTGGTGTGTACCTGGTCGTACCTATTCCAATGCGCTGCGACCGGTACGGTCAGCCAGTTCGTTACGGATAGCCTGTAACTCAGCAATACGCTCTTCCAAGGCTTCCAGGGAGGCATGCGGCGAGTTCGTTGCCAGCTTGCGGAACAGGGAGCTGGCTTTGGCGGAACTGTTCAAAGCACGCTGCACAAGGTCATTGGTTTCGTGATTCATGGCGCTTTCGTTCAACTCTCGACCTCTTGCACTGCGGCCAGAATGGCGGCGGAAATAGCCTCCATGTTTTCTTCGATGTGCTCGTAGACATGACTCCGAACGTCGGTGTCCTCAAAACCCCATGCAATCCCTTGACCGATGACATGAGCCGGCAGATGCAACAGCAACGCTTTTACCTGTGCAGGTGTCGGCTCTTCGGCCAGCTCGGTAACAACCAAAATGTCGTGCAATTGCTGCAAGCTGGAAGACTCCAGCGGAGTGTTCGCCCAATAGGCTTCACAAACGGCAGCCAAACATTTTGCTTCCTGAGCCTCGACCAACGATTCACGCTCGCGAGCTGCTTCGATCTGTTCTGGACTAGGTTGCATTTGCTTCTCCAGCTCTTCGTAAGAAATTCCGCGTCTGCGTGCCTCTGCCATCAGCAAAGCGCTTTTGGCATTGCCACTACCACCAACGATCATCGTGTGGCCGACACCATCTAGTGTGGTGAACACGGCTACATTCGATGAATTTTTGAAGTCCATAATTTTTCCTCGATCAGTTCTCGCCTTCAGAGTAGTGAGCCATGAGGTGCAGGAAGTAAGCTTGACCTCCAGGTTTAGTACCAGGCACAACGGTCTCGATTTCCCATCCCGCATCGCGGAATTCCGTCACTTCTCCCTGGCTCAACCCTTGAACCTTGAATTTGGTCCTTGCTCGGGTGACTTTTCCCAAATGGGAAGCATTGTTGAAAGATTTACGCCTATGCACAACCACACAACACTTAAGAAAAGTGTGTTGTAACCTGCGCCAGGGATAAGGAAATACATCAAAGCAGCCAGCAGGGCTACCGCACGTAGAATGATTAGAGACTTCCGTTTAATTTGCATGCAATCCGATCCTTTCTTGGTTCTCGCGAACGCAGTACCGCGTCCGGCTCTGTTGAAGACCCACTACACTTCGGCACGTCACTCCAAGGCTCGCTGCATGTAATCAATGGCCTTTTCTAGCGCTACAATGCCCCAGTCATTCTACTTACTTCAAACGCCTGTGCAGCGGATCGGCACCGATGAAAACTTCCTCGGGAGCCTCGGGCCATTCGCGGTGAATCACATCGAAATCACCCTGGTTCCAGAGTCGCAAAAACTGCATGCCTTCGTCGTTGTTTAGGGCGAACTGAATCGCGGCTACAGCGGCGTCCGAATTCAACTCATCGGCATCGACAAGCATATAGGGCTTACCCAGTAACGAGAGGACATTAGCTACTGCCTCAGTAGGAGTGCCGCCAAAAGCGTTCACAGCGTCCTCTTGGCCCAGATCGAACACGAACGCATAGAAATCCGCGCCTTGCCCTGGCTGCTCTCCTGTAGGGCTTACGGAGATGCGCTCAACTGTGAGCACTCGATGCAACTCAAGTGGCAGGACGTAAGCATTATGCTGTGCGTTCATCTGGTTATCAACAACATAGTTTGACACAACCCCTCCCGTAAACCGGGGTCTGTAGGATGATTCGGGATGAAGATACATCAACATAGATTGACACAGATGGGCTGAGCTTCAAATATAGGGCCCGGCTGCTCACAACATAGTTTGACACGAACAGTTAGAGGCAGCAGTCATGAAGACGGAGCGCATAAGATGCGATCTTCAGCACAAGCTCAATGCGATGTCTATATCTGTGCGCAACCTACGTCCGGTTCCCATAAGCACATAAACCGTATTTTTCGTCTCAAATAAGCAAGCGTGGGTGAACGAAACCCCGAGCGTTGTTCTGACCCAATCACCACGCGGGAAGCGGCCTTTGCTATCTTGGATAACGGTCAAAGCGTAAACCAGAGCAGGGATTAACCCTCTATCGGCGATGGCTTTTCTCTGACGTGCTGTAACTTCCATATCCAATATTGCCCAATCAGCAACAAGACAATATGCACGTGAAGGAAAATGCAGATGGGCGAGTGCCACAGCATCTGAGGGCGCGAGTTGGCACCCGCCTATTTCCTCACCCGCGGAAAGAAGTGAAATAAACCCAGCCAAATTCATTCGTTCCTCCAGTCGATCAAAACACCGACTCGAATGAGAATCATCCATCAGCATAGCTTCCAGTGGGTCGCTTGGTTCCAATGCCGACGAATAGCAGCAACGTCACCTCACAGTCTGCACGTTTACAATCCCTCCACCTCACTGAACGGGATGATTTCTATTGGCGGAGTCACAGCACAAAGCGGTTTACGCCAATAACCCACGCTATGCCACTGGCCGTGCTTGAACCCAACCTCAGGGTATGTGCCAATGTGGGTGAAGCCGAGCGCTTCATGGATGCCTATGCTTCCCGCGTTGGGTAAGGCAATGCCGGCATAGGCGGCATGAAACCCCTGTTTCTCTAGAAGTGGTAAAAGCTGCTGATAAAGCGCACGACCTACCCCGTTTCGGTGCACAACCGGGTCGACATACACGGTGACATCCACCGACCAACGATAGGCTTCCCTCGCTCGATGCTGGCTTGCATAAGCGTATCCAACGACCTTGCCTTCCACCTCGGCTACCAGATAGGGATGCGTCGGCAGTGTTGCGGCTATTCGTGCGGCCATCTCATCAACAGTCGGTGGTATCAGCTCGAACGAGATGACCGTGTCCAAAACCACTGGCGCGTAGATAGCCTGGATGGCAGAGGCATCAGCGGGTGTGGCAACCCTCACGTTGTAATTCATTTCTTTCCTTGCTGCCCCTGTGAAGAATTGTGTTTGAAGGGCTGACCCATGCAAGGCTCAGCCCTTCAGAATGTCGCGATAAAACCGTGTACTTTCCCTCAAACGAACTCTCCGCATCCACGTAGCGCAGAGAGCACCGTTCACTGAATTGGGAGCTTCTGCTCGTGGAGACCAGGCTGCGGGATATCCACGACAACCTCTTTACCTCCGAGAAACTTCGCCAGGAACAGCGCCGTCAACCCACCGAAAAACTGCGCAATGATGAACGGCGGTACGTCTGATATCCGTATCCCCGAGAACGTATCGGTGAACCCGCGAGCAATCGTCACCGCCGGATTCGCAAAGCTCGTAGAGGACGTGAACCAGTAGGCTGCGACAACATACGCGGCAACCACCTGAGGCACTTTTGCTTTGTGATATTTATCGCACAGCAGAATTGCCAGCACCAATCCCGACGTTGCCAGGTACTCACTGAACCACTGCGACGGCCCGGTGCGAACATGATGGGAAAATTCGACCACAGGCAGCTCGAACATGAAATGCGCAGCGAATACTCCGAAGATTGCACCCGTGGTTTGAGCCGCCACGTAGGGCCCCAATTGCTTATCGCTTAGTCCTCCGCGCAAATAATCGACTACAGAGACCACCGGGTTGAAGTGCGCACCGGAAAAAGTGGAGAAGCACACGATCAGTACATACAAGCTCGCGCCAGTTGCCAGCGCATTGGCAAGAAGCGCTAGCACATCGTTACCGTTCGCCAGGCGCTGACCCATGATTCCAGAACCAACTACGGTGCACAGCAGAACTGCTGTACCGAGAAACTCAGCCAAGATCTTCCGTGAAGTACTCATTGGATAGGCTCTATGAGGAGAGATTTTAGGGGAAGTGGCTACTGAGCTGGCTCGTAGCCGCAGACGCTGTTACGAGCAGCAGGACTTGGGCTTAACGGGCTGACTTCCCTCCACGACATACAGCGCATCGTCTGTGGAAAGGTAGGCATCCTGTGAGCCCAATTCCGTGGGTACACCGCGCTTGTAAACCCTGCCGCTATCGCCGGTTAGTTCAAGCCCAGGCCCTCGGTAGATCACCGTCACGGACTTCCCGGTCTGAACTTCAGGCTTGGTACCAGTGACAGTGACGGAGTAGAACCGGACAGAGCCAATTCGCTTGGTTGAGGCGTCGGTCCGGGCCTCAATCTTTAATCCCGTGAGACCGACCTCCTGAAGCTGCTTGTAGAACTCCTGCTCCTGAAGTACGCCTGAGTAGCAGGCCGACCACAGCTTGGTGTCTCGTTTCAATTCGTCAGGAATGGCGATATCTGAGACGTTGTCAGAAATTGCAAAACGGCCACCTGGTTTCAGTACCCGATAAATTTCGGCGAAAACATTCTGCTTTTCGGTTTCACCAACCAGATTGATCACGCAGTTCGAGATCACCAGATCGACAGACTGGCTGTCGATAAGAGGTTTGGACTGAGAGCTATCGCTGATGAACTGCTCGAAGTTTTTCCACGATGCCCAATCAGCACAAGGCTCCGTACGCAGGCGTTCCTCGGCCAGCTCATGATCGATTTTCAAGTTGCTCGCGGAGGCCTTGTAGAAACGCAAAGGTGCGCTATCTGTTGCCTTCTGAAACGCATTCGCTTCTTCACGAGCGATCTGCAACATGCTTGGGTTGATGTCGATACCAAAGACCGCACCGTTCCCGCCGGCGATTTGGGCAGCGACGTAGCAATTCAGACCGGCCCCTGAGCCCAAGTCCAAAACGACATCACCTTCGCGCACATACTTGGTCGGGTTGCCGCATCCGAAGTTGGCTTCGATGATCCGCTTTGGAATGTTCTTCAGGTACTGAGCGCCATAAGCGTGGCTGCAGCAGCTCTCAGTGAGTTGCGATTCAAGGACGACGTTGCCGTTGCTCAACGCTTCGGTGTAGTCCGCGATGATTGTGTTTTCAATTGCAGAAGTCATTACTCACATCTCCCGTTTAGCAGCACGAACTACCATCAGCGCAGCACGATTCATCGGCAGAGCCTGCGATGGGCACAAGCCCTTTGGTGACCTTGGGATCTCGAACTGAAGGCGTGTTGCAGTCGAATAAACCGCTCTTGTCCAAGGCCGGCTCGACATAGCAGCGCACTGGTATGAATTGACCTTGGTAAGGCGCTGACATCAAGAGATTGAAGGTCTTCTCGCACACCGCTATACGGACGCCGCGTTGGTAGGTATGGCCGTCGTCGTCGACCGTATGCTTCCAAGGCCCCTTGTAGATAACGGCATGCCCTTGGTCGAGGCACACGCCGGCCTTACCCTTGTATGCGCTCACGGTGAACAGGCGGAACTCAATGCCGTCCTGAATGGACACAGGCACCTCGGATGCGAGCTCATATGTGATGCCATGGAAGCCCGCCTCGCAGAGTTGCTCGGCAATAGCCGGCTCAGTTAGCGCGTGCTTGCACTCCAAACCTTCCACAGTAAAGGCCCGGATAGAAACGGCTTCCTCATCAGACAGAATCGCCGGAAATACCAGGCGACCATGACGTTGCAGTCGCTCGTAGAGCGACTGCGCGATTCGGCCAAACTCGGGCTCAGCATTGAACCCTTCCCAATAAATGTTCGCGAACAAGGTCGCGTCGGCATCGTGCACGTTCGAGCTGAACGCTTTGCTCTGAGCCTGCCCATACTGGGCTGTGAGTTCGTCATTTCGGCTCGCGGAGCAGATGAAAAGAGTGTCCTTGCCATCCTTCAGCGACCTGTTCAACGCCTCGTTATGCGTACGCCAAGCAATATGGCCCGGCACTTGGAGACCATCAGTTTGGTTGGCCAGCCTGAGAGCTGCCTGCAACAAAGTAAGTGACGACATCTGTTATCTCCTTAGCATTTCAGGCAGCAACGTTTGAACACACCTTCTTCTGGCGGTGTGACCGAGTCCATGAAGAGCTTGTCCAGGCGGGAGTCCGAATGCTGCCAGTCGAAGTGAAACTCGTGTTCCTCCAACTGCAACTCCTTCACCGTGTCGTTGTTGAGCAGCGGTGAGCCTTTGTAGAGGTGCAGCCGGGTTTCAAACTGAATGGGATCGACGATGCTCTCCAGCTCATTGCGAGCAATGAAGTCGTGCAGCTCAGCCATGTCTTCAAGGCTCACCCACGGGTTAAACGTGATGAAGGTCGGGTTGACCTTGACGCCGGCCTCCTTCAGAAACGCCAACGCCTCCTCGATCATGGGCACGTTCATTTCCTTGAAGACCTGGTCGAGAACCTCCTGCTTGGGGAACTCCAACGCGGTGGTGATGAAAGCAAGCCCTAGCTGCCCCATTTCCTTAATGGCGTCTTTGTTCTCCAGAATATGATCCACGCGAGTGGTGAAGTCGTACGTGAGGTCGGGGAATTGCGAATGCAGAGTCCGGATGATTTTCAAACCATGCTTCTTGGCATTGAAAAAATCGGCATCCGTGAAGGTGAGGTGAGTCATTCCCTGTGCGACGAGGTTCGCCACGTCGCGCTCTACAAGATCGTCGGAGACCAAAAGCACCTTGCCGTCGTAGGCTGCATACACGGAACAATAGGAGCACTTGTGGTGGCATCCGCGTGACCCTTCGACTCCACCCACAACTTTCTTTTCGCCGAGCAGCTTCTCCAGCTGAGGTTGCGGGTATTTGTGTAGAGGCGGTGCCAAGTCCCTGCGCGGCAGGCGGAACCCGTCACGGATCAACTGAGGCACAACAATCTCGCTGGAAAGGCCGCGAGTCCGATCGATCACTCCGCGCAGATCTTGTCCCTGTTCGCCACTCAGGTGTTTAGCCAAGCTGACAATGGGTTTTTCCCACTCGCCGGCGATCGCATAGTCACCGTATTTGGAGGCCAGGCTTTTTGCATTGATGGTCGCGTATTGACCGAAGTAGCAAATTTCCTGGGAGGGCTTCGCTTCTTTAAGCTGCTTGGCTAGCTGCGTTCCCGCAGTCAGAGAGTCAAAAAGCGGTACGCAGATGAAGACCAAATCTGCGTCACTGAATCTCTCCAGAGAAAGTCCCTCGACGTAGATATCGATCAGCTGCGCGTCGATATCTGCATCGAGTAGAGCTGTGGTTGCAGATATCGCGTTGAGCGGTTGATACCCCCCTTCGAATGTACTGGCGACCAGGTACTTCATTCTCTTTCTCCTTGAGCTCAGGCACGACGATTCGGTGACTGGAGTCACTGATGGTTTTGTAGGAATTCGAAGTTAAAGCGAGATCAGCAGAAGGACGGCCAAGCCTATCAATGCTTGTAGAACTGAGCCGGCGGTCACTAGGCGCATGTACCTGCCGGTGCTGTATTCGGGAAAGGCGTCGGTTTTGACCAACCAGTAATAGCTGTCGTTAGGGAGAATGGCGACGAAGGATCCCAGGCATACGGCGAACGTGACGCTCATCAAATCCACTCCGCTCGACGCCAAGATTGGCGAGAGAACAGGTGGGATGGCAGCAAAGGTCGCAAGCGAGGAACCATTCAGTGTTTTGAATACCGCTGCCAGCAGGAACACCCCAACCAAAATATGCGTGGTGCTGCCCGACGCGCTGAATGCCTGCTGAATCAGATCCTTGGGAAGCACCATACCGAGGGCTTGGCCCAACGCGGATGCACAACCTATGGTGAACAATAACGAGCTGGTTCTACGCATTGCTTTGGACAGCAGATCTTGAACCTCGCCAGGTTTGCAGCTAATCGCGATCAATAACGATGTGGCGATCAGCGCACCGGCGGGAGTAGTGAAGAACTCGATTACGGAATGCTGGTTTTTGGGAATGACGTAGCCGGTGATCAAGAGCACGAAAAATACGGCCAGAGGGAGAATGACCCTGATAACCGAGTCCTGAGGCGCGGCTGAGTCAGTAAAATCGCTTGGGGATGAAAAGTCTGAGCGTGTCGTCCAGTAAGTCCAGATCGTCCCGGCCACCCAGGTAACGACCGTAAGCAGCAGCCCTAAATACAGAAATTTCGGATCATGAGTATTGGCCCCCAACCCGATCCCAATGATCAGTGGGCCTGCGGGCATCAGAAGCTTGAACCCCGAGTAGCATCCGATCGCAATGTACTTTCTGTGCTGTCCTGCGATGGGAGCAATAGAGGCGTAGGCGGTATCTGGACAGACCATGCCGGCACCGAGCAAAGGTGACAGTGATATACCGAACTTTCCGAAGGAAGCGCTTCCCTGCGTCGAGATCCAGCCAGCAATGAAAAACGCGCTCAGGATGACGATGGCGAAATAGCCGAGGTTGTTTCCGAATCCTTTGCTCAGCGATTGGAAAACGTCACTGCTGCTAGCCCCGGCAAGAATGGGGATCAGAATTGCAGTCAGCAGCATTGCGACAGGGAGAGGAATGGAAAAGCTGCTCCATAGGTTCCGTAACCGGGAGCCTGTTTTCGTCCTAAGCGCTTCTACCAACATCCATGTACCTCCAAGCGTTTCCAGAACCGCCTCTCAGAGACCTACAAGCCTCATCTCCAATTCACAATCGCAAAATACGTTGCGCGCCGCAACTAATATCTTGGAACAATTTCGCCGGCTCTTATGCCCAAAAAAATGTGTCGCTACGACTGCTAAGGTGGTATTAGCGTTTTCCCCGGAATTGCGAGCCGAGTGCTATGCCAAAGATTGATCAGATCGACCAGGATGCCGAGCAGCTCTACGAAGCGCTGAGTCACTTGGTTCGCGTCTACCAGTTTCGTGACAGAGATCGCAGCTGCTGCGAGGGCTTGTCCGTCACTCAATGCTACGCACTTGAGCATGTGATTAAGGCTGGGCCGGTTCGCGTTCAATCGTTGGCCAGCGAGCTTTTTCTCGATAAGAGCAACGCCAGTCGGCTGGTCGATTCGCTTGCCAAACAAGGGCTGGTTCGCCGTGTGCCCGACGCAACTGACGGCCGCGCCCTGGCGATCACGGTGACGCCAGAAGGCACGGCCATTTATGAAAGTATTCGGTCGGATCTGGTGGGTGAAGCTCGCAACCTGGCCTGCGATTTGTCGAAAGAAGCACGTGACGGGGCGATCGAAATGCTTCGTCGCTTCGCCAAAGCCACCGAACAACGCTGCGGTCTGAAAGACCTTAGCCGTGACGACTTTCTGCCAAGCAAATGCTGCTGAATTGATAGGCTGTAGCTCCTCTCCCTCAATTTTTCACCGACTCTTCGCTGAAGACGTTTCAGAGCCAACGCACCAATCAACAGCTCGCACCTGACCTTGGAAAGGATTACGCGGGATCTTCCATATATATTCGGTTTACCGCATATTCGAATTGTCGTATATTCAATTTTCCGCACGCGGAAGAAGCACACACTTCATATCCACGAACGCATCAAATTATTTGTATTGGTGAAACCAAACACCTGGATGCCTCATGAACGAGCCAATCACTCCTACCGTTTTGTTCAAAAGCCTGGCAGATGACACCCGAACCAAAATAACGCTACTCATCGTCCGCGAGGGCGAACTCTGTGTATGCGAACTGACCGCCGCTCTTGAGCAGAGCCAACCAAAAATATCTCGCCACCTCGCGCTGCTGAGATCCTCCGGGTTACTGGCGGATCGGCGCCAAGGCCAATGGGTTTACTACCGACTCCATCCCGAACTGCCGACCTGGGTCACCGAAGTGCTTAAAGGTGTCGTCGATGCCAACCAGCAGTGGCTGGACACAGAAACCAAGCGGCTCTATGAAATGAATGATCGTCCAGTCAATCAGGCCGTGTGCGACTGATCCAACCTTCGAAACGAGTCGCTAGCATGCTAATCGCTTTACTCATTTTCATTGTCACCATCGTTCTGGTTATCTGGCAGCCCAAAGGGCTGGGTGTTGGCTGGAGTGCCTCATTGGGTGCCGCGCTTGCATTGTTGAGCGGCGTGGTCAGCCTCGGCGATATCCCCGAGGTATGGAATATCGTGTGGAACGCCACGGCGACGTTCATCGCCGTGATCATCATCAGTCTGCTGCTCGACGAGGCTGGTTTCTTCGAGTGGGCGGCCTTGCATGTCGCTCGCTGGGGAGGTGGCAGCAGCCGCAAGTTATTTGCCTTCATCATCTTGTTGGGAGCAGCTGTGTCAGCACTGTTCGCCAATGACGGTGCGGCGCTGATCCTTACTCCTATCGTGATCGCCATGTTACTGGCCCTGCGCTTTTCACCCGCAGCGACTCTGGCGTTTGTGATGGCCGCAGGATTCATTGCGGACACCGCGAGTCTGCCGCTGGTGGTCTCCAACCTGGTGAATATCGTCTCGGCCGATTACTTCAACATTGGCTTCAGCGAGTACGCCGCAATCATGGTGCCGGTCAACCTGGTCAGCATCGCTGCAACGCTGGGAATGCTCCTGTGGTTTTTCCGAAAAGACTTACCCAAGACTTATGACCTAGCACAGCTCCATTCCCCTGAGGATGCGATTCGAGATCGCGCAACGTTCGTGGCTGGATGGTGGGTGTTGCTCGCGTTGCTGGTCGGCTTTTTCGTTGTCGAGCCACTGGGTATACCCATCAGTGCCATTGCCGCCGCCTGCGCATTGGTGCTCTACGTCATCGCCGCCAAAGGTCACGCCATCAACACCAACAAGGTGCTCAAGGGCGCGCCGTGGCAAGTCGTGATCTTCTCGCTGGGCATGTACCTGGTGGTGTATGGCTTGAAAAACGCCGGGCTGACTGACCACATTGCTCAATTGCTCAACGTATTCGCTGGATATGGCATTTGGGGGGCATCGCTGGGTACAGGACTCCTGACCGCCGTGCTTTCTTCGATCATGAACAACATGCCAACAGTGCTCATCGGCGCGCTCTCGATCCATGCAACGGAAGCTACTGGTGTAGTTCATCAAGCCATGGTCTACGCGAACATCATTGGCTGCGATCTTGGTCCTAAAATCACACCTATCGGCAGCCTAGCCACACTGCTCTGGCTGCACGTGCTGGCTAAAAAAGACATCACCATCAGTTGGGGTTACTACTTCAAGACCGGTGTGGTGCTCACGCTTCCAATCCTCATTGCCACTCTGAGCGCCTTGGCTTTGCGCCTCAGCTTTTGATTACAGGAGATCACGATGAAAGTCCTATTCATGTGCACCCACAACAGTTGCCGGAGCATCTTGTCCGAGGCGGTGTTCAATCACCTTGCTCCTGAAGGAATGGAAGCCGTCAGTTCCGGAAGCTTCCCAAGTGGCCGCGTAAACACGCGAGCGATTCAAACGCTCAAAGCAGCAGGTATCCCTACTGACGACCTTAGCAGTAAAGCATCCGATGCCTTTGAAGGGTCGCCACCAGACATTGTGATTACAGTCTGCGATCGGGCTGCCGGCGAAGCCTGCCCGATCTTCTTCGGCCCGGCGCTCAAGGCTCATTGGGGGCTGGCAGATCCTTCCGAAGCTTCGGGATCTGAAGCGCAAATCGAGGCGGCATTCCAGCAAACCCTGAGCAAAATCCAGGAGCGGGTCAACGCCTTCATTTCGTTGCCTATCGCTACGTTGAGCGAGGCAGACCTTAAAAATGAGCTAACCCGCATCGGCACGTTGTAAGCCCAGCGTCGCAGGGGCCAGGAGTCACTATGAAAGACCATTTTCCAAACATCGAAGCAGATCTCATCGACGTCCCAAGCATGGAACGACTCACTCCTCGTGAGCCGTCCACGCATAAACCGCGCATCCTTCTGATTTACGGGTCAACCCGCGAGCGTTCGTTCAGCCGATTGGTAACCCAAGAAGCCGCGCGGTTGTTGGAGCATTTCGGTGCGGAAACACGAATCTTCAACCCGTCAGGATTACCACTACCTGATGATGCTCCGGATACCCACCCCAAAGTCGCGGAACTCCGCGAGCTAATGCAGTGGTCGGAAGGACAAGTGTGGTGTTCTCCGGAGCGTCATGGATCGATGAGCGCCGTCTTTAAAGCTCAGATCGACTGGGTGCCATTGGCGATGGGCGCGGTACGTCCGACCCAAGGTAAAACATTGGCAGTCATGCAGGTTTGCGGCGGTTCTCAGTCTTTCAACGTTGTGAATCAGTTACGGGTACTGGGTCGCTGGATGCGGATGGTGACAATCCCTAATCAGTCCTCAGTGCCCAAGGCGTTTACCGAATTCGACGAGGGTGGGCGTATGAAGCCTTCGTCCTACTACGATCGCCTGGTCGACGTGATGGAGGAACTGATGAAGTTCACCCTGCTACTGCGTGACCGTCAGGATTACCTGGTAGACCGTTACTCGGAACGCAAAGAGTCGGCTGAAGAGCTGTCGAAACGGGTGAATCAGCGTTCCATCTGAAGATAGGTTAGAAAAATATTCAGCAATTCCGTGGGCACCCGAGTTAACGGGGCGCGCCGCCTTAATAATGCCAACTGCGATCGCGTACTCGCTTGGGTTGATTCTACTCGGCTGCGGCTGGATTAAAATGACATGCCCTCCGACACTTGAGTCAGCATTTCTTCGACTAAATGTGTGCCAAAGGTTGTAGTGACCATCGCCAATGGGCTTTCTCCCAAAAAACGGGCTTTGGGTTTGGAAAGCCATTGTTTGGCCTTCCCTTTGTCACCGAAGATCACCTCAGCCATGGCGGTAATGTGTGCGAACCGGAACAGGCGATCGCTCTCATGCAGCGTTAAGCGCTGGTTGGCTGACAGTTTTGTTTTCAGCGTTTTGGGTTGAATGATTCTGTCGCGCTCTTCGTCGCTTAGGGTTCCATCATCACAAAGCATTTTGATCAGGCTGACCGAGAAGCCAGCTACTATCATGTCGTGAATGTCCAGATCCGAAGCATTGACAGAGATATGAAGAAGCGCCTCCAGACGCATGCGGTAAGCATGATAGACATCATGACGCAGGACGCCAGCAAACATGGGCCGCACGGATGTTGCGCTGTGCACGGGCGTCAGCACTAATGTGTCATTCGCTACCGTTAGTTCCAGGTCGTCCCCAACACCTAACCCCATTTGGTCAAGCAACTCTTGAGGCAGATCAATGATGATGTCGCCAGTACCGTCCTCAGTATTCTGGCACTTGACTATCCAACGCTCGCTCATGATCGTCCGGCCCTCATCCGCCATTAGAGAATGACACACATCATTATGCTCGGGCGCAAAGCTGACCAAAGGAACGTGCAATTCCCCAGGAGGCATGCACTGCCGCTGCTCGAACGCCGGATAAAAGCAAAATGGGTCAATGGCTTCGCCGCCTTACCACCGTCACATGGTTAAGAGCTTGAGCGTGATCTAGCAACTACACGAAAGGATATGACATGAACCCTGATGAGCTTTATGTTTCGGTCGACGTCGAGACTTCTGGACCTATACCAGGCGAATACAGTCTGCTTTCCATTGGAGCTTGCCTTGTAGCCCAACCTGAAACGTCCATTTATCTTGAACTACGACCTGACAGTCCGAAACACGACCCCGAAGCGCTGGCAGTATCGGG
Source organism: Pseudomonas floridensis (assembly GCF_002087235.1). Taxonomy (GTDB): domain Bacteria; phylum Pseudomonadota; class Gammaproteobacteria; order Pseudomonadales; family Pseudomonadaceae; genus Aquipseudomonas; species Aquipseudomonas floridensis. The sequence goes on along the minus strand of NZ_MUIO01000021.1, from coordinate 77,180 downwards.
GCTGAGTTTGGAGAAGCTGGAGCGCGATGGCCTCGCTCCGCAACAGGCGATGCTGACATTTGATAAGTGGCTGAAGTCGTCCTGCAAAACGGGGCAAAAGGTCATTTTCGTAGGACTAAATGCACCGTTTGACTGGTCATTCGTCAACTACTACTTTCATAAATACTTGGAAACCAACCCCTTTGGTTTTACCGCTATCGACATGAAGGCCTTCTTTATGGGCGCTGTAGGTTGCAGCTGGCAGGAAACAAAATCATCCAAAATGACCGCTGCGCTGAAGCCACTCAGCGAGCCGAACCATAACGCATTGGATGATGCCCGCTTTCAGGCAGAGCTCTTCGCTCTGATGCTAGCGGGTAAAGGTAAACGCTGACCTGCCTTCCACCCTCACGGACTTAAAGCTCATCTGACCCAGGTGGCCTCAACATATCTGCCGTCCCTGAACGACCACGCCTTGATACCTTCGGGTTTTTCGGACTTGCCGACAATAACGGCTATCGGGCGCGGCAGATCCTGCGTGTAACGTGCAGCAAATTTGGAGAAGCTGCCGATGTCTGCCGGAGAGATCACCGGAACGGATTGGGGATGCGTATGCCAATACCCTACCAGACGTAACCCTTGTTCGTTGGCAGCCTGGATCTCCTGGCGGCACCGCTCCGCATCCAACTCTAGCCAAGACCAGCCTGATCGATCGGCGCGATGGGGCACCGTGGCCAAGGCCAGCAGCAACCCTTTCGGATCAACCGGGTTGACGAATAACTGTCCCCCTCGCTCCACGCCAAAAAGGCCCTGCCGATGACTAACCAAGATGTCCGCGACAGCTTGGGACACCAATAGCTCGGAATTCACCTCCGGCCATCGCCAGCGCCATGCGATATCCGTCATACCGTTTCGTCCTTATCTTCCGGCCATCCACGCTCGAGTAGGATTTGCTGCGCCCCCTCTGGCAGTTTGGGCCCTTGGTATTGGCCTCCCAGGCTCAGCACATCTTCAGGTCTGTAAATGCTGCTGATCCAAGATGCAGTGGCGATGTTGCCAGTTAATGCGCGTAGGGCCGTGTGCGACACCATAGAGGCGATATTGGTCATCCCCAGTGAGCCGCCTGGGATGAAGCTCTCCCCACAGGCGGGCAGCGGAACAACACCTCCTCCCGGCCACTCTGTAAATCTATGCACGAAATCGCCGACGTCCGTGAATAGATGACGGCCATCAAAGGTGCCGGCTGGTGCAAATAGCGCATGACCTACCTGGGTATGCGGTTCGCTCCAGGCTTGTACAAGCCCCCAAGGAGCACCGCTGGATTTGACTCGCCATACAGTGACTTCCGACTGCCAGTCTGCTGTCGTGATCACCACCAGATCTGCGTTATCGAACACTTCTGGTTTGCTGCTCATTACCACTTCGGCAAAAGTCGAATATGCGGTGCATTCTGTCGTCGGAAGATCTAACAGAATCTTGTCCCTTAACGCTGACGCTTTCAGTCTCCCTAGAATATCCGCTCCCAGAACGTGCCTCCCCAGATTGGCTGACACCAAGGTGTCAGGATCGATGAGAGTAAGGTGGCCGACACCGGATCGTGCCAACTGTATTGCGACCGCACTGCCTAGCGAGCCAACACCAACGCAAACTACCCGAGCATTTTCCAGGCGCTGTGCTGTGCCGCTTATATCGCGGGACAGAATGGACGCTCGATCAAGCACGTCCAGGGTAGTTGCCCGGACGAGCGCCGGTGGATGTGCATTTGCGATAGCTGGCCGGCGCCGCGCTGTACGCAGGCCAAACTTTGCCCCCCGCTCCTGCTGTACGCCGAGCGAGCGCACATTCAGACAATATGTTGGAGCATCTGCCCCTCCTGGAAGCTCCAGAACAATCCATCGACTCGCCAACGTTCCATTCTGCTCAAACCATGCCAGCAATTGCTCGGCATCGTCGGGTTTAAGGTGGGGCGTTAGCCACGGCAATAAATCTTCTGGATCCGGGGTGCGGATATCCGGATAAGTCTGAAGCTTGACGTAAAAACCGGGAGTTTCGGCCGCGCGAATAACAGCGGAACGCCCGACAACCCGTCGGTAATGCCCTTTGAGTGCAGCTACGTTCGATGCTAACCAAACCGTTTCCTGACCGGATGGCACAGCCCGGCGCGGATCGCTGAGTGCAAACAACTGCGAGGCAGCCTGAGGTCGATCCAACAGTAAAAGGTTCTGGAATGACTGACCGTGCTGAAAAGACCAGTAGGTAGTGATCTCGTTCTGAAATTCGATATCGCGCGTTGCCTGGCTTGATCCCATCTTGGACAACGAAACGATCTGTGCCAAGCGAGCAAGGCTGTCCTCTACCACAACCTCCGGGGAGCCCATGATGGGGCGTTCCTGAAAGCCATGAAGGCAAAGCCCCGACCTGGTGGCATGCGGCCAAACCAGCCATGGAGAGGGTTCGACGTTCAGCCGCAAGAGCCCACGGGGAAAATTGGAGGGGAAACCAATACGCAGTCGCCGCTCCTGCCCCGTGTAATCGATGGGCAAGGGAAAGTAAAAGGACGCCGCTTCGTCAGCCCGCATGGGTGCGGGCTGGAGCAATGCATCGGCAGCGTCCTGACCTAGGGTATTTCGCAGTGCGGCGATTCCGCGCTGCAATGGCGTCGTAATAGGATCAACCAAGGCGTCCAACTGGCTTTACGCTCGACTGAGAGGTTGCGCCACCGCTGGCCCCTCCGAAGAGCGAACCCATCGAAGCAGAGTTTCGAGTAGTGCCATCCGGTCGGCCGGGCATGGTCCAATTCGCAGGGATCTCATTGTTCACTGCCGTAATGAGTGCCGGTGCAATACCGAAATTCTTTTTCACTGCCTCGGCAAAGGAATCATTGGATTCAAAACTTTCCAAACCCAGTGATACGGATGCACTGGCGTCCGCATGCCACTTGGCAAATGCTTGGCGATAGCCTTGCCCTTCGCCTGGTCGATTCCACTTTTCTGCAAAGTTTTCGCCGTTATCGGCAGGGTTGCAGACAAAGCAATCGTTTCCTCTATGCGCGATGTGCTGCGGCATTCTGCGGACGATTTCCAAAATTGCATCAAGCGGAGCCAAAGGCTTCGACTGCGATTCCTTCACGACATCCAGATATGCGTGAGTGGCCAGGGTGGTGATGACCGCAGATATGGGGCGTGTATCAGCGCTCCTTGTGTTGATGGCCCACTCATCGCGATGCCGCTTGAGCAGCTTAATGGTTGCACGCAGGGGATCTTGATCGATGTAATCCTGATAATGCGGCAAAGGATCTTGTGTCGCGGCATCGAGCATTCGCTGGCTTTTGGCGACTACCAAGCTTTCCAGAGAGATTTCCTGGGCGGAGGCAACCTGTAACCAATTCGAGTACGGGATAGGGCTGCTTGCTTTCCACCCTGTGACCCGATCCGGAACCTCCAGCTTTCCCTCGCCGTTTGCTTCGCCATTTCCGTTGATTGCGCGGGCAGGCGTGACGTCGATGTGGAAGCCTGGATTTTCGTCGGCATAAACGATGCGGATGCCACGACGTAACTGTTTAACTTCTTCCTGAACGCGGGAGCCTTCCCTAAAACGCTGCTCAATCGCTTCTAAAACTTCCTTCGCACTAGCGCCTTGAGCGTGAGGGAGCCAGATAATCGCGTCCGCATCAATGGTGTCCAGATCCGCAGGCGCGCCGGGGATTGGCTTGATGGTCGTTTTCAGCCGCATCGAGCCTTGAACAAAGATGTGGGCCTCTGCGAGCAGCGGGTTGTCGGAAGCCGAGAGGATTTTTTCCAGTTGGGAGTAGCGGTCATTGATTTTTTCGTACTGCGCTTCCGACAGCGAGATCTCCCGCGCGGCGCGAAGCAGAAAATATTCCCAACTGCTGCGCTTGGTCTGTTCGTTGCTCAATAGCATTTACCTAGCCTCCTGGGCCACCGAGCCCAATTGCAGTGTTTGCGTAAACCGATCATGGTTTTCTTTGTCCCGATCGAAGATCAGGTACGTATGTTGATGCTGCGTTGTGAGCAACGCGCCAAACTCGATGGCCAATGCCGCAGGAATAGCGGCGAAGACGTGGATAGGGTCAGGAGTCAGAGCTTCAAGCTGGCTCAGCCGTATTTGCAGTGCGTCGCGAAAGGCATGAATCACTCGACGGTTCTGTACCATCGCATAGCTTGGTTCTGGGATCGCCAGCTCTGCAATACGTGCACCGGGCAGAGCGTCAGTCACGTCGCGAACTGGGACTTGCGCAGAAATAGAAAGCACTAGCGCCAGTGGCCCGTCGCCTTCGGGGGGAGGTGTAAACAAAAAAGCGGGCGGCTCAGCGGACTGATCGGGCCAGCGCAAACGATGTTCGCGGTGAAAGGAGAAGATCAAGCGCTTGGAACGGTCGCCGATACTCTGGCCCAGCATCATCAAAGCCGGAATGTCGGCCAAGCCGACTACTGCCAGCGCGGGCGAGTCGCCGTAGGTGCCGCCGCGACGCTTGAGTTGCTGTTCCAGCTCATACTGGATGCTGTCTTTGACGTTCTGCCAATAGGTAGTGTCGCGGCCGCGTGGTCCGGGCGCAGAAAAAGTGATTTTGATGCCTTGATCGAAGGCGGTTAATCCCTCGGCGGACATCGCAGTCAACAGATCGCGAACGGGAATATCGTTGATTGTCTGAAAATGCTGACTTTGGACGATGAGAGGAATGGCTCTACCACCATCGGGGGTCGTTGCGGCGAGTCGGATGCGTTCCAGGTACGCTTGGTGTAAACCACTCAAATCATTTTCAGGATACCCATCTGCATCACGATCGATTTTGTCATGACAACCTGGGCACAGGAGCATCAGATTAGCGGTATCGTTTGTGTGCGCCTCAGCATCATGATCGGCGCGTCCCCGAGGGCCTTTGGGACTGGCGGGCAGAATATGCGCCACTTCGCCCCATCTCATTGGCTTGCCGGCACGATAGTCGAACGTCAGATCCGTACCGCACAGTTCACAATGACCAGCGGTCTGTGTCCATACGATCCGCTTCGTCTCATCATTTGTGTTGAAGCGCCCGCTTGCGGGCTTAGCGTCTTCTTGTTCTGCCATTCCCACCTACCCCCGAGAAACATCCATGATTGAAAACGATGATGGCAAGATAAGATCATATTAAGGTCATTTGCCTCAATTTCAAGAGAGATCTGTGGGTGACGAATGCTGAGTCGGCTTTGAGTCAGAATGCTTTTCTGGGTCATCGAAACACAGTGGTGGCAGCGTTCGTTTTCAGGCAAGTGCTGGTGGGTCATGGCACTGACCACAGCGTATGTATCGAAATTAGCGAGTTTATGCAAAAGACATAAACTCGCTAATTTCAATACACATCGCGAACAGGACTGATGAAAACGAGATGTGCAGAGCAAACGAGGCTGCAAGCGCAGCCCCTTTTGTCCATTTTCTACGCGTCAGTCCCTGCCAAGCTCAGCGGATAGGTTTCGGCGGCGCATGAGCTGATAGGCCGCCGGAATGACAAACAGCGACAGCAAGGGCGCCGTGACCATACCGCCAATCATCGGGGCGGCAATGCGGCTCATCACCTCGCTGCCGGTACCGCTTCCCAGAAGTATAGGTAACAAACCAGCGATAATCACCGCCACGGTCATGGCCTTGGGTCGAACGCGCTGCACAGCGCCTTCACGAATCGCGGCCATTAACCCGCGTTCTGTGTTGTCACCGAGGTCTTGACGCTCGGCCCAGGCATTTTTCAGGTAGAGCAGCATGATCACGCCAAATTCGGCAGAAACGCCGGCCAAGGCGATAAAGCCGACCCCGGTGGCAACCGACAGGTTGAATCCCAAAAGATAAAGAAACCATGCACCGCCCGTGAGGGCAAATGGCAGCGTGGCCATAATCAGCAGGGCCTCGTCAAAGCGGGCAAATGTCAGGTAAAGCAGCACGAAGATGATCAGCAGCGTGGCAGGGACCACCAGTTTTAGTCGTGCGTTGGCCCTCTCAAGAAATTCGAACTGACCTGAGTAGCTCAGGCTCATGCCGGGCTGCAACTTGACCTGCTCGCTGACGAGCCGGCGCAAATCGGCGACTACGGAGGCAATGTCCCGGCCGCGCACGTCGATGTACACCCAGCCTGAAGGCCGTGCGTTTTCACTTTTGAGCATCGGCGGCCCGTCGTTGACCTTGATCTTCGCCACTGTGCCAAGGGTGATCTGGCTGCCTAGCGGGGTGTAAATTGGCAACTGCTCCAAAGCGCCAAGCGAATCCCGCCATTCCCGAGGGTAACGGACGTTGATTGGGAAGCGTGCAAGCCCTTCGATGGTCTCGCCGACATTTTCACCGCCGATAGCGCCGGCCACGATTGACTGCACATCGGCGATATTCAGTCCGTATCGGGCGGCGGCTTTTCGGTCGATATCCACATCGATGTAACGTCCACCGGTTAATCGCTCGGCCAGAGCCGAACTGACACCGGGTACGCCCTTGGCCACTCGCTCGACCGCTTGAGTCGCGGAATCAATCTCCGTCAGATTGGTGCCGGCAATCTTTACACCAATTGGACTTTTGATCCCCGTAGCCAGCATGTCGATTCGGTTGCGAATCGGTGGTATCCAGATATTGGTCAGCCCAGGAACCCGCACCACTCGGTCCAGCTCCTCCACCAGTTTTTCCTGAGTCATGCCTGGGCGCCATTGCTCCTGCGGCTTGAACTGGATAGTGGTTTCGAACATCTCCAGCGGCGCCGGGTCGGTGGCAGTTTCGGCACGTCCCGCTTTACCGAAGACATGTTCGACCTCCGGCACGGTTTTTATCAGACGGTCGGTTTGTTGCAGCAGTTGCGCCGCTTTCTGTGCGGATAATCCGGGCAGGGCCGAAGGCATATAGAGCAGGTCGCCCTCATTCAAAGGCGGAAGAAACTCGCCACCCAAGCGCGACAGTGGCCATAGCGCACTAAAAAACACCAACGCCGCCACCAGCAGCGTGACCCTCGGTCGCCGCAGCACTGCATCCAGAGCCGGCTGGTAGATCCGGATGAGCCAGCGGTTCAGCGGGTTGTTTTTTTCACTAGGAATCCGTCCCCGAATCCAATAGCCCATCAACACCGGCACCAAGGTCACTGACAATCCTGCTGCTGCGGCCATGGCGTAGGTTTTGGTAAAAGCCAGCGGGCCGAACAACCGCCCCTCTTGCGCTTGCAGGGTGAACACCGGAATGAACGAAAGGGTGATGATCAACAAACAGAAGAATAGAGCTGGTCCAACTTCAGCCGCTGCTTCGGTCATTACATGCCAATGACGCTCACCCTTCAGTTCCTCACCAGGATTGGCGACGTGCCAGGCCTCAATCTTCTTGTGTGCGTTTTCGATCATTACCACAGCAGCATCGACCATGGCGCCGATGGCGATGGCTATCCCGCCCAAGGACATGATGTTCGCGTTAATCCCTTGGTAGCGCATGACAATAAAGGCCATCAGCACACCGACCGGCAGGGAAATGATCGCCACCAGGGACGAGCGCAGGTGCCAAAGAAAGATCCCGCAAACCAATGCGACAACGATGAACTCTTCGATGAGCTTGTGGCTGAGATTTTCCACAGCACGGTCGATCAGCTTGCTGCGATCGTAGGTGGTGACGATTTCCACCCCGGCCGACAGGCTGCTTTTGAGTTCGTCGAGTTTGGTTTTGACCGCCGCAATGGTCTCGCGAGCATTCTTACCGCTGCGCAAAATCACCACGCCGCCAACCGTCTCGCCTTCGCCGTCGAGTTCGGTGATGCCACGGCGCATCTCCGGCCCCAACTGGATCGTGGCGACATCGCCCAAGTTCACCGGCACACCGCCCGATCCCAGCTTGAGGGGGATCGCCCGAAAATCATTGAGCGTCTTCAGGTAGCCGGATGCACGCACGATGAACTCGGTCTCTGCCATCTCCAGCACCGCGCCACCCGTTTCCTGATTGGCCTTGCCGATCGCTTCGGTCACCTCGGCCTGCGTAATACCAAGACTGGCCAGTTTGAGCGGATCAAGCTGCACTTGGTACTGCTTGACCATGCCGCCCACAGTGGCCACTTCCGCCACATTGGGCAGGGTCTTGAGTTCAAACTTGAGGAACCAGTCCTGAAGTGCGCGTAGCTGCGCCAGATCATGCCCGCCAGTGCGATCCACCAGCGCGTACTGGAAGATCCATCCTACGCCTGTCGCATCTGGCCCCAACGCTGGCTTGGCGCTGGCCGGCAAGCGGCTTTGTACTTGGCTCAAGTACTCCAACACCCGCGAGCGAGCCCAGTACAAGTCAGTGCCGTCTTCGAACAGCACATAGACAAAGCTGTCACCGAAAAAGGAATAACCACGCACCGTCTTGGCACCTGGTACTGAGAGCATGGTGGTGGCCAACGGATAGGTGACCTGGTTCTCGACAATCTGGGGTGCTTGTCCAGGATACGGGGTGCGGATGATCACCTGCACATCGGACAAGTCTGGTAGCGCATCAATGGGCGTGCTCTGCACCGACCAAATGCCCCACGCCGTGATAAACAGCGTCGCCAGTAGCACCAGGAATCGGTTGGTTACGGACCAACGAATCAGGGCTGCAATCATGGCTGGCCCCCTGATTTGTCCAGACGCTCAACACGCAAGCCGTCGTCGGTCTGATTCACACCTATCCGGACCTTGTCGCCCGTTTTAAGACCCTGCATCAGAGCGGGATTGGCGAGCGGGAACGTCATCGTCATGCCAGGCATGCCCAGCGTCTTAAAAGGGCCGTGAGCGAGAGTGACTTCTTTATCGTTGATCTCAACGATTTGCCCATCCGCTTCATGCAAACCGGCGGCGGCTGCACTGGTGGGTGAAGGTTCCTCTGATTTGGCAACGATGCCTTTAAGACTGGCCTCTGAGTCGAGCAGGAACTGGCCAGAGCTAACCACTTTTTGGCCCTCTTCCAACCCTTTCAATATCGCCGTCTTGCCATCGCTTTCCTGCCCAAGTTGCACCTCCACGGGACGATAGCGACCGGCGTCTTCAGCGAGCATCACCAGGGCACGTAGACCGGTGCGAATGACCGCCTCGCTCGGCACCCACAGCACACTTTGCTCCGTCGCGCGATTAAGGCTCACGCGTGCGGTCATACCCGGCCTGAGACGGCCTTGCGGGTTAGGCAATTCGACGCGCACGCGAAGGGTGCGACTATCGGGATTGGTTTCTGGAAGAATCGCGCTTACCACGCCGTTGAGCACGACGCCTGGGAACGCGGGCAAACGCGCCTCAGCCACTTGTCCCAGCTGTATCGACCCGAATTCAGTCTCCGGGACCGCCAGAGCCAGCCAGACGTTACTCAACCCATTCACGCGTGCCAGTGTTTGGCCGGCAGCCACTGTCATACCTTCGCGCACATCGAGTTCTTGCAACACCCCACTGATAGGGCTGGTGAGGGTCAGGTTCGGTTGGACTTTGCCACTGCGCTCTACTTGAGTAATCGATGCCGCCGGCATCCCGGTAAGCCGCAAACGCTGGCGAGCCGCTGCCAGCAAGCCCGCATCGCCGCTACGCTTAAGTGCGAGAAACTCCTCCTGAGCCGCAGACCACTCCGGGACAAGAATATCCGCCAAGGCGGCGTTGGCTTTGATCACATCGCCAGGAGCATGGGCATACACGCGCTCGACGAAACCCGCCGTACGGGCCTGGATGACGGCGACGTCACGCTCGTTGAAGGTCAATACACCTACAACGTCCAGACTCGAAGCAAACACACCTCGATTGACCGTAGCCAGTCGCACACCAAGATTCTGGGTCAGGCTTGGATCAATGCGAACAGTGGCGCTGTCCCCCTTGCTATCCGCGTACTGAGGGACCATCTCCATGTCCATGAAGGGCGACTTACCCGGCTTATCGAATTTCTGTTGTGGGTACATGGGGTCGTACCAATACAGAACCTTGCGATCGACTGAGGACTCCGGCTTCGGCTCCGATGCTGCATCCGGTACTGCGCTCACCCTCGGTTGAGCCAACCAGTAACCACCGGCGACTCCCAAAGCAATTGAGATGCTGACAACAAAAACCCCTTTCCATGTTCGAGAGATCATTGAGCGGACTCCCCATAGGCGAAATACAGGCGAGCGCTGGTGAGAGCACGCTGCTCTTCAACATCAATCTGCTTGAGACGGGCTTCGATAAGCTCGCGCCGAGCGGCCACGACGGAGTTCAGATCGCCTTTGCCGGCGCGATAGCTGGCCATAGTGAGCTCGACCTTTTCCTTAGCCAAAGGGAGCAGGCTGGTCTGGGCTCGATGAACGGCGCGGTTCAGGCGCTCATAGTCCGCTAAGTCATCCTCCAATTGCTGGGTGTGCTCGCGTGAAAGGACCTCACGCTCAGCCTCAAGCTGATTGAGTTCCGCATGCTTGGCTGCGATTTTTGGGTTTTGTCGCGAGTCAGGAAACAGTGGTAGATCCCATGAAAACTGCACGCTGACCATGTCGCCGAACTCTCGGCCGCGATGCTGATAGTCGACTTCCCAGCTCCAATCAGACCGCTTTTCCGCTTCGGCCTCGCGCACCTTGGCCTGCGCTTCGCGGGTCATTGGGGCAAACGCTGCCAATTCTGGGTGATGTTGAACGTTGTGAGAGTACCCAGAGGCTTCTACAGGCCATTCAGGCAAGCTGCCCACAGGTTTATCGTTTGCGGCTGGTCCAATCCAGCTCTTCAAAGCTGCTCGGGCTTGCGATCTCTGGCGAATCAGATCGTCCTGCTGCTCTTCCAGTTGTGCCGCCTCCTGTTTGGGCGTGACGGCATCAGCAGGTTGAGCGCGGCCACCGGCAATCTGCGCGCGGACGGTATCGGCCAGCAGGCGGTTTTCCCTATAGAAGTCCTGGAACAGCGCGTCTTTACGCTCAACGGAATAGCTGCTGATCCAGGCCAGCGCCGTGGCCTGACGAACCTTTAGACGTTCGACCAGACGCTCAGCGGCAGCGCGGTCAATGGCTGCATCAGCAACCTCGATTCGGGCTTTTCGTTTGGCGCTGTTCGGCATTTCCTGACTGACACCGACCATTTGCATGGTCATGAAGTCCTGATCGATGCTCCAGCGATCCGGCCCCCCAATGGGATAGTTCTGTATACCTACCAGCAACTTGGGATCGGGTAGTTCCCCGGCTGGGATGGCTGCACTAGTGGCGGCACGAATTTTTGCATCTTGTGCAGTCAGCGACGGCGCATTGGTTTCAGCCAGCTGCAAAGCATCATCGAGTGTCAACGCAGCAGCGAAACTCGGCGTGGCCAATACGCTTGCCGCCAAGATGGCCACGAGGGGCCGCCCTGTGCAATAGCACTTGGATTTCATGTTCACGATTCCTGTGATGATCCACTGCGTGCTTCATGAGAGATGCACGCAGATATCCCATACCGCCTGACGCGGAATGAGGCTCAGTGTGGTACAGGAATCAAATGCGGGGAGGTCGCCATACCCCTGATGGAGTTTGGACAGGATGGGAATCTATGGAGATGGACGCTGCGAGGGGGCTCGACAGGGTCACCGGAGGCTTGATGATGGAGACTTGCAGCATGCCGCCGGTCTTGCACTCCTGGCCCGGCTTACAGGGTTTACCGTGCTCGGTTGGGCTTTTCATGTCATGGCAGCAGTCTTGGCCCATGCCGTCCATCATCGCCATGCCCATGGTTTGCATCGGGCACGGCTCTGTCGGCGCCTGAACACCCGCCATCCCGCTGAAGGGAAGCGCCAGGCTAATCAGGAAAATCAGGCAAAGCCGTAGATAGCGTGTCATGGGCTGAAGTGTAGCCAGTAGAAATGGTGCTAACAATCACGTTCTAGGCTTCTTGGTTAGCTGCCAGAAACCTCTATTGCGCGCTCATTTCCATTTCAGGACTTAGCGTGCCTAACCATGCGACAAGACAGATGATGAGGATTGCCATCAGGAATTCGAATTTCATGCTGCGGCGCAAGGCATTGACCGCTACAGAGTATTGACCATTGCGAACCGAGCGCTCCAATAGCGGGCTTAAGTGAAAGCGGTTCAGCGTCGCTAAAACGATCATCCCGGCAAAGAGCAGGATCTTCAAAAACAGCAACTGGCCATAGGTACTGAGCATGACCTCATCAAGGTTGGGACCGACGATGAAAAGGTAATTTACTACTCCCGTAACGCTTATGATCGCAACAATCACACCGCCGGCCGACTCAAAGCCAGTCAGCACGCGGGCAAGAATACGTGCTTCCTCCTCACCCTTCAGCGATTTCAACCGCAGCAGTAGAGCGAAGGCCGCTAGAGCACCCAACCAGCCACCTGCCGCTAATAAATGGAAAATGTCGCTGAGAAAATGCCAGTAGCGGCGGCTGCCTTCGTCCATGGCACCATGCCCTGTCCAGGCTAGCGTGGCCAACGCGATTGCTCCACAGGCGGTGACGATCCAGAGGCTGGGTGTCGGATATCGTTTATTCAACGCGACGCCCAGAATTGCCCCCACCAAGGCGGCTATCCGAACCATCCAGGTCAACCCAACATCGGTGCCCATGATGACCATTTCAAAAATGTGGTGATGTAGCTCCATAAGCTCCGATACACCGCTCATTGCTTTTGCAAGCAACAACATCGCAGCAAGGGACAGAGCTACACCTGCAATAGAAGTACCGTAAAGAAGCGACTCAAAGTTCAAGACCGTGCCAGATACCCTTTCCTTTCCCCTGAGACTGTACAAGCCGAATATGGCCAGTCCAAATAACAACATCAGGTCAAAATAGAGAGCAAAGCGAACCACGATATTTAATGAGTCGCTCATGGATCATTTCACTTTGAATGAAAAGTTGCCGGTGATCGGGTGGGTGTCCGAAGACACTGCACGCCATTCAACTTTGTAGGTACCGGTGGTCAGCGGTGCAGCCGGCGTAATCACCATCGTTTTCGGATCACCACCAGCAGCGACAGCGGCCTTTACACCCATGGGGGAGTTAGGCATGCCAGGCATGTCGGTCATGATCAGCTTTGCACCGGAAAACTGAGTGGTGAGATTCTCAGAAAAATGCAGTTCGATTTTCGACGGAGCCGCCGCATCCGAGCCTTCTGCCGGAGTGGAAGAAAGAAGTTTTGGATGTGCCTGGGCCACTGCACTCAGAAGCAAACCAGCAGTGATTGCAACGGCCACGGACGTAGTTTTAAGGAATGACATGCAAGACTCCTCACAGCAAGCGCTGTTGATTCGAGGTTTTTTGGGAGGAACTAGTTTTTAATTTCTTTAAAAACCACTGTTGATTAACTCGGAGCCCCCGTCCTCTTCGCCAGGTTGAACAGGAGAAACTCGCTAGCCCTAACGTCACAGTGCGAGAACACGATGCCACACGATCACAAACTGTTCGATTACATTTCAGTCAGCTTGATCCGATGTTTGGCATCTAATCGTTGAGCGTAGCAAGGCCTGAAAAGAGACGGCGTACCGCAGGACCGGGGAGCTCAATCACTCTGAAAAATCCGCAGAGGCGTAGCTAAACGCACAACGCCAAGACGCCGTTGGTCCCAAATGTTTTGTCGCTCAGCTAACCGTCGAATCGACGGCCGGAAACTCAAGATGAAAAGCCGTTTTCCCGTCGCCTGACGTACACCAGATCTTGCCATCGTGCGCTTCGACAATTGATCGGGTAATCGACAGACCTAGCCCTGCGTTGCTTGGACTTCCTTCTCGCCGCGCTGGGTCCACGCGATAAAAACGATCAAACAGCTTTTCAAGGTGTTCGGGGGCAATGGGCTCACCATGGTTTTCCACGACAACCGTTACCGACGCATCCTTGTGCTGAATATCGACACTGATTGACGTCCCTTCATAGGTGTAGCGCAGCGCATTTGAGAGCAGATTGGAAATCGCTCGGTGGAGCATAAGAACATCACCTCGCACGCTCCCCCGTCCTGAAACCTTGAGCTCGATCCCTCGTTCATCAGCCAACAGGCGGTAGTACTCAAGCAATTTTTCCACGACAGCCACCAGGTCTATTGGCTTGCTCTCGTGCGTAATTAGACCATTGTCAGATTTCGCCAGAAAAAGCATGTCATCAATCATCCGGCTCATGCGCTTCAAGTCATCAAGATTGGAGTACAAATTGTCTTCGTAGTCCTCGATGTTTCTTTTTCTCGAAAGCACCACTTCAGTGTGGGTCATCAAGTTGCTCACGGGGGTCCGTAGTTCGTGGGCAATGTCTGCCGAAAAGTTGGATAACCGGACAAATGCATCGTCGAGCCTGGATAACATGGCGTTGAACGACAACACCATCTGTTGAAGCTCTTTCGGAACGGGTGCCAGGGGAATACGCTCCTTGAGTGATTTTGCTGACATGGAGGCAGCAACCCGTGTGACCTGGCGGATAGGCCGCATGCCACTGCTAGCTACCATCCAGCCGAGTGCAGCACTGACCAATGCGCTGATCACCAACCCTATCCAAAACCATCGTTCGAGCGTCTCGAAAAAGGACATATGCTGCGTAACGTCAAAAATCAACATGACAGTTAATGGCCTTTCTTGTCCCGTCACTACGGATTGCGCAGTCACACCACGGAACATCTGCTCTTGCTCCCGCCATTCCCAGACGGTTGTGTTTGTGGTTGTTCGAAACGCCTTCGGAACGTCGACCGGGCCGGGATCCGCAAACAGCACCTTGCCGTCGCCATCGATGATAAGCGCAGTCAAATCACGGTGTGCGCCCAGCAGCGCTTCTAACTCCGGTTTAGCCTCGCTGAATTGATCGATGTTGCTCAGCCCGGACAAGATCCGCTGGGTCGAGTGGAGTTTTTCGTACAATGCCTGCTGATCCAGCATCTTGAAATGATGCCGGCTGAGGTTATTGAAACTGAGTCCGGCGACCGTGAGCACGGCCGTTACCGCGAGCATAAACATCAGACTCATACGAGTCGTCAGGGACATCCGGTTCATCACGACTCCGAATCTGGTGCATCGAGCATGTAACCCATTCCCCTTGAGGTATGAATCAACTTGACCTCAAAATCGTCGTCTATCTTGGCCCTGAGCCGTCTCACTGCAACCTCGATAACGTTGGTATCGCTGTCGAAGTTCATATCCCAAACCTGGGAGGCGATAAGAGACTTTGGCAGCACCTCCCCTCGACGACGCAGCAGAAGCTCAAGCAACGCGAACTCTTTGGCCGTAAGGTCTATGCGTTTGCCTCCTCGGATGGCTCGACGCTTGAGCAGGTCCACTTCAAGGTCAGCCAGTTTCATAAAGGTTTGCGAAGGTGCGCTGCTACCGCGACGCAGCAGCGTTCTGACTCGAGCAAGCAATTCAGAAAACGCGAAGGGTTTGATCAGATAGTCATCCGCACCGAGTTCAAGTCCCTTCACTCGGTCTTCAACGCGGTCTCTGGCGGTGAGAAAAAGCACCGGGACGTCTTTCCCGGAAGCGCGCACCTTCTGCAGGACTTCCCAGCCATCCAAACCCGGCATCATGACGTCGAGAATCAGCAGATCATAGGCTTCGCTCAAAGCGTGCTGAAGCGCCTCTTTTCCATTCGTGAAACGGTCGACATTGAACCCGGCCTCGTTGAGCCCTTGCTGCAAATAGATACCTATTTTTGGTTCGTCTTCAGCGACAAGAAGTCTCATGAGGTCGTTCTCAGATAAAGGTTAAGCGGAGTCTGCAACGAAAACTGGCAGCCAACCAGCAACTGACAGAAAAGTAATCTTGGCTTCAGGTAGATGTCAGCGAGTGCTGGCTAGGGTTCAGACATGAGCACTTCATTGGTGCTCGACCGACCTCTGAGCGATGAATCGTATGGAAGTCGGATTCCCTCATGAGGAGCTACCCCGATGAACCACCTGAAAATGCTGTTTTTTGTAAGCTCGATACTGGTCTCGGCTTCTGTGTGGGCTGAAAGCGGCGGAGATCGTGTGATTGAGCGTATGGAAGGTTTGCGCGACAAGGCCGAGGCCACGTTGATGAAAGCTGAACAAGCCCCTGAAGGAGAGCGTCACGTCCACATGGCAGAACACATGAAGATGCTTGGCGACATCATGAGCCAGCTCCACAACGATCACCCAGATGCCTCAATGTCACCCCAACAGCATCTAGCCTGGATGGAGAAGCACGACAAAATTGTTGACGACGTTTTGCGCCAGATGCAGCGCGAGCACAAATTGATGCTTTCAGAAAACCATCAATAAACGCCCCCAGGATAAGTACTTGTCAGCATCTTGTTGCGGCGTCAATTGGACGCCGTATCTATTTAGAAAACTGACAAAGAAGTAATGCCCAAGTCAGTTAGCTGGCAGCTGAGCATCATTAGCATAGCCAATGTTCCCACGTATTCCTGAGGTCACCATGAAAACTACGCTCGCTACCCCGTTCATCGCAGCAATGACCCTTTTTTTCGCTGCTACGGCTATGGCTAATGCTGGGCATGGACAAGACGACATAGGCCAGCCTGGTGTGGCCTCTGACGTTACCCGCACTGTAGAGGTCGAGGTGGGCGACATTTTTTTCAAGCCTAAAAGCATTGACGTAAAACCTGGTGAAACAATCCGCTTTGTCCTTCGCAACGAGGGTTCGCTGCTGCATGAGTTCAACATCGGCAAAGCCGCTGCTCATGCAGCACACCAGAAAGAAATGGCAAGCATGTTCAAGAACGGAACATTAAGCCCTACCGGTACCGGGAAGATGAGCGGCATGAGCCACGGCATGGGCGGAATGAAGATGGTCGCAATGGAGCATGACGACCCTAACAGTGTCCTGATTGAGCCTGGCTCAACCCAAGAGCTGATCTGGACCTTCAACGACAGTGCAGGGCTTCAGTTTGCCTGCAACGTGCCGGGGCATTACCAATCGGGAATGGTCGGCGAATTTGATCTGAAATAAACCGGAGTCGGCTGTTTCTGCCGGCCCGACGCAAGAGTTGGCTACGCTAAGTCGCAAGTAACATAGCAACGCTTCTCAGACGGGGTCCGTGCGGAAACATCACCGCACCACTGTGGAGCCGCAAATCAGCGTTGTACTGAATATGCTCATTTCTAGTAGCACCTTACAAGGGGAATAGACATGCCTACCACCTCTGGCCATCACGACCATAATCACACCCATGCTGCTTCCCGGGATGATGCTGATCTACATGACCCGGTGTGTGGAATGGCAGTCACTTCGTCGAGTAAATTTGCTGAGACTTACCAGGGACAGACGTATCGGTTCTGTAGCCTGAAATGTCAGGAGAAGTTTCGAGCGGACCCTGAGCGCTACAGTGGCCACGTGGTGCGCAACGAGTCAGGCAGCACAACGCCGGAGTCTGCGGTACAAACGGGCACTGAATTTACGTGCCCGATGCATCCTGAAATACGGCAGACCGGCCCCGGTAACTGTCCTAAATGTGGCATGGCACTAGAGCCTGTCATGCCGGCGCTTGATGAAGAAGAAAATCCTGAACTCCGGGATTTCAATCGCCGCTTCTGGTGGTCGCTGCCCTTAACCGTGGTCGTAACCGTGCTCGCGATGGCGGGTCACTCGTTACAACTTCTTCATGGTTCGGCTCAAAACTGGATCGAGTTCGCTCTGGCGACACCCGTGACCTTATGGGCAGGATGGCCTTTTTTTGTAAGGGGACTGGCCTCGGTTAAAAATCGCAGTCCCAACATGTGGACTCTGATTGGGTTGGGCACCGCCGCAGCTTATCTGTACAGCGTCATAGCAACGCTCTTCCCCCAAAGTTTTCCCTCCAATTTCATGCAAGATGGACGTATCGGCGTTTACTTCGAAGCGGCAGCGGTCATCATCTCGCTCACGTTGCTTGGCCAGATCCTTGAGCTCAAAGCCCGATCACAAACTTCCGCCGCCATTAAGTCTCTTCTCGGCCTTTCGCCCAAAACTGCACGCCGGATCAATGCCGATGGCCAGGAGGAAGACATTCCTCTCACACATGTGCACCTGGGAGACCACTTACGGGTCAGACCGGGTGAAAAGGTGCCAGTTGATGGTTCGGTACTTGAGGGTGAAAGTGCGGTGGATGAGTCGATGCTCACTGGCGAGCCAGTCCCGGTAATGAAGAAAGCTGGAGATAGCCTGATCGGCGCCACGCTGAATACGCATGGGAGCCTGGTGATGGAGGCCCAGAAGGTCGGTGCCGAAACCATGCTGTCCCAGATCGTACAGATGGTCGCGAGAGCTCAGCGTTCCAAGGCGCCGATGCAACGAATGGCCGACTCGATTGCCGGCTACTTCGTGATGGGTGTTATCGCGATTGCGATAATGACATTTATCGGTTGGGGGCTTTTCGGCCCTGAGCCCAGTTGGGTGTTTGGTCTAATCAACGCTGTCGCCGTGCTGATCATCGCTTGTCCCTGTGCGTTGGGACTTGCTACGCCTATGTCGATCATGGTGTCGACAGGTAAAGCAGCCAGCATGGGTGTTTTGTTCAGAGATGCCAGTGCAATTGAAAGCCTTTGCAGAATCGACACGCTGATTGTCGACAAGACAGGCACCCTGACAGAGGGACGGCCCGTGTTTCACAGCGTGGAGGCCACTCCCACCTTCAATCCCGACGACGTCCTTCACCTGGCTGCCAGCCTTGATCAGGGCAGCGAGCATCCTTTAGCACATGCGATCGTCGATCACGCCCGAGCCGAGAACATAAAGCTCACCAAGCCCGAATCCTTTGAGTCGGATTCGGGTATCGGCGTCAGTGGCGTTGTCGATGGCAAGAAGCTCCAGCTGGGGAACACAGCGTTGATGGAAGCCGCAGGCGTGAGCACCAACTCCCTACAAGAGCGCGCTGAGGTGTTGCGACTTGACGGCATCAGTATTATCTACCTCGCCGTCGACGGCGCATTGGCAGGTTTGTTGGCCGTATCAGATCCGATCAAGCCAACCTCAAAAGAGGCCGTCACCAAGCTTAAGGCTCACAACGTGAAAATCATCATGGCTACTGGGGACGGGCTTACTACCGCTCGGGCTGTCGCCAGGGAGATGGGGATTGAAGAGGTCCACGGTGAAGTCAAACCCCAAGACAAGGAACGTCTGGTGGCAGACCTACAGCAACACGGGCGAAAAGTGGCCATGGCAGGTGACGGTATCAACGATGCTCCGGCCCTGGCGCGAGCAGATGTGGGGATAGCCATGGGAACGGGGACTGACGTGGCGATGAATAGCGCGCAACTCACGCTGGTCAAAGGTGACCTGATGGGGATCTTACGAGCACGAGCTCTTTCGGTCGCCACAGTTAAAAACATGCGCCAGAATTTGGGCTTTGCTTTTCTCTACAACTCAATGGGTATACCTCTTGCCGCTGGTTTGCTCTATCCATTGACGGGGCACCTCCTGTCGCCAATGATCGCTGCCATAGCCATGAGCGTCAGTTCCGCGTCGGTAGTTTTCAATGCATTGAGGCTGAGGAATACCCGAGTTGACTGACCTTCAAAATTGCAGCGGTTTTAACTCGGGGGGAATGGCGATCCATGTGCTTTCTTCAATCCCTTTAAGCGCGCATTCGCCCTTTGCACAGCGGCCATTTTTTCGGGCCGCTTCATGCGCTTCCACTTTCTGATGTCTTCCTTATTCCGCCCGCAGCTCACACACAGATCACCACTGAGTTGGCAAACCGAGATACAAGGATTCTCGATTTCTTTTGCCATGGTCAGTCCCCCTTAGCTTTATGTAGTTGAGCCACGCGACGTTTCCAGTCGCCTATGTGCGTGCGTTGGCACTCTTGCTCCGAGTCAAAGCGGACATTGCGGTCTGAAACAGGCAGGTCAAGATTGGCCTCTTTCAAGGCGATCGCCGTCAACTCAAAGATGCGGGCCTTCGCGTCAATCTCGGCCCGCTTCCTGTCAGCCAGGGTTTCGAACACCCAGATGACCTTCAGGGTTTCAGCCAACGCACTTAGGTCAGCGGTGTGAGTGAGCCAAATAAACCCCTTTATCTCGTCCTTTGCTGTTTCGCACGCGTCGGTGAGCGTGACGATCAACTGGCGCTCGATCCGAGCCAGTTCACGTTTACCGGGCGGCATCGGTGTGTCCTATAGAGGTTGTGCTGGACAGGCGCTGAGTCATGTCTGCCGGAACTCGACGGTCAGGTGGCTGACTTCGTGAACTGTTTTGAGACGCTCACGAATGCTCTCGGCGTTCACAGTGGCTTCACCTAGAACGCTGACGATCGCCGCGCACGCTTGAGGTCCCACCCTCCAAACGTGCAAGTCTGTAATGGTAGCGCCACCAGGTTTCTCAACGAGTTCGCGGATTTCCTCGGCAACGTGCGCGTCGGTCTGATCGAGCAACACGCCCGCAGTTACCCCCACCAAGGTCCAGGCCCAACGCGCGATAACGATAGCGCCGACGATACCCATGACCGGGTCGAGCCACACCCAACCCAGATATCGACCGGCAAGCAAGGCAGCGATGGCCAGAATCGACGTCAGCGCGTCTGCAACGACGTGGACATAGGCGGACCTCAAGTTGTTGTCGTTTCCGTTGTGGGCATGAGGGTGATCGTGGTCGTGCCCATGTCCATGTCCATGCCCATGCCCATGCCCATGACCCAGCAGCAGGGCACTGACAATGTTGACGAGCAAACCGACAACGGCGATGAGGGTCGCGGTGCCAAACTGAACCGGTGTTGGCTGCAACAAACGCATGAACGATTCAACGCCAATGCCCAACGAAATCATGCCAAGAATCAGCGCCGAGGCGAACCCGCCCAAGTCTCCAACCTTTCCTGTACCGAAACTGTAGCGCTGGCTGGTAGCGTGGCGTTTTGCGTATCCGTAAGCGGCCGCCGCGATGCCCAATGCGCCGGCATGGGTTGCCATGTGGAAGCCATCGGCCAGTAACGCCATCGAACCCGTGATATAGCCGGCGGTGATCTCCCCGATCATCATTACCACCGTGAGTGCTACAACCCAAAGCGTACGCTTGGCATTCTCATCGTGCGCTGAGCCTAGAAACACGTGGTCGTGTGTGTAATCGATGTCGGTCCTGCTCATACGTGTTTACCTGGATGCATTCACTTGGAGTACCGGCGGATAGCTTCAAGAAGCTCTTCGACGCCCTTGTTACGCTCTTCTTCGCTGAGCGCGGGGTTCGCGACATGTGCTCGTGCGTGATCCTCGATGATCTCCTCCATCAGCCCGTTGATGGCACCCCGAGTGGCCGCAACAAGATGTAGTGTCTTGGCGCAGTCGAAGTCCGATTCCAATGCTCGTTCAACAGCTTGAATTTGCCCGGCAATACGTTTTACACGTTTAAGAAGATCGTCTTTGTGTGATGCGATATGACCCACGCTATACCCCCCCTACCTATATAGGGTCGCATGATAGGCCTCCCCCTATACCTATGCAAGGTTCGCGGGAGGACAGATCAAAGCCGTTGACGAAACGAGAGGCATACAAAATCGTTGGATCAAGCGAGAGAGCCGCAATGTTGCCGTTAGCCGACCTTTACCGACGAGAACAATAGGGCGCACTCCTGGAAACCGTTCAAATGGTAGCGAGCTAATTAGCAGCCGAGTGGTCAAGTCCCGTAAAACTTCTCGAAATCTGCGCTCACGGCTTTGATTAGATAATCGTTGACCTTGCCATGGTGTCAACGTCGATGCTGTCGCTGCGGGGAAAAGACACCGCTCAGCACGAGGGTAATTCACATGGTCGTCTTAGATGTATCAGGCATTGGTTGCGGCAGCTGCGTCGGCAAAATCACCAGAGCGATCCAGGCACTGGACGACAACGCTACGGTCTCCGTCGATCGATCAACCGGTAAGGTGAGTGTTGAAAGTAGCGAAAACGCTGAACAGCTCCGTAAAGCTGTGGAGGCTGTTGGTTTTCCTTCCAAGATCAGCCATTGAATGGAGACGCCTGCTCCTGAGTAGAGCGTCGTCTGATGGTGAATACCTTTGAATCCGAAAGTACCTGAGCCGCTGTATCGGCCAAAGTTGGCTCGCATGCGCCTATGCTGCTAGTGAATCGCCCCGGGTTTTCTAGACACTCTCCAGGCTCGCTGTGTAACGCTTTTCAAACTCTACCGGTGACAGCTGATTGTTGAAACTGTGACGTCGTTTTGGGTTGTAAAACATCTCGATGTAATCGAACACATCATCCCGAGCATCCTGGCGTGTAGTGTAGATTTTACGCTTGATCCGTTCCCGCTTTAGCAACTGGAAAAAGCTCTCCGCCACAGCGTTGTCGTGGCAGTTACCTCGACGACTCATGCTGGCTATCAGGTTGTTAGCTTTCAAGAAGCTTCGCCAGTCTGAGCTGCTGTACTGACTGCCTTGATCCGAGTGGATCATCACCTCTTGCTTCGGCTTACGTCTCCAAACCGCCATCAGCAGTGCATCAATGGCTACGTCGCTGGTCATCTGCGCCTTCATTGACCAACCAATGATCTGGCGTGAAAACAGATCGAGCACCACGGCCAAATACAGCCAGCCTTCATATGTTCGGATGTAGGTAATGTCTGTGACCCAAACTTTGTTGGGCTCTCTGACATCGAATTGGCGCTTCAGTAAGTTCGGTGAGGCAACGGCTGGTTTACCGCCATATTTTCCCGGCCTCCGTCGATACCCAGTCTGAGAACGTAAACCTTCAAGGCGCATCAACCTAGCCACCCGGTGACGGCCACAGCTCTCACCGACCTCTCGCAGGTCATCATGGATCTTGCGATAGCCATAAACGCCACCGCTTTCCAGCCAGGAGTGTTTGATCAATCCAAGCAGTCGCTGATCGTCCTTGGCTCGCGCAGATTTTGGTTCTGATAGCCACGCGTAGTAGCCGCTGGGATGAACCTTGAGCGTCAGGCAAAGCCGTCGAATCGCGTAGTGACCCGCTTGCTGCTTAATAAAGGCGTACTTCAGCCGCACTCCTTGGCAAAGTACGCGGCGGCCTTTTTTAAGATGTCTCGCTCCTCCGTCACCCGTTTCAGCTCGGCACGTAGACGACGAACCTCAGCGCTCTGATCATCCTCCTCGACGCGCTGTTCCTGGGGCTTGGTGTAGCGCTTAACCCAGGCATAGAGGCTGTGCACGGACACACCTAATCGTGCGGCCACCTCCGAGACAGGAAGCTGCTTTTCGGTCACTTGCTTGACCGCCTGGATTTTGAATTCTTCGGGATAACGCTGGTTGCTCATGGCACCTCCTAATGGGCCTCATTTTAAGGCTTGGAGGTGTCTACGAAACTAGGGGCGATTCAAGTCACCGCGCAGAGCTTTGAGCAAACCCTTGAATGCTCCATTTAGCCGAGTAAAAGCGGCATCGAAACGTATCGCGTTTTCCGTGTATTTCGCGACCTCGACCTGCTGATCGACAGTATTTTGGTCCAAGGCAGGCTGAGCCGGCGTGCTGTAAAGCAAGTCGCGCCCGTATATAGCCACCGCCGATTCTTTCTTAAGAAAATGCTTTGCGTTTGTTGTTTTCAAAGAAAACGCAGTGGTAGCAGGTTCTTTGGTTTGGCTGGCGAGCACAGTAGAAAAATCCAAGTCTTGGGCTTTGAAGTTCGGAGTGTCAGCGTTCGCGATATTGTTACTTAAGATCTCAGCTCTTTGGCCACGATAAACTAACGCTCTTTCTGCGGAGCCTAATGCTTTCTCAAAATTAATACTCACAATCAATCACCCTCGGTGGCATTACTATCTTCTTTGATCATTGAACACCCAGCTGTTGCAGCAGAGCATTCAAGTCTCCTATTAATTTTAATGCAGAGACCTAGAACATCGCCTCCGTGAGAATTAATGGAACCCAAAGCAATGATTACACTTCAATCTTATATTCAATAAAAGTCGCGCAATGCGAAAAGATGGAGACCATACGTATTAAATAGCGTGTACTTCAAGAAAAATATTCCAAACTGACACAACTGTAATATTGGCCTAAGCTTCCTGACAGGGGGTGTCTCTTATAGTCCAACTGAGTCTTTTGCTCACCCCCAAAGAGTCCAATCCATGATGTGATTCAGAGGGGATATTTTCACACATCTGAGGTAGCCCATATGAACACCATCAAAACCTTGTTCGTCGTCGCAGCGCTGACTGTTTCCACTCTGGCCATGGCTGAAGGCGGTGGTGACCGGACTTTCGCACGTATGGAAGTGGCCAGGACGAATTCGATGGAATCGTACCAGGTAGCTCAAACGCAGAGCGCTCAACCGCCTGTCGCTGAAAGCAAAGCCAAAGCGATGGACCATAAAAACTGCTGAACGATCAGGCACGCGGCCAAGCTGACAGAAATGTAATCACGAAGGTGGTTTAGATGTGGCAATTTCTGAGCTCGCTTGCAATGAAAAATTCGTCTTTTTTTCGGTACGCGAAGCTCATCTTGCCAACTCACGGGTTGATTTGAACGGCTCCCTTTTGACTGATTGGAAATAAACGGCATGCATTCCAAAACCTCTAGACGGACATTCGTTAAAGGCCTGGCCGCCGGCGGCATCCTTGGTGGCCTTGGTCTGTGGCGCACTCCTGTATGGGCAGTGACCAGTCCCGGCCTGCCGAGCGTCCTCACCGGCAACGAATTTGATCTGTTTATTGGTGAAACGCCGGTAAACATCACTGGCTCGCCGCGCACAGCCATGACCATCAATGGCTCGTTGCCGGGGCCTTTGCTGCGTTGGCGCGAAGGCGAGACGGTCACTCTGCGCGTGAAAAACCGTCTGGAGCAAGATACCTCCATTCACTGGCACGGCATCATTTTGCCTGCCAACATGGACGGTGTACCGGGTTTGAGCTTCCATGGCATCGCGCCCGACGGCATGTACGAGTACAAGTTCAAGGTGCATCAAAACGGCACGTACTGGTACCACAGCCATTCTGGGTTGCAAGAGCAGGCCGGTGTTTACGGGCCAATAGTCATCGATTCGAAAGAGCCTGAGCCGTTTCAATACAATCGCGACTATGTGGTGATGCTGACTGACTGGACCGATGAGGATCCTGGTCGCGTCATGGCCAAACTCAAGAAACAATCGGACTACTACAACCACCACAAACGTACCGTGGGCGACTTCATCGACGACGTCAGCAAGCAAGGTTGGTCTGCTGCCGTCGCCGACCGGAAAATGTGGGCCGAAATGAAAATGAACCCCACTGATCTGGCAGACGTCAGCGGGGATACCTACACCTACCTCATGAATGGCCAAGCGCCGAACGGCAACTGGACCGGTATTTTTAAGCCTGGCGAGAAGCTGCGCCTGCGCTTTATCAATGGCTCAGCGATGAGCTATTTCGATGTTCGCATTCCTGGTTTGAAAATGACCGTGGTGGCGGCCGACGGCCAATATGTCCAACCAGTCAGTGTCGATGAATTCCGCATCGCCGTGGCAGAAACCTATGATGTGATTGTTGAGCCTGCCACCGAGGAGGCTTACACAATCTTCGCCCAGTCCATGGATAGAACCGGCTATGCGCGGGGGACCTTGGCAGTTCGTGAAGGACTGAAAGCACCGGTACCGGCGATCGATCCGCGTCCGCTGTTGACCATGGATGACATGGGCATGGGCGGTATGGCTGGCATGGACCATGGCAGCATGGCTGGCATGGGCGGCGGCGATATGAAACCGGGTGACATGTCAGGTATGGCTGGCATGGATCACAGCAAGATGCAGGGAATGGACGAAGGTGGCATGACCGGGATGACCGGCATGGACAGTGGTGACATGACTAATATGGCCGGCATGGACCATAGCAAGATGGCAGGTATGGACAAAGGTGACATGTCCAACATGGCCGGCATGGACCACAGCAAGATGGCGGGGATGGACAAAGGTGACATGCCCAACATGGCCGGCATGGATCACAGCCAGATGGGAGGCATGGGGGGCATGGGAGGCGAGATGCAATCTCACCCAGCGTCCGAAACCAACAACCCGTTGGTTGACATGCAGGCCATGAACCCAACGCCAAAACTGAACGATCCAGGTATCGGTTTGCGGAACAACGGTCGACGCGTGCTCACTTACTCAGATCTGAAGAGCACTTTCCAGGACCCTGATGGCCGAGAGCCCAATCGCACCATTGAGCTGCATCTGACCGGTCACATGGAAAAGTTTTCCTGGTCCTTCAACGGCATCAAATTTTCTGATGCTGAGCCCCTTCGCCTCAAGTACGGGGAGCGTCTTCGCATCACCTTGGTAAACGACACCATGATGACGCACCCCATCCACCTTCATGGAATGTGGAGCGACCTTGAAGATGAAAACGGCAAGTTCATGGTACGTAAGCACACAATCGACATGCCACCGGGTACCAAGCGCAGCTATCGAGTCACCGCCGATGCTTTAGGTCGCTGGGCCTATCACTGCCACCTGCTTTTCCATATGGAAATGGGCATGTTCCGTGAAGTACGGGTTGATGAGTAAAGGAGACGATCTGTGAGCACACACCTAAATCGTAAATCGCTGGTCGGTTGCCTCTTTGCCTTTGGCCTGATGGGTGGATTCTCCTGCGTAGCATTGGCAGTCGAAGAACGTGGTGATCCTTCACCTGCTACTTCTGCGGATGCGCCGAACAAGACTGCGACCACGTCAAACGAGGCAACGCCGAATCACGCGACGATGCCTCATACCAAGATGCGCCATGAGTCGATGGATCATGACCAAGAAAACAAGAAGGCGGATTGAGATCATGACCAGGAATTTTTTACGCCCAACGTTGATGGTATTGGCAGTTTCTACGAGTCCTGTCTTCTTTGCCGTGGCTCACGCCGCTGAAGAGATGGATCACTCCAAGATGAACCATGGCTCCATGGGAGCGATGGACCATAGCAACATGGGGGCTATGGAGCACAGCAAGATGAAAATGGACGACGGTCAAATGACCGGCATGGAAAGTATGGATGAAGGGACGACGACAACCAGTCGAACCCCTATCCCCGTTCTTACCGATGCTGACCGTGCAGCCGCCTTCCCAGATGTCGCTGGTCATGGTGTCCACGACAAAACAATCAACTCTTTCATGCTGCTGGATAAGTTTGAATACCAGGATGCTGACAACGGTAGTGCGTTGGCCTGGGATGCGAAAGGATGGATCGGCGGTGACATTGATCGACTGTGGTTGCGCTCGGAAGGCGAACGTACCAATGGCGTGACGGAAAGCGCTGAATTATCCGCGCTCTGGGGGCACTCCATCGGACCGTGGTGGGACGTCGTCACCGGTGTACGACAGGATTTCAAACCAGGGTCCCCTCAAACCTGGGCCGCACTCGGCATTCAGGGCATGGCCCTCTACAACTTCGAGGCCGAAGCAACTGCCTACATCGGTGAGAACGGTCAATCGGCTGCTCGACTGGAAGGCGATTACGACATTCTGCTGACGAATCGATTGATCTTGCAGCCGACGGCCGAGGTCAATTTTTATGAGAAGAATGACCCTCAGCGCGGCATCGGGTCCGGATTAGCCAACACCGAAGTGGGGCTCCGATTGCGTTATGAGATTGTCCGCCAATTTGCCCCTTATATCGGGGTGAGTTGGAGCCGTTCCTATGGCAATACGGCAGACTTTGCACGTGAGGAAGGTGAAGATGCCAGCGAGGCACGCTTTGTCGCCGGTATACGGATGTGGTTCTGAGAACCGGGCATGAAGATTACACTGAAGGCACTAATAGCTGCTGGTCTGGCCACCGTAGCAGCGGCTGCCGGCGTGGTGTATTTCGGCGTGATCAATGTCGGGGCGGATGATCCCCACTCTGCCCCCGTCTACGCGCTACTTTCTATTGCTCGGGATCGCTCGATACACGTGCGCTCGCGCGACATTCAGGTCCCCGACCTGAGCCAAGAAGCTCTCATCCGTGAAGGTGCTGGCAACTACAACTCGATGTGTGTCGGTTGCCATTTGGCTCCGGGGCTTGCAGGCACCGAACTGAGTAACAGCCTTTACCCTGCACCTCCGAATCTTTCGAAACTGGGCGTCGACGGGCACCCAGCTGCAGCTTTTTGGATCATCAAACACGGAATCAAATCCACCGGCATGCCCGCGTGGGGCAAAAGCATGGCCGATCCCTACGTATGGGGGATGGTTGCATTTCTCCAGCAGCTTCCGTCACTGGATGCAGAGCAATACAAAGCTCTGATCACGAGTAGCAGTGGCCATCAACACGGTGGTGGCGAAAGCGTGATGCACAACCATGAGGGTCAGCATGGAACGATCCAGGGGCAAAGTGGCGCAGGTGCTGCCGACCAAAGGGCGGAAGTCCGCGCTCATGATGACGAGAAAAACACGGCACATGCCCATGGCCCCTCCGCAGCGCCATCTGCAAAGGAGCCTGCTGACCACGCCGATCATAAGGGTAGGGAAGCTTCAGATGACGCGGCCCCGACTCCAACCGTACAGCCCAAATCACATACACATACTGATGGGAAGGAACATACCCATGCGAAATAATTCTCTTCGTCGCAGACGGGCACTTCGTCTCGCTGCTTTCGTGGCTCTGTTCATCAGTTCAGCCAGTCACGCAGCAGAGCCATTGACGATCGATGTACATCGCGACGCTAATTGCGGGTGCTGCAAGAAATGGGTCCAGCACCTTGAAGCCAGCGGCTTTACCGTCGTTGATCACGTGGAAACCAACATGAGCGCGATCAAGCGCGGTCTCGGAATTTCTCCTGAGCTCTCGTCCTGTCACACAGCAACCATCAACGGAAAGTTTGTTGAAGGTCACGTGCCCGCCGAGCAAATCATTGCGATGAGCAAACGTGATGACCTGCTCGGGATTGCCGTTCCAGGCATGCCGGCCGGCTCCCCAGGAATGGAAGTGGACGGGAAACATGACGCGTATAAGGTAATCGGCTTGTCAAAGGCAGGCACAGACCACGTCGTCGCTGAATACCCCGAAAACTGATCTTCTAATCTCGCTCCTGCATGGTGAAGGTCATGGCCGTGCAGAGGACATAGCTCATTTCGAACGTAAAAAAGGCGCCACTAGGGCGCCTAAGCCACCTCCCAAACCAAAGGAAAAACAAGGAGGCGGGATGTATCAGGTGGTCGAGCAATTGTTTACTGCACGTTAGAAACCCCTCGACTGACGGACATGATTTCATAAAGTGGATAACTTCAGGCTTTCCTGAAAATTACTTCTACGTCAGCGAGCAGTAAGCTAGTTTCGGACAAAGGAAAATTATGCAGTTCTTAAATAATTTTCATTGTCTAGCTTCCATGGGGGCAGTTGTCGGCCATGACCTTATATTCCACGGTGTTAAGCTTGCCCGTAGAGTCTTCATAGGTCATGCGTGAAGGAGCAACCCCACAGGTTTTATTGGCTTGCGTGACACTGACGACCTTCTGGATATCGAGGTTCATACCATATTCATAATGAACAACTTCAGGAGGAGTCTTGCCGTTCCTTGAGGCATATTGCTCCATTGCTTGTTGGTTCTCTTGCATCATTCGACCATACACGCGGTCACCGCCTCCTTCAGCCATGGCTAATGAAGATAAGGTCAAAATCGAAGCGGCGCAAAACGCTTTCACTGCTGTCATTGCTTTCATGATTTTCTCCTAAAGCTCAATTTACTGAGTTAAAGAGTAACAAGTGAAAGCTTTCAGAAAGCTGCCGCGAAGGTTACTAATGTGAAAGGTGGACGCTACCCCGCATTTACGCTTTCAAGCCAGATAGGATTTTTGTTAACACCCAAGGTTGGCAGACGGTGACGGAACAAAGATGCCCTCAAAAGCTTATTTGAACCGGTGGTCCCTCCCAATTCCTCGATACGCCGGTAGACCTGAGCAGGACCTCCGCGTCGACCCCGGTTCTTGCCAGGCTTTCCAGATCCCACTCGAAGAAACTGCAAAAAGCCAGGAAAACCTTGCTTGATACCGCTGAGGTCAATCTTACCGTCGAGTAATTCACGGGGAGCTTCATCCTGATGAGTTCAGAGACAGTCCACACTAAAGTTCTTAGACGGAAATGCCATACTGACTCCTGATGAATCTTGATCTGTTGATAAGTAAGAGGGAACCTCTGCTTGCGTAGATCCAGCTCATGAGGTAACGAACCTGGGAGCAGCGATTGTAAATTCCGAATGTTCACTCTCTTCGGATCTTTCGTAACTTTATACAGCTCATCTACGCCCGCTTCGATAAGGGCTGCATAGGCGTCGTCTCTTGAGTCGATGGACTTTTCGACCTTAACTGTAGCTTTTTTAGGTGCATGGAGTTTTGCCATTAACCATGCGTTATCATTTTCTAGAATCCATTGCGTAGGTTTGTACGCCTTCTTCCAGAGGTACTCGATATCGGCATCGGTACGTAGCGCTAAAAGCAACTCGATTTTTTGGCGATATCTAGTTTTTTGGCTTAGACGCGATTCTTCGACTTTGGGCGCTCGCGGAGAAACAGCGGCACTCAGCAGGATAGACTCATTTTTCAGAGCCTCTTCAAAGCCATCTGCACTGGAAAACAAGTGAAGAGCAATGATCAAATGCCGCGCGAGCGGCATATTTAGCTGACCTTTGTCTGATTTGAGCCGGATCCATTGCTCATGCTTCCCGGTGTTATAGGCCGGATCAATTTGCGCCAAAAGCTCGTCGCCGTAAGCGCTTTGGATGCTGTCGAACAGTTTTGCAATACCCGCATTTTTTCCGAAAATGAATCCGCGCTTCTTGCATTGGCGGACGTAGCACGAACTCAATACCGTACTGCCTATCGGAGGGATATTGCGTTGCAGGATATCGTGTGCGAACAGAGCGACTTTCTGTTCCATCTTTGACCCCTTGTGTATTGCTGCGCTGTTTAACGGGCTCCAGCCGCATGCACATGGCTCAGTCAGATTGGGAAGCAGCTTCAATTTACGGTAGAACGGGCGAGAGCACTCGGGGCAGGCATGGATCAATGCGTCGCCATGACGCCAACAGACGGCAACACCGGGTATCTGGTGAGATCGATGCCAGTAGGCAGAACCCCGCTCAATCAAATCTTCCTGAACGCAGGTAGGACAAAGCTTAGCCTTGCCATGGGTGGACTCTTCTCTGCGGGGCACCCGTACCACCCCGTCATAACCCAGTGGCCCTACGTCGTTCTCCGGCCCCTGCTTAACGCCAAGAAACGGCCGGTAAGCAGGAAAAGTAGTATTGCTACTGATCAACTCTGCGAGATTGCTCTCCGATTGCCCCGGCAGCCTGTGCGCGAGCCTCTCGATCTGCTTGGGTACGATGCCACCGATGCAAAAGGGTTTCGATGCGAACAAATCGCGATAGGTTTCCGTCGCGGTTCTGTTACCTGACAGATAGTGATATCGGGTGACACGAGAGTAAAGCATTTCATCCGGCATCGAAACGGGGAAAAATAATAGATCAGACATCATTTACCGATTAAAGGTAGGGCTCGAAGAGAATGTGCATCCGGGGGCAGTATATATGCAACCCCTAAAATTCTGTATCCGGTCTGGATTTGAAAATGACACAGCCGCTCAACTTTGAATCGTAGTGAATTCATCTAAATCCTGCCGCGCCCGTATTCCTCGAATACAAAACACGTATCGATAAACCCGCGTAGGTCAGCCCATGCCGGTTGCAAAACTATTTCGGTTGATCGCGGGTTAGTACGTTTACATGCTGATCGTGATGGTATGCCGGACCTTTTCTGGAGGTGAATTTTTTCATTAACAGCAAAATAATGGGTTTATGGTGAATTGATTTAGAACTTTTTTAGATGGAGGGGGAATGTCCAGCTGGATTACAGCATGGGTCGAATGCTCGCGACCCGGTAGAGCGAAGAACGTGATACAGGCTTGCCCTCCGAGAGCAATTGGCATCTAGCCCATCGCAGACGCCTATCGTGAAAGCCTTCGATTGGTTCACATACTTTTTCGAGCATTGCTGCACATAGAGGAAGCTTGCAGAGCTGCTTTTCGAAGCGAGAAAGAACATGAAGCTCCCGACCTATCCTGGTACGCGAAATGCGGACAGGCTTACCCGCAAGAGCATAAAGCGCGTCGGCACACTGACGGACTTCGCCGGCCAGTCTCGCATCGAGGGCAGCGAACATTTCGGTGCTATTTAGACGAGGCGTACGATGGGGGCTTGGGTTTGCAGTTGACTCCGAAAGCCACTGCTTATCGTGGCGATACAGCCACGCATACCCCCTGCATGCATGTGCTTTGTAGAATCGATAATCAGCCTCGAAAGCCGCGCGTCTTGCGCATAGCTCAATGTGAAATCGTGCCTCCCTCCAAGCATCTTGCCCGCCGGGTACATTTCGGATGTGACGATAGACATACGCTGATGAAACGCCTAGAACGGTGGCGATCTTTTTGGCATCAGCTCCTTCAAGAGCATGTTCCCACACAGCGGCTGACGAACAGTCCAGGCCTTCACCAGGCATCACCGGAGAAAGGCGCGCGTGAAGCCGAATGTGAGCTTTCGGATCACATGCCACCGCCTGTTTCACTGGGCATTGACCATGCAGCAAGCTCACCATTTCAACGCCCAGAGCACCGGCCAATAAAATGTATTTGAGCGGATGGTGAGAGGTTATAGGCGTACGAAGCAGCTTCGTGACCCATGAGGCGGGTGTACCTGCACGAACATCTCCGAGTATAGAAAATTCCCATTCTCGCGGGAGTGCGGCAAAAAAATCGGCCATGTGCTGCGCCAGCATATGCAGGTGCAGGCGATGGTTATCAGAAGCAAGGTTGAGCTGCGTTGCCCTGTGTAAAAGCATGAAGCGCACCGCCTCGGCCGACAAAGCAGTGACTTCAGACTCGAGGACCTGAAGTGAGCACAACGCTATTTCGTGAAGCGGTGGCATGCACCGCAACGGGGTGTCGAGAAGTACTGTGTGTGCTTGCACATTCTCATCACTGGGCAGATTGAGTTGTCGAGAGCTGCGGCTGGACCAGCGAGGATCAAGGATCCTGAGTGACGTGCCGTGATGCGGACATACAAGCACGCCTGGAAGCATGTGGACCCTGTGCCAGTAAGCGACTCCCCGTTGAGCCTGATCTTGGGCGATACATTCTGGGCATAACCGCACTCGGGAGGCGAATCCAATACGGCTCGCGTTGACGCCCAGCTTTAACATCAAGCCTTTACCATCAGCGGTCATCAGCGTCCGAGCGTGTTCAACCTGGCTCACCCTCAAAAACGGCGCGTAATAGGGTAGTAATGTGTGGCGCATCAGGACCTCGGCTACCGATAGCTCGGTACCGCTGGGTAGCGCGTCGACAAAATCCCCTAAGTGACTCGGGAATGCCACATTTTGCGAAAAAGCTGCCGCCGATTTCAGTCCGGCAAATGCTGCTTGGCAATTACGAACACCGCAAAGACGGGCATAACGAGAAATCACGCTGTGCAGCGTCTCGTCGGGAAACGCGGCGGGGAAGAAATGGAGTTTAACGTGCACTTCACCCCCCTCCTACTCACGCTTTGTGATACATCGGTGAGAACTCAAACAGGTCCTCGTTGAGCCAGCCCGCAGCGCGCAGAGCGTCGAGGGGAGAGTCATGTTCGCTAAGCGCTTTAGCCTCTGAGTTTTCCACAGCAGTAGCAATCGGCGATGGGTGATCTTTCGCAAAAATGGTCGGAGATGGGTCTGCCGGCTTCTCACGGGATACAACGCTTCGAAGCAAGGTGAGGCGATCCTCTCGTGCCAATCCATCGAAAACCATCATTTCGCTCAGCTGATCCTCAATCGGCAGCAAATCGTCAAACTGTCGCATTCGCTTCGGATCACGGCTACGCAGAGCTGAAAGGGCTGGCTTTAGAATCTGCATTTTTGAGTTGCTTACCTTCACCAGGATCTCGGCAGTCAAACACTCCGAGCCACTCTGGACCGCATAACGCTGACTCAATACCAGCAGCTTGACTAGGAAATCCGTGACGCCTTGAGTGTGCTCATACAGCGAGTCAAAAATCTCGTCGGTCAGCTCAGCCGTCTGCTTGCACCACTGATAGCTCCAGAGATTTTCGACTAACAACCGCCACTCCTCATCATCCTTTTCGAATCGTTTGAATTCGAGCGTACCGGCACCACAGACTCGGCGAGCAGTCCGCATGGCTTCTGAGAACAGGCTGATCGTCGAGTTCGTGCCACTGAAAACCACCGGGATACCGATGTTGTTTACCAAGTGCAGGAAAAAATTCAGCATGCTCTCTTTACCACCGGTTTTCGCCAGGTGGAGGTTTTGCAGCTCGTCGATCAACAAGGCGCCGATGAAAAACGTGCTGGCCACCTGCTCCATCTGTTGCAGCGCATCATTGATGTTTCGATGCCTGTAGCGCTTGTGGTAGTCCTTATCTCCTAGAGCGTCACCAACCGCATAAAAAAACTGCTGGCAAAACCCAGCCAGCGATCCATCCCGAGGGCAGTCAAGCTTCAGCCATGTGATTTGGGTATGAACAAACTGCTTTCCCTCATAGCGCTCATGACGGATTGTCTGTGGATAAAGGCTCAAGATGGCGTGGAGCGCCGTCGACTTGCCAATGCCGCTCAGGCCGACGACGGTAAACGTTTCTGCAGTGGACTTGAACGCATCGTGGTAACGCTGAGCTCCCGATAAAGAATGCAAATGCCGGACGGTAGCGGGCGACATCGGGTTACGCCCAACATACCCTCGACGAATGAGCAGTGAGAACAGGGCCTCCAGTTCCAGATGTAGCAAAAACGGCTGTACCACGGTTCTTAGCCGGTCGATACAGTGAATTCGAGTGGCTCCTTCGAGCGTCAGCTCTTTCGGATCCACCGGCTGAGGAAAATTCGAGATCAGCTCAACAGCCGCGGCCTCCGACAATATCGGAGGCAAAGCTTCGATAAGCGGGTTACCCGCATACTCACTAATGTCCTGTCTGACGTAATTGGCAAACGTCTGTGCACCTTTCATTTTGCCTGTCCTGGCCGAATTCTTTTGAGCAAATCGATAACCTGCGCAGTCCGCTCGCCGGCATATGAATCATGCGCTTTCGGTGTCAATTCAGATTGAAGTGAAGCTGGCTCCGCCCTAACGCCTTCAGGAACAACCGCATTTTCACGCTCACGGAGACGTTCTTCTGCGCGGTTCTCGCGGATGTTTCCAGTGGCCTCTGCCTTGGTGGGCGGAGCAGGTTCCAGTTTTCGTTCTGCGAGTGCATGACTGATGATCTGGTGGACCTGATCGCTAAGCTGCACACGGCTTTCCAGCTCGGCTCGCCGGCGAGTAGGCGGTTTTTGGCGATAGGCTTCGAGCAGATCAAAAATCTCGTCCGAGCGGTAATTCGCGTAACCGGCATCCGATCGTCGAAGATCACAACGGATAAACTGCTTGGCCTCTCCCTGAATCCAAATGTGTGCCGCCGAGTTCGGATCGAACCAACACTCTATTGACCAAACGCCCCCTTTGCGAGCCTTGGCAAACCAATCTTTTTCTATGGCCATATCACACACGTAGTGCATGCCGCGAAACATAACCCCACCCTTTTGAACGGTCGCGCGCTCGCGAGGCAAGAGATGGAGGTAAACCAGCTCGTCAGGACGTTTGTTGGATTCGATCAGGTCGTTGTCGCAGGCCCAATTCCATATCCCGTTGGGTGTAGGTTCAACGCCGTCATTCATCATCGCCTGCGTCAGTCGTTCAGGCTGTCGATGGTGCCCGTTATAGTGGAGTACGCACTTGATGAGGATTTGGGTGAACTCTTTGAGATTCAGCGTGGCATCGAGCCGGTAATCTCGCTCGCCTCGCTCTTTGTCTCGCGCTGCTACCCCGCCAGGTAGCCATCTGATACCCGTCAAATCATTCAAAATGCCAAACCGACTTTCCACCATAGGCTTCCAATCCGGCCGATAAGGCGGAGCAGTGCCCATCTCAATTCCCAATCCTGACGATAGCCCCTCTGCTGCGAGTGACAGCATCTCTCCTCTGTCGGCGTAAATCTGGTGGGGCAGGTGGTGACAATTCCAATCATCTGCATTGATTTCGACGCCGTTCTGAGCGCAGAACTCGACTTTGGAGGTAAACGCGTTGAACAGCGCTTGCCTGGCCCCATTCCAACTAGGGCCCTCCAATCCTACATAGAGACCAGCAATCATTCCGGAGAAGCTATCCACAACGATATACACTACGGGCCGGCCAATGAGCATCCGCCTGGAGTAGCTGTTGACCAAATAAATATCGGCAATAGTCGCGTCGATCTCGAACTGATGACAGGGTCCACGCAGCCAATCGCGAACGGTACCTGAAAGCGGACGGCAGTCCTTTAACCATCTCCTCAATCCTTTACGGCCACGCTCGGTTGCAATCTCGTCGAAAAAAATCTGTCCCCAATATTGGAACTGCCTCAAGCTGGGGAGTTCTGAACCAGGCAACAAACGAAGCTCTTCTTCACTGTTTTTAGAGATGTCTCGGACTGAGTAAAATCGTCTCAACATTTCGTCATATGCGCTCGAAATGGAAGATTTTTTATCTCTTACATAAAGAGCATATCCAACACGGATGCATCGTTTATCAACCGCACTGAGCATCTTGGAAGGCGAAGTAAGAACGCCTTGAAATTTAGGCTTTCGCCCTGGTGGCCTGCTCGGATCATATTTTCTATCGGCAACACCTACCGCCGTATAATTATTAAGCAATGAGTTGCGAACTTGACCATAAAACCAATATCGGTAAAGAAGCCGATAGATCGTTTTCCGCTGGATTCCGAGCTCTGACGCCCGTCTGCTAACAAGCCGGCCTAACTCACCTCGTACAAATATTTGTCCCGGGTATTCAGGATCTAATAGAGGGGCGATGACGGCCCACTTTTCGTCCCGGCCTTGCTTGGCTCTCTCATCCAACTGTTCCTCAAGCACAAGCATAAACTCGGGCGTGGTGATGGCTGCTGGGTTGGTGTGACCAGACGCTATCGAGCGACGCAGCTCCTCCAGACCAACCGCGTAGGGCTGCCGGGGTGGGTCAGCTAGATCCATCAAAACTGCTAAGTCATGCGTTTCATCCTGGTAAAGGAGCCTGGCTATCGTAGCAATGACCGACAGATCGGTTACAGGCTCGAAAACGTCATTAACGAGAACAGTCATGACATTTTCTCCTTCAACGATACTTGGACAGGGCTCGGTGAAACTTCGAAGCCAGGAACTAGACCAGTAAGGTGGAGAGGAGTGTTAACCAAATCGATTTTCAGTATCTTGTTCCAAACCAGATGAAAGAAAATTGCTTGAGCGTCTATATAGGAAATGGACAGAAGTGATGCTGTTTTTCTTAGACAGGTGGCCAAGGTCCACGAATATTCCCGGCTGTTTACAAGGCACTCGATAAAATTCGAATGCAACGGCGCTTTCATTAAATCACGAGAGAGCTTCGAGTACCTCCTGATTAGTCCAAGATTTTTAATCAAATCTCGTGTAAAAAACTCGTCTGTTACGATTTTCCAATCAACACCTTGGCTTTCCCAAAAACGCTTTTCAATTTCAAGTTTTTCAAGCGTTCTTTTACTTCCGTTGCCAATTAAATCGGAACGATATTTCACCGTCCTAGCTACCGATTTGAAGTTTCCGCTCGGGTCCTTAACAGTTAACAGGAAGTCTGTTGTCATCACATAAGGCAGTGTTGTTCTAGGGTATCTTGGATAGCGTACATCGATCGCCGACGCTATCGCTTGCGCACGCTCTGTGGGTAGTAAAGGGTATTGCTCCCGGATATCCACGACGTCTTCAGAAAATTCACACACAAGGAAGTAGGAACGCTCGAGATCTGACAGGAGGTGATGAATCCTCTCGATCTTCACACCTTGAATCTTGTGCGAACGACCTATCGACGGGACATCTTGTACCCGCAGCCAAGGCACGTAGCTTGCCCCGGCGCCTTCGCCAAATCCATTTGCAATGTGCCGTTCAATGTCCTGCTGTGATGCAAATTTACGACCTCGCAACCCACGCCTCCTCAGTCGATGCGGACCGCTTCACCTCGCGTCGAGAAAAAGTCGTAGAAGGACACGACCGCCAAAGCGGCCGCATTCAAAACATTTTCCAGACTACACCCGCTGAAAGTTGAAGCGATGAATCCAGACCAAAGGGAAAGCCTGGAAAGGAAAACCCCCGTAGATACGGGGGTTTGAGCCTTGTGTCAATCTATGTTCATGCGTGTCAAACTTTATTGTTTTGTGTCAATCTTTATTGTTGAAAACCATCATCTGGTTATCCCTCGTCTGAGCAGACGCCAAATGGGCGTCCTTCTACTGCCTCGGCCCCGGCTTTTGAGGGCCGGGGCTTGGGGTGCTGCCGAGCGTTTTCCTTGGTGTTCGTTAAGGAGCCAGCGTCTCACGGGTTGCCGGAAACGCAAGGCCATGATGGTGCTTTAATCAGCGTGCCAGCAGGCCACTCATGAAAATATGTTCGGAGGATAACGGCGATGGTCGAAATCCCAACTCAGTCCCGACATTTTCCCACACTCCAGCAGCTTGGAACCCCTAAATTCCGCCCCGTAAGGGTACGAAACCTTAGCCCACTTTGGGTTTCTATACATGGCCACGGGCTCCATCCCAAAAGGACTTGAGGTGGAAATAAAATGCTGGGAGAAGGATCAGCACTACACTAGCAACTACAGATAACGTCACCACCGTTACTGCACCGTTGAGCACATGCCACATACCGATCTCGAGATAACCCGCCACAAAATCCGCAGCCTTGATGATAAACGCCATTGCAACGCCTTCTCCCTGGAATGGGATCATCTGAAGCAAGAAGACCAAGCCTCCGAAAGCGACCGCGATGATGGCAAAGCCCTTGAGACCCAGGGCGATATCGGCTGTACTTGGAATCGCGTGCATCGAGATAACCAGGACGAGCAATGCCAGAGCAAACCCCTGCAATGAGCCAGTACCCAAGTCGACGATCGCGGTAACAGAACCGGTGGCTACAGCGCCGATCCAGACAACCAACGGCACCAATCCTTGGTCGGGAAGGCCCTGTTCGTGTGATGTTCCGAGGGAGAGAACGGCGATTGCGCCCCCGGCCAACAAGGGCGCTATGCCCTGAACAAGTAGACCAATCGAGTGGCGCAGAGAAAACGGGCTGTAGGAAAACTCGACGTAGCCCAGCTGCCCAGTGATTGCATCCGGTGCGAATAGGGCAAGCTTCCTGATTCGCAGGCCGAAGAGCAGGCATGCAATCGCGTGCGCCATCTCATGTACAGGCCCGCCGATGATTCCAGTG
Source organism: Pseudomonas floridensis (assembly GCF_002087235.1). Classification (GTDB taxonomy): domain Bacteria; phylum Pseudomonadota; class Gammaproteobacteria; order Pseudomonadales; family Pseudomonadaceae; genus Aquipseudomonas; species Aquipseudomonas floridensis. The sequence goes on along the minus strand of NZ_MUIO01000021.1, from coordinate 38,143 downwards.
TTCCGATAGACGATCCACGTCTTTACCGAAAACTGTGAGACCAGCTTACCCCAAACAAAAATCGCGCCGGTCGGCACAAGCAAAAGCGCAAGGTAGAGGTAGATCATGCGCGCTGCCCCGCTGCCGCTTCCATCTCCCGCTTAGCCTCGGCATGACTTTTTTGGATCACGACCTGGGTGATGCTGTTGATCACCAGCACCTTCTTTGCCCTTGTGGCTGCAACATAGAGCAGATTCAGCTCATCAATCCGCTGATCTGGGGTGATTTTCTCTTCGTCGAAGATGTCTGGGAAATCTTCTTCCAAGACCACCACATCCCATTCCAGCCCCTTTGAGCGGTGGCAGGTGCTCACAATCACATCGGCATCAAGAGGATCATCTGTTGAGTTTCGGCGAAGAGCAGCGATCAACTTCGGGATGTCGTTGTGCTCCTTGAGTATCCTGAGCATCCGATTCATCTCGGCATCCTTCGACTCTTCTGCCGCTTCCGCAAACCCTCCGAAGTCGCTGAACTGCCCGAAAAGGCGCTTGTTGCGGATTTCATCCTTGCGGCCAACCTTCAGATGGTAAACATCCTCGAGGTCGGAGATTTGGTATGCCTCAATCCCCCCGTTCCAGTAGACAACCTGGCCGTCAGATACAGCATCAATGGCCGTCATGATCACGCCAATCACCGTGCGGTTGAGCACGGTGTAGTGGTTGCATCCTGAGGGCAGCGATGTCGTCACTTTGTCGCGGGCACCATACCCAACCAGGGGACGTGTTTCCCCTTGCTGTTTGAGGATCGCATTGGCTACGCCGGCAATCATCGGCCCGAACCTGAAAGAGTTGGTCAAGAACATCGACGCCGCGCCCTGCACAATCTGCGTATCAAGCGCGTTCTCAGCTCCTCGCCAACGGTAGATCTGCTGCCATTTGTCGCCGACAAATATCTTCCTCGCCTTCTGACCAGCAACCAGGGAGGCGGTCACGGGGTTACTGTCCTGAGCCTCATCGAAAAGGATCACGTCATACGGCAGTCGGGGATTACTGAGCTGGTAGAGCTTCAAGTACGCGTCATGCTGACAGGGAAATTTACTCTCGGTATCGATCATCTCCTCCCAGAGTGTCTGGGCAGAAGCGATCGTCCGATCTAAGTGGTCTGCTCCGTGCTCCGCGACCTCTTCCTCGCTGAGCGCAGCAAAATAATGCGCCTCACTGATGTTTTCGTCAGCGCTCGAAAGGTAGGCATTGAGCACAGCGATAGCGTCTCGAACATCTCCCCACTTCCGTGTTTTGAGGAGCCCGGCAGCATCCGTCAGACGGATATTCCCGAGTTTGTGCTGATAGTGTCGGCCAAACTGAGGCCAGGCCAACTGGTGGGATGTCTTGCACACTACGTTTTTCGGAAACTTTTCCGCGCCTTCATCCCGGATAGCGCGGTTGTACGCAAGATAGAGCATGCGCAAGTGGCTGTGATGTTTGGCATAGGCAACAAGCGTTGTCGTCTTGCCGCACCCGGCATAGGCCTTCACCACCAGATGGTCCCCTTGGTATTCGATGATGGGGAGCTGTTCTGCGGTCGACTTCATTGAGGCGACTCCATTCTGTTTTTTGCACATTTGCCGCCGTAGACAGACAGCGCTGCTAAGCACCAGAACGAAAACACGGCATCAATCAGGTCGCCCATTGGGAGATGGCGAACAACCAAGGCTACTGGCTCTGTCACCACCAGGAACGTCGCATACCCTGCAACGGCATGGATTCCGAAGGTGCGTAAGGCCGCTGCGATGAGAAGGGCAAATAGTGCGCAAGACACCAAGCTATGCGTGGAGCTGGAGCTTGGGGCGAAGTGGGTACAGACGACGATCATGCCAACCGCTACTGCCATCAATCCGGCAGCGTGACGACTGGATATCGATCGCAGCTCTTCGCCGCTGTGCCTGAACGTCAGGATCATGGCCGCGTGCGAGCTGATGCCTGCCAGATAGTCGATGAGTGGTGATCGGCGTTTTGCCGGAGGATGTTTTTCGCTGGGCATGTGAGTCTCCTTAGGTGAGAAGATCGTTTCATGCAGGTCGTGGGGAAAGGTCTGGTTTCTGGCGGTTTTTTGGTCTGAATTACGCAGACGCCGCCCCAGATCGGGGCGGCTGGAGGGGGTTTACTGGTTGACGCGTTCCTTGAAGGACTTGCCAGGGGTGAACTTTGGCTTGATCGAGGCAGCGATGGTGATCGGAGCCCCGGTAGACGGATTACGGCCCTGACGCTCGGCCTGCTTGGTTGACTCGAAAGTACCAAAGCCCACGAGGCTAACCTTGTCGCCGCCGGCAACGACATTTTGAACCGTCGAGATAAGGCTATTCAGCACCTCTCCCACGGTTGACTGACTGTGCCCGCTTTCGTCGGCAATCGCTTTGACGAGTTCTTGACGATTCATTCGCTTTTACTCCTTGGTTGTTGAAAAGTCGCATGGGTGTTGAGTCCCAGCTGAAAGCATTGAAACATGGCTCTGGATAATCCCAAGCCACCGGCTCACCCGAATCGGCGTTTGCTTTTGGCGCGACGGACGTTATAGCCCTTCACCCAGCTTTTCATGTCTTCGCTCGGTGGTTTGGGTTGCACGGTACCGATCCATGCGCGATCTGGCAGCTCTTTCATGTATGCCTGGTATGCGTACTGAGCCCACCCGTCTTTTTTGCCGGTCTCACGGGCGTACCCAAGCAGCTCACAGAAAGTGTGCTGTTTACTGGTCGGCCCGAGCACTTTGCGTCGATCGTCTAGCTTCACCAGTTTGCCGGTGGCCACCGCCACCCCATCCGGTATCACGATTTCATTGCCACACTTCGGACAGAGCAATCCGCTGAAAACAAAGCTGCACTTCGGACATGGCTTGGTTTTTTTCTCCTGATCGCCTTTGTCCTGCGGGCGGCGGTCAAGACGCTCCCCTTCCCCATTGTCCATGGCGTCGGGCACCTCGTCCGTTGGCTTCCCGTTAAGCAAGAGGTTCCCGGAGTGGTCAATGATAATGCAGTCGATTTTTCCAGTTTCAGGCGAGAGTCGCAGCCCGCGGCCAATCATCTGGTAGTGAAGCATCAGGGACTTCGTAGGCCGCGCTATCACGAGGCAACTGGTCGAGGGGTCATCAAACCCCTTGATCAGCATAGCCACTGAGACCAAGACCCTTATCTTGCCCGCTTTGTACTGGCGCAAGATCTCTTCGGTCTCATGCGGTAGCATATAACCATCGATATGGGCTGCGGCCACCCCAGCTTTTTGAAACTCAGCAGCGAGCTTCTTGGAGTGCTGGACGTTGCAGGCGAAAACCATTGTTTTGCGGTTTTCACCCAGTTCTTTCCAGTGCGTTACCACGTCACCAAGCAGCTTGGCGTCACCCATGACCGTGGCAAGCTCGTCCTCGATCCAGTCACCATTCGGCTTCGTGCTCACCCCCTTCAGAGAAGGCACGGAGGGCGCGTAGCACTGTGTAGGTACAAGGAAGCCTTGGTCTGTCAGCTCAGAAAGGGAGATGCAATTGATTAGCCTGTCAAAGATGCGCCCAAGGCCCCGCCGCCATGGGGTTGCACTCAGCCCTATCACAGGCACCTTGTTCCGGCGGCACCACGTGATCAGCTCGATATGGGCTTCATGGATGACATGTGCCTCGTCAATGAGAACAAGGTGAGGTTTGTGATGGTTGAGCATGTAATCGAGGCGCGGACGCAAGCTCTGGATCGTTGCGACCTGGATGGGCTTTCGATAGTCAGTGCAGGGATGGTCTGACTGAATTGCACCGGCGACCAATCCATCTTTGTAGAACCGCTCAAGCGTCTGATCGAGCAGCTTCACGCTGTCGACGATGAACCAGGCCCTGCGGTTCTTCGCCTGCGCACCGGCAATGATGTGCTTGGCCACCTCTGTCTTACCGGAGCCCGTGGGACTCATCAGCATCTGAATGATCGCGCCAAGGCTTATGCCTTTGCGGAGTTCAAAATCCTGCTGTTGTTGGTAGGGTCGAAGCTGCATCGAGGTTTCTCGCTGTACGAACTACAGGTAGGAAACCATCGCTTCGAAATAACCCAAGCCAGGTGCTCGATCCGTGTGAGGGAGACGGCAACAGAGCGCAGCCTGATTGAGGGGGATATTTTTCCTGCCAATGCACGTCGATACAGGCTCTTCCTGACGCTCACATCTCGACTTGGGTTTTCCGGCCGGCGTGTGAACGTTCACATCACTGCCTGAGCTTTTGCACAGGTACCGATGAAGACGAAGAGATAGGAGCCGTTGATGGATGAAATCGGAAATGCACGCCATCGAAGATTTGCTGAGTCGCTGCGCGAAGCCAGTTGGAAAATCGACGACAGCGAAGCAGGAGGAAGTGAAGCGGTCGGGTTCTGGTTGTACTCATACAACATGGTTACTGGCCCCCGACTCGTAGGGCAGCTGACCTTGGAAGGTTACAGAGCGATTCAGAGCGGAGATGATCTGAAAGAGCTCGGCGTGCATACGCCGGCTGACGCTCTCGGAGCGACGCTTGCTGCTTATGACGACCTACCAAAAAACGCTCGTAACGCAGAGCAATCAGAAAGGGTGTTATCCGCTCTCTCAACTTATGCAAGTTCAACGTTGACTTGGCAGAGCCTACCGCCGCTCAAAACCGGAGCAATGCAGCACTTCATGGTGTTCGACTGGCTTACGAGCTCCGGCACTAGAGTTTTCCGTCCAGCAGCGGCGATGAATGCCCCGGTACTAGACCCTGACACCTTGGCTGTAATCAGTCAGCAAGTGCTAGCCGCCCATTTGTCGAAACACCCCAACGAAACGCCATACTAACCCCAGAACTACAGGGACTTTGCTCATGCCAATCCGTCACATCATCGTTCATCAGATCGACAAAAAACCCGATGGCACCCCCGCGGTGCTGCATGCCCGCGATACAGAGCTGAGAGCTTCGCAGGCCATCGAGAACATGCTCGCAGACCTCAACGACAGCTACAACGCCAAGCAGGGCAAGGCCTGGGGGCTCTTCCACGCGGAGTCAGGCGCTTATCCCTTCAGCCGCTGGTTGAAGGATTACCTCGATGACAGCCAGGATTTCACTAGCTTCAGCCGCGCGGCCGTGGAGTATTTGCAGACACTGATGGAAGAATCGAACCTCTCAACCGGCGGCCACGTCCTGTTCGCCCACTATCAGCAAGGCATGACCGACTACCTCATCGTCGCTCTTTTGCACCACAGCGAAGGCGTGGCGGTGAACGACACTCTGGACGTGACCCCAGCCAAGCATCTGGATCTCGGCCAGCTTCACCTGGCAGCACGCATCAACATCAGCGAATGGCAGAACAACAAGCAGTCCAAGCAGTACATTTCGTTCATCAAGGGCAAGAACGGTCGCAAGGTCTCGGACTACTTCCGTGATTTCATCGGTTGCCAGGAGGGTGTAGACGCCCCCGGCGAAACCCGCACCCTGCTCAAGGCATTCAGCGATTTCGTCGAGAGCGAGGATCTGCCCGAGGAGCAGGCGCGGGAGAAGACCAATACTCTGGTTGGCTATGCCACCAGCCAGGCGAAGCTGGGCGAGCCGATGACGCTGGAGGAGCTGTCCGGGCTGATCGATGAAGATCGACCAAAGGCGTTCTACGACCACATCCGCAATCGCGACTACGGACTGTCGCCTGAGATCCCAGCGGATAAACGCACCCTCAACCAATTCCGCCGCTTCACAGGCCGCGCCGAAGGTCTGTCGATCAGCTTCGAGGCCCACCTGCTGGGCTCCAAGATCGACTACGACGAGAATGCCGGCACGCTTACTATTCGCAATCTGCCCACTCAGTTGCGTGATCAACTCAAACGCGGCTAAAAAAAGCCCCGTCCATTTCTGGACGGGGCATATCCTGCTTAGCCTGGCTGGGTTCCTACCGGGCTTTAGCGCAAGCTCAAGCCGTCGAATCCAAGCCGCAATGAGAGCTGTTCGGCAACCGAAGCACCGATCTTGCTGGCAAAGCGATCCAAGGGATTCTGTTTGCGGGTGAAATCAACGATCTTGCTCACACCTACGACTTCACGAGCCACGTAGTCAGAATCACCAAGGCGATCAACCAGCCCCAGTCCCACCGCTTGCTCGCCCGTCCATATCAGCCCCGAGTACAGGTCGGGATTCTCCTTGGCTTTCAGACGATCTCCCCGACCGGCCTCTACCGAGCGAATGAATTGGTTGTGGGTTGTTTTGAGGACCCCTTCCCAGAACTTCCTCTCCTCTGGATTCTGAGGCTGGAATTGATCCAGGAAAGCCTTGTGTTCGCCGGACGTATAGGCGCGGCGTTCAACCCCAAGCTTCTGCATGAGCTCGACGTAACCGAAGCTCGCCGCGGTGACACCGATCGATCCGACCAAACTTGCCTTGTCCGCAAATATCTCATCGGCTGCGCTGGCGATGTAATAGCCACCGGAGGCACCCAGATCTGTGATGACGGCATAAACCTTCGTGTCTGGATGCAGTGCACGCAAGCGACGAACTTCATCGTAAACATGGCCCGCCTGCACGGGACTTCCGCCTGGGCTGTTGATTTCCAAAATCACAGCTTTCGTATTCTCATTTTCAAAGGCCTTGCCGAGGCTGCGCTTCAGGTTCTCAGCGCTCGCTTCCTCCCCATCCGCAATCACTCCCCTCACCTTGATTTTTGCTGTTACCGGCACATCGGCCCCAATGCCATCAAGGTCTGCCCTTCCGCCGACCACAAAAGCAGTCACGACGATCCCAAGAGTCGCGAGACGGAAAAAATTCTTCCAGCGACGTGCTGCACGCTGCTCTTTGATGCTTGCTTGCAGCGTTCGCTCCAAGACTTCGAGGCTTTGATCCATGGGACTTCCGTCAGAAAATTTATACACGGCTATTAAACACTGCGGAGTAGCAATCCTGAACAGGCAACGGGAACTTGGGTTTCTAGGCGGTCGTGAGAGAAGGAGGCGAATCACTTATACGGATAACCATTTATGCAGGTCGTCACGCCCCAAGCCCGGAATCGGGCTGGACTTACCCTCAACCTGGCCATTGGAGTTATCGGCTCACCGCAAGCGCTTTCTCGGCTGAAAGCCAAGCTCGAGTTAGCCGTTGAGGACGCTTTGCAAGGGCTCTCACAAGAGGCCAGCCATGAGCTTGGAATTGAGATTGGTCGCTGGAACATCGAAACGTCCACCTCCCAACCAGAGGGCGAGGTATCGGCATCGAGCGGGCCACTCCCTGGTCATTCGGTAGAACAGCTGGAGGCCCCCCCGAAACCAGCGTCCCAGGCCTCCCTGAAGGCAGGATTATGCCTATGAGCGCCACATCCGCCGTGACACAAAACCTCGAGCACGAGCGCTTTGTGGTGCGGGATATCTCTGACCAGTACGAGGCTCCGACTTTTGACCTGATTTTCCGAGATCAGGAGCACGGAGTTGAGCGTTGCTCCGACAGCGTGTGGAGTTCGCACGAGCAAGCCTCGGTAGCAGCGGAGGCACTGGAAAAGGCGGATCGCCGTCCAGTTCACTGGGGTGTGTTGAAGAGCCTCTAAACGGAGACCCATAGAACTCAGGCGACCATTTGTGTCGCCTTTTTTTCGCGTTCTCAGCACCCGTTACTCAATCAGCCAGGTAGCCGGCAGTATCGAGGCGACTTGGGTCTTTCAGGCATGCCTGTAGCGTGGCCAATGCAACGCGGCCGAAACCGAGGAGAAAAAAACCGCAAACCACAAACAGCTTAGCCCGCTTTCAGGCGATAAAACCGCCTGAAATCGGGACATTCCTCAGTCAATACCCAACAAACTATCCGGCGACCAACCACCAAGGATCATCAGTATGCAATTCAAGAATTTCTCATCCTCCTCCAAATCTCCCCTGGCTCTCAGCTTGATTGCCGTTTCGGCCGTTATTGGCGTGGGTCTGCTGCTGGGTTCGTTTTACACCGTCGACGAGAAAGAGCGCGCAGTAGTCCTGCGCAACGGTGCCTTTATGGAGGTCGCAGATCCAGGCCTGCATTGGAAAATCCCTTTCATCGACAGCGCCAAAGCGATCTCGATACAGAACAACGCCACCAAGTGGGATGGCTTGCAGGCGTACAGCCGTGACCAGCAGGCTGCAACGCTGTCGGTCTCGGTCAGCTGGCACGTGCCGGCAGGTGAAGTCGCGGATGTCTACAAGAGCTACGCCGATCTGGACGGCTTGCTGACAAGGGCGATCAGCCGCCATGTCCCGACACAGGTGGAAAACGTCTTCGGTCAGTACACCGCCGTCAACGCCGTACAGCAACGCGGCAAGCTGGTTGCCGATATCGCCACCGCAATCAAGGGCGCAATCAGTGGACCGGTGGTGATCGACAGTGTGCAAGTCGAGAACATCGACTTCAGTGACGCCTACGAGAAGTCGATCGAAGAACGCATGCGCGCTGAAGTTGCCGTGAAGACTCGTGAGCAGCAACTGGCCACTGAGCAGATCCAGGCGCGGATTGTCGTCACCCAGGCCCAGGCTACTGCGGATTCGGCACTGGCCGCCGCACGTGCCGAAGCGGAAAGCATCCAGCTGCGCGGCGAAGCGGAAGCAAAAGCCATCGACGCCCGCGCCCGCGCCCTGGGCAGCAACCCCGGCCTGGTCGAGCTTACCAAAGCCGAGCGCTGGAACGGCGTGCTGCCTACCACCGTACTTCCCGGCGGAACCCTGCCGTTCATCGACGCCAAGAAGTAATCCATCTTTCCACACTAGAAGCCCGCAGCCCTGACCAGCTCGCGGGCTTTTTCATTGAAAAAGGGATCTATCAATCCAGTAGTCATGCCGATGGCAACGGAGAGACAAATGCAACGAACCATACCCAGCTGCATCTTTTTATCGCGCAGCGACGCTGAAGCACACGCGCCAGGCCCCGACTGGCACCTGATATCGATATCTGATGGCCTTGAAGATCAGGCCTGCATCGACGAAGCACGGTGGAAGAGCGTGAGCTACCACCACTTCATTGATGCTGGCTTTGACGAAGAAGTCATCGAGATATATGGGTCAGATTTTGAGCGGAATTACGTCGATTACCTGCTAAGCAGCAAGGCTGACGTGCTGCGGGAGCGCATCCGGGAAATTGCAGATCAAGGGGAAAATATCGCTGTCAATTGCCAGGCCGGCCGATCCCGCAGTGCCGCGGTTGCTCTGTATATCAGCAAACACCATGGGTACCAGCTGCATAAGCCGACCCCAGACGCAAACCAGTGCGTCTACCGGATGTTGGCCAACGATGTTCACCTGATGGCAGCCTACCGTGCGGCAAGAACCCCAGTGGAACCAGAAGCGCCAAAGCGAAGCCTTCTTTCGGCGATCAAATCGCTGTTCTCCTGAGAGAGCAGAAGACCGCAGCGAGTCATGGTAAATTAGGCCCTGGGCAGCTTCATGGTAGAAGCTACGCTCCCAAGGCACTCCTCCCCCTCCTGTCTCGTCTGTGGTGTCGCTGAAGCTGCTCGTTTTATCACCCGAGCCCGCCAGGCTTTCCCTCGGCGGGCTTTTCTTTGAGCAACGCACTGTCGCTCAACCAGCCATTGGGTTTTCGGCTAGCCGCAGTACGCTCATAGCTGAATCTTTTGTCTCCCACATGCAGTCAAGGAACGGATCATGAATGTTGAAACAACGCGAGCGGCTTACATCGAAGAACGCCGGCAGACAGAAACTGAGCGCAAGGCTCGTGCTGCCGAAAAACTCAAGGATCACCAGTACACTTGCCTGGTGAAGCAATCCGATGTTGAAGTCTGGCGTTGCAAGGCTGAGGGCACCACTGCCTATGCCTTCGATATCATGATGACCCGGTTCGGAATCGCCGTTGTCGGCGATATCGGCGACCTGACGTTCAGTGTCGGCCTGGGCTATGGCATATCGTTCCTTGCGGGTAATGACGTCACCTACTACCTGCACACCAAGCTCAACGAGTCCCACAAAAAGCAGGTATTCAGCACAACCCTGTTCCGCCAGGTACTGGTGTCGAGCATCTGCCGGGAACTGCAGGACAACTGCTCCGAGGAAATTTGGGACGCCCTGCCAGCCTGGGCGCAGGATGCGGACCTAGTTCGTGGTGAGCATTGGGGGGAGTTCCGCGCCCTGACCGTGACCAACCGCCGCGATCTGGAGAATGGCGATGATCGCTGGATGCACTGGGACGACCTCTTTGACCTCGCTGAGAACATCGGTTTCACCGAAGAGGCGCACCAGTTCATGCGCGACAATGCCGAGGTCCTGTGCCTCGGCGAAGAGTGGTACGAGCACCGGATAACGAAGACCTGCGACAGCCTCTATGCTCAGCTCTACGTGATCAACCACGCGGCCAAGGCGATCATGGCTCAGGCCGATCAAGCCGCTGCTTGAGGGAAAACAAGATGATAAGGCACTCACCTTCAGATGTACCTCGCTTGATTGACGGGGAGTCACCGAAACTCATCGCGTTGACTGCCACCTACGGCCTGCACGTCCTCAAGGTCACTGACTACAACTGTATTGATGAGGGTGACGAGCCAAACTGGAGCACGGCATGTAGTGACGGCTGGAGCGTTGAACGGACTGACATCATCTGGTGGGCGTATGCGGATGAAGTCCGCGAGCTTCTGGAATCAACCCCCAACTACTGATCACGGAAATCGCGGCGGATCTGCCGACCAGGTACACCCCAAGCCCAGCCCTAAAAAGCTGGGCCGAGGACGTAGACGAGGACGCCACATTGCGTACTCCCCAAACAGGACGGTCAGTATGTTCTCAGGTAACAAGGCAATCGCATTTTGGTTCGCGGCTATGGTGATGCAACTGGTTGTTTCAATCGGAGTGAACGACTGGGTTGGCCGGGCAGCTGTATTAATCGGGGCCACATTCTCTGCCTGGCTTTTCATGGATGGTTTTATGGCTGCTATGCGACCTATAAAGCAATACGAATTCAAGGAGGCCAACCAGCCTTTGAAAACGGGCACCGACAAACCCACGGTGGGTTGAGGGAAAACGCATGAGCCTGCCGACGCTAGCTGAATTGACCATGTGCCCACACTGCGGCGCAGACGAGTATTACGTGCGTTACACCTATAGCGGTCGAGGGATTTATTCCCGTAGTTATTCCGGCGATAACTCCTGCGTGGACAATTCGGGCATGTACGACAAGTTGGTGATGAAGCCGGGTAAGCGCGCCTTTTGCGTTGATTGTCACAAGCCGGTGGCTCAATACCACGGCGAATTTGAATGAGGCAAACGCGACGGCGCCGATGGGTACCTCGCCGGCGAGTGGATCGGCAGCAGCGAAATCTGACACAGGAAAAAGCCCAGCCCTGAACGTGCTAAACCGAGGCAGCACGACTCGGCCATCCGGTCTTTTGTGGCCAGGCCGTGTCTCCCTGCCAGGGGATCGAGGTTGGACTTCACCTGATCGGCGAACGCGCCCGGATGTGGCTCGGCCCCGAGCCTGAAATTCCCCGAGGAGTTTTTCCTCTGGATGGGAGGCATTCAGTCCAATACACCGGCATCAGAGTGCAAATTGATCCACTGCCCCTTCTGTCTATGAAATTCTGATCATGCCGCCATTTGGCATCGGCTCTCCCAAGGCTCGTTGAGTCCGGTTGGGATTCACACCTCATGCCGTAACCTGATTGCATCTCCTGGAAAGCTCGGATCGCCTTATGTCTTACACCACCTCCACCATCAACGAACTGTTTCGTCTACGCGACAAGGTAGGCCTCTCAACAGCTTCGGGCTTTAAGGCCCGTGTGCGCTTCGTGCAGCTAGCCTATCGCCACAACCTCGTGCGTGAGATCACCAGCTATCACTTGTGGGATCGAGGGTTTGAAGGACTGGGCGAGCGTACTTTCGATACCTGTTTCGAGATGGGAGACAGTCCCGAAGTTATCGCAGAACTGATCCGTGACGCCCGCGCCCATGGCTACGCCGGGAACATAGAGATGGAAGTGGGTAATCCCGACTGCTTTGCCCGCTGGTGCGGATACGCAGACCGACAGCAAGAGCTTGCATTTTGAGGACTAGCACCAACAGAAATCCCAGCCCGGCTCGCCGGGCTTTTTGTTGGCTTGGGATATCGCGTAATGGAAATAGCCTGAAAGCTTCTCCCCTCTGACAACAAGGAGTTGCCTCATGCAGTCCCCTACACTCAAGTCGAGCTATTTGCCGGAATACCTTGCATGGCTCATGTTCCTAGCCGGGGTGGCCAATGCCACGCTGATCTGGTCTGGGGTGTTCGAAGCCGCGCCTCAGGCCTTCCTGCTGATTTTTGGCGGGCTTTTTGGCAACGCTGGCATCGCCCTCCTAGGCTTCCTCATGTTGACCACCTGATGCACTCTGGGATGGCTGCTGGCGGCACTCACCCGCTGCCTGCCCCGGCCTTGATACTCAAGTACAAATTGCATCGGTTGTCCCAGCACTCGTTCGCACGGGATGCGTGGCGCTGTGGCATCATGCAGTCTGGCAGCGATCCAGCTTTAAGGACGATTGATGGCTATTAATTTTGAACCCAAGATAGGGCAGATCTTGGAATGCAATTACGGCGATTATCAGTACGATGAAAACGGCGTCATAGTTTTCAAGAACTATGACTATCGCTTGAAGCCCGAAATGATAAAAAACCGGTTGGTTGTTGTGCTCAACGCGCGCATCGACCCAAATGCCTGCATTGTCGTGCCGCTATCGACAACAAAGGACATGGGCAAACTCAGCCGCGGGCTACACGTCGAGCTGGGGAGCGACCTGATTGACGAGCTACCGTACTTCAAGCAACAGACCAGGTGGGCCAAAGCGGACCTCGTTGAGCAGGTCAGCAAACAGCGCCTATTCAAGCCCAGGGCGATGCGTGGTCATCTTGAGCAGTTGCTATCGCGAGAGGTCGTTACCCTGATTCAGACAGCAGTGATTAAGGCCGTCAACGCTGGTGGATTGCTGAAATAGCCTAGGTCAAATGCTTACTGAATAGTTGACATAAGTGTCAGCTGTCCCTATTATTTGCCACGTAGCCCTTGAGGCACTTGAGTTTTATCCCCCTAGAGGGACCTGCAAAGCCCGGTTAATCACCGGGCTTTTGCCTTTCTGAGATACCCTCTCCCCTTCTCTACTCCCCTTCCTTCAGAGGTTGCCGCTGGGCGTCACATCCCAACCAGGCAGCATCGGCTTTCTCCAACCGCACATCCTACGCTTATCAGGTAGCCACCAGCATTCCATCCCACCTGCTATGCGCTTGGGTTGTGCCTGGCAAATGGGGTAATCGGAGCCTAGATTGCACTCGACCGCTCTGAAAAGGAACCCTATCCATGCGTACCCTGGTACTGCCGCTCAAAGGCGAGTATTTCGACGCGATCAAGGCCGGGCTCAAGCCGGAAGAATTCCGGGCTGCCACGCCCTATTGGCGACGGCGTTTGGAAGGACAGAGCTTCGACCAGATAGAGCTGACACGGGGCTATCCGAAGCGCGGAGACGATGCACGAAGACATGTGCTGCCCTGGAAGGGCTATCGCTTGGCGACAATCATTCATCCACACTTCGGTGCAGATCCAGTCGAGGTTTTCGCCATTGATGTTTCGCGCTAAGGAAGCGGTTCAGTGAATCCGATCAAGCAGCATTTCCGACTGAAAAAACCCTGTGCGAATTGCCCTTTCCTGAAGGAGGGAGCCATTCCGTTAAGCCGCGGGCGCTTGGAGGGGATTATTTCTACCCTGATCGAGGATGATCACTTGAGTTTCCAGTGCCACAAGACCGTGCATTCAAAACGGGGTGGCAACTGGGACGATGAGGGGAACTATGAACCTTCGGGGCACGAGTCGATGTGCGCTGGAGCTGCGGCATATCTCTTGAAGAAAGGCAGGCCGACCGTGGGCATGCGATTTGCCTTCGCCACTGGCGATGCGGCCCCCAGCGACTGGGATTCAGTGAGAGAAGACGTGATCGACTGACTTCTTGGGTTCTCATCGCTACGGGTTAGGTTCGTTGCAACCTTCCCGATAGCATCTGATGAGCACCATGGCCAAATCAAAAATCGCACACGCAAAGACCGAATCCGCGAGCCCGGCAGAACACCGCAAAAACCTTATTCGCCTGCTCAACGCAAACAGCCATCGCCATCACTTGTGGGATGTGTTTGCGGACTTCTGCGAAATGGGCGCGCTAGCGATGAGCAACAGCGTGGACCTGGCCCAGCGTAATGAGCGTGAAAAACGCTACATGAGCGTCATTAAGAAGTATGAGCCGAGCGAGGTGCATCGGTTTCCCCAGATGCTCGCCGAACTCACCATGGCAATGGAGTATGGGCCTGACGATGTGCTTGGCCAGGTATTCGGCGAGCTGGAGCTGGGGAATAGCTCAAGAGGGCAGTTTTTCACCCCTTACCCAGTCTGCAAGCTCATGGCCTCACAACTCTTTGGGGATGGTGCAGATCTGAGCAAGCGAATAGATGAGCGAGGCTTTATAACAATCAACGAACCAGCATGCGGTGCGGGAGCTATGGTGATCGCGATCGCCGAAGCGTTGGGAGACAAAGGCTTCAACTACCAGCGCTGCCTCCATGTGACTGCGCAGGATGTCGACACCCGCGCAGTTCATATGACCTACCTCCAGCTCAGCCTTCTGCACATTCCCGCAATTCTGATCCTCGGTAACACGCTGGCGCTGGAAGAGCGGGAACTGTGGTACACGCCGGCACACGTTATGGGTCTATGGAGCGCCAGGCTAACCCGCCACCAAGCCATGGCCAGTGAGATCACCAATCCTCCAGATGAAAATACTACGCCCGTATTGCTCCGGGACTTGGCCGCTCTCACTGCGCCCCCCGCAACCAGTGGCCAACAAATCGCACTGTTCTGATGAGGATTGCTGGCGGAAATATCTCCGACACACCGGCGGAAGATACAGCGCCCTGCTCCCGCCCAAGGCAGTAAATGCACCGACTTGAGTTGGCATTTTCTACCGCGCTGGCATGCTTATTCGACAAACATCACAGGAACTTCATCTATGCACAGATTGTTCATCTACGCCCTTGTTGGCCTCTCGCTGGCCGGCTGCGATTCGTCGCGAGATTCGGGGGCCGCAGCCGGTACCGGTGCTGTCGAGTACGAGCGCACTCTGCGCTACAGCAAAGCAGATGACGGATCGAAGGTGATTCAAGCTATTCGCATCACGAACGGCCAGCGAGCTACCGACACGGCAGCGGGGAAGGACGCGGTGCAAAGCAGGGGAGGATTCATGAATCAGGTCGCCTTCAAAGACTGTGGCCGGGTGAACTTTGCCAGCACAGGGCCTGGAGTGGGCGTTGTGCAAGGCATCCATACCGGGCGCGGAATGACTGATAAATGCAAAATCCGTAACTGGGATGGTCAGTGGCATATTGTTGAAAACAAGTAATCGAAGCGAACACAAAGGAGCAGTAATGGACGTTGTTACAATCAAAAATCTTAAAACACTTGGTGATTCGCAGAAAAAAGAAATTCTGCGCATGGCTGAGAGCTATAGCCAAGATTTGGTCAACCGACCAATGAACGCTGCCCACCCAATGTTCGACGTAATCCGTGCGTGGATGTTGACTGACATTCAACTTCAACTAGATCCGGCAATTAGCCTGATGATCAATTCAGAAGTTGTAATGGCCATGAACACCGCATCCAATGTTTTAGGATTCATGATCCTGACCCGCGCAATCGACTCCCCAACTGCTTGCGGGATCAATTACATCTGCGTCGATTCTGATTACCGCAATCAAGGAGTTATGACAATGATGATTGCAAGCCTTAAACCGCGCTTCTCCGATATAGCGCTTAGTTGCTTCCCAAAACTCGTTGAGGTGTACGAGAAGATCGGATTCGTAATGTGCGAGGCCCAAGGGGCTCAAGTCGCTATGCGAATTGGCGGTTCCTACAATATGAACGTCATAGATCCACACTACCTGAACAAGCAAAGTGCCGTTTCGCTGGAAGCTCAACGCTTGATTAGCGAACTTGGCCCGGAACAAGCTGTTGCTATCAACGATGAGTATGACGCTGAAACAAAGCGCATATCTCAAGAGGTTGCATCCTTCGTTGAGCAGCGCAAAAAACCAGCATCCATCTAGGCGCTATCCGTTCCGAAAATGGTCTGTACTCCAGGTATTCCAGCGTTTCGCGAGCCTATTATGATGCCCAAAGCTTCTCATCATTCTGCAATTCATGACCCGACCAGCGTGAGTGCCAATGGTTACTACGCCAAGTATGGAGCTAATATTTTTGGGCGTGATTTCGTCGTTGGTGATATTCATGGTGAATTCAGCAAGCTATCGAAACTTTTATCTTCGGTAGAATTTAACGAAAATTCGGACAGACTATTTTCGGTAGGTGACTTGGTTGATAGAGGGGCAGAGTCACGCCAGGTTGATCACTGGTTAAAAAAGCCTTGGTTCAAGCCCGTTATGGGGAATCATGACTACTGGTGTGTCGAAGGCGGACTGGACACCGAACCAGCTGGACACCGGAAGTACGGTGGAGAATGGTTCTATTCCCTTACCTCCGAAGAGCAGAAGTACATAGGCCTTGCTTTACATGGTCTACCCGTCGCTATTCAGGTTGAAGGTCGCAACGGCGAAAGGTTTGGAATTGTTCATGCTGAATGCACATGCCTAAGTTGGTCGCGCTTCGAGGAGGCTCTGACTGGTGAGCTAGGCGACTCTTATAGGAACTACCACGCAACGGAGGCTATGTGGCGTAGATCCCGCCATGTAAATCAAACAACAATACCTGTTGCAGGTATTGACAGGATCTATGTAGGTCACACGAAAGTTCCTGCCGTCATTGATTTAGGGAATGTTCGATACATTGATACTGGTGGCGTTTTTGAAGATGGGCTATTGACCATGGTTGAAATTGGCGGCTCGGAAGCCATCCACTCAATCTGATCGGGCAACGACCAGCCCGAGAATTCAGTCCTCCTGCCGGGTGGTCGATCCCCCCTTCTCCCCCTCCCCAAACCTCTCCTGGTCCAGTTGCTCACGCACTCGACGCCGGCGACTGTCGGCGGTAGGTCTCCTCTCCTTCCTGGAAGGGGCTTTCTGCTCGGCAGTAACTGTGGGCTATGATGTGGGACGTATTATTTGGGTTTCCTAGAATCCCTTATAGCCTCAGGCCTGTAGCCGTTTTGTATGGGGATACCTTATCCTCCTACATTCCGGCGAGATCTGGCGCGATTGCAGCATCAGCGCCTGCGAACAAACGAGCCGCGAGGAACACCGTAGTGCAAAACCATGCTTCGAATGAGCACGCTCAAAACGTTCCGATTTCAGGTGAGATTTACCACGTCACGCCAACCCATAATCTAGACTCCATCTTCCGAGAAGGTTTACGGCCGCAGATTGGACCTCGCTCCACGCTACTCGGTGAGGCCAAGGAAATGGTCTATTTCTTTGGGTCGATGCTGGCAGTAGAAGACGCACTCAGTAACTGGCTCGGTGAAGCGCTCGATGACGAGCCTGGAGCGATTTCCGTTCTCGCCGTCGATCGCTCCGGTTTACACCTCGTTTCAGTTGGTGGGTACGAGCTTGCGTGCCCTGACCTCATTCGGCCGGAGAACATTTCTCTCGCTTTTCAGGATGACGTGCCGGCAGATGAAAAGAGCGGCCCGGAGACCGGGGGCACCTCATGAGCAAACTAACCCCTAAGTTCGTCAAGGATGTCGACCAGCCCGGCTCCTACCAGGACGGCCGAGGGTTGATTCTTCGTGTATCAGCTACCCTGAGGAAAAGCTGGGTCTTTCGCTATATGCTGGCGAAACAACGGCACGATCTTGCCCTGGGGACATTCCCAGCCTTGAGCCTCAGAGACGCACGACTGGAGGCTGACAAGTACCGACTCGATATCGCCCGTGGCGTCGATCCAGTCGCTGAGCGCGTGAAAGCCAAAGCTGCCAAAGCGTCTCGAGCCACAACGAGCCACACATTTCGGGCGTCGGCAGAAAGGTACATACGCACGCATTCGTCGAGTTGGTCCAAGAAACACCACCAGCAATGGCAGAATTCCCTCACGAAGCATGTCTACCCTGTCATAGGCGGATTTCGGATAGCTGAGGTCGACACGGACGATATCCTGGATGTGCTGACGCCGATCTGGAGCAAGATCCCCGTCACGGCGAACCGTGTCCGGAATCGCATAGAGCTCGTGCTCGATGCAGCCAAGGCACTGAAGCTTCGGCAAGGTGAAAACCCCGCACGGTGGCGTGGTCATCTCGACAAGCTCTTGCCCAAGCAATCACATACGGTAGTCCCCTTCCCGTCTCCGACGCCTACACGCACGGCCGAGCTGTTGGCCAGGCTCGATTCCCTGGATGGGGCAGCAGCTCGCGCTGTTGAATTCGCAATTCTGACTGCGACCCGTAACCAAGAGGTGAGCGGGGCCCAATGGCCGGAAATAGATTGGGAGGAAAAAATCTGGTACATCCCAGCAGAACGCATGAAAGCGGGCAAGGCTCACCGGGTACCCCTTACAGAGCAAATGCTCGAGGTGCTACGGCAGCAGATCGGAAAGCATGACAGTTGGATATTTCTCAACTCCTGGCGAACAGGCCCTATTCCCGGCAATGCCATGGCAAGGGTGCTCGATCAGCTCCAGGTCGATGGCGTCGTACCGCATGGTTTCAGATCTACCTTTCGGACGTGGGCCGCGGAAGAAACCGATCACCAGCGTGAGGTTTGCGAAATGGCTCTCGCGCATACCCTCAGCAGTAAGGTTGAAGCGGCTTACAACCGAGGCGACTTGCTGGATAAGCGTCGCGCCCTGATGAAGGATTGGGGGGACTTTCTTGCGGCCAATGGTCCCCAGGTGAGGGGTAAAGTATCGGACCTGGTGTCGGGACTATCCCCCGATGCTGGAACAGACCTGGCCAAGGGTCTGCCCGCTGCCTGATGACACAGAGGATGGGCGCTCTGTTAGGAGCGCCCGAGTAACATGCAATTTATTCGCTGGCTTGGCCGAAATTGGTGCCTCGAATATTGTTGGCCTCGTCGCAGATCCGGGCCACCTCCAGCATCGCTTTCAGAGCACGCTCCTCCGTTTCCCTTGTTGCGAATGCAATCATGAACCCATGCAGCAGGCCTGCGATCATTGCCCCACTATCCGGAACGTTACGGTTTCCGGCCACGGTGGTAAATTGCTCCAGGAGGGGAGCTGGTGCCTTGAGTAGAAATTCCCGGCCGAGGGCTTTTCCGATGCTTGCCGCATGAACACATTGATGAGCCAAGGCCTCTTCAGGCGACATAGGCGTACCGTCATGATGCTCGAATGACGCCTTTACATGGTTTCGACCATGCACGCCGGCGGCAATGCTTTCAGCTCCCTGACGGATCTTCTCAACTGCAATGCTTGCCATGCTGAAGTCTGTTTGCACTTCATCCATAACCGTGGTCAACAGGCGTTCATCGGCGTTTTCAGTGTTATCCATTTAGTCCTCCGTTGATAGTTATTTACCTCCATTTCAAGTTCCCACTCAATTGAAAAAACCCAAGCTCCTGGCGGGCAACCAAACTGACAAAAAAGGCCGGGATCACCGGCCTTGTTTTTTTGGAGATCAGCGGAAGCGCCAACTCACTGGGTTCGCCAAGTCTCCACTACATCCGCGCCATGCTCTTGCTTCCACTCCTTGAGCGTCTTGTGGTTGCCGCCCTTGGTCTCAACCAGGTCACCGGTGTTGGGGTTGCGGTAGATCTTCACTGCTCGTGGTGCACGAGGTTTGCCAGGGTGATGGGGAATCTGCTTGCGATAGTCCGGGTCAAGAATCGCGATCATGTCACGCAGGTTCTTGCCATACTCAGACATCAAGGCCCGCAGCTTTTTCTCGAACTCCATCTCCTTCAAAAGCGCTCCATTCCCGCTCAGTTTCTCCAGTCGTTCCTGAAGCTCCTTGATGGCTGCCTCTGTGGCTCGGTACTCGGTGATGAGGGACATCTTGTCTCCTTGGTTTGGGTTTCATTGCTCTTAGCCGTGGCGGCCCGCGCCAGGCTTGATAGGACTGCTGGTTAAATCATGCCTGCCGATGCAAAGAATGCATAGCCAGCAAGGAATCCGGCGGAAGGCCAGAAGGCATAAAACTGAAGGTTGGTGAACAGTTTCTTGGTCATAGCATCCAGGAGGGCTAGGCCTCCTCCTCCAAACGGTTGATTTCGGCAATTACGCCCTGCATGTTTTCGATCGCAATTTCGGCTGCTTTCCGAGCCTTGCCGAATAGTGACTCCTTTCCTTCAAGCAGGGTGTCGAGGCGGTTGTTCTCGCGCCGGAGCTGCTTAGCAATGGCGTCAAAGTCTTCACCCTCGAGAGGTTTATTGCCCTGGAGCTTGAGTTCCATAGCTTCGGACTGCTTTAACATCAATTCACGAACAACAGTACGCTGTGTCGCGCTTTGCTCGTCGAAGCCATTTATGCTTTCAAAGACCTTCACGGCTGCTTTCACACTAGACAAGGCTTTGGTGCCTACTTCGGACTTCCCAGCCGTGGGCTGAGTGGCTGCCTGTTCAGTATTCAATCCAGATGCAACATTGCTGTTTGAGGGAGCGCTGCTACCGGCCTGGCCGCCGGCTTCAGCTGTCTTCTCTTTGACAGAACCTTCAGTGAGCTGATGAGACTCAATCCCGGCACGCTCCTGGGCCTCGTTCGTAGCATCTGCACCATCAGTTGCAGCTGCAACCGCACCCCCATCCCCATCCTCGCCGGTAAAGAGGTTCGGGCCAAAATCCATTACTGTGTCGTTCTGAGGTGTTTGCATGCGGGGTACTCCTTTCTGTTCGGGCTTTTACCTATGAAATCACCCTTCCAGAAAATCCCAACCCTCACGTCTCATCAGCATATTTTGCCTGCATTTTCGCCTTCACCCGACCTTCTATCCTCTTGGCTACGTCCACAACAAATGCAAGGAACTGAAGATCCAGGCCCTCCTCAACCTCATTCATGATGTCGTCGGCCACGCCCTCGGCTTCTCGGCCAAATTGCATTCCAGCATCAGCCATTTCGAACAGGAGCTGAGCCGCGGGCTTTCTTTCAGAGGTATAGAAAACATCCGATTCTTGCTCAATCGCAGCTATTTGATTTGCTGGCGCATCAGGTGTTGATACGCCATCTTCACTTTCATCATCGTCAAGCGGTACCGGCGGAGGCAGGAGATCTTTTTTATCTGAGGGTGGAAGTGGCTTATCGGTCTTGGCAGGTTTCGATCTGCCCTCCTCCCTCATGTCCTTCGCGACCTTTCGAATTGCCTTAGGTCCGCGGCTGCACAATTCTTGCTGTGCTTTTTTATCCAGCTTAGCAACCTGTTCCGCCGCGGATACGCTTACTTCGCCGGCCTTGACAGCATCCAGCAGCTCCGGGGTGCCGTCTCGGACAACCTTGCATGCAGAAGACACAGAGCGAGGACTTATACCCAGGACTTTGGCTGCCTCCTCAATTGCCATCTTCGCCGCTTCAAGCTCCTGCCCGCCTGCCTTCTCCAGGTCGACCGTGATAGCGCTGCTCCCACGCAATGAGGACAGCTCGGCAGCGATCAATGCCCGTTGAGCCACTGTGAGCTGCCGTCGATAGAGGTTCAGAGAGAGGACATACCCCAGAGCATCATCCCCTGTGTATTCCTCTATCCGGGGCTCGATCAGCAGATCCTTGCAAACGCGATATCGGTTACGACCGTCAAGGATCTTTCCTTCATAGAGAACGATCGAGGCACGCTGTCCGTTGACATCAATATCCTCAAGCAGGGCTTCGTAGTCATCTCCGATGATTAGCGGAAATAGCTGAGCGTAATCGTGAAACTCAAGATCATAGCTTTGCATGAGCATCTTCTCGTTCCTGTTTATCCAAGAACGATACGTCGAAGACGTGCACAAATGACGCTTTTTCAGGTCGTTTTTACGTCTGAATTCGCGATCATTGTCGCTACTCTAGGCTCACTGTTCACTCAAAAAAAACCCTGCCGTATAAGCAGGGGTTAGTGTTCTAGAGAAGCCAAAACAACAAATTAAATCAAAATTAAATCTTCTCTTGAAGTTGGCTTATTAGTTCTTCGAGTGCTGCTTGATCCGGTTTAGTGTCAACAAATCTAAGCGATTTGTCTGAAAGGACTTCCATGACACCCCATTTCAATTCATGCAAATCCTGGCCCGGCTCTGGTGGCGTTTCCCAGTAGGGAAAGCTTCTGACTACATGGGGCGGCATCTTTGTGATCATGGCTGAATCTCGGTATTTTCTGTCAAGGCAAAGGCTGCATGCTAATCAGTGTATAGATATACAGTTCCGCATAACTACACAGAAACGGCGTCAAAAGTTCGTCATTTTTCAGCTCGTAAACTGGTCGCAGAACGGCAAATCCTATAAAAAATTGTCTCATAGCACAGCATAAGCTAGGGCCATGTCTACTGCAAACATTAGGCCATCACAGACCATTTAAGGCGTAATTAGTTTCGTTGAATTGATGCTTTGAGTTTCCTGCCCGGCGTAAGCTCGATCCTTTACAGAAGAAAGGCGATCAGGCTGGTGGAAGCATAGATTACTGCGGGGATCTATGTAGATCATTTCCCGACCGGAGCCTGGGATGCTCCGGGACAGCCTTCTTTGAGCTTCCCTGCTAGGCCTGCGGCCTCCTGGCCTACTCTCTGCGCGCACTAGGACAGCAGAGTAACGAAAGAGCTTGAGGGTCAATTGCGATTTGTGCAAAAGGATGAACTTGTGCGATTCCTTGGGGTCAACTCCACTCGCCCAGATCTCGGAGCAAGGCACCGACGCGGGTTCATCCGCACTCACTCACTGACACCTTTGGCCCGAGCCAACCTTGCCTGCGCACCTCGACCATCGCCGCTTCCAACTCAGGGATAGAGGATATGTCGCAAGAAACCGTTGGTTTTTTTCCAACGCGGTCAGTTGGCAACTGCAATGTCACATGTTCTGGATCGCTCAGTGACACTTGAAACTTTACGCTGGGAAGCCCGTTGAAGGTGATGCTCGCCTTCGATTGGTTTACCTCAGCTGTGGCCTGTCTCACCTCACCTTCGTGCTCATACGCCAGTGAGATACGGTGTTTGGTTGAATTGCTCATAAATAATCCCTGGAGCTTGGTCCACGCAAATTTGCGTAACGCTTAATGCTTTGTTTTGAGCCCGCGCTTCGCCGCGGATGAATCGATCTTCGCTGCTCAACATGTGAATCCGAGCGGGAGCAGAACACTTCAGCCAATGCTCTGAAATCACCGAAAACAGCTCAATACGGCTCAGGCCGAGTAGGTGCTCAGGCTCAATCTTGGACAGCTGTGCGAGAGCGGTGAATCGTGTCTGCGGTTGCACCACTCTGTGTTCTGGTTGCGCGACTGCGGTTGCCATATGTCCTTATCTCGTAGTCTGAAAACCATATTCTGTCATGGCACATCGCCTTCGTGTGCACGTTTTCTAACCGGTTTAGCGCCTGAAATATTTAGTTACAGTTATTGATTCTCATTCGCTTAGGATCAGAGAGCGATCGATGGTCTTCAAAAAGGCCTCAAACTGCTCAGCCAACCTCTTGGCGTCGACAGTTTTCTCACATCGGAGCTCTACCTTTTTCCCGTCTACCCGCACCTTGCCGATTCCACTTATCTCTTTATCAGTAAACTTGCTCGGCGATTTCTGCTGATCGCGCGAGGCGATTTCCTTCGCAACCCACCTCAGAGCATGCTCCTGAGTCCATTGCTCGTCCCGCATAGCCGTCACGGCTTTCAGAATTAGTTGGGGCTCTTTACTGCTGAACTCAATAAAATCCTTCGCCCGTTTCCCACCGATGAGTCCTGGATTCGTGTCCAAAATGGCTTTCACTTCATTTGGAAGGTCCATCAGCAATAGGCATCTACTCACTATAGAGTGATTGACTCCTAACCGGCGGCCCAGGGCTCTGACCGATGGCTCTCCTCCAGAGTCCAAGATCTTTGCGTATGATTTACCTCGTTCGTACTCCGTGAGCGCTTCTTGGCCTTCGTTGTCCGTCAGGGCAAGGATCTGCGCCAAGGCGTCGTCCATTTCTCGGACATATGACGTAATGGTCTCCCGCCCCAGCAATTTGTGAGCACGCCATCTGCGCTCACCGCCAACCAGCTCATAAATGCCACCACCTATCGGCCTGACAGTGACTGGCTTGGCCAGGCCAACAGAAGCGATCGAATTTGCAAGGTCTTCGATAGCTGTCTCGCTGAATGCCAGACGTGGCTGGAATGGCGATACCCGTATTTTGGTCGTGCGGATCTCGGCTATGACACCGTTCTGGGCTCCCGTTTCAAGAACATTTCCGGACACTTTGACCTGATTATTCTCCACCGTGGTGGCCGCTACCGCTTGTTCAGCAGCTGGCTCATTGACCTGTTGTTGAGCAAGCATTTCCTTAACCGAAACTCTTAAATTGGGTTCTGGCAATTCTGCCGGCTTCCTTTTGACGCCTGACATCCAGGTAGGCGCATCTTTTGGCTTCCCTGGAAAATCCTCTGACTTAGCCATGATTTCTCCTTCAATTAACCGCTGTAACGTGGAGCGCATCTAAACTCTGGGTCTGCTGATGTTCTCAAGTGGTGCTCCGAGCACCAGTGAGGCTCAGCAGCCAAGTGGTGCTCCGAGCACCAGAAAGGCTCAACAGCCAAGTGGTGCTCCGAGCACCAATCACTGAGATGCAAACTCCCGGACCTTTTGGAGTGCTTCACTAAAAACTGAGCGCATAGAGTCGATCGTTTTATTGGTAGCGCCTTTCCATACGATCAGAGGAATTCCCTGGTCGAGCGCCTTACCATAATCTTCTGAGTAATAGAGCTTTTCTTCAGCGACCCGACCAGGGAAGAGATCGTTCAGAACAACAAGGTTATTCAAAATGCGTTTACGGTTCCTGATGAACATTGTCGGGATTGCGAGAACAACAGGGGAGCGACGGTATGCCTTGGCAAATCGAACCATCCATTCATTCAACCGCATAAGGGCGCGGAAAGAGAATTTATCCATACGAACAGGGCAGATAACAAAGTCGCTAGCGACGATGGAGTTTTTTGTGAGCCGAGAAGCGGTAGGGGCATTGTCGAAAAGGATCACGTCATAGGATGACGTATCAATACCGGGAATCTCTCCGGTTCTGGCTCGCTCCAGCCAGTCTGCATACCAGAAATCCATATTGTTTTCGGCGTCTAAAGCAACAACAAGATCCTCGAGGTACGCGTCAGCTGGGATGAGATGGGGGCCGTTCTCCCCGAATGGTTTTTTGATGACTTGATCAAAAGACAATGGCTCGAATTGTCGACCTCTCAGCTCTGGGCTCAGAAGATTCCCTAGATTGCCCTCAACATAGCGCTCTGGAGGAATTCCCATCGATTCAAGGTCAGACCTTGCCAAGTCTGGGTCATACCCCAGCTCGCTCGACGAGTCGCCCTGGGGATCGTTATCAATGATAAGAATCCGGAGTCCTTGCATCTGAAGGTAAATTGCCAGGTTGACTGTTACGGTCGTTTTTCCTGTGCCGCCCTTGGGAACGAAAGTTGAAATCACAACCTGCCGTGGTAGCCCCTTTGCTTGACCTTTCGCTCTGCGGATCGCTGCGATATCGAAAATATCACTGAGTGTATAAGCCCGAGTTGGGACAGTGCCGCGAGCAATACGGCGAATTTCGAGCCCGTTTTCATCCTCAATGTCTTGAAGACGACGGGTAGTCAATCCAAAACAATCGGCTGCAAATTTTGGGGGGTAGAGGAGGGTGGAGAAATCAGTGAAATAGACGGATTCCTCTTCAAACTGCTCGCTTGGCTGCTGCATGACGATCCCTGCATTGTTGAATACAGATGGATCATAATACGTTAAGGCGCTTTTTCAAGGAAAATCATGGTACACGTGGGATTTTGGCCTATGAAACCGAACTGGAAACGTCATTTCTCATCTCGCAGTTCGGCTTAGCTTGGGTATTTTGTAGATTAAACCCGAACTCGTTTTAGGTTAAACGAGAGTCCAGGTCAGCGATCAGGCGTACTGTTTTTGGGCGTCGTTGCGTGCGCGTTTGAAATCCGCGCTGATGTAGTTGACTGTGAATTGGGCATCCATAGGGTGTGATTCGATAACTACTTCTGTTGATCCGGACAAGAAAGTTACGTTTTCAAAGCCATGGGAGGATTCATCACTGCTGATCTTAAGCTGGCTTCTCATGCCTTCCAGTACTTCGCCCAGATGGAGTTTGTCAGCTTTCACCGTAGCTACATCCAAGACCCCATCAGCGTTGAAAGCCAGCTGAATGTCAGTGACACCATCGAGGTTGACCTCCCACTCGGAAAGATTCAGTACCGGCCCACCGGTATAGGAGGTACCTATGTTGTCGATGATTGTGTACTGCTGCTGGACGTCCAAGATCGTTGTGACGCCTACAGTCAGGCTTACCGGCTCCGGCGCTATGACAGCCATGCTGAGCAGATAAGCTGCGACGCCCGCGAAAGCGGCAGTATTCATTGAGTTCCTCCAGGTCATATTCGGATGGGATCATTTTCTCCTCGCCGACCTGGTGGGTGTGCTGCTTTCGAACCGAATTGTCGTCGGAAAAACAGCCATCGGATTCTGAGCGTGCGTTTGGCTTTGGCTTTTCAACCCTCAGAAAAATTGGCTTTTCAGTTTTAAAAGCCTTTTAACTGTTTTTCTCTTGTTGTTCTCTTGTTTTTAGAGAGCTGGAGCCCTTGTATTACGTGGCCTCCAGAGGATCATCGACTACAAATTACGGCATTGCGACTACAGATTCCGGCTTTGCGACTATGGATTACGGCTGAAGCGACTACAGATTCCGGCTATGACGACTACAGATTCCGGCCGTTATCCACAGGCCTGACGCAGGGCCTGGGACGCGTCTAACGACTACAGATTCCGGCTGATGGATGCTGCACGTAGCACGAGTTTGAGTTTCTATGGCTCGATTTCAAGCAAATTTGTGTTCTGAATTTGCCCGCGTTCCCTTTTTTTACCCATAAACCTATGTAACCCATTGTTTTTAATGGATATTTTCATTTGTTCGCCGTTTATTTGGCGATCTTAGATGTTTTGTCCTATTCCCTGGCGGATTCGCCAAAAAAAAAGTCATTCAGCTCCATACCTGGACCTATCGACTACAGATTACGGCTGTTTTTAGAGTCCCCAGCTCGATACGACTACAGATTACGGCTCTGTGTGGAAGGGGATCACCAGGTAGTTTTGCAGCCTTATTTTCGGTATCGACTACAGATTACGGCTGTGGATCGAAGGTCACCCACTCTTTCGACTACAGATTACGGCTGTTCTACATGGCTAACGGATGCCAATCGACTACAGATTACGGCTACTGTCTATCGACTACAGATCCATCCATTGTTTTACGATCTGATGAGGTGGTTGGCTGTAAGGCCCATTTTTACTAGGCCCGAGAGCCTAACCGACTTCTGGGTATCGACTACAGCGTAATCTATCTGTAGGGTTCCGTTACTAATCGTGGGGCCAGACATGTCCAATTTACCCAAACCTGACAAGCCGGAACCAAAGCCGCTCCGGGTTACCAAATCCAATACGCTAATTACCGCGTCGTACCGGCTGACGCTCAACGAGCAGCGGTTGATCCTCGCGGCTATCAGCAAGCTCGATCCAAGAAGGCCCATGCCGAAAAAGGTGTCTGTTTCGGCCGTGGACTATTCGGATATCTACGGCGTCCAGCTCAGGCATGCATATGAGCAGATGAAAGTGGCTGCTGATGAGCTATACGAGCGCGATATTAAGACCTTTGACGGGTCAGGCATGGAGCGGAAGCGTTGGGTTGATCGGGCCAAGTATTTGGATGGTGAAGGTCGCGTTGAATTGTCGTTCACCATCCATGTCATGCCCTATCTCACGATGCTGTACAGCAAAGTGACTAGCTATGATCTTCGGCGGGTTGCCTGCCTGGACTCCAGCCATTCGTTCCGTCTGTTTGAGATGCTGATGCAGTTTCGGAAGACAGGATGGGCCTACATTGAGGTCGAATCCTTGCGGGTCGCCCTCGGATTGTCGGATGCCTATCAACGATTCAACAACCTTCGCCAGAGAGTTATAGATCCGGCGGTTGCGGAGCTGAAGACTAAGAGCAACCTGGATGTCAGCTACGAGTTGAAGAGGGAAGGGCGGAAGGTAATCGCAATCAAGTTCACTTTCCGTGACGTCGCACAGCTCCCGCTTAATCTGGAACTTGAGCCTGAAGATCTTCCCCCTCTCCCTGAGTTTGACCCCGCAGAAGATAGCGAATGGCTGGCTACTCAGCCGTTGGGTGAGTTGGCGGAAGCTCAGGAAGCTGGGCTGCTGTTCACTGTTTCGGCTGAGGATGAAGAGCACCCAGAATAGCATGCGTCGTCATCTGACGACCGTTTGTGCCTTTTCTAACAGGGTTCCCCGCGACGTTCAGTATCATCCAGGCGCACCAGTCGTCATTTGTTGTCCTTTTGGTGCCGACTCCAAAGCAAAAACCCGCCTTGGTGGCGGGTTGGATTGGTCTGGGCAGGTAAATGCTCAGTAACTAGGTACAAGCGTAAAGAGGCTTCGCCTCCATTGGCATACATCCTCGCTTGATGCTCGGCCTGCGGTTTTGAGCGCGTCGAAGACGCTTAAAGCAAACGACATTGCAGCCTGATCATCTTCGTGAAGGTCGACAATCACGACAGGAAACTGGTCGCCGTCATCAGCGTCTGGTGTTGCTATTGCGACTGTCTGAATTCCCCAGGTGATGCCGTCATCATATGGCTCTACAACAAATCGCTTAAGCCGTCGAATCATGCCGTCGCGAATCATCTGAATCAAATCGGTGCAGACCGGCTCCGATTGGCGCTGCTGGAAAAGTTGGATGGCTGTCATAAGCTACGGCTCCCTTTATCTGTATTCATCCTGCCAGCAGTGTCTAAAATCCCAAATGGCCTTCCCAGGGCCCTGTTTGGCTTCGATTTGCCGGGTAACCCTAGCATTATTTTTTCCTCTGGTTGGGCGTGCTACTTCCCGCACCAGGAACAGGAATCTCAACGAGGGAGGGCGTGGCTATGCAAAATGCTGTTTGCACCCCAGAGACATCACCTTCCCAGCACTCGCACTCTGCATCCCAGCCTTCACGATCAAACTCAAAGATTGTCCCGAGATCAACAGTCCCATCCAAGTTGATGTATGCCCCGCTCAAGGTTCCGCCGATCAAAACCGCGTAGCAATCGTCGCTGATTTTCAAAGCTTTCCCTGGATTGGCTTCAAGAAGATGCCGATAGGAGGAAAGGGTCTCGTCGTAAGTCATGGTTGCTGCTCTGATTCCGGGTTTGAGAAGACATTGCCAGCTATCCAGGAATACCCAAATGTCCTGAAGAGTAGAGCTATCAGTCCCACTTGGGTTTGTACGTGACTATGCAACCATGGAGGCATATCAGAACGGAGATCCAAGGCATGAAATTCACCCACGAACAGGAACCGGCGATTAACTCGTTGGCCCGTATCGTCAAGCTGGTGGCTTTTGCTGGAACAGGGAAGACAACCACGCTTGTTGGCTACGCCAAGGCCCGGCCTCAATGCCGTTTGCTCTACCTCTGCTACAACAAGAGCGTCGAGATTGCTGCCAAGCAAAAGTTTCCGCCGAACGTGACGTGCAAAACAGCCCACGGCTTGGCTTATGCGTCGATCGGATCGAAGTACAAACACAAGCTCACAAGCAATCTGCGCCTGACCGACATCGCGAGAGTTATCGGCTCACAGAACTGGGAGATGGTGCGCAGCGTGCAAGAAACGCTGAACAATTATCTGGCCAGCGCTGATGACGACATCGAGGTATGTCATTGCCCCGCCAGTAAGCTCAAAACGGACCGAATGAAGCGCGCCGCCGGCAGCATCGTAGAAGGTGCCAGGCAACTTTGGTTGCAAATGTGCGACATCCATAACCAGGCTGCCAATCAGACACACGATGGGTATCTCAAGCTCTGGGCTCTCTCGAAGCCAAACTTGCGGGACCGTTATGATATTGCGCTGGGGGATGAGGCACAGGATATCAATCCAGTGATTGCAGGTGTGCTTGCGCAGCAGGCGGCATACGGTATGGGTGTAGTCGTTTGTGGTGATGGCCACCAAATGCTTTACCGCTTCAGGGGGGCAGTTGACGCTCTCAATGCGACCTGGCTGGAGAAAGCGGAAGTCCATTACCTCACTCAGTCGTTTCGGTTTGGGTCTGCCGTTGCGCACGTCGCCAACATGGTTCTCGCGTTCAAGGGTGAATCCCGCCAACTGGCTGGACTGGGTGGCGAGACTCGTGTTTCAAAAGCGCTACGGGCTGACCTTGAACATCGCACCGTACTCTGCCGGACGGTGGTTGGAGTGATCGAGACGGCTCTGGCCAATGTAGAGACTGGTGCAAAGATCTACTGGGTTGGGGGGATCGAGGGCTACAACCTGCAGGATCTTGAAGACCTACATGCGCTATCGAAGGGGTGGCGTGACCGAGTGAAGGGGAAAAAACTCCTCCAGGAATACCCGGATTATGATCTCTACAAGCAGATCGCCGATGAAAGCCAAGACCCTGAGATGAACCGCTCGATCAAGATCATCGAGCAGTACAGCGCGGATCTCCCGGAGTTGTTTACCAAACTGCGGCGCAATGCTGTCGCCGATGAGCTGGAAGCCACCATCACTCTCAGCACTGCGCATCGTTCGAAGGGCTTGGAATGGGATGCTGTGCAACTGGCTGAGGACTTCACCTTCGACCCCTTCAACCCGGACAACGAAAAGGAATCATGGATCGATGAAATGAACCTCCTTTACGTCGCGTGTACCCGTGCTATGCAGGTTCTGGCTGTCAACTCGACGATGTTGGCGATCATGAAAGAGTTCGTCGACCGGCGTGACGGCCGCAAGCCAAATACCCCGATGGTGTTCAGGAAGAAACAGGTGGATGCCGCATAGCGCTCCTCGATCATATGCTTGGGTTCTCCGGGGCTCGCATTAGGATCGGATCTGATCACTAGGGTGCAGATGGAACAAAGATGAGTCGGAGAAAGCCAACCCAGCGCGATCTGGACCTGCTCGCGATGCCGAGCATTGCTAGCCAGCTACCTGTTCGGTTTGACAACAAAACAGTCTGGCATGAGTTAGTCGGTGAGTGCAGCGGCTGCAACCAAGCCATCCCTGACGAGCATCTTAGGGGAACTGTCACCCGGCCGTCCCAGCGGTGTTTCACGATAGAAGCGAGTGGCTACTGCGCAGAATGCAAGAGCATCACCAGGTTCCTACTTCGCTTTCATGATGATTTGACAGCTTCAGGCCCTATGAACGGGGTTTGGCAGACATGGGAACTGAAGCGCAAAGGCGTCTTCAGTAGGCTGTTCCAACTCTTGAACCCAACCCGCTAATCACAGGAGATATTCTCATGCCCATTTCAACCGACCAGTCAGCTTTGCTTCAGCAATTGCGGGATCAAGGGTATGTAGTATTGCTCGTAGAGCCGAGCGAAACTGAACACATAAGTCGAGAAAGGTTGGAGAGCCGTTTGCGAGCCGACGCTGCGGATCACATCGAGGATCTGCTGTCTCTTGAGGCAGTCCGAAGTCGTTGATCAGGCACGTCGAAAAAAAAGCCCGTTCTCAACGGGTTTTTTTATGGGCGGAATTTGAGATACTCGATAATACCATCCCCTCAATCGAGAGATCGCTTTCGCACCCTCCGCGTCGCTCCATGTTAAACAGGAGCGGAGGGGGAGGAGGGCATGCGGCATAGCCGTAGTGAAGGGGTGGTATTATGAGGAATGCTAGATGACTGACGCAATCGTCTCCGCTTACAAACGGTTGGTCGAAACGGTTGGGGCTTTCAATGAGAAGTGGCCCGCCTTGGTTGTCGGCGGAATGATTTGGCGCATCCCGCTGCTCGCTGAACAGAGGACGCCTTCTCGAATCAACGTCCAGGTACTGACAGGCACTGACGCGATCTTGGCCGCGGTAGAAGCGTTACGCGAATTCGAGCGCGATCTTGGCCAGGCTCCGGGTACCGTGCTTCGGTTGCCGGGGTACTTTATCCTCTCCGGATCGATACTTGACGAGGGTAGGGCGGTGAATCGCTGCAAGAGCGAGCTTGTGGATGCGATCGAGGCCGAGCGAATGTTTCGCAACGTTGCCGTCAGCCGCCGCTCTAACATCATGCGCCAGGCCCTTGGGAAAAACTTCTCTCTCAATCAGCTGAAACGAGCAGTTCAGGTTTTTGACGCGGCCCCAAGACAGATCACATTCACCTGGGCCGGCCACACCTCAGGTAAAGAGCGTGTCACTGTTGGCCACGTCCGGGAGGTACTGCTTGCCGAGGCACATGAAAGATCCGTGGCCACCGGCGAGCCGGTGGAGAATAGCCCCCAGTGGATCGATCTACGCAGCATCGCAAACATGGCTGAAACCGACCTTTTAGATGTCCCAAAGCCTATCGCTCCGCATCCACGGGCCATGCTTTGGTTTTCCGAGCGAAGCCGGTATGACGCAATGCTGCATGCCAACCTCCCATTCTTCGTACTCGATGGGCAGCCAGCTGCAAAAGTCGTTGGCCTCAAGGACTTCGATAGCGACTCGAGATCAGCAAAACGGACTGACATAAAGCACCGGTTGCCGGCGCTCCCTGGAGGGCGCTTTTTCGTAGCCTCATCCACTTCGGACCCAGTTGCTGAGGAGCCCGGCGAGCCAGAGAAACCCGAGGTGCTATCGACGTACCGAGAGTCGGTCAAAGACATCGAAGGCCGAAAATAAATTTCTCCGATTTATCAATAAGTTATACGCATAATAGGGATTATGTTAAACCAATAGCCACCTAATAATTAGGATGCAAAGAATGCCCTTTCATTGATCTGAGCTGTTCAAGCCCCTCTTGACCCGAGTACGCTCCGCTGAGTCCGCTGCATCCCGCAAGCGGCCTGAAATGGAGATGGACGAGATGATGATTGATGGCGTTGAGAAACGAATCGAAGCCGGCGTGAATACGGCCCTGGACATGGTTGAGGTACTGGTTGCAGCTGGCCAGCCCCTCAAAGCTGCGATTGCCACCTCACGGATACTCACTATGGAAGTTGTCCGGGAGTCCCTGGCAAAGAACCTGGCAAACAAAAGCGGCTCGGTGATTACTCATACCTTGGCCACGACGCCGGCCCAACCTGAGCTGGTAACGCCCCAGCAGGCAGCAAATACGAAACAGCACCAGACAGTTGATTGATCATTGAGGTCGGCCGGGAATTCTATCTGATACACCCGGCCGTGCCTGAGATACCAGAATACTCGCCTCACGCTTGCTGTAGCCGCCGTACAACGTCCTGGGGGCAGGGAAAGGTTCAGGCTTGCCCCAGACTACAAAACCGCGTATCCGCTCCGCACGGCCCCTTATCGGCAGTTTCCGGCCCGTTTAAAACCCGCAGCTTCAGCGTCCGCAGCGCTGGCAAACTCTACCCGGTTGCGCGTTCCGACCTTTCCATAGCTCGGACAGCCCACTGGTAGGTGGTAAACACTACTATTGCGGTTGCCAATCACCGGCGAGATCGAGCTGGAGGCGTATCCACCAGCTACCTGGTGCTGAACAGGCTCGCTCTGAATGGTCTGTGCCATAGTTCCGGCTCCCGTCACTTGCATCCCGAGACTCCAAGAACGCTCACCTGTTACGAACGGATTGCTGTGCCCCATTATTCGGGCAATCCGCCGGTCACGCTCCTGTTCCCACGCGGTCACCGGGTATTGACGATCCCAGGCAATCAGCAACTGCTGCTGTGCCTTGGACATCGACAGCCCGTAACGGTCGTGCATGTAGAAATAGATGCGAGCAACAGCCCCCTTTACCTGGTCGCGAGGCTCTGTGACCCGCTGCTGGAAATCTGTTCTGGTCGGGCAAGCGCCGTACTGCTTTGGCGTTGAGGGTAAAACGCCATAGCGAAAGTTGCTGCGATCAGCGTTCACCTCGCCGACGCTCACATCAAGGTTGTGCATGTCAGCTTCCATTTCCCGAAAAACCGCATCGGTATCAACGCAGTTTTTGCGCCCGCCGTTCTGCCAACATTGCCGTTGGCTACCAAAGGCGTATGCCGGCAACACGTGCTCCCATTCGATACGCTGGGCGCGGTTTTCCTGAGCGCGCACTTCGTACCCGCATGAGGCGAAGTCGACACGTCCCCCTGATTGCCCTACCCACTT
Organism: Pseudomonas floridensis; assembly: GCF_002087235.1. Classification (GTDB taxonomy): domain Bacteria; phylum Pseudomonadota; class Gammaproteobacteria; order Pseudomonadales; family Pseudomonadaceae; genus Aquipseudomonas; species Aquipseudomonas floridensis. Next base: position 4,010 of record NZ_MUIO01000021.1, on the reverse strand, counting down.
CCAGCTGCACCCGCAGTAGAGGTCGCCGGTTTCGCTGGTATTGCGGTCGTAATAGACCTTCTGGCGCAGCTCAACCTTCGCTTGCTCGAAGGTCAAAGGTGCTGAAGCAGAAGCGAAGTGGGACGTGGCCATCAGCATGGCCGTACACATCATGAGGATGGATTTCACGGTTGCTCCCTAAAAGGTGGTTTTCAGCTATTCGGGCTAAAAAAAACCCAAGCAAAGCCTGGGTTTGTGTGCTTCACGCATTAACTACCGCGCTGGGGTAAGCAACTGACCAATGCGACGAACTCTGCGAAAGATGACTTGCGCGATCGATTCATGACCCGTGGCGATTGCGCAAAGAAACCCTGCCAGGAGAAGTGTCCAGAAGCTGTTGCGCTTCCATTCGCTTGCATCGGCCAGGGCGCTCAGGCGATGCTGTTTTGCTCGATCAGAGAGCGATGGGCTTTCTGGGCCTAGTGCAGTTGCCTCGATGGCGTAGGCAACGCTGGCCGGTACGGCAAAGCTGTCGTTGATTTTGCCCTCTCGTAGGTTCTTCGCTGTCAGCACGACCCATTGCGACGAACTGCCGTCGACGATAGATGCTTGGGCTAGCACATACGCCCTGGCCATCTCGTCCAGATCCTCTCTGGAGCTGAGCAGGCGCTGAAGGGTCGACATTTTCTTCGATTCAACCGCGGCGAAGAACTCGTTAGGCTTGCTTGTCGTCGCGGAATCACCTACCTCTATGAACATGCCAATGGCATAAGGCATTGTGCCGATCATCATGGCAGGAATGATGTGAGAAACGCGCTGGGTAAAGATCGCAGCCCCTACACCCGCAATCATTGCAACCGCGCTGAGCATTTTGAGCGCTGTGCTATTGAGGATCGAGCCGACAACCGATTCGCCCCCCATAAGCCCGCCGATACCGCCGCCGGCATGGTCAGCTGTTTGGAAAGCCTTGGCGATCGCACCAGGAACCAGGATCTGATCAATAGCCGTGGATGGCTCGGCGGCGAGACCCAGCGCATAAAATACACCTCCGAGTATCGCCAAACCCAACGCGGTACCGCCGTAGATTAGGGTGCCTTTGCGCAGCTTCTTCGCCCGCGAGGTCAGTTCTTGCAGGGCCCCATCAAATGGCGTCGGCGGTGCTGGCTTGGATTGGGATTGAACACGTTTTGGAGGCTTCGGTTGAGCCTCGGCCTTCGTCGATGTGGCCCGCTCCGGCTCCACAGGCAGAGGCTCAGCTTGCTCCCCCGACCTTAGGACTTCTAGAAGCTCCAGATTTTGGCCAAGGACGCGCTGCGTCTGTCCGGCGAGCAGCCGATCTAAGGTGTCCTTTCGCTGGACGCCGTATTTACTCAGTCGATCCGCGAGCTCATTTGCAGGAACGTTTATCTCTGCAACATTGCCGTCGACCCGCAGCCGGAACAATTGGACTTGATCTGTCATCAGTGAAGCTCCTTCACTGTCTCAGTCCTGCCCAGGCGCTTATGAAGGTCGAGGCGCATGCCCTGGATCTCTTTCTCTGCGGCCTTGCGTTGAGCCACGCCTTCGCGCTGGATTTTGATCACGTCTTCTACGGTCTGGATCAGCGTGGCCTGGACCTTCTGCAAGGTGTCCACGTCGATTACCAACCGCTGGTTAGCCTTGGCCGTCTCTACGGAGTTGCGGTGAAGCAGCTCGGCGTTGCGTTTGAGGAGATCGTTGGTGGTGTCGTCGATTTTGGTGGCCAGCTGGACGGCGTTCCGCTGCTCGTTCAGTGTCAAAGCCAGCATGAATTGGCGCTTCCAGGCCGGCACAGTGATTTCCCGGATTGTGTGGAACTTGTCCACCAGCATCTGGTTATTCGCTTGAATCATCCGAATCGTCGGCAGGCTCTGCATAGCAGATTGCTGGAGCGCCGTGAGGTCACCAATACGCTTGTCGAGGTTGGAGATCAGTGCGTCCAGATCCGCAACTTGCTGCAAGCGGGCCGGGTCGTTCCCGATGTTGGGGTTTGGGGAGCAATGGAACCAAAAACCAACGTAAGCTCTGAATCCCACCGTAAAGGGGCTTTCCGATCTCCAGCTCACCCGCCAGGCATTACTCTCTGATCAGTGCCTCGATGATCGGGCAGATCGTTCCGCCGTCTCCCGCATCACATTGCTGCACCAGTTCGCCTAACAGTTGCTGCATGACGACCAAGTCGGCCATCTTCTGCTCGATCAACGCGAGCTTGCGTGCAGCCCGTGCTCGCGTTTCGGCACAGGCGCACGACTCATCCAGCGTCAGCAGTCCACCGACTTCCGAGAGCGTGAAACCCAGCGCCTGAGCCCGCTTGATGAAACGCAGTCGCTTCACCATGTCCACCGGATAGCGCCGATGGCCACCCAAGGGTTTGGCTGGTTCATCCAGCAGCCCGCGTCGCTGGTAGTAGCGGATCGTCTCGACGTTCACCCCGGCGGCGTCTGCCAGCTTGCCAATGGTCAGCTCTGTGGCCATCACTTTCTCCTTGATTCCGTACTTTGGTACGGAGTTTAGAATAGCACCTAGGCAATCAGGCTCAGGAGATGGGAATGGGGATGCAACTCACCGGGAAAGGCTCGCTGGTCGCGAGTTCGCTGACCGCCATCGGTGCGTCGGTGTGCTGTGTCGGGCCACTGGTGCTGTTGGCACTCGGTGTCGGCGGTACGTGGGTGGGCGCTCTGACCATGATGGAGCCACTACGCCCCCTCTTCATCGGGTTGACTCTACTGTTCCTGGGATTGGCATTCCGCAAGCTCTACCTGGTGCCACAGGTTTGTACGCCAGGTACACCCTGCGCCGATCCGCGCACGCTCGTGCGACAGCGACTCGTGTTCTGGATCGTCAGCGTGCTGCTGCTCGGCCTATTGGCCGTGCCGTGGCTCGCCCCGCTGTTCTACTGAAGGAGATTAACCATGCGCAAACTGCTGATCGCCGTGCTTTTCGCCTTGCCCTTCGTGGCGCTGGCGGCTCCCCCGAAAACCGTCACGCTCGACGTGCAGAACATGACGTGCGGACTCTGTCCGATCACGGTCAAGAAGTCGCTGGAGAAGGTGTCCGGCGTGAGTGACGTCCAGGTCAATTTCGACCAGAAGACGGCGACCGTCACCTACGATCCCGATAAGGCCCAGCCCGAGGCACTGACTGAGGCGACCGCGAACGCGGGATACCCCTCCACAGTGCAGAAGTGAGGTCACGATGAGCGCCATTGTCCTTGAGTCCGTGCTGACTTGCCCGCGCTGCGGCTTCGCCAAGCCGGAAACCATGCCCACGGACGCCTGCCAGTTCTATTACGAGTGCAGCAACTGCAAGGCGCTGCTGCGCCCCAACCCAGGGGATTGCTGCGTTTTCTGTTCGTTCGGCTCGGTGAAGTGCCCGCCGATCCAGCAGCAGCTTGGGTGTTGCTCATAGCGTTTAGGGGGATCACAGGTCGTCGTCTGGATTACGCAGTGGCCGCAGCTCGCCGCGCGCAACTTCTTCCGGTACCGCAAAGGAATACCGCCCGAGCATGTTGATGTGCTCGTAGATCAGCGGCGATAGCCGGGCCAAATCCTCTTCCAGCACTGGATAGCCGTGCTGCTTGAGCCGTTCCACGGCCGCCGTCATGTAGAGGGTGTTCCACAGCACGATGATGTTCACCACCAGGCCCAGAGCACCGAGCTGGTCTTCCTGGCCTTCGCGGTAGCGCTGGCGGAGCTCGCCGCGTTTGCCGTGGAACACGGCGCGGGCCAGGCTGTGCCGGCCTTCGCCTCGGTTCAACTGGGTCAGGGTGGCGCGGCGCTTGGACTCGTCGTCGATATAGGTCAACGTGTGCAGAGTCTTTTCGATCCGCCCGAATTCGGCCAGCGCCTGGGCCAGCCGGGTGGGTCTATCTCCCGTTTGCAGCGTGCGCATGATGCCAGTCGCCGGCACCCGGCCGAGTTTGAGCGAGCCGGCCAGGCGCAGCAGGTCGTCCCAGTGCTCGGCGATCAGGTCGAGTTTGACCGACTGGCGGGCCAGCCCGTTGAGCTTGCCGT
>NZ_MUIO01000209.1 GCF_002087235.1 Pseudomonas floridensis | reverse complement strand
TGTTCGGAGAATCCCTAGGTGATGGTTAGCCATTCCGTCGCCGGATCTGTGACCCATGTTATTGCCTAGCTTTGTCGAACACCAGCCCAATGGATCAATCCAATTGTTAGGACTAGGAGCATAAAAATAGACGTTTACGCTACCCGCCAACCCAATCGGATCCTGCGCAATAAACCGGCCCACCTCCGGATCGTAATACCGGAACGTGTTGTAGTGAAGCCCCGTCTCTTCATCAAAATACTGCCCCTGAAACCGCAGGTTCTGCTCGACCTCGTTCACGGTCAGCGCTTCGAGGCTTCCCCACGCCTTGTACGTCGCCTGCCAGACGATCTGGCCGTCGGTGTCGGTCATCTCCAGTGGCGTGCCGATCTGGTCGGTGTGGAAGTAGTAAAGCGTGTTTTCGGCTTCGGCTTCGCGCTGGTCGACACGCGCCAGCGGCGCATAGCTGCCGGGCTCGTAGATGTACAGGCTGTTCTGTCCCGGCTGTTCGTATCCGCTCCACGAAC
>NZ_MUIO01000208.1 GCF_002087235.1 Pseudomonas floridensis | reverse complement strand
GAAACCGCAGGTTCTGCTCCACCTCGTTCACGGTCAGCGCTTCGAGGCTTCCCCATGCCTTGTATGTCGCCTGCCAGACGATCTGGCCGTCGATGTCGGTCATCTCCAGCGGCGTGCCGATCTGGTCGGTGTGGAAGTAGTAAAGCGTGTTTTCGGGTTCGTCTTCGCGCTGGTCGACACGCGCCAGCGGCGCATAGCTGCCGGGCTCGTAGATGTACAGGCTGCTCTGTCCCGGCTGTTCTTCACGCAGCATCCTCAGGCCTTGCCAGAGGAAGTTTTTGTGTTCGGCTTTGCCATGCTTTATCGAGATCTTGCCAACCCTTCGCCCCAGGCTGTCTTACTGGTAGCGGCGATGGATCGGGTTGTAGGCGTGTTCCACCAGCAGTTGCGGGCTTTCGCTGCCCAGCACGCCAGACAGTTTGTCGGCGGGCAGGGTCGAGGCGAACTGCCAGGCTTTGCGGCCCATGGAGTCATAGCCGAAGCAGCTGGTGAGCTTGCCTTGGGTGCGGTAGACCTTGCGGTGCAGGTCGTCGCGTTCCATGTCGCTGATCAACCGGCCGTCGAGGTTCAGTTGATGCAGGTGGCCGCTCCCGTAGTACAGGTGGGTCAGGTGCTGGTCGGTAGGCAGGGTCCACCCGCTTATCTTAATCTGGAAGAGCGGCGGATCAAAACTGATGTTTGCTCGCAACCTATGTATAATGAACTATAAAACTCATTAAAATCCAGCCAGCTTTAATTTTTACCGATATACCATTTATCCACAACGCATTAAAATTCAGCCAAATAGCTCATATGCTTTTTCTTGAAGAGTGATCCCAATATCTTCATAGCGCTGGCTTTCAATCTCGTCAAAAAAGTCATGTCTTATACTGAATCCGACATAAACATCAACAAAAGCAAACGCTAGCTTTTTAGGAATCAGCCCCTTCCCCCTATAGTAATCGATTAAAAAATCAATCGCCGCGAATAACTCGTCAACTTCTCCTTGAGGCACTTCATCTCTAGAGCGAATTTTTACAGGAATAGAATTACCACCTACCAGTCTTGCACATACCAAATCAATATAACCTTTAGCGTCCATCATTGCTCCTTAACAAATAGTGACTTTACTTGAGGGGATATGCCCTTCGACTAATACCTCTCTCGACGCAACAGCGTAACTTGCCGCTGGCCCTCTGAGGCCTGCACTGGCAGCTTTGTCTGGCGTAGATATATCTACAATGCTTTTATTACCACTAGAATCATTGATAACGTCGTCAGTATCAAAGCTTACCGTAGTCTGGTTAGGATTCTTGTATTTATTTATCACTTCCATGTCAGTGGTCGTCGAAACATACTGAGAACCTTTGAAGCCAGGCATGCTGCCGTTACGTACATGACCTGCAGGCGACATCCCTCTCCCTGGGCTTTTGGCAGAAATACCCTCACTAACGAGTTCATCCGGCCTGAGATTGCGATACACTTTAATCCAGCCTGTTGGATCTATCCATCCGGTAACATTGGTTGTATATGTATAGAGATTATTACCCCCCAACAACCCAATCGGATCCTGC
>NZ_MUIO01000207.1 GCF_002087235.1 Pseudomonas floridensis | reverse complement strand
AAAACCAGTTCCCTGAAAACCTGGGCCGAACACGTGCAGGCTTACGCCAGACGTGACGTTCTGCTGGCCGAACGCGAGTACTGGCTGGATGCCTTGAAAGGCGCAGATCAGTCGCTGCCACGCGACAATCCGGGCGGTACGCAACGCAACCGTGACGCGGCACATGCTTCGTCCTGGCTGAGCAGGGATCTGACCCGGCAACTGCTGAAAGTCGCGCCGGCGGCTTACCGGACTCAGGTCAATGACCTGCTGTTGACTGCGCTGGCGCAGGTGCTTTGCGAATGGAGCCGACAGCCTTCGGTGCTGATCCAGCTGGAGGGCCATGGCCGCGAAGACCTGTTCGACGGTCTGGACCTGAGCCGCACGGTCGGCTGGTTCAGCAGCCTGTTTCCGGTTCGGCTCACGCCGCAGCGAGCATTGGCTGCCAGCCTGTGCGCAATTAAGGAGCAACTGCGTGCGGTGCCGAACAAAGGCATCGGTTATGGCGTGCTGCGCTATCTGAGCGAACCTTCTTTCGCTCACCCGATCGCCGCGTTGCCCGAGGCGCAGATCACGTTCAATTACCTGGGCCAGTTCGACGGCAGCTTCGACAGCGAGGGAGCTTTGTGGCTGCCCTGCGCAGATAGCGCCGGTGTCGCCTTGCATGAGGACGGGCCGCTGGCCAACAGTCTGAGCCTCACCGGTCAGGTATTCGACGGCCAATTGCAGATGAACTGGACCTTCAGTCGCGAGCAATACCAGCCGTCGACCATCGATGCCTTGGCACGTCGTTATGAGCAGGCCTTGATCACGCTGATCGAGCATTGCGTGACCGGGCCTCAAGGCGTGACGCCGTCGGATTTCCCGCTGGCGCGCCTGAGTCAGTCGCAGCTCGACCGCCTGCCGGTTCCGGCGGGTAACATCCAGGACATTTACCCGCTGGCGCCGATGCAGCAGGGCATGCTGTTTCACACCCTGTTTGAGCAGGATGCGGGCAACTACATCAATCAGCTTCGCGTGACGGTGAGCGGGTTGGATGTACCGCGCTTCCGGGCGGCGTGGCAGGCGGCGGTGGACGGCCATGAGGTGCTGCGCAGCGGCTTCATCAGCCATGCGGAACAGTCGCTGCAAGTGGTGCAGCGTCAGGCGAACCTGCCTTTCGTGGTACTCGACGCACGCAACCAGCCGCAAGGCTGGCTGGATGACTGGGCCTTGGCGGATCGTCGACAGGGCTTCGAACTGGCGCACGCGCCGTTGCTGCGTGTGGCACTGCTGCAGACGGGCGAGGACCGCTATCACCTGATCTTCACCAGTCACCACATCCTCATGGATGGCTGGAGCAGCTCGCGCCTGCTGGGTGAGGTGCTGCAACGTTACAGCGGCCAGGCGCTGCCGAAACAGGCCGGGCGCTATCGCGATTACATCGAATGGCTGGGCACGCAGGATGTCGACCTCAGCGAGCGCTTCTGGAGCGGGCAACTGGCCGAACTGGACGAGCCGACCCGGCTGGCCCAATCGCTCAAGTCGTCGGCGGGCGGGCAGGGGTATGCCGATTATGTGCAACTGATCGATGCCGACGGCACGCGACGTTTGAGCGAGTTCGCCAGAGAACAACGTGTCACCCTCAACACCCTGGTGCAGTCGGCCTGGCTGCTGGTGTTGCAACGCTACACCGGCCAGTCCAGCGTGACCTTCGGTGCGACGGTGGCTGGCCGCCCGGCAGACCTGCCCGACGTCGAAGAGCTGCTTGGTCTGTTCATCAACACGCTGCCGGTGATCGCCAGCCCGCGTCCGGAACAATCCGTTGCCGATTGGGTGCAGCAGGTACAGGCGAAAAACCTCGCTTTGCGTGAGCATGAGCACACGCCGCTGTATGACATTCAGCGCTGGGCGCGGACCGGTGGCGAGGCGCTGTTCGACAGCATCGTGGTGTTCGAAAACTACCCGATGTCCGAAGCACTGCAGCGTGCGCCGGACGGACTGACGTTCAGTGACCTGTGCAATCAGGAACAGGCGCATTACCCGTTGACCCTGGTGGTCGAGGCCGGAGACGTGCTGTCGGTGCGCTTCAGCTACGACCGTCAGCATTTCAGTGCGCAAGCCATTGCACAGATGGCGGCGCACTTTGATCACCTGCTGCAAAGCTTCACTGCCGAACCGTCTGCCTGTCTGGGTGAGCTGTCGCTGCCGACCGGCTGGACGCAGGCTGTTCAGGTCTGGCCGACCGCTCAATGTGCGCATCAGCGTTTCGAGGCTCAGGCGGCCAAGGCACCACACGCCATTGCCCTGACGCTTGGGACGGAGCAACTGACCTACGACCGGCTCAACCGCCGCGCCA
>NZ_MUIO01000206.1 GCF_002087235.1 Pseudomonas floridensis | reverse complement strand
CCGGTTCACGGCCATTGGGAAGTTGAACGGCCGGGTTACCGTTATGTGCACCCGCACTGGGAAAGCGCAGGCGATGGCTGGCATTGGCATGCCGGGGTCTGGGTCAACTGACCTACGCACAACCATGAGGCGGCATCGCTACTGGATGCCGCCCTCGCCTTGTCAGATTTCGCCCTTCTCTTCCGTGACTGCGCCTTTGACCGGGCTCGAGGAATCCGGGATCTTGGCCGATGGATATTTGTACGACGCGTAGCGCACCACCAGAATCGCAAATGCCAGTAGCAGAATGCCGCCACACAGGTAGATGATGCCCAGATCGGGCGGGTTGTGATGAGACACGTCCGAGATCAACAACCGGGTCAAGGCCGTGATCGCCACATAGATCAGGAAGCGTACGGGCATGTGGTTGGTCTTGAAATAAATCCCGGTCATCGCCCCCAGTTCGAGATAGATGAACAGCAACAGAATGTCGTCGACCGTGACGTTGCCTTTTTCGACCATCCCCAGAAACGCGACCACCGACGCCCAGGCGGTGATGGCTCCGATGGCGAACAAGGCCAGAAAGTGAAAGCTCTCGACGCAGAGATTACCCAGCGACTCGGCCTGTGAATGCACCCGTTGGCGCAACTTTGCTGCCCATCTGTTTCCCATGACGCTTGACCTCTGAACCTTCGTTGATACCGATCCGCAACCGGAGCGGAGGGTGCTGTGTGCGTGTGACGCGCTGTGTGGTGTGCTTTTTAAAGCAGGAACAGGGCCATAGGCTATGGTTGAGAGCGCGACGGGTTGTCGCAAGGCACATGTATACGGAAAAAAAGATGCTCGAAGGCCACTATCCAGACAGGGGTTGATTGGCTTATGCTGAACACTGTATAAAGATACAGTAATGACTGATTTCACATTCAAGGCATGTGGAATGGCGACTGGCACGCCAGCCATGCAGGATCACTGTCTGTTGCACCGCCCAGGTCAGCGCCCGAAGCGCCGAGTGCCCGGGTCTAGCCCTTCCACACTGGATATGACGACGAGGCCAAAATGGCTGTTGAAACCCTTTACCGCAGTACCCGCGATCTGGAGACTACTTTCGTGGACCGTAAACTCGCCGATGCGCACGATCAAATGCTTGAGCTGGCCGAGCTTCTCACCGACGTCCTGGTCAAGAACGTACCAGGCCTTTCCGAGAAGCACGCAGAGGACGCGAGCATCTATATGGCGAAAAACCGGGCCGTGTTCGCAGCGGCGTTCAAGAACAATGCGGCAGCGCTCAATGAGCTATCCGATCCGGCTGCTGCCGAAGTGGACAGCTGATTCGGATCGCAGACAGCGGCTTCTTCGCTGGAAGGGGCCGCCGCTCGTTTTCTTCGACCCGGCAGTGCAAGACGCCAATGTGGCAACTTTTGTTCAATTGAATGACACCTGATTGGCACACTCACTCACGCTGTTATCGATACTGTTCCCCTTCACTTAACACGATATATCCCCCTCTTTTCACCGTCACTTACAGCGCCATTATCACAACGCCATTTTTATGAATGACCGTTTTTTTCGCTGTCATTAATCAGGCGTCAGGAAACTGTTGTTGGCACTTTCCTGATTGTTGACTTTTACCGGCCCTGGCAGTTACACCGTCAACGTAGCGGATTTAGAAAGTTCCATCGACCTTATCTTCCGCACGCCATACTCGCCCAAAAACCCCAATGATCATTGACTAAAACGGCACATCGCGCGTTATACAACCATTCACTGACCGCCCCTAAAAACCAAAGTTCCCCGCACGGCTTACTTTGAAAAATACCTGATAAAAAGTTTTGCATTATTAATATCATCTGCTAATAATCGTCGCGAATCCGGGTAACAAGGCATAACGCTTGCTCACATTGAAGTGAACATCGAGTCATCCACTCCGATCTTTTCCTGCCCGAAGAAACTCATTAATTCGCTGGTTATCCGAGCTGTTCACAGCCCGGATCAACTGCTGTGCGACGCCTGTAGCGGGCGGGAGGAAATCAATGGCTACTCAGCACGCCAGAATGAAAGTTCTGTCCATTTTCGGCACTCGCCCAGAGGCCATCAAGATGGCCCCTCTGGTCAGGGCTCTTGCTGCGGAGCCGGGGATTGATTCGAGAATCTGCATCACCGGACAGCATCAGAGCATGCTGCAACAAGTGCTCGATATGTTCGAACTCAAGGCTGATTACAGCCTGGACGTGATGCGTCCTCATCAGACCCTGAATTCCCTGACCGCCGCGTTGTACGCGGCCATCGACCCGATCCTGGATGAGATGAAGCCCGACAAGGTGCTGGTCCACGGCGACACCACGTCGGCCATGGTCGCGGCCATGTCGGCGTTTCATCGTCGCATCCCGATCGGTCATGTCGAAGCAGGCCTGCGCACCGGCGATATTCGGCAGCCGTGGCCGGAAGAAATGAACCGTCGGTGCATCGATCTGATCTCTGATCACCTGTTCACGCCGACCGCCGAGTCGCGCCGCAACGTACTGGGCGAGCGTCTTCAGGGCGTGTCGTTCGTGACCGGCAATACGGTAATCGACGCCTTGCAGTTGACCGCCCAGCGAATCGATTCCAATCGCCAGTTGCGCCACGCGCTCGATCGCCAGTTCTCTTTTCTGGTGCCCGAACGCAAGGTCCTGGTAGTGACCGGACACCGCCGTGAGAACTTCGGCGACGGTTTTCTGAATATCTGCAAAGCGCTGCGTACGCTCGCTCAACGCGACGATATACAGATCGTCTACCCCGTGCACTTGAACCCCAATGTACTGGGACCGGTGACCGAGCACCTGGGCGATCTGCCCAATGTGCATCTGATCAAGCCGCTGGACTACCTGTCGTTCGTGCGCCTGATGCAGCGTGCCCATGTGATCCTCACTGATTCCGGCGGTGTGCAGGAAGAAGCGCCATCGCTCGGCAAACCCGTGCTGGTAATGCGCGACGTGACCGAGCGCCCGGAAGCGGTCGCAGCGGGCACCGTGCGGCTGGTGGGCACTGAACCTGAGGCGATCATTCAGGGCGTCAGCCTGCTGTTCGATGACGAGCAGCTCTGGCAGAACGCCTCACACGCCGCCAACCCTTACGGCGACGGCAAGGCCAGTGCGCGAATCGTCGATGTACTGATGGGTCGCCCGATCACGGAGTTCGTGGTCGAGCTGCCGCGTCGCCGTCCCGCGCCTACCGAG
>NZ_MUIO01000205.1 GCF_002087235.1 Pseudomonas floridensis | reverse complement strand
CCCAATGGCCGTGAACCGGCACGTAACGCCCGCCACTCCAGTGCCAGTAGCCCCGTGACCACACGTAGCCCGGACGCGGCGCAGGTTCGACCTCGATCACTCGTTCGGGCGGTGGTTGTGGTGCGATTACCTCCACGTATTCATGCGGCGGCGGTCGCCGCTCATGGACAATCCGCTCCTCGACACAGCCGGATGCGACCAACAGCGTCGCAACTAATACCCCGTAACGTAAGAACATGTTACCTCCTCGGAATCATCCGCAGGTGGAATGCAGCCATGGGCGAGGCCCGGCCGCTCGAATGTCAGTGCGCGAGGATATTTGTAACAGTTTGAATCTGTACTTCGCCTGAACCTGCTGTAGGGCAAGATGGCTAAAAAAGCGCAGAGACGTGGCCTGTGTCCTACGACTTTCACTCCAAACGCCTATGTATGTGCTGATGCGAGAAGCGTTTTACGGTGTGACTTGGCGTAATCCCATCTTCCAGTGACGGCGTTTAACGCCGTTGAGGGGGGGCTTTCGATGGTGAGCAATCCCTTCTGACCCGATGCCTGAAACCGTGAGGTACCTCCCGATTGGCCTCTGTTCATCACTAATACATGTCCATTAGGCTTGCCCCCTTCACTAATCCAAGGCAGGGAGCCTCTATGTCATTTGATGCATTCATGAAGGTGGATGGAGTCGAGGGTGAGTCGTTGGACGCTGACCATAAAGGATGGGTCGAGCTATTGTCCTACCATTACGACGCGACTCAGTCGATCAGCCAGACGGCGAGTTCGAGTGGTGGCGCGTCGGCGGG
>NZ_MUIO01000204.1 GCF_002087235.1 Pseudomonas floridensis | reverse complement strand
AGCAGACCCATGATCAGGGCAACCATCAGCGCCAGCGTCAGGCCGCCGTTGAACCAGATCAGTTTTGGACGACGTGCATCCGGGAACTGCGAAACGCTGATTTCGCTGTGATCGACTTCATCGCCTTGCAGGTGCAGTTCTCCCAGACGGGCACGTTCGCGTTTGCCATAGAAGTAGGCGATCGCCAGGATCGCCACAACGCCGGCCAGCATCGCCGGAATCATCGGTACGAAGATGTCTGAAGCATCGACGTGCAGGGCGCTGGCCGCACGAGCAGTCGGACCGCCCCAAGGCGTCATGTTCATCACGCCGCCCGCCAGAATGATCAGACCCGCCATGATGCGTGGGCTCATGCCAACGCGGCTGTACAGCGGCAGCATGGCGGCAACGCAGATCATGTAGGTGGTTGCGCCGTCACCGTCCAGCGAGACCACCAGCGCCAGCACCGCGGTGCCGACCGAGATGCGCATCGGATCGCCTTTTACCATTTTCAGGATCTTGCGCACGGCCGGGTCGAACAGGCCGGAGTCGATCATCAGCGCGAAGTAGAGAATGGCGAACATCAGCATGACGCCGGTTGGCGCCAGCTTGGTAATACCGGCCAGCATCATCGGGCCGATCTGTGACGCGAAACCGCCGAACAGGGCGAAAACGATAGGCACCAGAATCAGGGCGATCAGCGCGGTCAGGCGCTTGCTCATGATCAGGTACATGAACGCAATGACCATGGCAAAGCCAAGGAAAGTCAGCATGGGAATACTCCAGACGTAATACGGCTACAGAACGATGGAAACGAACGAGTCAGCTCAGCAGGAGCGTTACGTGGAGTGAGGGCGCAAGGAGGGTACGGATAGGAAAATCAGCAAGCATCGGAATCACCATTATTGTTGTTAATTGGGCCAGGGACCGTGTTGAACGACACCCAGGCTACCCGGTCTTTTTGCCGGAAGTGAGGCGATGCTAATTGCACAAGCTTTCACCGACCTTTCAATCAGTGTTTGTGGAAGTTTTATTGTCACACGCTTATCGACGCACAACAGGGAGGAACGGTCATGAGCCACATTCACACCGGCGGCTGCCACTGCGGCAGCCTGCGTTATCAGTTCGATGCGCCCCTTGAGGACATCGCCCATTGTCACTGTTCGATTTGCAGGCGCACGTCCGGTGGGACAGTCATGACATGGTTGACCGTGCCGCTGCAGTCGTTTCAATGGCTGGCCGGCAGCCCGGCTACTTATGACTCGGGTCAGACGTGTGTGCGCTACTTCTGCGGCAACTGCGGCGCGCACATGGCGCTGTTCACGCGCAACAGCCCGCAAGAGATGGACGTGGTGGTCGCTACCCTCGATCACCCTGAACTGGCCGCGCCGTCACGGCACATCTGGATCGAAAACCGATTGCCGTGGCTGCATCTGGACGAACACCTGCCCGGGCGCGAGGGCGAGACGAACTGATGATGACCCACGACGCGATCCAGCC
>NZ_MUIO01000203.1 GCF_002087235.1 Pseudomonas floridensis | reverse complement strand
GATCATGGGTCTGCTGCCGCTGCCGGTGCTGTTCATGATCGCGTTCAGTATCGCGATGATCATCAACTACCCGAACCTGCAGGATCAGAAAGATCGCGTTTCGGCGCATGCCGGTAGCGTTCTGGCGGTGGTTGGCCTGATTTTCGCGGCCGGTATCTTCACCGGCATTCTGTCGGGTACCGGCATGGTCGATGCCATGTCCAAGAGCCTACTGGCGGTGATCCCGGAAGCGCTGGGCCCTTATCTGGCAGTCATCACCGCGCTGGTGAGCATGCCGTTCACCTTCTTCATGTCCAACGATGCGTTCTACTACGGCGTATTGCCGGTGCTGTCCGAAGCCGCTGCCCACTACGGCATCAGCCCGGTGGAAATGGCTCGCGCCTCCATCGTCGGCCAACCGGTTCACCTACTCAGCCCGCTGGTGCCATCGACTTACCTGCTGGTCGCGCTGGCCGGTATCGAGTTCGGCGATCACCAGCGTTTCACCCTGAAGTGGGCGATTCTGGTGTGCATGTGCATTCTGGTTGCGGCACTGGTAATGGGGATTTTCCCGCTCTACAGCAGTCTATAACCTCACGCTGTCAAAGGCTCGCCATCGACCGCAGGGTCGTTGGCGAGCTTTTTCACGTTTGAGGAGGCCTCATGGAATGGATCACCCATCCCGAGATATGGGCAGCTTTCTTTACCCTGACGGCCCTGGAAATCGTTCTGGGCATCGACAACATCATCATGATTTCCATCCTGGTCGGGCACATGCCCAAGGCCATGCAGCCCCGCACCCGGATCACCGGGCTGGCACTGGCCATGGTGACGCGAATCATGCTGCTGCTTTCCATCACCTGGGTGATGCGCCTCACCACTGACCTGTTCTCGGTGCTGGGGAAGGGCTTTTCCGGGCGCGATCTGATTCTGTTCTTCGGTGGTCTGTTCCTGCTCTGGAAAAGCGCGCAGGAGATCTATCACGGCCTGGAGGGTGAAGAGGAGAAAATCGAGGAACCCAAGGGCGGCAACGGGCAGTTCTTCTACACCATCATTCAGATCGCGATCATCGACATCGTCTTTTCGCTGGACTCGGTCATTACCGCCGTCGGCATGGTGTCCGACATCCCGGTCATGATCGCCGCGATCGTGGTCGCCGTGCTGGTGATGATGCTG
>NZ_MUIO01000202.1 GCF_002087235.1 Pseudomonas floridensis | reverse complement strand
GGCGACCTGCTCGGTTTCCTGGAAGAAGTTGTCGACGTTCTTGTTCAGGACCATCTGACCGATTTTCTTCTCGGGAACATCCGGCCAGATCTTGGTGGCGTCCAGTGGGTCGAAGTCGAACTTGGCCAGCTCTTCAGGCTTGAGCACCTGAACGTACAGGTCCCATTTCGGGAAGTCGCCTTTCTTGATGGCGCCGACCAGGTCGTTGGTCAGGTGGCTATAGTCCTTGGACTGAACCTTGGCCACTTCAGCCGGGTCGAGGTTCTTGATGCCCTGCAGGGTTTTCCAGTGGAACTTGACGTAATGCACTTCGCCCTTGGCGTTGACCAGTTTGTAGGCGTGTACACCGTTGCCGTCCATGAAGCGGTAGCCGGCTGGCGTGCCTTCGTTGGAGTACAGCAATGTCAGAGTGCGCGTGGCTTCCGGAACGTGGGAGAAGAAGTCGAAACGGCGCGAGTCGTTGTCCAGGTTGGTGCGTGGGTCGGGTTTGAACGCGTGGACCATGTCCGGAAACTTGATGGCG
>NZ_MUIO01000201.1 GCF_002087235.1 Pseudomonas floridensis | reverse complement strand
CCTCGAGCAACTGCCGCTCGAACTGATCGATGATCGCCTGCCACCCCTGACGGCTGGCATGTTGTCTTGCGTTAAGACGCACACGGCGCAGCGTCTCATCGTCTTCCAGCATCCACAGCGCGGCATCGATGAATGCCGCCTCATCAGCGGGCATGGCCAGCGCGCCGTTGTGGCCGTGGCGAATATGCTGCCCGGCGGCGGCTTCATCGTAAGCCACCACGCCCAGGCCCGAGGCCAGCGCTTCGAGCACCACATTGCCGAAGGTTTCGGTCAGGCTCGGGAACAGGAACATGTCGCCCGAAGCGTAATGCATCGCCAGCGCCTCGCCGCGTTGGGTGCCACAGAAAATCGCTTCGGGAAGCTGTTGTTCCAGCGTCGCACGCTGTGGCCCGTCACCGACGATGATCAGTTTCAGGTTGCGCTCCGGGTAGCGCGTCTTCAGCGCCTCGAAACTGGTCTTGAGCAGGCCCAGATTCTTCTCCGGTGCCAGCCTGCCAACATGAATCACACCGATGTCAGTCGGGCCGAGGCCCCAGCTTTCGCGCAGCGCTTGCGAGCGTCTGGAAGGGTGGAACAACTGACTGTCCACGCCACGCGACAACAGCGCGATCCGCTCGAAGCCGCGCCGCTCCAGCTCGACCTTCTGGCTGACACTGGGCACCAGCGTGACCCG
>NZ_MUIO01000200.1 GCF_002087235.1 Pseudomonas floridensis | reverse complement strand
GTCCGCGCCGTGGGAATAGTTGCGACTTTTTTTCGCCTGCTACAGAGCTGGGATGCTCGCTTGCGGTGACCTTCTGTGGACATGCCCAAAGGTATCCGCCCCTTGAAACTGCTGTGGAAAAGCATTTTCAGCGTGTCGGTTTTGGATGTGCCCAAGCCACTTTGAACAAGGGTTAACAAGATGAAGAAGGCAAAGCTGAGTCTGGCCTGGCAGATTTTGATCGGTCTGGCGTTGGGTATCGCTTTCGGTGCGGTGCTCAACCATTTCAGTGCTGAAAAAGCCTGGTGGATCGGCAACATTCTGCAACCAGCGGGTGATATTTTCATTCGTTTGATCAAGATGATCGTCATCCCGATCGTGATTGCATCGCTCGTTGTGGGCATCGCAGGCGTCGGCGATGCCAAGAAGCTGGGCCGCATTGGCCTTAAGACCATCATCTATTTCGAGGTGGTGACCACCATCGCGATTCTGGTCGGTCTGGTCCTGGCCAACGTTTTCCATCCAGGTACTGGCATCGACATGAGCACACTGGGCACGGTCGATATTTCCAAGTACCAGCAGACCACGGCCGAGGTTCAGCACGATCATGCGTTCATTGCCACGATCCTCAACCTGATCCCGTCCAACATCATTGCCGCAATGGCGCGTGGCGACATCCTGCCGATCATCTTCTTCTCAGTGATGTTCGGTCTGGGCCTTTCCAGTCTGGACGCCGAGGTGCGCGACCCTCTGATCAAGGTGTTCCAGGGCGTGTCGGAGACCATGTTCAAGGTCACCCACATGATCATGAACTACGCGCCGATCGGGGTATTCGCGTTGATCGCAGTGACCATTGCCAACTTCGGTTTTGCCTCGCTGCTGCCGCTGGCCAAGCTGGTGATTCTGGTTTACGCGGCCATCGCCTTTTTCGCATTCGTGGTCCTGGGCCTGATTGCCCGTGCGTTCGGGTTCTCGGTCCTGAAGCTGATGCGTATCTTCAAGGACGAGCTGATTCTCGCTTACTCCACCGCAAGTTCTGAGACTGCGCTGCCTCGTGTGATCCAGAAGATGGAAGCCTATGGCGCGCCGAAAGCGATCTGCAGCTTCGTGGTGCCGACCGGTTACTCGTTCAACC
>NZ_MUIO01000020.1 GCF_002087235.1 Pseudomonas floridensis | reverse complement strand
GGTCGGCGGTGCGCTGGGCATCTTCTGCTACCTGTCGGGTAACGTGAAATTCGCCGAATACCTGCTGATTCCGTACGTGCCGGGGGCGGGCGAGCTGATCGTGTTCTCCGGAGCGCTGATCGGCGCGGGACTGGGGTTCCTGTGGTTCAACACCTACCCGGCGCAGGTGTTCATGGGTGACGTCGGCGCACTGGCGCTGGGCGCTGCGCTGGGGACCATGGCCGTGATCGTTCGTCAGGAAATCGTGCTGTTCATCATGGGCGGTGTGTTCGTGATGGAAACCCTGTCAGTGGTCATTCAGGTTGCCTCTTTCAAACTGACCGGTCGCCGGGTTTTCCGCATGGCGCCCATTCACCACCACTTTGAACTCAAAGGCTGGCCCGAACCACGCGTGATCGTCCGTTTCTGGATCATCACCGTGATTCTGGTGCTGATCGGCCTTGCCACGCTGAAACTGAGGTAGAGCGAGTGTCCCTGATCGTTTCCGACCGCTTCCGCATTGTCGTGGGTCTAGGCAAAAGCGGCATGTCCCTGGTTCGCTTCCTGGCGAACCGGGGCGTGTCCTTTGCCGTGGCCGACACGCGGGAGAATCCGCCGGAACTGGCGACCTTGTGTCGTGACTATCCGCAGGTTGAGGTGCGGTGTGGCGAGCTGGACGTGGACTTTCTCTGCCGGGCCGACGAGCTTTACGTCAGCCCCGGTCTCGCCCTTGCCACGCCAGCCTTGCAGCAGGCGCAGGCACGTGGCGTGAAGATGGCGGGTGACATCGAGCTGTTCGCGCGTTACGCCAAAGCGCCGATCGTGGCCATTACCGGTTCCAATGCTAAAAGCACCGTCACCACGCTGGTGGGTGAAATGGCGTTGGTTGCGGGCAAGCGTGTCGCAGTGGGCGGCAATCTGGGAACGCCAGCGCTGGATCTGCTCAGTGACGACGTCGAGCTGTATGTGATGGAACTGTCCAGCTTTCAACTGGAAACTACCGATCAGCTCAACGCCGAAGTGGCCACCGTGCTGAACATCAGTGAAGACCACATGGACCGTTACAGCGGTCTGCCTGCGTATCACCTGGCCAAGCACCGGATCTTCCGTGGCGCGCGGCAAGTGGTGGTCAACCGTCAGGATGCGTTGTCTCGTCCGTTGATCGGTGAAGGTCTGCCGTGCTGGACGTTCGGCCTGAACAAGCCGGATTTCCACGGGTTTGGCCTGCGTGAAGAGAATGGCGAGAAGTACCTGGCATTCCAGTTCGAAAACCTGATGCCGGTTCGCGAACTCAAGATGCGCGGCGCGCACAATCAGGCCAACGCTTTGGCGGCTCTGGCGCTGGGTCATGCGGTTGGCCTGCCGTTCGATGCCATGCTGTCAGCCCTGCGCGAATTTACCGGTCTGGAGCATCGCTGCCAGTGGGTTCGTGAACTGGGCGGCGTGCACTACTACAACGATTCCAAGGCCACCAACGTTGGTGCCGCGCTGGCGGCCATCGAAGGTCTGGGCGCTGACATTCCCGGCAAGCTGGTGCTGATCGCCGGTGGCGACGGTAAGGGCGCCGATTTCAGTGGTCTGCGCAGCGCAGTTGCCGCGCATTGCCGCAGCGTTGTGTTGCTCGGTCGTGACGCCGATCGCCTCGCCGAGGCCTTGGGCAATGCTACCCGATTGGTGCGTGTCGACACGCTACAGGCAGCGGTCGAGCGTAGCGCCGAACTGGCGCAGGCCGGCGATGCCGTATTGCTGTCTCCCGCCTGCGCCAGCCTGGACATGTTCAAGAATTATGAAGAGCGCGGACGCGTGTTCGCGCAGGCAGTGGAGTGCTTGTCATGATCTTCGGTGTGATCAAGCCGTATCCATCGCCCCTGATCAGCGGACGGGGCATTGACCTCGACTTCCCGATGCTGGTGGGCTGCCTTGCCTTGCTGGGCCTCGGTCTGGTGATGATTACGTCTGCATCGTCGGAAGTGGCTGCCGTGCAGTCGGGCAATACGCTGTACATGATGACCCGCCACCTGGTCTATCTGTTGATCGGTCTGGGCGCGTGTGGCGTGACCATGATGATTCCAGTGGCCACCTGGCAGCGTCTGGGCTGGCTGATGCTGATCGGCGCATTCGGCCTACTTTTGCTGGTGCTGGTGCCGGGGATCGGCCGCGAAGTCAACGGTTCTATGCGCTGGATCGGCTTCGGCGCGTTCAACGTCCAGCCATCGGAAATCGCCAAGGTGTTCGTGGTTATCTTTCTGGCCGGTTACCTGATTCGTCGTCAGCAGGAAGTGCGCGAAAGCTGGATGGGCTTCTTCAAGCCGTTCATCGTGCTGCTGCCAATGGCCGGCCTGCTGCTGATGGAACCGGACTTCGGTGCCACCGTCGTGATGATGGGCGCCGCCGCGGCGATGCTGTTCCTTGGCGGCGTCGGGCTATTCCGTTTCTCGCTGATGGTGGTGCTGGCAGTGGCCTCCGTGGTGGTGCTGGTTCAGGCACAGCCTTACCGTATGGCACGTCTGACCAACTTTACCGACCCGTGGGCCGACCAGTTCGGTTCCGGCTACCAACTCACCCAGGCGCTGATCGCCTTCGGGCGCGGCGAGTGGTTCGGCGTCGGGCTGGGCAACAGCGTCCAGAAGCAATTCTATCTGCCGGAAGCGCACACAGACTTCGTGTTTTCCGTGCTGGCCGAAGAACTGGGCGTCGTAGGTTCGTTGCTCACCGTTGCGCTGTTCCTGTTCGTCAGTATCCGCGGGATGTACATCGGTATGTGGGCGGAAAGGGCCAAACAGTTCTTCGGCGCCTACGTCGCCTACGGTCTGTCGTTCCTGTGGATCGGTCAGTTCCTGATCAACATCGGCGTGAACGTCGGTCTGTTGCCGACCAAGGGTTTGACCTTGCCTTTCCTCAGCTACGGCGGCAGCTCGCTGGTGATCTGCTGCGCCAGTCTGGGCCTGCTGCTGCGCATCGAATGGGAATCGCGCAACAACATGGGCAGCGAAGAGACCGAGTTCAAAGAGAGCGACTTCGCCGAGGAGACGCCTCATGGACGCTAATGTGCTGATCATGGCGGGCGGCACTGGCGGGCATGTCTTCCCGGCGCTGGCCTGCGCCCGCGAATTCCAGGCGCGTGGCTACAAGGTTCATTGGCTGGGCACGCCGCGCGGGATCGAGAATGAACTCGTTCCGCAGGCCGGTCTGCCGCTGCACCTGATCAATGTCACCGGATTGCGTGGCAAGGGCCGCCTTTCTCTGCTCAAGGCGCCACTGATGCTGTTCAAGGCATTGATGCAGGCGCGCAAGATCGTTCGCGAGCTCAAGCCTGCCTGTGTGGTCGGTTTCGGCGGGTATGTGACAGGCCCTGGCGGTCTGGCCGCGAAGCTGGCGGGCGTGCCGTTGATCATCCACGAGCAGAACGCGGTCGCTGGCACAGCCAATCGCAGCCTGGTGTCCTTCGCCAGCCGCGTGTGCGAAGCCTTCCCGAACACCTTTGCCGCCTCGAGCAAGCGCCGCACCACCGGCAATCCGGTGCGGGTCGAGCTGTTCCTGGAAACCCCGCGTCAGGCAATGGCCGGACGCAAGGCGCGTTTGTTGGTGCTGGGCGGCAGTCTGGGAGCTGAACCGTTGAACAAGCTGTTGCCCGAAGCCTTGGCGCAGTTGCCTGTGGACATCCGTCCGGAAGTGTTTCATCAGGCGGGCAAGAATCACGACGAGATTACCGCCGAGCGTTACCGCAACGTCGGCGTCGAGGCGCAGGTCGCGCCGTTTATCCAGAACATGGCCCAGGCGTACAGCTGGGCCGATCTGGTGGTTTGCCGCGCAGGCGCACTGACCATCAGCGAACTGGCGGCCGCCGGCCTGCCGTCGCTGTTGATCCCGTTGCCTTATGCCATCGACGACCACCAGTCACGTAATGCTGACTATCTGGCCCGCGAAGGCGCAGCCTTCGTCATGCCGCAAGCGACAACTGGCGCAGCCGAAATGGCCGCTCGCCTGAAAGAGGTTTTGATGCAACCCGAACAATTGAACAGCATGGCCCGCACGGCACGTCGCCTGGCCAAGCCCGATGCAACCAACACCGTGGTCGATGTCTGTGTGGAGGTGGTCAATGGTTGAGAGTCAACGCGCCATGCCGCAACCTGAAATGCGCCGTATCCGCCGCATCCACTTCGTCGGTATCGGCGGCGTCGGCATGTGCGGCATTGCCGAGGTTCTGCTGAACCTGGGCTACGAAGTGTCGGGCTCCGACCTCAAGAGCTCTCCGGTGACCGAACGTCTCGAATCGTTCGGCGCACAGATATTCCTTGGTCATCGTGCTGAAAACACCGTCGGGGCCGATGTGCTGGTGGTGTCCAGCGCCGTCAACACATCCAATCCGGAAGTGGCCACAGCGCTTGAACGTCGTATTCCGGTAGTGCCACGCGCCGAGATGCTGGCCGAGCTGATGCGCTACCGCCACGGCATCGCGGTGGCCGGCACGCACGGCAAAACCACCACTACCAGCCTGATCGCTTCGGTATTTGCCGCTGGCGGTCTGGACCCGACCTTCGTGATCGGTGGTCGTTTGAACGCCGCTGGCACCAACGCTCAGTTGGGCACCAGCCGCTACCTGATCGCCGAAGCCGACGAGAGTGATGCCAGCTTCCTGCATCTACAGCCGATGGTGGCGGTCGTGACCAATATCGATGCCGACCACATGGCGACCTACGAAGGCGACTTCAACAAACTGAAGAAAACCTTCGTCGAGTTCCTGCACAACCTGCCGTTCTACGGTCTGGCGGTGATGTGCGTCGACGATCCGGTGGTCCGTGAAATCCTGCCGCAGGTCAAGCGTCCGATCATGACTTACGGTTTCAGTGAAGAGGCCGACGTGCGCGCGATCAACGTGCGTCAGGACGGCATGCTGACCTTCTTCACCGTACTGCGTCGTGACCGCGAGCCGCTGGATGTGTCCGTGAACATGCCGGGCAACCATAACGTGCTCAACTCGCTGGCGACCATTGCCATCGCGACCGACGAAGGCGTCAGCGATGAAGCCATCGTTCAGGGCCTGTCGGGCTTCCAGGGCGTGGGCCGTCGCTTCCAGGTCTATGGCGAACTGCCGGTCGAAGGCGGCAATGTGATGCTGGTCGACGATTACGGCCATCACCCTCGTGAAGTTGCCGCAGTCATCAACGCCGTGCGCGGTGGCTGGCCGGATCGTCGTCTGGTCATGGTGTACCAGCCGCATCGTTTCAGCCGTACCCGCGACCTTTACGACGATTTCGTGCAGGTGCTGGCGGACGCCAATGTCCTGCTGTTGATGGAAGTCTACCCGGCCGGTGAAGAGCCGATCCCCGGGGCGGACAGCCGCAACCTGTGCCACAGCATCCGGCAGCGCGGTCAACTCGATCCGATCTACATCGAGCGTGGCGTCGAGCTGGCTCCGCTGGTCAAGCCGCTGCTGCGCGCGGGCGACATCCTGCTGTGCCAGGGAGCGGGCGATATCGGTGGCCTGGCCCCGCAATTGCTCAAGAGTCAGCTGTTCGTTGGCGCAAAAGTGGCTTCAACCGAAGGTAAGCTGAAATGACAGCCGTCGCCCCGTCTTCCCTGCGCTCCACGCTGGAGCCGAGAAGCTTCGGCCGCGTTGCCGTGCTGTTTGGCGGCAAGAGTGCCGAGCGGGAAGTGTCCCTCAAATCCGGTAAGGCAGTGCTTGAGGCATTGCTGAGCGCCGGTGTGGATGCCTTCGGCATCGACGTGGGCGACGATTTCCTGCAACGACTGGTCAGCGAAAACATCGACCGCGCCTTCATCGTGCTGCACGGCCGTGGCGGCGAAGACGGCACCATGCAGGGTCTGCTGGAGTGTCTGGAAATCCCCTACACAGGTAGCGGCGTGCTGGCTTCTGCCCTGGCGATGGACAAGCTGCGCACCAAGCAGGTGTGGCAAAGCCTGGGTCTCGCAACGCCTTTGCATGCGGTACTTGGCAACGAGCAGGATTGTATTTCTGCCGCGACGGAACTGGGCTTCCCTTTGATCGTCAAACCGGCCCATGAAGGCTCAAGTATCGGTATGGCGAAGGTGACCAGCGTCGAAGAATTGATCGCCGCCTGGAAAGCCGCCAGTACCTACGATTCGCAAGTGTTGGTCGAGCAGTGGATTCAGGGGCCCGAGTTCACTGTGGCTTCTCTGCGTGACCAGGTGCTCCCGGTCATCGGGCTGGGCACTCCCCACAGTTTTTATGACTACGACGCCAAGTACCTGGCTTCCGATACCCAGTACCGGATTCCAAGCGGACTCGACGACGCTCGTGAACAGGAACTCAAACAACTGACAGCACGCGCCTGCGAAGCCATCGGCATTGCAGGCTGGGCGCGCACGGATGTCATGCAGGATGCGCAAGGCAAGTTCTGGCTGCTGGAAGTCAACACCGTGCCCGGCATGACCGATCACAGTCTGGTCCCTATGGCGGCGTTTGCTGCGGGCCTGGACTTTCAGCAACTGGTGTTGGCGATTCTGGCCGATAGCGTTCAGGTGAGGGGGTAAGGCATGAACGCTTCGGCACGCCATCAGCCACCCGCTCCCGGCCGCAAGCCGGTGCCTCGTGGCGCCAGCCGGATGGTGGCCAAGGAGCCGCTGTCTGCGCGCATGCCCAAACCGAGCTTCGGTTTTTTGAAGCGTCTGTTCTGGCCGGTCATGCTGGTGGTTCTGGGCTTCGGCACCTATGAAGCGGCCCTGCGCATCATGCCTTACGCAGACCGCCCTATCACCCGCATCAACGTGCAGGGCGATCTGAGTTACATCAGTCAGCAGGCCGTGCAGCAACGGATTGCGCCGTTCGTGGCGTCGAGCTTCTTCAAGATCGACCTGGCCGCCATGCGCACCGAGCTTGAACAGATGCCATGGATTGCACACGCCGAAGTCCGGCGCGTGTGGCCGGACCAGGTGGTGATTCGCCTGGAAGAGCAGTTGCCCGTGGCCCGTTGGGGTGACGAGGCGCTGCTGAACAACCAGGGGCAGGCTTTCACGCCGCGTGAACTGTCCAACTATGAACATCTTCCCCAGTTGTTCGGCCCGCAGCGGGCCCAGCAACAGGTGATGCAGCAGTATCAGGTGTTGAGTCAGATGTTGCGCCCCATGGGGTTCTCCATCGTGCGCCTGGAATTGCGCGAGCGTGGCAGCTGGTTCCTGACAACAGGTGCTGGTAGTGCCGGGCCGGGTATCGAATTGTTGCTGGGACGCGACCATCTCGTCGAAAAAATGCGCCGCTTCATCGCGATTTACGACAAGACGCTTAAAGACCAAATCACGAATATTGCGCGCGTCGACCTGCGTTACGCC
Organism: Pseudomonas floridensis; assembly: GCF_002087235.1. Taxonomy (GTDB): domain Bacteria; phylum Pseudomonadota; class Gammaproteobacteria; order Pseudomonadales; family Pseudomonadaceae; genus Aquipseudomonas; species Aquipseudomonas floridensis. The sequence continues at coordinate 34,137 of NZ_MUIO01000020.1, read as the reverse complement.
AACGGCCTTGCGGTTGGCTGGCGTGAACAGGCAGCGCCGACGACGGACAAACCCGCCGTCGCGAAGAATTGATAAGAGGCAGGACCATGGCAAATGTGCAAAGCGGCAAAATGATCGTCGGGCTGGATATCGGTACCTCCAAAGTGGTGGCGCTGGTAGGCGAAGTCGCGGCCGATGGCTCGCTGGAAATCGTGGGGATCGGGACTCACCCTTCCCGCGGCCTGAAGAAGGGCGTGGTGGTGAATATCGAATCCACCGTTCAGTCGATCCAGCGTGCCGTGGAAGAAGCCCAGCTGATGGCTGGTTGCCGCATCCATTCGGCGTTTGTCGGCGTTGCGGGCAACCATATCCGCAGCCTGAACTCCCACGGCATCGTGGCGATTCGCGATCGTGAAGTCAGCTCTGCCGACCTGGAGCGCGTGCTCGACGCTGCGCAGGCTGTTGCCATCCCTGCCGACCAGCGCGTCCTGCACACCCTGCCTCAGGATTACGTGATCGATAACCAGGAAGGCGTTCGTGAGCCGCTGGGCATGTCCGGCGTGCGTCTGGAAGCCAAGGTGCACGTAGTGACCTGCGCGGTGAACGCCGCCCAGAACATCGAGAAGTGCGTGCGTCGCTGTGGTCTGGAAGTCGACGACATCATTCTCGAACAACTGGCGTCGGCGTACTCGGTGCTGACCGATGACGAGAAAGAGCTGGGCGTCTGCCTGGTCGACATCGGTGGCGGCACCACCGACATCGCGATCTTCACCGAAGGCGCGATTCGCCACACTGCGGTGATCCCGATTGCCGGCGATCAGGTGACCAACGACATCGCCATGGCGCTGCGCACACCGACCCAGTACGCCGAAGAAATCAAGATTCGTTATGCCTGCGCCCTGGCCAAACTGGCGGGTGCCGGTGAAACCATCAAAGTACCGAGCGTGGGCGACCGTCCACCTCGCGAGCTGTCGCGCCAGGCCCTGGCGGAAGTGGTCGAGCCTCGTTACGACGAGCTGTTCACCCTGATCCAGGCCGAGCTGCGTCGCAGTGGTTATGAAGATCTGATCCCGGCCGGCATCGTGCTGACCGGTGGTACCTCGAAAATGGAAGGCGCGGTCGAACTGGCCGAGGAAATCTTCCACATGCCGGTGCGCCTCGGCGTTCCGCATAGCGTCAAAGGGCTCGCTGATGTCGTGCGCAACCCGATCTATTCCACAGGCGTAGGCCTGTTGCTGTACGGGCTGCAAAAACAATCGGACGGCATTTCGCTGTCGGGGATTGTCGGCAACAGCAGTTACGGCGACGAACCCAAGGCACCCGTGCTGGAGCGTATCAAGCGTTGGGTGCAGGGCAATTTCTAAGTTTCACAGCTTCAAAAGCAATAGCGGCAGGCAGTAGGCAAACTAACTAGAGAGCGGAAGGAGAGAGAAAATGTTCGAACTCGTAGACAACGTCCCGCAAAGCCCGGTAATCAAGGTCATCGGTGTAGGCGGTGGTGGCGGTAACGCTGTCAATCACATGGTCAAGAGCAACATCGAAGGCGTGGAATTCATCTGCGCCAACACCGATGCTCAAGCGCTGAAAAACATTGGCGCGCGCACCATTCTCCAATTGGGCACAGGCGTGACCAAGGGCCTGGGCGCTGGCGCCAACCCTGAAGTCGGTCGTCAGGCCGCGCTGGAAGACCGTGAGCGCATTGCAGAAGTCCTGCAAGGCACCAACATGGTGTTTATCACCACCGGCATGGGCGGCGGTACCGGTACCGGTGCAGCGCCGATCATTGCCGAAGTGGCCAAGGAAATGGGCATTCTGACGGTTGCAGTCGTCACGCGTCCGTTCCCTTTCGAAGGCCGCAAGCGTATGCAGATCGCCGATGAAGGCATCCGCATGCTGTCCGAAAGCGTCGACTCGTTGATCACCATTCCCAACGAGAAGCTGCTGACCATCCTCGGTAAGGACGCCAGCCTGCTGTCGGCTTTCGCCAAGGCAGATGACGTACTGGCCGGTGCCGTTCGCGGTATCTCCGACATCATCAAGCGTCCGGGCATGATCAACGTCGACTTCGCCGACGTACGTACCGTGATGAGCGAAATGGGCATGGCGATGATGGGCACTGGCTGCGCCAGCGGTCCGAACCGTGCACGTGAAGCGACCGAAGCAGCCATTCGCAACCCGCTGCTCGAAGACGTCAACCTGCAGGGCGCTCGCGGCATCCTGGTCAACATCACTGCAGGTCCCGACCTGTCGCTGGGTGAATACTCGGACGTGGGCAGCATCATTGAAGCGTTCGCTTCCGAGCACGCCATGGTCAAGGTCGGTACCGTTATCGATCCGGACATGCGTGACGAGTTGCACGTGACTGTGGTTGCGACCGGTCTGGGCGCGAAAATCGAGAAGCCGGTCAAGGTTATCGACAACACCCTGCAGACCACTCAGCAGGCTCAGGCTCAGCCAGCGGCCCGTCAGGAAGCACCTTCGGTCAACTACCGCGATCTGGACCGTCCGACCGTGATGCGCAATCAGGCACACGCAGGCGCCACCGCAGCAGCGAAGATGAACCCGAACGATGATCTGGATTACCTGGACATCCCGGCTTTCCTGCGTCGCCAGGCCGATTGATGAAATGTATCAGGGGTATTAGGGTGATTGGTGTTCAGCAAAGGCATGGTCTGCTATCATCGCCAGCCTTTGTTGATACCAGTTCGCAACTTGCGCTGAAGCGGCCCATGCCATGATTAAACAACGCACCCTGAAGAATATTATCCGTGCCACAGGTGTAGGCCTGCACTCCGGGGAGAAGGTTTACCTGACCCTCAAGCCCGCACCTGTGAATACCGGCATCGTGTTTTGCCGAGCCGACCTCGATCCTGTCGTGCAGATCCCTGCGCGTGCGGAAAACGTCGGTGACACCACGCTGTCGACCACACTGGTCAATGGCGATGTAAAAGTCGACACGGTGGAGCACCTGCTTTCGGCCATGGCTGGCCTTGGCATCGATAACGCCTACGTCGAGCTCTCTGCCTCCGAAGTTCCGATCATGGACGGCAGCGCAGGCCCTTTCGTATTCCTGATTCAATCGGCAGGCCTGGAAGAACAGGACGCGCCGAAGAAATTCATCCGGATCCTGCGTGAAGTCACAGTGGAAGAGGGCGGTAAACGCGCTACTTTCGTGCCTTTCGAAGGGTTCAAGGTCAGTTTCGAGATCGATTTCGATCACCCCGTCTTCCGTGACCGCACCCAGAGTGCAAGCGTGGACTTTTCCAGCACTTCCTTCGTGAAGGAAGTCAGCCGTGCCCGGACCTTCGGGTTCATGAGTGACATCGAGTACCTGCGCAAGCACAACCTCGCACTCGGCGGCAGCGTGGAAAACGCCATTGTGGTCGACAAGGAAGGCGTCTTGAATGAAGACGGCCTGCGGTACGAGGACGAATTCGTCAAACATAAAATCCTGGATGCCATCGGTGACCTTTACCTGCTGGGCAATAGCCTGATCGGTGAGTTCAAGGGCTTCAAATCAGGGCACGCACTGAACAATCGTCTTCTGCGCGCGTTGATCGAGCAGACGGACGCCTGGGAAGTGGTGACCTTCGAGGATGCCAGTACGGCACCTATTTCTTACATGCGTCCTGTCGCGGCCGTGTAAGCAAGCTTTACTCTCTTTCCTTTTGTTCTTTAAAGGCTGCCCTCGGGTGGCCTTTTTTTATGTCGTTCAATAAGCCCTGTTTGTCGATAACGGCCAGCCATCGGTCAAGCATCTGGCTGCAGCCCTTGATTGGCGGCGCTCTGCGGATGAGCCTGCTCGCAACTCAATAGTACACCTGTGCTACTTCCCCGGCAGTTGGCATAACTTAAGCTGTGATCGTTTATGTGTCGCTGACGTCGCTCCTGAGTTTCATAAGTTATACCCGGCACACGACCGTAACGGGTGTGTCGGTGCCTGTCCGTGGTCTGGTCAAGGTTTACATCAGCCGCATGATCAAGAGACGCGCTGCAAGAGTATTTTAATCATTTTGTGGTTCTGAAAGAGGTCGGCGCGCGGGCATCGCCGTACATGACTCCGCTCGCTGAAGCGTGCGCAGCATTTACTGGAATCGCGCTGGAATCACGGCCCGACAGTGACTTTCAAACCGCGCCCGCCTGACCTTCGGTTCCGCTGCGCCAGTTGCATTGAGTTGCTCAATGCGCAAAACGATCTGGCGGCGTCTGAGCAGAAACGCGTGGAATCAGTGGTGAGCTGGTATACCGCTCGGTTACAACTGGCTGCCGATCTGGGGCAGTTGAACGAGCCCTTGTGAAATCGCTGCGACTATGACGGTTCAGGCAGTCGATGGCCTGACGGGGAGGGTGTATGAAAGACCGGAAGGACGCAGAACTGGATCAGGCGAAACTGAGGCTGATCGTGGCCACGTTCGCGATCACCTACGTATCGCTGATCGGATTGCTGCCCGGGCTGAGCGTCGCCCAGTATGAGCCGATCATCTTCTATTACGCGGGCTTTCTGGTGGTTTCACTGATCCTGCGCCAGCACATCGTCAGCTATCCGGGCGTGTTTCCAGCGCGCCGGGTCTTCGGGATGGTGCACGATTACATCGGTATATCGGTCGGTCTGGTGGTGGGCGGCGAAGCGACGTTGCCTATCTTCAGCGTGATGGTCTGGGTCACGCTCGGCAACGGCATGCGTTACGGCTCGCGGTATTTAGCGATTGCCGCGTCGCTGGCACTGGTTGCAATTCTGATCATCTACCAGTTGACGCCTTACTGGCAGGCGCAGCCGTTCATGGTTCTGATGCTGGTCGCCGTCACCATTCTGGTGCCTGCCTACGCCCACATCCTGTTGGTCAGAGCGCGTCAGGCGTCGGAGCAGGCGACCGTGGCCAATCAGGAGAAGGAGCGGTTTCTGGCGCAGGCCAGTCATGACCTGCGCCAGCCGATCCACTCCATCGGCATGTTCACCGCCTGTCTGCGCTCAAGCCCGCTGGGCGATTACGAGCGTCAACTGGTCGACAACATTGATCGCTCATTGCACAACGTATCGCAGTTGTTTCGCTCGATTCTGGACATCTACACGTTGGACAGCGGCAAGGTTTCGGCCAAGTCGGACGTGGTCCATCTCGGTGAAATGCTTCGCGATCTGGCCCTGCAGAATGCGGCGGCGGCTCGCTGGGCAGGCGTGGAATTGAGGGTCAGGCCTTGCCAGCGCTGGGCGCGAGTGGACGGGACGCTGCTCGCCACGATGATCCAGAACATTCTCTCCAACGCCCTCAAGTACGCCCCGGGCCGCCCGGTGCTGATTGGCGTGCGCCAGCGTGCAGGCAGCCTTTCGATCAGCGTCCATGATCAGGGCAGTGGCATTGCGGCCGAGCACCTGCCCAAAGTCTGTGACGAGTTCTATCGGGTCCGGCATGTTCGCGACAAGGACGTAGAAGGTGTGGGCCTTGGCCTGTCGATCGTCAAGCGGCTCAGTCTTATTCTTGAGCTGCAGATCAGGATCGAGTCGAAGGTGAATCGAGGAACCACGGTTACCGTCCATGGGCTCGAGGAGGCACCCGCGCCCGCCAGGCCGGTACACAGAAAAGTCCTGGGTGCCAGCCTGCTCAAGGGCGTGAAGATCTGCCTGGTGGAGGATGACGCTAACGTCATGATGGCAACCGCAGCACTGCTCGAACGCTGGGGGTGTCAGGTGCAGACCGCCTCGTCGGTCGAGGGGCTGGTGACCGATTGCGACATCGTTGTGGCCGATTACGATCTGGGCACGACGGCCAACGGTGTGGATTGCATTGACCTCATCCGGTCGGCGCGTGGTTGGGATGTGCCAGCGTTGATCGTCACCGGACGTGAGCTGGAACGAGTACATGAAGCGTTGCAGGGACGAAGCGTATCGATCCTCTCCAAGCCGTTGCGACCATCCGAATTGCGCTTGAGCCTTTTGTCCATGCGTGAAGCCTTGTCGAGAACCCCCTGACGTGGCGAGGCGACCGCATGTCGGCAAGCCGACCGGCCTATCGCTTGTCTTTGGCGTGGCTGGCCAGACGTTCCAGCGCGGCGCGCAGCTTTGGATCGCTGATACCTTCGGCGGTAGCCTGAATGTTTTCGGCCGCGACGGTCGACAGATCGATGGTGTGCGTGGCTGCTCCGCGAGGCGCAGCGGGTGGTTGTACCTTGAACACAATGCGGGTCAGATTGACGAATTCATCGAACGCGACCAGTTGTCGGTGCAGACGTTTCTGCTGATAGCGCAGGCGGGTAGCCCAATGACCGTCCGTCACGATCAGCAACAGACTGCCTTCGCGCCACGAAGCTACATGGCAATGCTCGCGAGCTGCGGGCTGCAGCTGGCTTTCGAGCAGGCGCTGCAAATGACTCAGACGCTCGGCGTGCCGAAAAATAGCCTTCAGAGGCTTGGCTTCGCGCAGCAGAACCGCGGGCGCGCGAGCATTCAGGGGACGAAAGGCCATGGGGAGATGCCTGTGTGACAAGGCGGCCATCTTAACAGAAAGCCGTGTGACGGCTGCTTTCGAGGGCGTTTCCGTGCTTTCATATGCAAATCAATGAGTAACTTCCCCTGTTTGCGGGTTGAAGTGCTTGAAAATGGCCCCATTGTAAACCTGCCCCGTCACAGCGCTGTGCCAGCATCGTGGAATAACGCCACTTTCCTCACCATCGTTTCCGGGTAGAATGCTCGTTCGCATGCAGCCATAAGGGCTGCACGGGCGACTCACGGGGCCGCCCTCCATTCCTATGTGTGGAAGATCCTGTCGATATGTTTGCGCCTTTGTTAAAAAAACTTTTTGGAAGCAAGAACGAGCGTGAAGTCAAACGCATGCTCAAGACGGTTCAGCTCGTCAATGCCTTCGAAGAGCAAATGGTGGCCCTTTCGGACGAGCAATTGCGCGCCAAGACCGAAGAGTTCAAGGCCCGCATAGCCAAAGGCGAGACCCTCGACCAACTGTTGCCGGAAGCGTTCGCGGTCGCGCGTGAAGCGGGCAAGCGCGTCATGGGCATGCGTCACTTCGATGTGCAGCTGATCGGCGGCATGACCCTGCACGAAGGCCAGATTGCGGAAATGCGCACCGGTGAAGGTAAAACCCTCGTCGGCACCCTGGCGGTTTACCTGAACGCACTGTCGGGCAAAGGCGTGCACGTGGTCACGGTGAACGACTACCTGGCCCGTCGTGACGCCAACTGGATGCGTCCGCTGTACGAGTTCCTCGGTCTGACCGTAGGCATCGTCTCGCCATTCCAGCCGCCGGAAGAGAAGCGTGCGGCCTACGCCGCCGACATCACCTACGGCACCAACAACGAATACGGTTTCGACTACCTGCGCGACAACATGGCGTTCAGCATGGACGACAAGTTCCAGCGCGAACTCAATTTCGCCGTGATCGACGAAGTCGACTCCATCCTGATCGACGAAGCGCGTACGCCGCTGATCATTTCCGGTCAGGCTGAAGACAGCTCCAAGCTGTACACCGAAATCAACCGTCTGATCCCCAAGCTTGAGCAGCACATCGAGGAAGTGGAAGGCCAGGTGACCAAGGCCGGTCATTTCACGGTCGACGAGAAGACCCGTCAGGTCGAGCTGAACGAAGCCGGTCACCAGTTCATCGAAGAGATGCTCACTGAAGTCGGCCTGCTGGCCGAAGGCGAAAGCCTTTATTCGGCGCACAACCTGGGCCTGCTGACCCACGTCTACGCCGGTCTGCGTGCGCACAAGCTGTTCAACCGCAATGTCGAGTACATCGTTCAGGACGGTCAGGTGCTGCTGGTTGACGAGCACACCGGTCGTACGATGCCGGGTCGTCGCTTGTCCGAAGGTCTGCACCAGGCCATCGAAGCCAAGGAAAACCTGAACATTCAGGCCGAAAGCCAGACACTGGCTTCGACCACGTTCCAGAACTACTTCCGTCTGTACAACAAACTGTCCGGCATGACCGGTACAGCCGACACCGAAGCGTTCGAGTTCCACCAGATCTACAACCTGGCCGTGATGGTCATCCCGCCGAACAAACCGCTGGCCCGTAAGGACTTCAACGACCTGGTCTACCTGACTGCCGAAGAGAAGTACGCGGCCATCGTGACCGACATCAAGGCCTGCCTTGCGGAAAACCGTCCGGTGCTGGTGGGTACGGCGACCATCGAAACCTCCGAGCACATGTCTCGCCTGCTTAATGCGGAAGGCATCGAGCACAAGGTTCTGAACGCCAAATTCCACGAGAAGGAAGCGGAAATCATCGCTCAGGCCGGTCGTCCGGGCGCGCTGACCATTGCCACCAACATGGCCGGTCGCGGTACCGACATTCTGTTGGGCGGCAACTGGGAAGTCGAAGTCGCCAATCTCGAAGACCCGACCCCCGAGCAGATCGCGCAGATCAAGGCTGACTGGCAGAAGCGTCACCAGCAGGTGATCGAAGCGGGCGGCCTGCACGTGATTGCCTCAGAGCGTCACGAGTCGCGTCGCATCGACAACCAGCTGCGCGGTCGTGCCGGTCGTCAGGGTGACACCGGCTCCAGCCGTTTCTACCTGTCGCTGGAAGACAGCCTGATGCGTATCTTCGCCTCCGACCGGGTGAAGAACTTCATGAAGGCGCTGGGCATGCAGTCCGGCGAGGCCATCGAGCACCGCATGGTCACCAATGCCATCGAAAAAGCGCAGCGCAAGGTGGAAGGTCGCAACTTCGACATCCGCAAGCAACTGCTTGAATTCGATGACGTGGCCAACGAGCAGCGCAAAGTGATCTATCACATGCGCAACACCTTGCTGGCGGCCGACAACATCGGTGAGACCATCTCCGACTTCCGTCAGGACGTGCTGAACAACCTGATCAGTCAGCACATTCCGCCACAATCGCTGCCCGAGCAGTGGGATGTGGCCGGTCTGGAAGCCGCACTGAACACCGACTTCGCCGTGAAACTGCCGGTTCAGCAGTGGCTCGACGAGGACGATCACCTGCACGAAGACAGCCTGCGTACCAAGATCATGGAGCAGTTGCTGGTCGCGTATAACGAGAAGGAAGATCAGGCCAGTGCCGAAGCGCTGCGCTCCTTCGAGAAGCAGATTCTGTTGCGCGTGCTGGACGATCTGTGGAAAGACCACCTGTCGACCATGGATCACCTGCGTCACGGTATTCACCTGCGCGGCTACGCCCAGAAGAACCCGAAGCAGGAATACAAGCGCGAGTCGTTCACCCTGTTCCAGGAACTGCTGGATTCGATCAAGCGCGACACCATTCGCGTCTTGTCGCACGTTCAGGTTCGCCGCGAAGACCCCGAGGAAGAAGAGGCGCGTCAGCGTCAGGAAGCCGAAGAACTCGCCAAGCGCATGCAGTTCGAACATGCCGCAGCACCTGGTATCGACCAGCCCGCGCTGATCGAAGAAGAAGGCGAGGCCGTCGCGGTTGCTGCCGTGCCGGTTCGCAATGATCAGAAGCTGGGCCGCAACGAACTGTGCTGGTGTGGCTCGGGTAAAAAATTCAAGCACTGTCACGGCCAGATCAACTAAGGCTTTGACACTGTAATACCGCGCCGCGACCGGCTTGCCCGTCGCGGCGTTTTTTCATTGATGGCCGTACCGCTATGGACGGCGCACACACTCCTTGAGGAGCACCCCGATGGCTGTTGGTCTTGGTCCGTTGCCTACGCTGCACCCGGTTCCCGGTTTTGAACTTGGCATCTCTTCTGCCGGCATCAAACGCCCAGGGCGCAAGGATGTCGTGGTCATGCGCTGTGCCGAAGGCTCGAGCGTTGCCGGTGTGTTCACGCTGAATGCGTTCTGCGCCGCGCCGGTCATTCTGGCCAGGCAGCGTGTTCAGGGGCCTGTGCGCTACTTGCTGACCAACACCGGTAACGCCAACGCGGGCACTGGCGAGCCTGGCCTGGCTGCGGCGCGTCGCACCTGTGAAAAGCTGGCCGAGCTGACCGGCGTCGATGCATCCGCCGTACTGCCTTACTCAACCGGCGTCATTGGCGAGCCGTTGCCTGTGGAAAAGATCGAAGGCGCGTTGCAAGCTGCCCTCGATGATCTGTCTGTGGATAACTGGACGGCTGCGGCCACTGGCATCATGACCACTGACACCCTGCCCAAAGGCGCGAGCCGTCAGTTCCAGCATGATGGTGTGACCATCACCGTAACCGGTATCAGCAAAGGCGCGGGCATGATCCGGCCGAACATGGCCACCATGCTCGGCTACATCGCCACCGATGCCAAAGTGTCCCGCAGCGTGCTGCAGGACCTGATCCGCGACGGTGCCAACAAGTCGTTCAACCGCATCACCATCGATGGCGACACCTCGACCAATGACTGCTGCATGCTGATTGCCACCGGTCAGGCCAGTCTGCCTGAGATCACCGAAGCGAAAGGCCCGCTGTTCGACGCGCTGAAGAGAGCCGTGTTCGACGTCTGCATGGAGGTGGCTCAGGCCATCGTGCGCGACGGTGAAGGCGCGACCAAGTTCGTCACCGTCGAAGTCAACGGCGGCGGCAACCATCAGGAATGCCTCGACGTCGGTTACGCCGTGGCCCACTCGCCGCTGATCAAGACCGCGCTGTTCGCCTCCGATCCTAATTGGGGGCGCATCCTGGCCGCCGTCGGTCGCGCCGGTGTGCCGGACCTGGACGTGAGCAAGATCGATGTGTTCCTGAGCGGCGTGTGCATCGCCAGCCAAGGCTGCCGCGCCACGACCTACACTGAGGAACAGGGCTCGGCGGTCATGGCTGAAGAAGAAATCACCATCCGTATCGAATTGGGACGCGGTGATTGCAGCGAAACGATCTGGACCACGGACCTGTCCCACGAGTACGTGAAAATCAACGCGGAATACCGCACCTGATTCATTCCGGCGCGGGTGCTTCGTTCCCGCGCCATTCAATGGAGTTGAGCATGAGCTTGCACCTTATCATCGGTGACAAACGCTATTCCTCCTGGTCGCTGCGTCCCTGGCTGGTACTGGAAATGACCGGTGCGCCGTTCACCGATCAGGTCATTCGCCTGAATCAGCCCGATACCCGCGAGAACATCCTCAAATATTCACCGACCGGCAAAGTGCCTGCGTTGCAGTGCGAGCATGGGACCATCATCGACTCGCTGGCGATTTGCGAGTACCTGGTCGAGCGCTTCCCTGACGCCGATCTCTGGCCGCGTGACATCGCCGCTCGTGCGCAGGCGCGTTCTGCCTGCGCGCAAATGCACAGCAGCTTCGTGAGCCTGCGCTCGAACATGCCGATGGACCTGCGCCACGATCAGGCGCTGGAAGTGATTCCGGTCGACACCCAGAACGACATCGATCGTATCGTCGAGCTGTGGGCTGAATGCCGTCAGGCCGCCACCGAAGAGGGGCCGTTTCTGTTCGGTCGCGCAAGCATTGCCGATGCATTCTTCGCGCCTGTAGCCATTCGCTTGCGCACTTACCGCGTGGCGCTGCCCGACGAGGCGCTGGCCTACATTGAAACCCTTTATCAATGGCCTGCCTTCCAGCGCTGGCAGCAGGCTGGTCTAGAGGAGTCCTGACCGTGAAACGAGTTCACGTGGCTGCTGCCGTCATCCGTGGCGTCGACGGCAAGATCCTGATCGCCAAGCGGGCTGACAGCCAGCACCAGGGCGGTTTGTGGGAATTTCCCGGTGGCAAGGTCGAGGAGGGCGAAGCTGTCGAGACTGCGCTGGGGCGCGAGTTGCAGGAAGAGCTGGGCATCGTGGTCACAGCCGCACGCCCGCTGATCAAGATTGAGCATGACTACCCGGACAAGCACGTGCTGCTGGATGTGTGGGAAGTCTCGGCGTTCACTGGCGAGCCGCATGGTGCCGAAGGGCAGCCGTTGGTCTGGGCCAGTGCTCGCGAACTGGCCGATTACGAGTTTCCCGCCGCCAATCGGCCGATCGTGGCGGCTGCCCGTCTGCCCGGCGAGTACCTGATCACGCCGGAAGGCCTGGACAACATTGAGGTGTTGCGCGGGATTCAGAAGGCCATCGCTGGCGGCATCAAACTGGTCCAGCTACGCGCTCCCGGTGGCTATGACCCGAAGTACCGCGACATGGCGGTGGATGCAGCCGGTCTGTGCGCAGGCAAGGCGCAACTCATGCTCAAAGGGCCGCTGGAGTGGCTGGGCGACTTTCCCTCTGCGGGCTGGCACCTGACCGCCGAACAACTGCGCAAGTACGCAAGCCGTGGGCGGCCATTTCCGGAAGATCGCTGGCTGGCCGCTTCCTGTCACAACGCGGAAGAACTGGCACTGGCTGAGCAGATGGGCGTGGATTTCGTGACCCTGTCACCGGTTCAGCCGACCCTGACGCACCCCGATGCGCCACCACTGGGCTGGGAGCAGGCCGCACAGTTGATCAGCAGCTTCAGCAAGCCGGTTTATCTGCTAGGCGGTGTTGGGCCTGCCGAACGTCAGCAAGCATGGCAAAATGGAGCACAGGGCGTTGCAGGCATACGCGCCTTCTGGCCGGAAGCGCTCTGAAAGGCTGAGCGCTGCTTTGTCGAGCAGCAAACACCGGCCCCGTGGGAGTGAGCCTGTCCTTCGATACACCCTTTTCGCGGACAAGTTGGCTCCCACGCGCCCGCCCTCACTTGTCAGCGCGCCGTGGGAGTGGACTTGTCCACGAAGAGGCCGGTACAGGCGCCAGACATGTAACGCCTGATCCACAGCCTTCGCGGACAAGTCCGCTCCCATATGTCTGTCTTCACTTGTCAGCGCGCCGTGGGAGTGGACTTGTCCACGAAGAGGCCGGTACAGGCGCCAGACATGTAACGCCTGATCCACAGCCTTCGCGGACAAGTCCGCTCCCACATGCCCGCCTTCACTTGTCAGCGCGCCGTGGGAGTGGACTTGTCCACGAAGGGGCCGGTACAGGCGCCAGACATGTAGCACCTCATCCACAGCCTTCGCGGACTAGTCCGCCCCCACATGCCCGCCTTCACTTGTCAGCGCGCCGTGGGAGTGGACTTGTCCACGAAGAGGCCGGTGCAGGCGCCAGACATGTAGCGCCAGACACGAGACGGCTCGACCGCCGTCTCACTCCGGCTTCGGCGCAGGCTGCCATAGAATCTCGGCGATGCCCTGCCGTCTGGCAATGATTCGGGCTGCCACAAACAGCAGATCCGACAGCCGATTGATGTACGCCAGGCCAGCGCCTTCCAGCGGTTCGACCGCATTCAGGTGCTGGCAGCGACGTTCCGCGCTACGCGCCAGGCTGCGACAGACATGCGCCTGAGCAATCAACGCCGAGCCGCCGGGCAGTATGAAGTTTTCCAGCGGTCCCAACTCTTCGTTCCATACATCAATGGCCGCTTCAAGGCGCTCGACTTCCGCGCTGTTCAGCGCCTTGTAGCTGGGCATCGCCAGCTCGCCGCCGAGGTCGAACAGGCGGTGCTGGCAGGGTGCCAGAACCTCGATGATTTCGTTGAGCCCGGAAACGCCCGGTGCCAGCTCAATGAGCCCTGCCAGCAGCAGACCCAGCTGGCTGTTGAGGGTATCGACCTCACCGATGGCCTCGACCCGCGGATGATCCTTGGACACCCGACGGCCGTCACCCAGCCCGGTTTCCCCGGCATCTCCGGTGCGTGTGTAGATCTTCGACAAACGAAAGCCCATGTCAGTGGCTCCTGGTCATAACTTGGAAATAACCTGCTGCTGTACGCTCACCTGATTGGCGACCAGCGGCAGGCGCAAAGTGAAGCAGGTTCCGCTGCCGACGGAAGATTGCACTTCCATCTGGCCCTTGTGGTTGTTGGTGATGATGAAGTACGACACCGACAGGCCGAGCCCGGTGCCCTGACCGATCTCTTTGGTGGTAAAAAACGGCTCGAAGGTGCGCTTTCGCACGCTTTCGGACATGCCGATGCCGTTGTCTTCCACCTGAATCTCGGCCCATGGTGGATTGAGCCGGGTACGTAGAGTGATGCGCCCGGCTTCCTCGCTGTCGGGACGCTGATGAATGGCCTGCGCGGCGTTTTTCAGCAGGTTCAGCAGCACTTGTTCCAGCTCGTTGGCAATACAGGGCACCGGCCCCAGTTCCGGGTCGAACTGACGGATGATGTGCTGGCCCTTGAAATCGAAACCGATGGTCAGGTCAAAGTCATTGCTGGCGATTTCTACTGCCTGATCGATCAGCGCCGGTAGATCGCAAGGCGAAAGCTGGCGATTGCTCAAACGACTGAAGTTGAGCATATGACTGACGATCTTCGCAGCACGCGCACCGGCTTGCTGAATGCCGTCCAGCAACTGCGGCACTTCGCGGCTGGTCAGGTAATTATTGACCACTGCCAGATCGATACCGTCGGCTTCGGCCTGCTCGATGTTCTTGGGCAGATCCGGCGACAGACGCCGACGGATGTTCTGTACGTTGTGCAGAATCGCGCCCAGCGGGTTGTTGATTTCATGCGCCATGCCGGCTGCCAGACCGCCGACCGAAAGCATTTTCTCCGATTGCACCATCATTTCTTCCAGCGAGATCCGCTGGGTGATGTCGTCGATCCGGATGACCACGCCACGGCCTGCGTCACCGGTCAGCGGGTAGAAGGTCAACGCGTAATGACGGGGCTCTTCGTTCTTGATCCAGGTCACGCGCTCGATCTTGGTGACGCTGTGCCGTTCAACGGTGTGCTTGATCTGCGGCAGAAACGAGCGCATCGGTTCGAAGGCAATGAAGATCGGCTGATTCATGGCCTCGTCCAGCGTAGTGCCCGACAAGGCACTGGCTTCCTGATTCCACTGAGTCACGTAAAGCTGTTCGTCCAGTGCGATCATCGCTGACGGCATCGAGTCGATGATGCTGTTGAGGTAGTTCTGGAAGCCGGTGAGCTTCTTTTCGATCTTGCTGCGCACCTGAACTTCCAGCTCAAGCTTGCGGTTGGTGTGTCGGGTTTCCTCGGCCAGACCCTGCGCCTGATCGTAGGCTTCCTGAGAATCGTCGCGGGCTCGTTTGAGTTGCTGCTCGCGGGCTTCGATGCGCGACAGCATGGTATTGAAGGCTTCGGCGAGACTGCCGATTTCGTCTTCGTTGCCGGGTTCGGCGCGCAACGCGTAGTTTTCCTCGCGGGTTACCTGTCGGGACAACTCTTCGAGCTGATAAATGGGCTCGGTGATCAATCGACGAATCTGCCGCGCCACGACCAGCCACAGCAGCACGCTGAACACCAGAATCCCGAGGCTTGCAGTCAGCGTGCCGGTGTAGAACGCAGGCGGCAACTCGCTGCTCGCGACCAACAGCAAGTGTCCCGGTGGCTGCTCGCCTTTGGGCACCGTGATGACCTGTGTGCTGCGAAATTCGGTCAGGCGCCAGCTTTCGAGGTCCTTGAAGTGATGCGGCAATTCGAGGCTGTCACCTTGCTGGACCTGTCCCAGTCGTTCGCCGTCGTTGTCGTAGATGGCAGCAGCGCGAAGCGGGCCGTAACTCTTGAGCTCTCGCAACAGCGCCCGCGCATCGTTAGGCGAGTTCAGCGCATTTTCATTGAGGTTGGCGCTGCTGATCAGGCGGCCGATGGTCTGCAAGGCCTGCGGGGCCATGGCTTCCTGCGAAATGTAGTACGCCGCGCTGATGAAGGTCAGGTTGGCAACCAGCAGCACGGTGGTCATCAGAACCAGCAAGGCGGCCAGCAATTTCTGGCCGACAGGCAGGTTTTCCAGGCGTTGGCGCAAAGGCATGGGGCAGGTCGCAGTGGCAGGTGGAGCAAGCAGGGTAGCGCGGGCTAGTCGGTACGCAAACCCTTGCTTGCCAGAAGCGTGGCCAAGCGCGTCTGCAATTGCAGCAAGTGGGGAGCCGGGCAGCGATGGCGCGCGGCGGCCGCACAGGCGTAACCCAGCAGGTAACTGATTTCGGTGCGCCGCCGGTGCGCGACGTCCTGATACATCGACGAGTAATTGGCCGCCGTCGCCTTGATCACCCTCAGCACCTCGCTGTGCAGGTCCTCGGCGGCCGCTGGCTGACCGCAGCACCGCAGCAGATCGGCCAGCTCGGCGCACAGCGTGGCGACTTCACAGTGATGGTCCAGCAGGCCGCCGTTGCGGCAATCGTAGAGCACCGTCAGCGGGTTGATTGCGCAATTGAGCGCCAGCTTGCGCCACAGGCGGGTGAGAATGTCCGGCGTCCACTCGTGCGGGATCGCACTCGCCCTCACATCCTCGAGCAATGACGGCGGGGCCGGGTCGGTGACACTGCCGAGCCAGGGGAAGCCATGACCGGCAAACACCACCTGCCAGTCGGCCTTGCGGAAGGCACCTTCAGTGCTGGAGGCAAACACGCAGCGCGCATGGGGCACCTGCGCCGCGACAGCGTCCTGACTGCCGAGGCCGTTCTGCAACAGGATGACTTCAGCGTCGGCGTTCAAGCGGTGGGCCAGTTGCGCCACAGCCTGTTCGGCGTCATAGGCCTTGCACGCCACCAGCAATCGGGCGATCGGCACCTGATCGTCAAGCGTCTGGGCAGGTATCGGGAACGAACGAGACGCATCGTTTTCTATCAAAGTCAGGCAGCCACCGGCCGCCTCATACGCGGCCACGCGAGCGGCGTCACGCAGCACCAGACGCACTGGCACGTTCGCCCGCGCCAGTCGCGTGGCCCAGAGACTGCCCAGACTGCCCGCGCCCAGTACATGCCAGAGGGCGCTCATCGGCGATTCATCTGTGAGGAGAAAAGCGACTCTGTGGCAGTGAAATCAGTATTCGACATGAAAGGCTCAGCGTGAAGGCCGGAAAAGTCTCGTTATAATGAGCGTTCTTTCATACCGTCAAGTCATGCGCGCCGTTGATTGCAGTGCGCGCCGTTCAACTGGAGAACATACATGCCCTCGTTCGACGTAGTGTCCGAATTGGATAAACACGAAGTCACGAATGCCGTCGACAATGCCATCAAAGAGCTGGACCGTCGCTACGACCTAAAAGGCAAAGGGACGTTCGAGTTCAAGGAACTGACTGTTACCCTGACCGCCGAAGCGGATTTTCAGCTCGAAGCCATGATCGAGATCCTCAAGCTGGCCCTGGTCAAGCGCAAGATCGACGCCAAGTGCCTGGAAATCAAGGATGCCTACGCGTCCGGGAAGCTGATGAAGCAGGAAGTCATCCTGCGCGAAGGTATCGACAAGGAACTGGCCAAGAAAATCGTCGCCCACATCAAGGAAGCCAAGCTCAAGGTCCAGGCCGCGATTCAGGGCGAGCAGGTGCGCGTTACCGGCAAGAAACGCGACGACCTGCAAGAGGCCATCGCGGCGCTGCGTGCCTACGATTCGGGCATGCCCCTGCAATTCAATAACTTCCGCGACTGACCATTCGCCGTGATTGCCGGGAACCCTTGGTTTCCCGGTCAGTCCGAATCGCCCTGTGCATTGAAACGACAGCCGTCGCTGTCCCTCGACGCCAGTTCGTCAGGTTAAGGAGAGAAAGATGGATTTAAACGCAGAAGTCGGTCACCTGTGGCAAGCGTCGCAGGCCTGGATTCCGATGATCATGCAGTACAGCAGCCGCCTGCTTCTGGCGCTGGTTACGCTGTGTATCGGTTGGTGGCTGATCAACCGACTGACCGGCAAACTCGGTGCGTTACTGGCACTGCGTCACGCGGATCTGGCGTTGCAGGGTTTCGTCAGCAGTCTGGCCAACATCATCCTGAAGATCCTGCTGGTGGTCAGCGTCGCGTCGATGATCGGCGTCGAAACCACCTCATTCGTGGCAGCCATCGGTGCGGCCGGTCTGGCCATCGGTCTGGCGTTGCAAGGCAGTCTGGCGAACTTCGCGGGCGGCGTGCTGATTCTGTTGTTCCGTCCGTTCCGCATCGGTGACTGGATCGAAGCGCAGGGCGTAGCGGGAACGGTCGACAGCATTCAGATCTTTCACACCGTGCTGCGTACCGGCGACAACCGGACCGTGATCATGCCCAACGGCAACCTGTCCAACGGCATCATCACCAATACCAATCGTCAGCCGACCCGCAAGGTCGTGTTCGACATCGGTGTCAGCCACGACGCAGATCTTCGCCAGGCTCTCCAGGTCCTGCTGGACATGGCCAAGGACCCACGCGTGCTCGACGATCCGGCCCCGCAGGCCGTTGTCGCGGCGCTGGGCGAGAACGCCATCACCCTGTCGCTGCGGGTCTGGACCAAGACTGGCGATTTCGGCGACGTGGTGTCACTGTTCAACATCGAAGCGCGTGACCGGCTCAAAGACGCCGGCATCGACATTCCGGCGCCACAGCGGATGATGCGGGTGGTTCAGGAGTAACCGCTAGCAGCAAACAAAAAGCCCTGTCTCTCGCGAGCCAGGGCTTTTTGTTGGGCGGCGTGTCCGTTACAGGTTGGCCAGTGCCACCACGATACCGACCGCCGCGACGCCTGCACCCAGCACGTTCAGGAAAAACCCGAAACGCAGCGCTGTCGAGAGCCTCCACGGCTTGAAGCAGAACGCATAGACGATCAGAAAAATGATCGCGAAAATCTCAAGCTGGCCCAGCAGCACGATGGCACTGCCAACCGTCATCGGCTCAGCGGCGCTTGAGGCGGCATACGCCAGCGCGGTCCAGACCACAGGCACCCAGATACCCAGCCCGATCAAGGCAAGCATCAGGTATTGGTTGAAGCTTGGTTTTTTTGCGGTGTTCACTTCCAGTCCTTGAGCAGGTGAGAGGCAGGCTGAGGTGCCTGGCAGTCAGTAAAGTTCAGACCATCCTAACGCTTTTGGTGCTGGTACGCTTAGCTGAGGTGATGATCAGGATGGCTGATCCCGACCAGACTGCTTCTCGATGAAAGCAAAGGTGTGGCGCTTCCGTCATGTGTTACCTACCTGCCATATTCCTTGCTGTATTCGTAGCGGTCGTCTTTATCCCATTCGTCCACGTCTTTCAGCACGTCTTGTCGAGGTACCGAGTAAAGGCCCATGACTGCTGCGTAACCTACGGATACTCCCATAAGGACAGGCGTGGGCAGCGGATATCTCAACGTATCACGATGGGTATCTTCGGTGGGGTTGAGCGGGCTGCCAACTGGCAGCTTCATGATCGTAAAGCCATTTTCTTTCAGCATGCACGTAGGGTGCATTGGCTGGTCTTCGAACATTTCCGCGATGTCTGCGCTGGATAAGGGTGTAAAGGACTCGTGGATTAACGTCCCCGAATCGTTGAGGGTCATCGTGAAAGTTTGGTCTTTCTTCTCGATACGCACAACTGGTCGATTTTCTGGTTGCAGTGCGTAGTCGCCCACCAGTTCATCGCAGGGCGAAGCCGCTTGCTGGGCATTTACGTAGAACGGTGTGGCCACGCAAGTGCTTACAAACAGTCCGGTCAGAATTTTGAAAAAACGGGTGCTCATGTACTTTCCTTGTATGTTTGGGTGGTTCTCTCGTCTCTTAATCAACCCGAGTCATGGGTGCATGATCATCAACGAGAAGATAAAAGCTGATAGCGCGGTCAGTCCTGCTGCCCAGGCATGAGTCAAAAAGTGGTGCGAATTCCGTTGGAGAGTCTCAATGGTTTTTCCAGATAGCCGTATATCAGCAGGACTAAAGTGGTGATGAGCTCCGCGCACAGAAATGAAAACATCATTCCTACGACGGTCAGCCCTCCCGTGCCTAAATTACTGGTCGTCCCTTAAATGGGTGCGACCAACAACTACGCTACGCGCACATTCACCGCATGGCTGGCGACACCCCGACAACCGCACGCCAACCGATGGCCATGCAGCACCTCCGGGAGGCCGTTCAGCTTTCGGGTGGGATGGCCTTCGATAAAGGCGAATTCACCTGAATGAAGCGGGCAGGTGGCTTTGTCACCGAGCACTGCCGGTGACTTGCCGTTGAGAGTGTGGGTGCCTGCCAGTTGGCAGGACACCACTCGGCCACCACTGCTGGTGGCGTCGCCCAGGCAGACAGGATGGCTCACTCGGCGACAGCTCCGCTTTTTGGCGAGCCATAGGTAAACGGGTCTTTGCCGCGCGTCTGACTATTTTTTGCCTTGCGGGCTTCATCCGGCGGGCGGACCATCTGCACGGTCAGGCTGCCATCGGTACCGGCGTAGACCACGGCGCTGACCCCGCCCTCCTTGTAGCTGGCGATGGTGGCCAGATTGATTTCCACCAGCGCGCCGCTGACCCCGGTATTCCCGAGGCGGCGGCCGATATCGAAGCCTTCCTCGACGTTGCCCAGTTCAAGACCGTGGCCGTCCTTGTTCAGGTCGTGCAGGGCGTTGTTCAGGGCGATTTCGGCCTCGGGGTTGTTGGTGCTGTCGTAGAACACCCGCACAGGTTTCTGACCTTCGGGCAGGGTCTCCAGTGCTTGCACCCAAGCGGCCTGCAGGGCTTTGGCTTGCAAGCCCGGTTTCAGGCGCTTGCCGTTTTCGTCCGTCATCGATGCTTTGATCGGACGGTGCAGGTAGCCGAGTACCGGCGCAGCATCGAATTCCTTGACCTGATGCTCAGCCCAGCGGATGGGCAGCCAAGGGGAGGGCTCGAAATTGCCGGGACCGCGGTTGCTGATGGTTTTCCAGAAGGCGGGGAGTTGGGCCTGCCAGTAGGCGGTGGACATGGTACCGGGGGCAAGTGGAATTACAACACCCTTGGCTCTTTGTTCGTTTTCATACTGTTCCGTAAATGCGACATCACGATTCCAGTAGAAATCCCAAAGCTTGCCCATATCGGTATTGTTGTTCTGATTGTCTTCCGTTTCGTCGGTCGCATAGGTACGAATATATCGATCTACCCTGTCGGAACGGGTGACCAGCAATCCGGTCATGCTCTCGAATATAGTGGGTACTACTTGAGAGTTTTTTTGTAGACCTGGAGTGCCTGCCACACGCAAACCATTTCGCGTGACGTCACCATCTTCACTTACGATCAGCGCTTCAGGCACCCTGGGATTGTCGTCAAAAAAACGGAATAAACGCTCAAGCATTTTTTGAGCATGAGTAGTGTTTTCAGCGTCTTGCCACAAAACGAGCGTGACCCCAAGGGTCGCTGCATTTCGACCACTCATTATATTACTTGCCGCTCCCATGTCCGAGGGCTGTTTGGGAGGCGCGATTGCAAATGTTGGAACAGGCCAATACGCAACAGATTCTCCAGCGGAGTGCTGGAATGCCACGCGTGTGTTTATGCTTCTAGTGATCTCGCGCGAGCTCAGGCCTGAATCATATTCCTTTGGGGAGGATGAGTATATTGATGCAAAATTGTTGTTCTTCGTGACTATTTCTCTCCACACTGAAGATTGATGCCAATCATGGACCGTTATGCCCACCCCCCTTATTTCCAGCGAATAATTTCGTTTTTGCGCCTCTTGCTGTTCTGATGCCTGACTCATCACTTTGGATTTATAGGCGACTAGCTCGGCTTTTTCATGTGCGACGGCTTTACCCCACCAGTGTCCGCTGTAAGCGAAGAGCGTAAAGCCTAAAACTGCTACCACACCCCAGCGTGTTACTGAATTTATTGCACGCAGTTCCATGTTGTTTTCCTGTGCTTTGAAATGGACAAGCAGGACGAATCCTAACCAAAGTATCAGCAGCATTCCGGTTATCCAGAAGTAAAGCTTCAGCTTCGGTCTTGTTGATACTTTATTTTTTTGCTCCATCACTGAGCCTCACTTTTTTTTGAGGCAATATCGATTAGAGAAGGGGGGGTCAAAGATACCAGGCTGGCAGAGGGGAACTTTCCGTATTCGTAATATTTATGGCTGGCTGCTACCAGTAACTGCGCGTCAATACTGAGTCGTTCCCAACTAGGCATTTTTAGGACATATCCGAACATCTGTTTATCCATCTTCCAATCCGCAATCGCCACCAGCACATCACGCATATCCGGATCGTCCAGACACTTAGCCTGGCCAATCGCAATATCCATGGCCGTCACCCAGCGCTGGTTTTCCGGGCTGCGCAGCAGGCCCGAGTGATAGCTATTGGGGGCCAGTACGTCAGTGCTTTTATCCATGTATTCACGTATTTCGTTCGGGGTCTCTTCCCGTACGATGTCGTAACGATCGGTCGGCCGCGGCGCACCGTCGCCTGTTACCCGACGTTTGCGCATGATACGGGTTTGATCTCCTGGGGCTTTGCCCATGTTCCATTGGGCCAGCTCTCGTTCCAGATCTATCGATCCGGTATGGCTGCGAACGTAGCGCCAGTTGAACTTTGCCATGGGATTGCCCATTGCAGATGCCTGGTTCGAGTCGTCTGGTCGGTCACGACCCGATTTGGTTGGCGTTCCCTCTTCTTCCTCTCCACCAAACATTTCCGGGGCATGGGGCGGGTACAGTTGTTCTGCGTTGATCAGGCACAGATGTCCTTTTTCCACGGGAGCTTGCGAAACGAAACCCGTGATCATCTCGCCGCCGGGATAGCGAGATTCGTTGTTAGCGCGTAACAGCTCATACCCCGGGGGCTTTCCAACCATCACCGGTGATCCGTCACGGTGGCGTTTCGTCCACATACGTTGATAAAAGCGCAGGGCCTTTAATTCAGCCATGGGGTTGCGATTGCTTTTTTTACCGTGCGTATCCCACACGCCGTATGTGCCGATACCTCTCACATCATCCAGTGCGACGGTGGTGTCGTCCGGGCAGAAATACAGATACACCTTGCCTCGGTTATCGCGTTCGGGAAATACCGTCAGGTTACCAACCCGGTCCTTGCGCATTCCTTGTGTCGGCCCCCACTGCGGGCCGCTGCGCCCACAATAATGTGCAGGGTCGCGCAGGTCCGACAGCGGCGGCTGGGAATGGGGTGCTTGAGTGACCTCATTCACGATGCGGGTCAGTGTGGTCAGCGTGTCCTGACCTTCGGGCGTGGCTTCCGGGAACAGGCAGTAGGGGGTGTCGACCATGATCAGGGTATCTGCGCAACGATCTCCGCCATCGACCAGTAGTGCTTGCGCCAGCAAGGTAATAAGTGTGCCCTGGCTATGCCCCATGATCGTGACAGTCTCGTCAGGCGACACTCGCCGGATCTCTCGAACCATCATGGCCAGCCGGTGAGCGGCGAGGACGTAATAGCGCCGGTGCGGGTTTCCACCAATGTAATGAGTATTGGGCAGAAATCTACGAGCCATTTTGTAACGCCCGTTGAGCGACACGCCCTTTTCATACATGTCCAAGATGTTGTTGGTGGCGTTAACGAAGAAACCACCCGCCTTGCCGAAATGTCGGTCCAGGCGGTTGCCCTGTATGTCCTGGTACTGATTGCGCAGTCTGGTGGGGTCGTTGTTCTTGTCCCGACTGATTTCACCGGGCTCAGCCCGATACCCCCAATAAAAGGGAATCAGCAAGCTGCGAGTTTTCGGGTCCTCCGTATCGCGTTTGTAAAGATTGGTGTCAGGATCGTCGAGCAGTTGTTCCTCTCGATCTCCCAGCGTTTGTTTATCTTGGCGCTTGCGCCTCGCTAGAGCGTACTCAAACCCATACCTCCCCGCCACCAGATCCGGCCGATCCAGCCGCTCATTGACCCCCTGACATAACCCGGTTTCCACCGACTCATACGATGCCCCAGGGTCGTTTACTCCATGCAGAAAGATCACTACGCCGGGCAGGTCGGCGGGGACTTCCATCTTGCATTCCGTGTTCAGGTTGGGGATCAGGCGTGTGGTGCCTTTGGCAACGGCGTACTCATCTGCACCGTTCATTGCGAACCTCCCTTTGGCGTGCCGCTGCGTAACGCAGATACCTGGGCCTGGTGCATCATTTCGCGCTCCACGCGTTCGGTCAGTCCGCCTGCGTCCGTTTTCCCTTTCACCATGCTGCCGTCTTCCAGTTTGATCTCATAAGCGTGATCCACTGCTGCCCGCGGACTGTCCTCACTATGACCGGGATAGTGGAAGGCAAGGCGCTGTGCGGCGGGGTCGCGGCCGAAAGCCGGGATCGGGGCGCTGTCTGTCTTTGGGCCAACCCAATCATGTTCGCTGGCGTGGACGGTGACCTTGCTCTGCGAGCCGATCTCAATGCCGCCGCCGATCTTGATGTAGCTGCCGTCATCGGCCACCAGACGAATAGTCGGTGCAGTGATGACGACTTCGCCTTCGACTGCCGAGGCGTGCAGGTTTTTCTGAGCGTTAAGGGCGATGTCGTCTTCCTGCGCCTGCACCAGCACCTTGCCGCGGTTGGCAATGGCGCTGATGCCAGCGTCCTGAGCAAAGGCTGAAATGCCTTTGCCTGCTTGCAGGTGCATTGCTGCCCCGCTGGTCATTTGCAGGTGGTTCTGCGCCGTGGTGTCGTGGTTCTCGCCCGCGTAGTGAGCCTGTGAACGCGGTGTGGCGCTGGCGATACCCGCTTCGGCCGTGACGGCCAATACAGGATCGCCCGCTGCGTTGCTCTCCGGGGTCGGCCATTGGCTCAGCGACTGACGCAGCGCCTCGATACCCTGAGTGTCCACAGCCTGCCCACCGCGAGCGGCTGCGGTTTCGCCAAGCGATTTGAACAGTTCGCCGCATTCGGCCAGCAGCTTGAGCAGTTCCTCGCGGTCCAGTTGCGAGCCTCTGGCGTCCTGGCGGGCATAGGTGGTCAGCAGCATGCCTTGCGCGGCACGCAGGGCAATGGCGGCATCGGTGCGCAACTCTGCACCGTTGCCGCGCGGCTGGGCGGTGCCATCGATGCGGGGAGCGGTCAGTTTGCCCAGGTTGAGCGCGGAGGCGTGATGGGTGGTGCCCACGCGTGCCCGCAAAGCACCGGGCGTGTCATCGAACAGCAGTTCGTTGAAACCGCTGCCTTTATGCTCCTGGGTCTTGATGCCCGACAGGGTTCGGTTGCCCGGCAGGCCCGAGGCTTTGCTGAAACTGGGGGGCATGTTGTGGGTGTTGTACAACACGGAGGTGACCAAGGGGCGATCAATGTCACCCGCCAGAAACGTCACCAGCACTTCCTGCCCGATGCGCGGCAGAAACTGATGCCCGAAGCCGCCGCCCGCACTCGGCATGGCGACCCTTACCCAAGTCGTGCCCTGCGGGAGAGAGTCGCCGCGCTGCCAATGAAAACGAACCTGAATGCGCGCCATTTCATCGGTGAAGACTTCTTCGCCTTCCGGTCCGACCACCATTGCGCTCAGCGGGCCAGGCACGGTGGGGCGCGGCACGGTGATCATGTGGCGGTAGGGAATCTTGTGACGAATGCATTCGAACTGGTTGGTATAGCCCGCGTCGTCATCGGACAGGTAATTGTTGCGTCCCTCGTGCTTGACCTTCAGCAGCAGGAAGCGCCTGTCCTCGGCCGACCCGAAGTCATGATCGAAATGCTGGGTCAGCTCAAAGGTGCGGCCCGGGTACATGGCGCGGCAGTTGCTGCTGCCTTTGAACGTCTTGGCCTGAACTTCCATCGCTTCCAAACGATGACGCACCAGGTGCTCGCCATCACTGGGCTTACCGTGACTGTAGTGATCAAGAAAGTCATAGACCTCATAGGACTCGGCGTTGCCTTGTTCATTCAGGCTGGGCATGCTGACCGGCAACTGATTGCGCGGTTGCTTGTAATCGAATGTCTGAATCGACAAGCGTCCTGATTGCAGTACGCGATTGCTGCTCCATTCGGTGATCGAGTCGGCTGTCTCGGTCACCGATGCGCTGTGGTAGCGAATGACCGGCTGTTGTGTCAGTGGAGAAAGATGCCGGGACTGGTCGGTAATGATCAGCGTGTGGGTATCTTTCTTGTGTTCGAAGTAGAAAAACAGGCCTTCGTGTTCCATTAGCCGCAATACGAAATCCAGATCGGTTTCCCGGTATTGCGTGATGTAGCTGCGGGGCGTAAGTGGCTGGCCTAAATGAAACTCGAAATCGGCCAAGGCGCCGTAGGCGGTAAATACTTGACGCAGCACATCCTCGATCGTCTGGTCCTGAAAGATCCGGGAATCAACACGGCGTGACAGTATCCACAGCCACGGACGCAGCTTTGCGTTGTAATGCGCGATACCGTCGGCACTGCCTTGCAGTCCGAATTCGCTGATGTAGCCGTGAATATGACGTACGTCGTCCGTCGCCAACTCAATTTCAAGCAGGGCAGGCTGGCCTATCTGGGATTTAAGCTCCAGCATTGCGTCGCGGCTGATCATCGACAGATCAAAGCTGAACAGCTCCGACAAGCCTTCAGTGCCGGAGAACGCTTCCAGCAACAACTCCTGCTCGTTGCGCGCGACAGTCGTCAGCTTGATCAGCCGACGGTTCTGCGGCGCGAAAACGCCTGTCAACTCCCTCAACGTTGTTACTCCATTATAAAAAGGCGTTTCTTTGATGCAGCCGCCGACAGGGGCACGCTCTGAGGCGAGCATCCATGCAATCCGGCAATATGATGATCATTGCCAGAAGCTGCACTAGTTGAGATTAATGCTTTTAGTGACGCGTTTGTGGTTGCGGCACGGCCATCAGAATGCCAGCCCTTTCGTAAGTTCCCGTAGGGCCTTTCTTACGGACAAATAAATGTTCAACTAAGGGAGGTGCATCGCTGCAATCTAGAGAGTAGAAGGGCGCAGCTATAAGATCTGGCTGAAGAAATCGTTTCATTCAGCCAGCGTAGAGGATTGTCATCACGGTTTTTCGACAGTCTGTACTTCTACAGGATGCTCGGTTTTTCCGATGCGCGCTTCCTTGCTCCACTGCAGAATGATCATCGCCAAGGTAGGCACCCCCAGCAGTGCGGTGATCAGGAAGAAGTTGTGGTAGCCGAACTTCTCGACCATCACGCCCGAATAACCACCGATCAGGCGTGGCAGCAGCAGCATGATCGAGCTGAGCAAGGCGTATTGCGTGGCGGAGAACTTGAGGTTGGTCAGGCTCGACAGGTAGGCCACGAACGCCGAGGTGGCGAGGCCGGAGCTGAGGTTGTCCAGCGAGATGGTCAGGATCAGCATCTTGATGTTGGGACCCATGTCTGCGAGCAGCAGAAACAGGATGTTGGTGGACGCGGAGCTCAGGCCACCAATGAACAGGATCGGCATGATGCCGAAGCGCACGATCAACAGACCGCCGACACCGGCACCCAGCAACGTCATGATCAGACCGAAGATCTTGCTGACGCTGGCGATCTGATCCTTGGTGAAGCCCTGGTCAATGTAAAACACGTTGGCCATGACGCCCATGACCGTGTCCGACATCCGGTAGGTCGCGATCAGGCCCAACAGCAGCAACGCCTGCCAGCGGTAGCGCATGATGAAGTCGTTGATCGGCGTCAGCACCGGCGCCAGGCCGCGGCGTCCCATTGAGGACAGGCAGCCGATGGTCAGCAGCGTGTAGAGGATCGCGCGCAAAAACGCCCGGTCCTCCAGCAGCAGGTCCATCCAGCTGGTGCCGTCGAACAGCACGCTGGCGAAGTCGGTGTTGTACAGCTGAGTGAACATGGCCGGAACCGACACCAGCAGCACGATCAGCACGAAGACCGAGGCCAGTTGGTGAGTGAAGCCGTAGCGCGCTGCCGACAGTTGAGTGCGCAGCGGCACGGGCGGCTCGCGCATGATCAGGGTGGTAATGAGCGCCGGCAGCATCAACAGGCCGAACAGCACATAGGTGCCCGTCCAGGCCGAGTGCTTATAGGCGAAGCCGGTCGAGCCGAAACCCTCTGCGAAATATAGCGCGCCTGCGGTGGCCAGCAGCGCAGCGACGCGGTAGCCGGACATGTAACTGGCGGCCAGTGCGGCCTGCTGCGTGTCCTGAGCGATTTCGAGGCGATAGGCGTCGATGGCGATGTCCTGAGTCGCGGACGCAAAGGCGACGACCACGGCAATGGCGATCAACCACGACAGATGTTGCTGCGGATCGCAGAACCCCATGCCGATCAGGCCCAGCAGCACCAGACTTTGGGACAGCACGAGCCAGGAACGGCGACGTCCGAGCTTTCCGAGCAACGGCAGGCGCCATTGATCCAGCAGCGGTGACCAGACCCACTTGAACGCATAGGCAAGGCCAATGAGGCTGGCGTAGCCAATGGTTTCGCGAGCGACACCCGCTTCGCGCAACCAGACGGATAATGTAGAAAAGACCAGCATGTAAGGCATGCCCGCAGCGAATCCGAGCAGCAGCAACACTAGAGTCGATGGGCTGGCATATGCGGCGAGCGCGGCGCGCCAGGTTTTACGGGGCATGGGCTGGAATCTGCCTCAGGTTACGAAAACAAAGGGCGCACTCTAACCGTTGAGCTATGTGGGGCGCCAGCCATGACGTTGCATATCAACCCGATTGTTCAGAATGGTAAGGCCTTCGGCACGTAAACGGGCGCGCTGTTCGTCACCTGAAGGGCTGCCCACGGGCAGACTGAGCCTGCCGCCAGCGCCCAGAACCCGATGCCAGGGCAGGGAAGAACCGTCCGGCAGTTGGCTCAATGTGCGGCCGACCCAGCGCGCCGCTCGGCCTAGCCCGGCCAGTTCCGCTAACTGGCCGTAACTGACGACTTTGCCTTCGGGTACCTGAGCGAGCGTCAGATAAAGCGCCGTACGCCGTACGTCGGCCGGGGAAAGGCCGCTCGGGTCGTTTTGCTCTGCCACGGGGTCAGTCACCTGTTTATCCTGTATAAAACGCGATTGATTGTCGTTTCCTGGAACTACGGACGGATCTTACGGTCTGTGATTCCTGTGTCTGGTAGTCCATGGTTCCTCCCATGCGTTACCTTGCCGTCTTTCCAGCGGGATGATGCCCGATTTCCCGCCAAACAGAGCCTAGTAGTCGCTTATGTTGTCCAGAACCCTTCTGTGCCTTGCCATCACCACCGCTTCCACTCCCTTGCTTGCCGACACCGTCTGGTTGAAGAACGGCGATAGACTGACCGGGACCATCAAGGTTTTCGACGGCGGTAAATTGCTGCTGCAGACCGCGTACGGTGGCGCCATTCCACTCGACTGGAAACAGGTCAAGACCCTGGAGAGCGATCAGCCGCTGCTGGTCAAGCAGGATCAGTACACGGGCGAAGTTGCCAAGTCGCTGAAAGCGTCCGACGACGGCAAGGTCGTCCTGGCCAACGGCGAAGCGCCCAAGACGGTCGAGCTGGCGAGCATTCAGCAGATCATCAAGCCCAAGCCGGTTATCACCGATCTGGTCTGGAAGGGCAACATCGACGCCGCGCTGGATTTCCAGCAGGCCGAGAACGACACCAATGACTACAACGTTGCCTTCAAGACGTCGGCGCGCCATGGTCAGTGGAGACACAACGCCCGAGGCGAATACAACCGCGAGACGACAGATGATGTGGTCGGCACCGACAACTGGAGCGCCGAGTACTCGATCGACCGCTTCCTGACCGAGAAATTCTTCTGGGACGCCCGCGTTACCTACAAGCGCGACAAGATCGAAGACCTGTCCCGCCAGCGTGTTGTGGGTACCGGTCCCGGCTATCAGTTCTGGGACGACGAACTGGGTGCCTTCAAGGTCGGAGCGCTGCTCAACCGCACCGATTTCGAGTTCTCCAACGGTGAGAAGGAAAACTTCTACTCCGTTGCCGGTACATGGGATTACAACCGCTACCTGATCGGCAAGAAAGTCGAATTCTTCACCAACGGCGAGCTGGGCAAGCCGCTGAGTGGCGTTGCCGATTACTCGCTGGATGTCGAGGCGGGGCTGCGCTACAAGGTCACCGAATGGGCCTCGCTCAACCTCAAGGCCGAGAAGGACGTCATCAGCGGTTCCAACAATGGCGATGTCGACAAGACGCGCTACACCGCAGGCTTCGGCGTCGCCTGGTAAAACAGGCGGTCAGACGACGCGCTGTTTCTGGCGCGTCGCTGACACGTTACGTCACATCTTACATGCGCATGGCACCATCCAGTTCAAGGATGCGTCCGCTGAAATAATCGTTTTCCAGAATGTAAGCCACCGAGTGGGCGATTTCGTCCGGCTTGCCCATGCGTTTGAGCGGGATGGCCGAGGTCATCTTTTCCAGCGCTTCGGGCTTCATGCTGCCGGTCATTTCGGTCTCGATGAAACCGGGGGCTACGCCTGCGACGCGAATCTCATAACGAGCAAGTTCCTTGGCCCAGGTCACGGTCGCCGCTGCAACACCCGCCTTGGCGGCCGTGTAGTTGGTTTGCCCGATATTGCCCGCCCGGGAAATCGACGAGATATTGATGATCGCGCCCTGAGTCTGCTGCTCGATCATCTTCGCCGCCACTTCGCGTGTGCACAGGAAAACACCGGTCAGGTTGACGTCGATGACGGACTGCCATTGCGCCAGGCTCAGCTTGGACATGACGCCGTCCTTGACCTTGACCAGCAACCCGTCGCGCAGGATGCCCGCGTTGTTGACCAGGCCATGAATGGCCCCGAATTCTTCAGCGATGGTGTTCACTGTCGCCACGACCTGATCTTCATTGGCGACATTGCACAGGTAGGCCCGCGCTTCTACACCCTTTGCCTGGCAGGCGGCCACTGCCTGGTCGAGCTTTTCCTGATTCAGGTCCACCAGCGCCAGCTTCGCGCCTTTACCGGCCAGATACTCAGCCATTGCCCGGCCGAGCCCCTGGCCGCCGCCGGTGATCATGATTACCTTGTCTTTCAATTCCATATGCGTGCCCAATCGGATTATTGTCTTCATGGCTTCGCTGACTCATGCGAGTCCGAATGCCATTGCCAGAGCACGTTATATTCTGTTTCCGCGCGTTCGTCTTCAACTCGACGAAAACGTTATAAGGAGTCACAAGGTGAGCGCGAAAGCCTCTAAGAATGCCCGACACCTGCTGCTCAAGGAGTACAGGGCGGTACTGTCCACGCACTCCAAATCCATGCCGGGTTATCCGTTCGGTTCGGTCGTGCCGTTTTGCCTGGATGATCTGGGCTGTCCGCTGGTGTTGATCAGCCGTATTGCGCAGCACACGCACAACCTGACGCTGGACCCCAAGTGTTCGCTGCTGGTGGGCGAGCGGGGTGCCGAGGATGTTCAGGCGGTGGGTCGTGTGACGGTTCTGGCGCAGGCCCGCAAGCTCGATGACGGGGATGCCATCGAAGCCGCGGCACGGCGTTACTACCGGTTCTTTCCCGAGTCGCAGAGCTATCACACTGCTCACGATTTCGACTTCTGGGTGCTGGCACCTGTGCGTTACCGCTACATCGGCGGTTTCGGGGCCATTCACTGGCTGGACGATGTCGCACTGGCCAACCCGTTCGCCGGTAAGGTTGAAACCGGGATGGTCGAGCACATGAATCAGGATCACGCCAAGGCCATTGCCCATTACGTCGAGCTGTCCGGCTTGCCCCGCACAGAGCCTGCGCAACTTGTGGGCATCGACAGTGAAGGCATGCACCTGCGCATTGCGCAAAGTCTCTACTGGTTGGCGTTCAGCGGCCCTTGTAATACACCGACACAAGTGCGCGAAGCCTTGGTTCAGCTGGCTCATGCGCAGAAATGGCCAGTGATTGAAGAACAGTGCGCTTGAATTAACGACTTTCTGACATCACATACGGTCTACTGGCAAGGCACCCTTGCGCTGAGGAACTGATTTGATGCGTGTTTTTTTGCTGATGTTCTTACTTTTTCCGGTACTCGAACTGTTTCTGCTGGTTCGGGTCGGCATGTCCATTGGCTTTCTCTGGACATTCCTGCTGGTCCTGGCGACTTCGATGCTGGGGCTTTTTGTCATGCGCGTGGCCGGCTTTGCCACGGCTCTGCGCGCTCGTGAAAGCCTGTCGCGCGGCGAATTGCCTGCCCAGCAGATGCTTGAAGGTCTGATGGTGGCGGTAGGTGGCGGCTTGCTGCTGTTGCCCGGCTTCATCAGTGACATTCTGGGCGTGATCTGTCTGTTGCCTGTCACGCGCCGCGTGCTGATCAACAAAGTGCGCGAGCGGGCCGAGGCTCAGGCCATGCGTCAGCGGGCCTTCGCCGACGATCTGCAGACCCGTGCCAATCAGGAGGCGGCCGGCAGTCGCCCCCACGCGATTCATCAGCCCACCCGTGAGCCCGACGTGATCGAAGGTGAGTTCGAACACCGCGACAAGTAATCCGCCCCGCCTCCAGCACGGCACCTTCGGGTGCCGTGTCCGTTTTCATGCCCCGCGTCGGCGTAAAAAAATTCTTGCCCAAGCCTTGTAATACCCTTGCCCGCCCTTATGTATGGGTCACCGCAAGGTTTCTGGCCTCAACGCCAGACCGTATTCTGCGGTTCGCGCGTCGAACCGTAACCGGCAAGTCCGGATTTATAACCGGCCGGTGCATTCACCGGGCGCTCAAAAACCATAATCAGGAGATCGACAATGAAGCTTCGTCCTCTGCATGACCGCGTCGTAATCCGTCGCAGCGAAGAAGAAACGAAAACTGCCGGCGGTATCGTTCTGCCAGGTTCGGCTGCCGAAAAGCCAAACCGTGGCGAAATCGTCGCTGTTGGTACCGGCCGCGTGCTGGACAACGGTGAAGTACGTGCGCTGGCCGTGAAAGTGGGTGACAAAGTGGTGTTTGGCCCTTATTCCGGCAGCAACACTGTGAAAGTAGACGGCGAAGACCTGCTGGTGATGAGCGAGAACGAGATTCTCGCTGTTATCGAAGGCTGAGTGCTCGCGCTGATTTCCGTTACTACAAAGTATTCAAGGAATAATGATCATGGCTGCTAAAGAAGTTAAATTCGGCGATTCTGGCCGCAAGAAAATGCTCGCCGGTGTAAACGTCCTGGCTGACGCAGTAAAAGCGACCCTGGGCCCAAAAGGCCGTAACGTCATCATCGAGAAGAGCTTCGGTGCTCCGCTGATCACCAAAGACGGTGTGTCGGTCGCCAAGGAAATCGAGCTTAAAGACCGCTTCGAAAACATGGGCGCGCAACTGGTTAAAGACGTTGCCTCCCGTGCCAACGACGACGCCGGTGACGGTACCACCACCGCTACCGTTCTGGCTCAAGCCATCGTCAACGAAGGCCTGAAGGCCGTCGCTGCCGGCATGAACCCGATGGATCTGAAGCGCGGCATCGACAAGGCGACCATCGCCATCGTTGCTCAGTTGAAAGCGCTGTCCAAGCCATGCACCGACACCAAGGCGATTGCCCAGGTCGGCACCATCTCGGCCAACTCTGATCACTCCATTGGCGACATCATTGCCGAAGCCATGGAAAAAGTGACCAAAGACGGCGTTATTACCGTTGAAGAAGGTTCGGGCCTGGAAAACGAATTGTCTGTCGTTGAAGGCATGCAGTTCGACCGTGGCTACCTGTCCCCGTACTTCATCAACAAGCCGGACACCATGGTTGCCGAGCTGGACAGCCCGCTGCTGCTGCTGGTTGACAAGAAGATCTCCAACATTCGCGAAATGCTGCCGGTTCTGGAAGCCGTCGCGAAAGCAGGTCGTCCTCTGCTGATCGTTGCCGAAGACGTTGAAGGCGAAGCCCTGGCGACTCTGGTTGTGAACAACATGCGCGGCATCGTGAAAGTCGCAGCCGTCAAGGCTCCAGGTTTCGGCGACCGTCGCAAGGCAATGCTGCAGGACATCGCTGTCCTGACTGGCGGTACCGTTATCTCCGAAGAGATCGGCCTGAGCCTGGAAACCACTACCCTGGAACACCTGGGTAATGCCAAGCGCGTCGTGCTGAACAAAGAAAACACCACCATCATCGACGGTGCTGGCGTCAAGACCGACATCGACTCGCGCATCGCTCAGATCCGCCAGCAAATCGGTGACACCAGCTCCGACTACGACAAAGAGAAACTGCAAGAGCGTCTGGCCAAGCTGTCTGGCGGCGTTGCTGTGATCAAGGTCGGTGCCGGTTCCGAAGTTGAAATGAAAGAGAAGAAAGCCCGTGTTGAAGACGCCCTGCACGCTACCCGTGCAGCCGTTGAAGAAGGCGTGGTACCTGGCGGCGGCGTGGCACTGGTTCGCTCCCTGCAGGCTATCGAAGGTCTGAAAGGCGACAACGCCGATCAGGACGTCGGTATCGCTCTGCTGCGTCGTGCCGTCGAAGCACCGCTGCGCCAGATCGTTGCCAACTCCGGTGACGAGCCAAGCGTCGTGGTCGACAAGGTCAAGCAGGGTTCGGGTAACTTCGGTTACAACGCTGCTTCCGGCGAATACGGCGACATGATCGAAATGGGTATCCTGGACCCGGCCAAGGTCACTCGCTCTGCTCTGCAGGCAGCGTCCTCGATCGCCAGCTTGATGATCACCACCGAAGCGATGATCGCTGACG
Organism: Pseudomonas floridensis; assembly: GCF_002087235.1. GTDB lineage: Bacteria > Pseudomonadota > Gammaproteobacteria > Pseudomonadales > Pseudomonadaceae > Aquipseudomonas > Aquipseudomonas floridensis. Next base: position 140 of record NZ_MUIO01000020.1, on the reverse strand, counting down.
TGCCTGAAGACAAGCCAGCAGGCGGCGGCATGCCGGACATGGGCGGCATGGGTGGTATGGGCGGCATGATGTAAGCCAGCTTTACCCCTCAAGTTTCACCCATAAAAAACCCCGCCTGGTGCGGTAATGCTGTTCACTTA
>NZ_MUIO01000002.1 GCF_002087235.1 Pseudomonas floridensis | reverse complement strand
GCTCAGGTGATTGAAAAAAATTACGAAGCCTTGCTCCCGTGGAATTGCTCACCCGCATCGCTTAGCTGACCGCGCCAGCCATATTAAGATCGGTGGGGTTTATGGAGCGCTTACAAACAATCGGGCAACGGTTTACCGTTGCATTTCTGGCGAGCAGTTCCACGGCAGCAGAGCTTCGTAGTCGGCAACTGACGAAGCGTGCGGCAGCCGCTCAAGTACGTGGCGCAGCCACGCATAATGCTCCTGGCCGTTGACCTTGGCGGTCTCGACCAGGCTGTAGATCTTCGCGCTGGCACTGGCGCCATTGATGGTATCGCTGAACAGCCAGGCCTTGCGACCAATGACAAACGGCTTGATCGCTCTTTCGGCCGCGTTGTTATCGATGGGCAAGTAACCCGCTTCGACGTAGCGCTCTAGGCGGCTCCAGTTATTCGCCAGATAATGCACGGCCTTGGCCAACGCACTTTGCGGCGTGACCTGAGGCTGCAACGGTAAACCGTTGACCCACCGTTGGGCTGGTGGGGTTTATGGATCGCATACCCTACAACCTCACATCCACCCCAATCACTCCCGGTCCCTCTTGCCTTTCGATAAACGCCGCCACCCGCTCTCCGATCCGTTGCACTGTCAGATCAATCCTGAATGCTCCAAACCTCAAACGCTTCACCTCGATGCGATCAATGCCGACGGGCAAGCGCGGTTGGGTGATCACGATGCGTCTTTGCGCAGCATCGACAGAAATGCCCAGGCACGCTTGCAACAGCATGAACACCGAGCCTGCCGCCCAGGCTTGGGGCAGGCAGGCGACGGGGTAGGCGATTGGGGACTCGCCGGGGCCGCGTTTGAAGCCGCAGTAGAGTTCCGGCAAGCGCATGCCGAAGGCGGTCGCGGCTTCGAATAGGCTGCTCAGAATATGCACGGCACCTGCATGCTCGCCGTAACGAGCGATGCCGGCAGCGCAGAGGGCAACGTCGTGGGGCCAGACCGAGCCGTTGTGGTAAGACATGGGATTGAAGCGGATCGCACCGGTTTCCAAGGTGCGCAGGCCCCAGCCGCTGTCGAAGTGGCCGGCCAGCAATTGGTGGGCTACGGCTTTGCCGCGTTCGGGGGCTGGCAGGCCGGTGAACAGCAGATGGCCCGCGTTGGAGGCTTTGACTCTGCAGGGTTCGCCCTGGCCATCCAGTGCCAGTGCGTAGAATTGCCGGTCTTCCATCCAGAAACGACGCTCGACCGCTTGGCGCAGTCGCTCTGCGCAGGCGTGCCAGTGAGTGGCTGCGGTTTCTTCTCTGCGAATGCTGGCGAGCTCGCTCATGGCCAGGTAGGCGCGCCAGGCATACCCCTGCACCTCGACCAGCGCAATGGGCCCTTCAGGCGAGCGGCCGTCGCTGTGAAAAATCGAGTCATGGCTGTCTTTCCAGCCTTGATTCGCCAAACCGGTGGTCTCGCCGCGTTTATAGCTGACGAAGCCGTCGGGACTAACGGACGCATTGGTTTCTATCCAGCGTGTGGCACGCACCAGCGATGGCCAGAGCTGGTCGATGAATGCCATGTCTTCGGTTCTTTTCACATAGGCCCCGGCCAGCATGACGAACAGCGGTGTGGTGTCGACGCCGCCGTAATAACGTGCGAAGGGCAGTTCGTTGAGGTTCGACATTTCTCCCTGTCGGGTTTCATGCATGATCTTGCCGGGCTCTGCGTCGCTGAAGGTCGAGATTTCCATGGCCTGATGTTCGGCCAGGTAAGCGAGCACGCCCCGTGCCAGCGAGGGGTCCAGCCAGAGTGATTGATAGGCCGTGATAATGGCGTCGCGGCCAAACGGCGTGGAGTACCAGGGGACGCCTGCGTAAGGGTAAGGGCCGGTGGGCAGGTCGGCGGTCAGCAGGGCGAGATCGGCGCGGGACTTGTCGAGCCAGGCCTGAAACAGCCGCCCCGATGCCTTTATGCGCGCACCCCTGCGTTCTTTTTGACGCATCGCGCGGCAAGCCTGCGCGGCCGCATGGCGATAGCGCGCTCGGGTAGGTTGAACGACGCGATTGCCAACCTCGACGTACAAGGTTCTGGTCTGATGGGCGCGAATGTCGATCTGAAAGCGGGCGCTGTGCCCGTCGATATGAGCAGGCGTTTCCGAAAAGCTGATCGCCATATTGCGCTGTTGATCGTCCAGCCCGCGATAGCGCAACACCACGCTGCAGCCGGAGACTTCGGGCTGGTTCATCGAACCGCGCACTGGACGGTTCTGGCCGCGCACTTCAAACATGTCGAAAAAGTCGCCATAGAACTGCAAATCGATGGGCAGCCTGCCGTGCAGGTCGCTGTAGTTGGTCAGCGTGATGCTCTCGAACATGCGTTCTTCCCAGAGAAAGCGTTTGCGCTCGATGTGCAGGACGCCCTGCGGAGTGGTCTCCGCGCCCAGCGCTGGCAAGGGGTGATTGGTCAGGTGAGAGATGAAGTAGACGTTGTTCTGGCTGACGGCCGCTGAAAGCAGCGTCGGGCGTTCTCCCGCCAGCGTCAGTCGGTAGACCGACAGCAGACGCGTGTCGTGATGAAACAGGCCGACATCGTGGCCTTCGATGTCCCCCGATGCGTTCGCCACCAGAAACATGTTGTGGTTGACCAGGACGAACAGGCTCTGGGTGCAGGGTGCCTCTTCGACAGCAAGTGGTTGTGGGGATGATTCATGGCTGGACAGTAACTTCTTCATCGTATGCACACCTACGATCCAGTGATGTCATGACCTCTTGCCAGATGTCGGTACAGATCGACGTAATGTTGCGCCATGACAGTTGCCGAGAATTTCCTCTTGAACACATCGCGAATGGCCTGCCGATCCAGTGCAAGCACCTGATGGACGGCGTTCACGGCTTCCTGCTCACTGCTGACAATCAATCCTGTGACGCCATCATCCAGGACTTCGGGTACCGAACCACAGTGCCAGCCGATAACCGGCGTGCCGCAGGCCATGGCCTCGATCATGACCAGCCCGAACGGCTCGGGCCAGTCGATGGGGAACAGCAGGGCTCTGGCGTTGCCGAGCAATCGAGCCTTGTCGCGGTCGCCGATTTCTCCCAGGTACTCGATGCCGGGCGTGGCAAGTTGCGGCATGACCACGTGATGGAAGTAGTCGCGCTCGGCCCAATCCACCTTGGCCGCGATTTTCAACGGCAGGCCGCTGGCCCGGGCGATGGCGATAGCGCGATCCGGCCGTTTTTCCGGCGAGAGGCGGCCCAGAAAGACCAGGTAATCGCCATGGGCCGCGTTGAACGTCGGGCTGAAATCCGGCAAGCCATGGGGCACGTTGGCCAGCCAGTGTGCATCGGGCATCGGGTTGCGCTGGTGCTGCGAGATCGAGACCAGTGGATACTCCGGCCAGCGTGCATAAGCGTTCTGAAAGTCTGTCACGTCGAGCCTGCCATGCAAGGTGGTCAGGGTCTTGAAAGCAATGGCTTCGAAAAAGGGGAAGTGCAGCAGATCGGTATGGAAGTGCAAGACGTCGAACTCGCTGGCTCGCTGCCGCACTTCATGGAGCATGTTCATGTGGCTCGCCAGTGTGGACTTCGACGAGCGGTCCAGGCGCAGTGCCTGATTACGGCATGCGACCAGCGTTGCGCAGGTAGAGGAGTCACCGGAAGCGAACAGTGTGACATCGTGCCCCAACTCGACCAGTGCCTGAGTGAGACAGGCGACAACGCGTTCGGTGCCGCCGTACAGCGAGGGAGGTACGGATTCAAACAAGGGAGCGATCTGAGCGACTTTCATGGCCCCGTTGCGCGCGAGATGTTCACATGACGAGGCGGATGCGAGCCTGCGGGTGTGCTCGTTGCCCCATGTCCAGCGAGGACGCGGTCAGTCCTCCTTCGGGAAAAGAATAGTCCTTGAACGTCGCGCAAGACGTGCGCTTCGGCGGTGACTCACGCCGCTGCGACGAGCGGCCAGGGTCGTGAAGGTCTGTCAGTCCGGCCCTTTGCGTCTGGTGTTGTCAGTACGGCTTCGTCAGTCCAGCGCATCGAGGACCTTTCGGTAACGCTCTGGGCCTTGAGCGGTTTCCCGGGTCAGACGAATCTCCAGGCCTTTGGGATTGTCTTCCCGGTTGCCATCCAGCGTATGCCAGGCGTTATCCTGCTTCCAGATACGCACTTGCAGCTCTGTAACCTGCCCGAGCACAGCGACGCCAGCCTGAGGTGCGGGCAGGGGATAGCGGTCGCTGGCGTCTCCCATGGCGCGGTACAGCGTGCCGTTCTTCAGCCACCAGCGCACGCGCTGCAAACCCTCGCCGGAGGTGGCCGCGCTGCGAATCACATCCAGACGAAAGTCGCTGCTGTCGGTCCCACGTACGCTGACCGGCGCCGGTGCCTGCGGACGCTCACCCTGGTTGCCATCGAGGTCCGGCTCCTGCAATTCGATGCTGGCGCGCAGGGCCACGTCGCGCTCCAGCTGGTTCAGCGAGCGCAACAGCGATTCGGTCTGCTCGGTGTTCTCACGCAATCGGGCGTCGGTGCGCGTCACGCTGTCCAGACCCCGCCATGCAATCAGGCTGACAATCGACATCAGCAAAATCGCTACCATCACCTCAAGCAGAGTAAAGCCGCGCTGGTTTGTGTTCATGGTGCGCTAACCACGCTCAACTGGCCCAGCGCGCTGCGGTGCACCCCAAGCGAGTGCTGGCCATCGGAGAGCTGAATGTGCAACTCAGGGGTAATCCATTCGGCATTCAGAATCACCGGTCGTCCGGGCTGTACCTGCACGCGCATCGAAGGTGTTTCCCAAGTACGCGGTCGCAGTTGCGGATCGTCATTGAAATGCTCATGACCGGTGCCCTGTTCGTCGCGTCGTCTGAAGGCGAACCCTTTGCCGTCGGCCAGCCAGGTGATAGGGCGGCCGTCGGCCCTGGCTTCGGCCTGAGCGATCTGCAGCAGGTGCGCCAGCCGCTCGCCGTCCTTGCGCAGTTGTGCATCGGCGTCAGGTCTGATGCTCAGGCTGACCGCTGCGCTGGCGATGCCGATGATCACCAGCACTACCATCAGTTCGATCAAGGTAAAGCCCTGTTGCCTGTCCGTGGTCATGACGCTGTGTCCCTTGAGTGTTCGTTCGGTGTCCCGCTGTACCGACGCGCAGTCTGATGTAGACTTCCTGCCCAGACGAACAGGAGGTTCAGTCATGGCATTTGCTCTTGGTGTATCGGCTCCGCGCTTGTTGCAGTCAGTGGCGTTGCTTGCTGCGCTGGCAGGTGTGGCGACCTGGTCATCACTGCTGTTGAATCCGGCACAGTCGCACACCCCGGTGGAACCCCTCACTACGCAGGATTCTGGTTTCGCCAGTCCGGCGAAACAATGGTTCGCCAATCAACCTTCTCAGGTGCAAATCAGTGTGTCGGGCGTGATGGCGGGAGCGCGTGGCGCGGTGGCGATCATCCGCCTCAATGACGGACCGGCGCGCAGTGTGATGGCGGGCGAGCGTCTGGCCAGGGATGTACGTCTGGTGGCGATCGAGGCGGATGGCGTGGTGATTGAACGCGGGTCGGAGCAGACCCGGCTCAAGGTCAGCACGCTGCCTGAGATTCCGGCGCTGCCGGGGCTTACGCGCTTGAACGACCGTCATTGAGGTCTGACCCAGGGATGACCGAGTACCGTCTGCAGTCGAGCCAGTGGCGGTGCCTGTTTGTCGCGTTCGGTGACCCTGACGCTGACCCGCATCAGTGCACCGCCGTGCATCGCGACCAGCGTCTGTTCGCAGCGCAGCAGCAGGCGGCCCTGATCACAGTCGACCGCTTTCGCGCCTGACTTGAGCTGGCCCTCCAGGCGCAATTCCGCCAGTCGATTTTGCGCCGCCAGCAAGGCGACAGCACGGTCCCGGAGCAGGCCGTTGCTCTGCGTCATGCCGCCCGCAACCCGCACTGCGGCAGACATGGCAACGGCAATGATCGCCAGTGCGACCAGCACCTCGATCAGGGTAAAACCACGGTCCTTGTGTCGCGGTCGCATGCGGCCTCCTGGCTGACTACCGTGACGCAGAATAGCACTGCTACGCCGCCCGGATGCGAACGCAAATCACTGAATATTTCCCTCGTCGCGCTTTATAGTTTTGTTACACTGCGGGCCTGATAAGGATTATCAAGGGAAGTAGATATGGAAGTCGCGTGCGTCAAGCAGCGGCCTGCAGGCCGTCGCGCCCAGGCTGGTTTTACCCTGATCGAAATCATGGTTGTGGTGGTCATTCTGGGGATTCTGGCGGCCATCGTGGTGCCCAAGGTGCTGGATCGCCCCGACCAGGCCCGCGCCACTGCCGCCAGGCAAGACATCGCCGGCCTGATGCAGGCCCTCAAGCTCTATCGTCTCGATCACGGCAGCTATCCGAACCAGAATCAGGGCCTCAAGGTTCTGGTGGAACGCCCTGCGAACGTCAACAAAAGTAACTGGCGCTCGTATCTCGAACGCCTGCCCAATGACCCGTGGGGTCGGCCCTACAATTACCTGAATCCTGGTGTCAACGGCGAGGTGGACATCTTTTCCCTCGGTGCCGATGGCCAGCCGGATGGCGACGGTGTGAACGCCGATATCGGCTCCTGGCAGCTTTAAGCGCTGCCATGAAAAAGCTCATTTTCACGTCGCCCGGGCAGCGCGGCTCGGCGATTATCAGCGCGTTGCTGATTGCCGCGATCGTGGCCGTGATCGCGGCCGGTATGCTCACTCGTCAGGGTGTGCTGACCCGAAGCCTTGAGGCCGAGCAGTCCCGCGTGCAGGGCAGCGAGCTGCTGCTGGGCGGGCTCGAAGTCAGTCGTCAATTGCTTTGGGACTCCCGCCAGCGCGACCCGCTGACACGCCTGGACCAGCCGTGGGCCAAGCCGATCGGCAGCGACTCGCAGGGTGTTTTACAGGGTGATTTCGAAGGCCAGTTGCAGGATCAGCAGGGCAAATTCAACCTGCGCAACCTGCTGACCAACCAGCAACTGGATGTCGGACAGCAACGCAGCTTCGAGCGGTTATGCGAAATGATCGGCATCGACGTGGCGCTTGCTCAACGCATCAGCCAGCGAGTGATCACGTCTTATCCAAGGCTTCTGTCATCACCTGTGGCAACCGGTGCCGCCAGCAGCTTCGACAGCGGCCGGGTGACATCGCCCGCGTCCGCGCAAACGCTGCTTCCCGCCACACAGCCGATGCTGCGCAGCCTGGAAGATCTGCGTGGCGTGGCAGGTCTGAACGAGGCTTCGCTGGCGCGTCTGGATCACTACGTGAGTGTGCTGCCGAGCAACACCTGGGTGAACGGCAACACTGCCAGCGCTGAAGTGCTGGCGGCGGTCATTCCCGGCTTGTCGCTGTCCAGGGCGCAGACTGTTGTGTCCGAGCGTGATCGGGGGCTGTGGTTCGTCAATCGTGGCGATCTGGTCAACCGGCTGCGTGTGCCGAAGCTGACCGTCGATCATCTCAACGTCGGGATTACCAGCGAGTGGTTCATGTTGCGAGGCCAGGCGCGTGCGCAGCAACGTCAGGTCAGAATTCAGGCGTTGCTGCATCGGGTAGGCGACTCGATTCCGCGGGTCATCTGGTCACGGGTGGGCATATGAGTCGCGTGAGAGTGGCTCTGCCGCCGTTGACGTCGCTGACTCGTGACACCGAGCTTGAGTACGTGCGGCTGGATCGTGCGGGCCGAAACGTCGAGTGCGGGCGCAGCACGTTGGCAGCGTTAGCCGCGGGCAAAAAACCGCCGATGGTTGAGTGCTATCTGCACCCGCTGGACAGCGTAATCACGTTTATCGATCTGCCACCGCTGTCCGGGTCGCGTCTCAAAGCGGCCGTCACCTGTGCCGCACAAGCAATGATGCTCGGCAACAGTGAGCGGATGCACCTCGCTCACAGCACGCGCAATGCCGAAGGTCGGGTGCACCTTGCCTGGCTGCCGAAGGCCGCGCTGGTTCCGCTGATCGAGCTGTTGCGCCAGATGCGCCTGCCGTTACGCGGGCTGCATGCGGCGCCGTTCGGCTTGGCGGTGCCTGTGCCTGGGCAGGTCAGCGCTTGTCGGCTGGACGATCATTGGTTACTGCGTTACGGCGCCGATCATGCGGTGGTGCAACCAGGCCTTGAGTCCAGCCTGGAAGACGGACCCGGTGAGCGACTGGTGTTGGGTTATGAGGTTCGCCGCGTTGAGCACCTGTCGGCGCAACAGTATTTGAGTGGTGAGACGCCGGGCTGGGGGCTGCATGAGGGGCTTGAACGCGGAGCCGCGCAGACTTCCCGCTGGACGCCCGCCCTGATCTGCTGCGTGCTGGCGGCGGTGGTGTGGATCTCGGGCCTCAACCTGTATGCCGCTCGCGAAGCGGCTCAAGGACAGGCACTGAAAGCCGGGATGAGTCAGCGTGTCAAACAGGCATTTCCGGGGCTGCCGGTGATTCTCAATCCCTTGCAACAGGCGCGTCAGCAACTGGCTGCGCGGCAAGGTGGAACGGGCGGCGATTCCGGCCAGCGCTTCAATCAATTGCTGCAACAGGCCGCCGAGGGGCTGCCTTTCATGGCGGGCAGCGTGCAAAGCCTCACGTTTTCCGAGGATCAACTGCGTCTGCAACTGTTGGCCGAAACGCCGCAGGTGCCTATCGATGGTGCCTTGCAGGAAGCGTTGAAGCAGGTGGGCCTGAGCGTCAGTCGCGAGGACCGTCTGTGGACGCTGAGTCCGTTGGCCGAGTCGGCAAGCCATGAGGGCGATGGCAGCGGGGCTGACGACCATGAGTAGATCGGCGCTGGGCCTTGCGCAAGCCCGCTGGCGTGGATTGCATCTGCGTGCCAAAGGCACGTGGTCGGGCCTGACGCGTAGAGAACGGCAACTGATCAGCAGTGCCGGGCTGGTGCTGCTGGGGCTGCTGGTATGGCTGCTGTTGATTCAGCCGCCGCTGAAGAGCATCGCCTACTGGCATACCGAGACTCCCAAACTGCGTACACAAAGCCAGACCCTGGACGAACTGTTGCAACAGGTGTCGATGCCGGTGTCGCGAGTACCTGGACAAGACTTGGAGCAGGCATTACGAGACAGTCTTGACGGCGCCGGGCTCAAGGGCCGCTATCGATTAGAGGTTACAGCTCCAGACAGCGATTCGGGGTGGCAACTGACGTTCGAACAGGCATCGGCCGATGTGGTGATGGAATGGTTGCTGGAGCAGCCAGGACAGTTTTCGTTACAGGTTACAGAGGCCCGTCTGCAGCGCGCAGACGAGCCTTCCGCTCAAGTCTCGGCAGGTCGCCTGTCCGGGATCGTTCGCATGGATCAGGCGCCGGGCGCTAAGGAAGCTTTATGAAGTGGTCAGGCTTCAATGACATGCGTCAATGTCGCAAGGTGTTGCCTTTCATGCTGCTGGCGCTGAGTGCGTGCAGCAGCTCATCCCCGACACAACCGTTGCTGGTGGACAGTGAACTGGGGCAACCCTTGGCCAGCACGCAACGCAGCGGTGACGCGCTGCTCGACCGGCAACGCGGGCAGGCCGACACGGCGCGCGCGCCCAGGGTGCAGCATCCGGTCAACGCGCCGCATCGGCAGGCCGGTGCCCGCAGCCAGGCCGCAGCACGCAGCGTGCTCGGCAATCAGCCGGTGCAACTCAATTTCGTGGACGCCGATATTCAGGCGGTCGTGCGAGCCTTGTCTCGCTCGACCGGCCAACAGTTTTTGCTGGACCCGCGGGTCACCGGCTCCCTGACGCTGGTCAGCGAAGGACAGGTTCCGGCGGTTCAGGCGTACGACATGTTGTTGTCGGCATTGCGCATGCAGGGTTTCAGCGTGGTCGATGTCGGCGGCGTCGCGCATGTGGTGCCCGAGGCAGATGCCAAGCTGCTGGGCGGTCCGATCTACAGTCCTGACAAACCCGCCGCCAATGGCATGTTGACCCGCACCTTTCGCCTGCAGTACGAGAACGCGGTCAACCTGATCCCAGTGCTGCGGCCCATCGTGTCGCCGAACAATCCGATCAACGCCTATCCGGGCAACAACACCATCGTGGTCACTGATTATGCCGAGAACCTGACGCGGGTCGCGCAGATCATCGACGGCATCGACACGCCCAGTGCCATCGATACCGATGTGGTGTCGGTCCACAACGGCATTGCCGTGGATATTGCCGGCATGGTGAGTGAGTTGCTGGACACTCAGGGCGGAGATCCGACCCAGAAAATCAGTGTGGTCGGCGACCCGCGCTCCAATGCCATCATCATTCGGGCGGGCAGCCCGGAACGCACCGAGCTGGCGCGCAACCTGATCTATAAACTGGACAACGCCCAGAGCAATCCCAGCAACCTGCACGTGGTCTATCTGCGTAACGCTCAGGCCGGCAAGCTGGCCCAGGCCTTACGCGGGTTGTTGACCGGCGAAAGCGACAGCGGCATGCCTGACAGTGCACGCGCGATGCTCAGCGGCATGGGCGGTTCGGTCAACAAAAGTGACGGGCAGGGCGCCAACGGTACTTCATCCGGCAGCGGCAACGTCAGCAGCACAGGCAGTAGCGGCTACGGACAAAGCGGCGGCACGAGCAGCGGCACCGCTCTTGGCGGTCAGCAGACCGATCAGAACACAGCCTTCACGGCTGGCGGCGTGACCATCCAGGCTGACGCGACCACCAACACCTTGCTGATCTCGGCGCCCGAACCGCTGTATCGTAATCTGCGTGAAGTGATCGACCAGCTCGACCAGCGTCGTGCTCAGGTGGTCATCGAAAGCCTGATCGTCGAAGTGAGTGAGGACGATGCCAGCGAATTCGGTGTGCAATGGCAGACCGGCAACCTGAGTGGCAGCGGCGTTTTCGGCGGTGCCAATCTGGGCGGTACCGGGCTGGTCAGCAGTCCGGCCAGCCCGACCAGCATCGACGTTCTGCCACAGGGCTTGAATGTCGGTGTGGTAAAGGGCTCGGTGACCATCCCCGGCATCGGTGAGGTGCTGGACCTCAAGGTTCTGGCGCGGGCGCTGAAGAGCAAAGGCGGCAGCAATGTGTTGTCCACCCCGAACCTGCTGACCCTGGACAACGAAGCCGCCAGCATCTTTGTCGGTCAGACCATTCCCTTCGTCACCGGCAGTTACGTGACCGGTGGAGGCGGCACCAGCAACAACCCGTTCCAGACCGTGGAGCGTGAAGAAGTCGGCCTGAAGCTCAATGTGCGTCCGCAGATTTCCGAGGGTGGCACGGTCAAGCTGGATATCTACCAGGAAGTGAGCAGCGTCGATCAGCGGGCGTCGCTCGAGGCGGGCACGGTGACCAACAAGCGTGCCATTGACACCAGTATCCTGCTCGACGACGGGCAGATCATGGTACTGGGCGGATTGCTTCAGGACGGCTACAACCAGAGCAATGACGCAGTGCCGTGGCTGTCGAACATTCCGGTGCTGGGCGTGCTGTTCCGCAACGAGCGGCGACAGCTCACCAAGACTAACCTGATGGTGTTTCTGCGTCCCTATATCATTCGCGACAGTGGCGCCGGGCGCAGCATCACCCTCAACCGTTACGATTACATGCGCCGCGCGCAAGGCAGCTTGCAGCCGGAGCGCAACTGGGCCTTGCCAGACATGCAGGCGCCGCAGCTGCCGTCGGCGGCCAAGGCGATACCCGAGTCATTGCCGGCGCGGGGCCAGATGCCACGGGCCACCATTCGGGCCGTTCCCGTACCGGCCCCGTTGCCATGAACGCCTTGCCGTACGCCTGGGCCAAGGCGCAGCGTCTTCTGTTGCGCCACGACGAGCAGGGGGCGGTGCTGGTCATGTGCCAGTCAACGCCCGGCTGGGCGATCAATGAGGCACGGCGGCAATTCGGTCCGGTACGTCTTGAGCGTGTCGACGACGCACAGATGGACGGATTGCTGACCGCGGCCTACGCCGACACCGGCAGCGCTGCCGCCGTAGTCGGCGCGGCAGAGAGTGAAGCAGACCTCGACCGCTTGATGCAGGACATCCCTGAAATCACCGATCTGCTGGATGCACAGGACGGCGCACCGGTGATCCGCATGATCAATGCGCTGTTCACTCAGGCCGCCCGGGACGAAGCCAGCGACATTCACATCGAGCCCTACGAAAGTCACTCGGTTGTACGCTATCGGGTCGACGGCACGTTGCGCGATGTGGTGTCGCCGCGCAAGGCACTGCACGGTTCGCTGGTGTCGCGGATCAAGATCATGGCTCAACTGGACATTGCCGAAAAACGCCTGCCGCAGGACGGACGGATTGCGCTGCGGGTGGCCGGGCGACCGATCGACATTCGTGTTTCCACGGTGCCCACCGGTCATGGGGAGCGGGTGGTCATGCGGCTTCTCGACAAACAGGCCGGGCGCCTGCAACTGGAAACTCTGGGCATGGACCCTGACCTGTTGGCCAGGCTCGACAACCTCATTCGTCAGCCACATGGCATCGTGCTGGTCACCGGGCCGACCGGCAGCGGCAAGACCACCAGTCTGTACGCGGCGCTGGCGCGGCTGGACGCCAGCACCAGCAATATCCTGACCGTCGAGGACCCGGTCGAGTATGACCTGCCGGGCATCAGCCAGATTCAGGTCAACACGCGCATCGACATGTCGTTCGCGTTGGCCCTGCGCGCCATTCTGCGTCAGGATCCGGACATCATCATGATCGGCGAAATCCGCGACCTCGAAACCGCGCAGATTGCGGTGCAGGCGTCGCTGACCGGGCACCTGGTGCTGGCGACCCTGCACACCAACGATTCGGTGTCGGCGGTCAATCGGCTGGTCGACATGGGCGTCGAGCCGTTTCTGCTGGCGTCATCGCTGCTCGGCGTGCTGGCTCAGCGTCTGGTGCGCCGTCTTTGCGTGCAGTGTCGGCAGGAAGATCCCGCGCTACCGGGCAGTTGGCGTCCTGTGGGATGTGCCGCTTGTAACCAGATCGGTTACAGCGGCAGGACCGGAATTCACGAACTGTTCTGTGTTGACGATCAGGTTCGCAGCCTGATCCACAGCGGCGCCGATGAGCAGGCGCTGCGTGGCGCGGCAAGGCGCGCAGGCATGTTGAGCATGCGTGAGGACGGTGGTCGCTGGGTCCGCAGCGGCACCACGGCGCCGGAAGAAATTCTTCGCGTGACACGGGACGTCTGATGAATCGCTATCGCTACGAAGCCGCCGATGCACACGGCAAGATCGAATCCGGGCATCTGGAGGCCGACAGCCAGAACGCCGCGTTTACTGTGCTGCGTGGCCGTGGCCTGACCGCGTTGCAGGTCGAGGTCGAGACGGTGCGGGCCGGGAGCGGCGGGCGAGGGGTATTCAGCGCCAGGCTGTCGGACACCGATCTGGCGTCGGTCACCCGGCAACTGGCGAGCCTGCTGGGCGCGGGCCTGCCGCTGGAAGAGGCGCTGAGCGCGACGCTGGAGCAGGCCGAGCGCAAGCACATCATTCAGACCCTTGGCGCCGTGCGCAGCGATATTCGCGGCGGCATGCGACTGGCCGAAGCGCTTGCTGCGCGTCCCGGTGATTTTCCGGACATTTACCGGGCCTTGATTGCCGCCGGTGAAGAGTCCGGCGACCTGGCGCAGGTGATGGAGCGCCTGGCCGATTACATCGAAGAGCGCAACGGCCTGCGGAGCAAGATTCTCACGGCGTTCATCTATCCCGGGGTCGTGGGGCTGGTGTCGATTGCCATCGTGATCTTTCTGTTGAGTTACGTAGTGCCGCAGGTGGTCAGCGCATTCTCCCAGGCGCGTCAGGATCTGCCGGGCCTGACGCTGGCCATGCTCAATGCCAGCGACTTCATCCGCGGCTGGGGCTGGCTGTGTCTGGTCTGTCTGGTGGTCGGTGCATGGGGCTGGCGAATGTACCTGCGCAATCCGGCCGCTCGTTTGAGCTGGCACGCCCGGGTTCTGCGATTACCCTTGATCGGGCGTTTCGTGCTGGGCCTCAATACGGCACGCTTTGCCTCGACCCTGGCGATTCTTGGCGGCGCGGGCGTGCCGCTATTGCGCGCACTGGACGCGGCGCGTCAGACCCTGTCCAACGACCGCCTGAGCCAGAGCGTCACCGAGGCCACCGCCAAAGTGCGCGAAGGTGTGAATCTGGCTGCCGCGTTGCGCGTGGAGAAGGTCTTTCCGCCATTGCTGATTCACCTGATCGCCAGCGGCGAGAAGACCGGTGCGTTGCCGCCGATGCTGGAGCGCGCCGCGCAAACCCTGTCTCGTGACATCGAACGCCGCGCCATGGGTATGACCGCCTTGCTCGAACCGCTGATGATCGTGGTCATGGGCGGCGTGGTGCTGGTCATAGTGCTGGCGGTTCTGCTGCCGATCATTGAAATCAATCAACTGGTTGACTAAGCCATGAAAAGGCCCTCGATCAAGAGGGCCTTTTGCGCAGCGGGTTAGACGTGATGTCAGATCTTGCCGGCGCCAGCCTTGGCCTTGACGTCGGCCGCCACTTTGTCTGCGGCCAGCGGGCTGTAGCTGTAAGGCGGGGTCCAACCGATGCTGTCGGTCCAGGCGCAGTTCAGCGCGCTGCCGTTCAACCGCGAGCCAGTGTCGCGGTACACGCTTCCACCGTAATCACCGGCAATCTTGTCGCAACCGCTGATACCGCTTATTTCGAACGCATTGCGCTCCGAGAAGATCTTCGAACCCTTGCCCACGCCGTGAGCGTAGGAGAACGGATAGATCTTATGGCTGGTGCTGCCCACATGATAGTTGTTGTACAGATGCACCTGGCCGAAGCGAACACGCGGTGCGCGTGCGGAGATGTTTTCGAACAGGGTGTTGTGGATGGTGACCTTGAGTTTGCCGTCATCGGTGGTGCGGCTGTCGCTAGAACCGATCAGGTTGTTCTTCTCGTGATTCTTGAAGATTGAATACGAGATGGTGACGTAGTTCGCGCCGTTCTTCACATCCAGCGCGCCGTCGTGGTGCTGCTTGGGACGACCATTGGCAGTGCCGTTCTGGTCATCGGTGCGGCGGCCATCGGTGAAGGTCACGTGGTCGACCCATACGTTATTGGCACCTTCGACGGTCAGGCTGTCGTATTCGGAGTTCCAGTTGCCCGCGCTGCCGTCATCGGCATCCCAGATCGGCTCCGGATCCCAAGGGTTTTCGATGGTGAGGTTGCGAATGATCACGTCGTTTTCTTTGGCATAGAAGAAACCCTCACGGATTTCCGCACTGCTGCTGGTGCCCACGATGGTGGTCTTGCCTGGAATGTCCAGACGGCCTCGCGCTTTCATGTCCGAGGTCTTGGTGTAAGGCTTGCCCTCGCTGACGTCAATCAGGCCGGTAATCTTGATGATCCGGCCGTTGCTGCCCACCGAGGCGGACAGTGCGGCTTTCAGTTCGGCGGCATTCTTGACGGTGTAGATATTGTTCGCGGCGGCTCTGGAACCGCCTTTGGTGCCACCGTTCTGAGTGGCCCAGCCGGTGGTGGCTACGTCGGTGGCAATATCGGCATGAGCGGAAAGGCTGACCAGCATCAGTGAGCCAAATAGCCCGCTGGCGAATTTGAGTGACCGGTTATATTGAGACTTAACCATTTAATCTGATCCTTGATTAATTTGAGGTACAACCCGCAGAGGCAACTGCGTGTCTCACCAGCAAACGTCCATTTGCTATGGATGCGGCGCAAACAATCCGTTTGCTGCCGGGTGAATATAAATGACAGAAAAGTTAATTGAAGCGTTGTATGACGACATTTCCGGTAAGAGAGAATTATTGCTAGTCACGTCATCATTTAAGACGAGTAAGTGGCCCGTCTGAGCGGACTTGAGGTCTGTAAAAGTAAGGGGGTGAACGCAAGCACCTAAAAAAAGACGTTTTTTTGTCGGAGGCAGTGCAGTCACGCTAGGAGTGCGCGCATTTGCCTCTTCAGGGCCGGTATGACGTCAGGTAAGGATTTTGCAGGTTATACCCGTTTGAAATGTGAGCAGGAACGAGGGTTTATGCGCGCTCATTCTTTAGTCGAGCAAAGACCGCCAGCGTTTAGTGCATACTTCGATGGTGTTGAGAAATCACGCAAAGAGCATATGGAAGGTCAAAGAAATCGCTGCACTTACGCCAGATGAATAGGCAGTTATTGACAGGCTGAATAATGAGGCTGTGCTGAGCGTTACAGTATGACTTGCTTATACTGAGTGTCAGGTAGGTATTGATTCGGAAGAGAACGGGCGAATGCGTTTCGATCAGGCTTCAGTCGCGCCGGTTTCGCTGGTGTCAATGCGTCCCAGTATTCGCAGGTAGAGCTTCATGCAGGTGCCGCTGCCTTGAGCGGTCTCGACCCGCACACCGCCACCGGCGTTGACGGCAAATTCCTGCACTTGCGCCAGTCCGAGCCCGGTGCCGAGTCCGGTCTTTTTGGTGGTGAAGAACGGTTCGAAGATCCGCGATGTCAGTTCGGCAGGCATGCCCGGCCCATCGTCGCTCACGCTGATGACCAGGTAATCGCCTTCAGGCAGGCGCAGGTCGTCGGCGATCGTTTCCATGTGTGTCGCGATGCAGGCATGGCCCGGTCCCGACATGGCGTCCCGTGCGTTGGCGAGCAGGTTCAGAATGGCTGCATGCAGTTGGGTTTCGACACAGAGCACACCCCAACCTCTGGCCGTCAGGTCGAACGACAGCGTCATCTCGTCGCCTACCGAGCGCAGCAACAGGTCCTGCGCCGCTTCGAGTCGCTCGCTCACATCGATGCAAATCAGTTCCGGTCCGTCCTGACGCACGCTGGACAGCAGGCGGCTGACCAATTGACGGCCATGCTCCACCGCCTGCAGCCCGGTGTCGCTGAGGCTTTCCACGTCGGCCGGACGCCGTGCCCTCATGCGGATCAGTTGCAGGCTGGCGCTCAGTGCCTGAAGCAGGTTATTGAAGTCATGCGCAATGCTGGCTGTCAGCATGCCCAGTGAAGAGACCCGCTGTGAATGGCGCAGATTCTTTTCGGTGGCGCGGTTGTGGCCTTGTGCATTCTCCAGTTCCCGGGTCAACGCTGCGGCCCGTTGTTCGTGCTGTTCGCCCAACATACGCAGTTGCATCAGGGCCGCTGTCTGGCGCGCCAGGGCTTGCAGCCCGTGGCGCTGCGAATCGCTGAGGCTGCGTGGTTCGGTGTCGATCACACAAACCGTGCCCATTGGCAGCCCTGAATCGCTGCAGATGGGGGCTCCGGCATAAAAACGGATGTGAGGCGGGCCGAGAACCAGTGCGCTATGTTCGAAGCGAGGATCGAGTGTAGCGTCCTCAACGACCAGCACATCCGTCGGCGCCAGAATCGCGTGGGCGCAGAACGCGAGGTCGCGGTGGGTCTCGCGCACATCCAGACCGATGCACGCCTTGAACCATTGGCGTTCACGATCCACCAGCGAGACCATTGCGATCGGTACATTGCACAGCGTGGTCGCCAACAGCACGACATCGTCGAAGCCTTGTTCAGGCGCGCTGTCCAGAATGCCGAGATGCTCCAGCGACAGGATTCGATCTGCCTCATTGGCCGGAAAGGGAGCAGGGCGGTGAGTCATCGGAGAGCATCGCGGCGAGGGCAAAATGTGGCGGTATGATGCCTGTACAGTCGAGACGACAGCAAGCGACTTCCGAACGCCTGTTGTGGGGCTTGCAGCTTTGGATAAGGTCTGGTTATCTCAACTGTCCATCTGCCTTGAGGCTTCAGCATGTCATCTGCCGCGACCCGCCCGCCATCACCACCGTTTACCCGCGAATCCGCCATCGAAAAGGTCCGTCTGGCCGAAGATGGCTGGAACAGCCGCGATCCCGAGAAAGTCTCGCTGGCCTACACACCGGACACTCACTGGCGTAATCGCGCCGAATTCATTACCGACCGCGAACAGGCCAGGCAGTTTCTGGCGCGTAAATGGGCGAAGGAGCTGGACTACCGGCTGATCAAGGAACTCTGGGCATTCGATGGCAACCGCATCGCGGTCCGTTACGCGTATGAGTGGCACGACGATTCGGGCAACTGGTTTCGCTCGTACGGTAACGAAAACTGGGAATTCAACGATGACGGGCTGATGGCCAGTCGTTTTGCCTGTATCAACGACCTGCCTATTCAGGCCTCCGAGCGCAAATACCACTGGCCCCTTGGCCGCCGCCCGGATGATCATCCGGGGCTGTCGGAGTTGGGGTTGTGAGCTCCGGGCGACGCGAAGCTATTTGACCAGTCGTTTTTCCCTGGACGGCCGATAGCCGAAGAATGAGCTGTAACATTTGCTGAAATGGCTCGGCGAAACGAAGCCGCAGGCGACTAGCACTTCCAGCTGGGACATTTCAGTGTGTTGCAACAATCTGCGCGCTTCGGTGATGCGTAACTCCAGGTAGTAGCGTTGCGGCGTGGTGCCTAATTGCTCGCGGAACAGGCGCTCGACCTGGCGTCGCGAGCGACCCGAGTAGACCGCCAACTGTTCCAGCTCCAGAGGCTCTTCGAGGTTGGCATCCATCAGCTTCACGACCTCTTTCAGCGGAGCGCTGACAGACAGATGCACGCTTGGCTTGACCCGTCGATAGCGTGATTCCTCAAAGCACAGAATGTCTTCGATGCCTTCCACCAGCGCTTTGTCGTGCAGGCACTTGATCCATCCCAGCACCAGATGAAAAGCGCCGGTCGGGCTGGAAGCGGTGAGCCGGTCCCGATCAATCACGTAAGGTTCGCTGGTGACATGCGTGACCCTGGCAAGCTCGGCCAGGGCAGGGCGATGCTCGGGATGAATGGCACAACGATAACCTTCAAGCAGGCCTGCCGCGCCCAGAAACCAGGCTCCGTTCCAGAGTCCGGCCAAGGCAGCACCGTGTTCAGCGGCCATCCGGAGCAGGTCGATCAGTTTACTGTCTGCCTTGAGCTCTGTCCGGTAGCCACCGCAGACGACCAGCAGGTCGACGTTCTGGACATTTTTCGCTTCCAGGCATCGGTCCGGTCGAATGACCAATCCCAGATCGCTGATGACTTCGCCCGGCCGCAGACCCAGCGTCATGGAAGAAAACAGTTTGGGGCGCAGCAGATTGGCCGTGACGATCGTATCCAGCGCTTGAGTGAAGGCGGGCAGCGAAAAATGTTCGAGTAGCAGGAAGGCGACACGGGTAAGCGGCTTTTGCTCATGAACACCGTCACCCAGGTAGCGAAGGTTCTTGCCTCGCATGGCGCTGCTGAATTGTCGTCGTGCAATCACCGTTCTTTTCACCTTATGCTGCTGAAGTCGTCACTTGCCGGGTTACGCCGACGGTCGTATCAGAGCCGCCGCATCCAGGCCGCGTCTAGCCCTCGCGACCGGCCCGCAGGGCCTGCCAGCCTATCACCGAGCTGCCCCCCAGTCTGGTCAGCAGCTTGGCGGGCAGCTTGCTGGGGCCAGGCGAGCTACTGAATTCATCAAGAAATCCAGAGTGTGTGCCGGTTGCCAGTTCCGCCGCCATGACGCCCGCCAAGGTGCTTTTAACGGTCCCCAGACCATTTTCGCAACAGGCCGAATAAAGATTTTCCTCGATCTCGCCAAGCGCCGGGGCGCTGTTGCGGCTCAGGCACAGCCGACCCGCCCAACTGAACTCCAGGGGTACTGCTTTCAGTGCCGGGAAGCGTGCGTCCAGTGATACGCGCTGTTCACGTGCAACGTTCGCGACCCGCTGCGGCGTCACCTGAATACTGGGATCATAAGTGAATCGGGTGCAGATCAGTACCGACGATGAGAGCGCTCAAAACCCGAAAGTGCACAATGGTGAGAACTCGGCAGCCGATATCAGGCGCCATGCCGCCGAATGGATTGTGGCGCACCGTGCGGCTTACGACGGCTGGCTGGTCGACGCACGTTCTGCCGCCCGATAACCGCTTTTCAACTAAGTACCGGCAGTGCGTAAGGACACTGAGGTCCGAACGCATTGCCGGTGATTGAGCTGCTTACAGCTCTTTTTTCAAATGCTTTTCGATTTGCTCGAGTGATTTGCCTTTGGTCTCGGGCAGGCACAGGAAGACGAACACCAGCGAGCCGATATTAATAGCTGCGAACACGAAGAACGTCGGGTTGCCGATGACATCGACCGCGATGGGGAATGCGAAGGCGACCGAGGCGTTGAACAACCATTGCATCGACACGGCAACGCCGGTCAGCAAGCCGCGAACCTGCATCGGGAACAGCTCCGACATGAGCAGCCAGTAAACCGGTGAGATACACATCTGCATGAACAGCAGAAACACCAGAATGCAGGCGAGGGCGGCGTAGCTCTGCGTCAGGTTCTGAGGCATGAATTGCAGCACGCAACCGAGCGCCGCCTGCATCAGGATGACCATGACCAGGCCTGTCATCAGCAAGTGACGGCGGCCATAACGGCCAATTGCCCAGATGCCCAGCAGCGTGGCGATGACCGAGACCACGCCGTTGCCGATCGTTGCGGTCAGCGCGGCATTGGTGCCCATGCCGGTATTCTTGAGAATGATCGGCGTGTAGTACATGAACGCGTTGACGCCGGTGAACTGCGCGGTGAAGCCCAGACCCACACCGATCAGCAGCAGCTTGATCACCCAACTCTGACGCAGCAGATCCTTGACGGCAGGGCGGTTGCGCGCCTGCTCGTCCTGAGCCTTCATCTCATCGACTTCGCGTTGCGCGTCTTCCTTGGTGTCACGCAGTTTCTCCAGCACATCCTGAGCGTCGTCGAAGCGTCCCTTGGAGGCCAGCCAGCGTGGGGAGGGCGGTACGAAGAAGGTTCCGACCAGCAGCAGCACGCCCGGAATCATCGCGATGGCGAGCATGTAGCGCCAGATGCCCGGCGTATGCATCAACGCCGCCAGCACGGCACTCAATACGTAAGCCAGCAACTGGCCGCTGACGATCATCAGTTCATTGCGACTGACCAGTCGGGCGCGCCGCGACGGCCCGGCAATCTCGGCGATGAACACCGGCACTGTTGCAGAGCCGCCACCGACGGCAATGCCCAACAGAAAACGCGCGGCGATCATGAACGGGATCGAGGGTGCGGTGGCGGTGCCCAGTGCGCCAACGATGAACAGGAGTGACAACAGACGCAGTGTTACGCGGCGACCGTAGCGATCTGAGATGTAACCGCTGGCAAGTGAGCCGAAGGCGGCACCGACGATCAAGGACGCGGTGACGAGGCCTTCGCTGAACGCGTTCAGGCCCAACCCGCCCTGATCGACAGGCAGGGTCATGAACGGCAGTGCGCCGGCGATGATGCCGGTGTCGTACCCGAAGGCGAGTGCGCCCATCGTTGCCACAAGTACTGAAATGAAGATCAGGCGGCCGGGAGAGGCCTGTTTTCGACCCTGCCGATCAGCCGCTGTCGAGGTGATGCTTGAAGACATGAATATAAAGTCCTTCACGTGGAACCAGCGTCGTGCCAGTACAGATGTGAGGCTTAGGGCGATGTCGGCGGTATGAGTTCCCTAAGAAAGGAAAATCGTTTCAGCTTATGTATTGGGTCTGTTTCCGGGAGGCGCCGTGTGGTCTGGTCGAGGCCTTGTCGTGCGGCGTGTCGAGTGCAAGGCTTTCAAAGCCTACATGAATGGCTGGAAGCCCGCTCCAGCCGTTCATGCATTGCGGAGAGCCTGTGTGGTGCCGCGCGTCAGCCCAGGCGGCCTTCCTTTCGCAGATGAGCGCCGATGCGCTGGATCTCCGCTTCCCCTTGTTCCAGCGCGGCTTTGCTGGTGTGTACGGAGTAATAACCCAGCACCAGATCATGGGGATGCCTGATGGCAGAGCCCAGGACGAACGAGGTATCCCCCCGTGCCACGAGATCGATCGCCCGGTCCGAATTCTCGAAGACCGCCAGTTCACCCGCAAGAATCGGGGCGTCGGCTTCCAGTTGCCCGGTGTTAACCGCTAGCCAGCCGACGGTATGGCCGTCCGGTGGCGTGTAGCGCCAGTGCTCGCCGTCCTTCAGGTTGACCGCGAGGTAGTTCATGCCCTCCGGAGCCGGAATGCTGCTCTTCGCTGCCCCGTATTGCCCCAGCAAAACGCGGGCAGGGCCTTCTTCAGCCACTTGTGCGGCCGCCAGATAAACACTGAGCGGCGGGCCGTTTTCCAGCGCGGCTGGCAGGGCCACCCAGAGCTGGAACCCTGCCATTGAAGAGCCGCTGACTGCATTGCCGGTGTGCCATACGCCGTTGCCCGCACTCATCCATTCCACGCCGCCTTTGGGCAGCACGCCGGATTTGCCAGTGGTGTCCTCATAGGTCACTTCGCCTTCGATCAGGTAAGTGAGCGTCGCGATGCCGGAGTGGGGATGCATGCCAAAGCCTTTCTGATCCGGTTCGGGCTTGAAATTGAAATGGTCGAGAAACACAAAAGGCTTGAGATGTTGACCGAGGTCGCCGGGACTCATCAAACGGGTTATCGGCCCTTGGCGGGTGCCTTTGGTGCGGTGAATGATGCCGCGCGGCTTGGTGTTGACGGTGACGCTGACTGCTGCTGTGCGTGCCATTGACAGATCCTCTCGATTGGCTTTATCGCCTTGAGCCCCAGCATATGCGCCGATCGATTGGTTGATTAGTTGGTGTAGTTGGATTTAACTGATCCATTATTCAATGTAATGAGCTGCTCACATGCTGGATCTCAACGATGTCGCGCTGTTCGTCCAGGTCGCTCGTAGCGGCAGTTTCGCGCAGGCGGCCAGGCAGCTTGGCGTGCCGTCCAATACGGTGAGTCGACGAGTGCAGCAACTGGAAGCGCATCTGGGCGCACGACTGCTGCAGCGTTCCACCCGTAAACTGGTACTGACGCAGACGGGACAGGTGTTTTTTGACCGCTGCATGGGCCCGGTGGACGGCCTGATCGACGCCGGAGAACAACTGCTGACAGGTGGTGAGCTGCCCAGCGGCAAGGTGCGTATTGCGGCGATGGCCGACTTCTTCGATTTCTTCCCCATGCCGTGGGTCGCTGATTTTCTGGCGCGCTACCCCAAGGTGCACTTGGAGTTCGTACTCGATGATGCCCGCTCGGATCTTATCGCAGATCGTCTGGACATCGCCTTCAGAGGAGGGCCGATGCTCGACTCGGCGTACGTCGGGCGTCAGTTGATCGAGTCGGGAACGGAGGGGATGGTCGCCAGCCCTTCTTATCTGAAGGCCAATGGCGTGCCTGACGCTCTGGAGGCCTTGAGCGGGCATTATTGCGTAAGCGTGGGTCATCCGAGTGACTTGACCACCTGGAAACTGTGGGGAACGGATGGCGCTGAACATGAGGTGCAACTTGCCAGTCGTTTCAATGCCAATACCGCCCAGGCATTGCGCCGCGCCACGCTGGCGGGTCTCGGCATCGCGCTGTTGCCAGCGACCCTGATCAGCGCCGACCTCGACGCGGGGCGCCTTGTGCCGGTACTGCCTGGCTACCAGCGCACCAG
Source organism: Pseudomonas floridensis (assembly GCF_002087235.1). GTDB lineage: Bacteria > Pseudomonadota > Gammaproteobacteria > Pseudomonadales > Pseudomonadaceae > Aquipseudomonas > Aquipseudomonas floridensis. The sequence goes on along the minus strand of NZ_MUIO01000002.1, from coordinate 250,448 downwards.
CCATGGTTTGCACGTCTTGTACCCCAGCCGCCAACATCTGCCGCTGGCGGTCGCAGCATTTATCGAACTGGTCATGGAGAAGCTGCGGATGAACGAGTTTCCCGCGCATCCACCGACCTGAAGGACCGGGCGGCTGATCGCGTCTTACCCGATTTCAGCTTCATCAGCCCTTGGACCACCTGGTCGTTCATGCAGGGCGTTTCGGCGCCGGTGCCTGAATCGTCAGGCTCGCCGACTTTCATGTCGGCCAGGACATCAGGTCCGTGGCGCCCGTGCCATTGCTCGAAACGAAAGGTGCAGTACGCAGGCAGTCGAGCCCGTTTACCTGCTATACCCGGACAGAAAACGCCTCAGTGCGCGGATCAGAGCATTCATCGATTTTTTCCAGAGCAAGTGGCAAGAGCATCCTTGGAAAAGGCATGAGCCTCAGGCGGTTTCTTTCGAAAAAGGCCGCCTGTTGCGCGTGATCACGATCTCCAGGTATTCCGCTGGCACAACCAATGGCGTTTCCTTGCCGGACCGGTTCATCCGGACAAGCAATTCGGTGAGCTCGCGGGTCAGCCTGTCGGCCTGATCTTCGGAAAGCGCCTTGAAGGCTTTGTGCATCGGCCCGTACCAGTCGCGGAACACTTCGATGAAGTGTCTGGCTGACCGGTAGCGAAAGTTGAATTGTCTCGGGATTGCCCGAACGTCAGCCGCGTGGTGGATGAACAATTCGTGCAGATGCCCTTTGATGCCCCAATCCGAAGGTCTGGCCGCTCCGTCAGGAGATGGCAGGTAACGTCCCAGCGTCGAGAACAGTTGGCCGACGAAGCCTTCGGGCGTCCAGCAAGTCAGGCCGATCCGTCCCGAGGGGCGGCAGACACGTGCCAGTTCTGCGGCAGCCTGTTTCTGATCAGGGGTGAACATTACGCCGAAGGTCGACAACACCGCGTCGAAGGTTGCGTCCTCGAAGGGCAGGGCCTCCGCGTCGGCTTCTTGAAACGCGACATCGAAATGTTCCGCACGCGCCCGTTCCCGGCCGCGCTCCAGCAGTGCGCAAACGTAATCGGTGGAGGTCACTTTGCAGCCTCGACGGGCGGCAGCAAGCGTTGCGTTGCCATTTCCGGCAGCGACATCCAGAACGATTTCGTCGTAGTTAAGGTCGCAGGATTCAGCCAATAGTTCGCCTGTGAGAGTTAGCGTGGTGCCGATGACGGTGTAGTCGCCACTGCTCCAGGCTTCTTTCTGCTTGCCCTTCATGGCGCGCAGATCGAGTGGGGTATGCATGATGGGTGTCCTTTCCTGGCAGGTTGCGGGGCGAGAACCCTTGGCTGCGAAGATCGACAACGAGATGGCATGAGGACGGATCAACCGGGCGATTCAAGGGCGCCCGGTGCGTGGGGGACTCGCTAGGCCGTTATCAAGCATAGCGGCGGAGAAGACAGGCGATGGTGCGAAAATGACTGAGCGGTGATTTCTTCCAGCCCGGCTTTGTAACCGGATTCTACAGCGCTATCGCAACCGTGATGTCATATAGATCAGACGTACGGCGGCAATGGTAATCGCCTCGGCATCGCGTTTGATGGTTTCAAGATGGGAGACGTCGAGATCGTCATCATCGGAGCGTGCCTCGACGAGCCGGGTCACGTGGTAAAGGTTTTGTGTCACCTCATGCAGGCTGCCATGCAGGCGCCCGATGACGCGATTCAACCGTTCAGAATGGGTGTTTCCATGGGCCTCGGTCTGAGGCGTGGAGCGCTCCAGGCTAAACCCGGTGACCACATAACTGACATCGATGCCAGCATCCGAAATACGCGCCAGGTAGTCGGCTCTTGGTGAGCGTATACCGTTTTCATAGTTGCCCTGGGCATTGGTTTCTACTCCCCCTATGGCACCCAGTGCGCTCTGGGAGAGTTTCAAACGCAGTCGTTCCCGTTTAAGGCGTGGACCAATTCCTGTCATAAATCTGTCCTCAAGAAACCGCCCGCCGAGTGTTCACGGCAGTGCTGCAATAATGAAGGTTTGCCAACAGACGTATGTGACAGCGACCGGGACAGTGCCCGGATCCAATACGCCGCAAAGCGTGTACTCGAACCTCAGACTGGCGCCTGAAATGCTGGCACAGTGTAATGGATGATTTAAACGGAGTGATACTGTTTTGTACCAAGTTGAACGACCTGAAACCGTACCGGATGCGACGCGAACTAGCGATATCAGGCATCAGTGAGGCCGTTGCGGCCTCGGTTGACAGGTCGGTCAGAGGCAGCGTGAGGCGGGTTGTTGCGACCAGCGTTCGGCGGTGCCCGCAATCTTCTCGGCCAGCCTGCCGACGGCTTTCTGATGAGCGATTATCAGGCTTTCCATTCCGGGCCCGGCCTGTTCGCGGATAACGCTGCTGCAGGTCAGGTTGGTTCGCTTGCTGCCCGCCGTAGCTCCCGCACTGCGCTGGCTCAGCGTCCATACCACATCGATCAGTGCGTAGCTGCCGGGAACCGACTCGAAGCGACGCACGTCCGTGCGCACGGACAGCACCGGCTGTTCGGTATTCTTGGGGAGACCGGCCATGTCGCGGCTGCCGAAACGCTGTTCGAGTTGAGGCGTCAGGGCGTCGTGAAATTCGTCACCCAGCGGCGAACCCCAGCGTTCGGTGTCCAGAATGGCCAGGCTGCCATCACCCTGGCGTATCACCAGCGGCGGCTGGTCGACTTGCACGGGCATGATGACCGGGAGCATTTCGAACTGAAACGGTGCGGGCTGATTCGCAGTGGCTGTGGTGGAAGTCATCGGCGCGATCAGCGTGTAGTAATGAGTCGGCGTCGACGAGCAGGCGCTGATGCCCAGCGCTGCAGTCAATACGGCCAGTTTCAGGCGCAGGGTCATTGGTCAGGCTCCGCAATGGCTCGGGATGAAGAAGGGGCGTTGAACGAGCGAGGGGCGGCATCGCCCGTACGACCGCGTATCAGCGATTCGGGGTGGCGGCTGAGGAAGTCGGTCAGCACACGAACCGAGCGTGCGGTGCGTTGCACTTCATCCATGGCCTGGCCCAGTTGCTGGCGGGCCGGAGAGTCTTCGGCGAACGAATCGTTGGCAGTGCCGAGGGTCTTTTCGGCCTGCTGCAGGGTGCCACGCATCTGCGGCAGAATGCTGCTGTTGACCTGTTTGAGGGTTTTTTGCAATTCGCTCAGGCTGCCATTGAGGTTATTGGCCAACTGGTCGATGGGCATCTTGCTGAGTTTCTCAACGAATGCCTGCAATTGCTCCTGCAATTTATCGAAGCTGCCAGGAACCGTTGGAATCTCCAGCGGACGGGCTTTGGGGTTGAATGTCACTTTTGGCGCCTTTGGATCGAATTCCATGGCGATGTACAGCTGACCTGTCAACAGGTTGCCGTTACGAACCTGCGCCCGCAGACCGTTGCTGACGAACGCGCCCAGCACCCGGGCAGATTGCTCCTCTTCATCGCCTGTGCCGCCCAGCTCCTTGAGCTTGGTTTCGGCTGCACCCAGACGCTTGGGATAGATGACTGCGCCAACGATGCCGGGGAAGCTTTTGGTCGCCGGATCGTAGTCCAGGTCCACCGAAACGACTTTACCGATATTGACGCCGAGGAAATCGACCGGCGAATTGACCGTCAGCCCGCGCAGGGACTGGTTGAAGCGCATGCGAATGTAGCGCGGCTCACCATCTGGCGGCGCCAGTGCGGTAGCCTGGTCCTCGAAGATTCGGAACTCGGCATTCTCGTCCGCCAGCTTGGAATCCGGACTCCAGTTGGGTTCGCGAAATGCGACGCCGCCAGAGAGGATCGAGGTTAGCGACTGAGTGTTGATCTTCAGGCCGGACGCGCCCACCGACACATCCACGCCGCTGGCATTCCAGAACCGCGTGTCGGTGGTGATGTATTGATCGTTCGGTGAATTGATGAAGATCTGGATATCGACGCCACGGCCGTCCTTGGACAGGTCATAGCCAACTACCTGGCCGACCTGAATGCGCCGGAAATAGATGGGTGAGCCGATGTCCAGTGACCCCAGATCATCGGTGTGCAGGATGAAACGCTTGCCTTTTTCACCGAATGTCACAGGCGGTGGTGTTTCCAGGCCGGTGAAATCGTTCTTGGTGTCCTGAGCGCTGCCAGCATCCGCGCCGATGAATGCGCCTGAAAGCAGGGTATCAACGCCCGACACGCCGTGTGCGCCGATGCGTGGTCGCACCACCCAGAACTGGCTGTCGATGCGGGTGAACGGTTGCGCGGTGTTGTTGAGCTCAATGGTCGCCAGCACATGGGTGCGATCGTCACTCAGGGTGATGTCCGTCACCATGCCGATGACCACGTTCTTGTACTTGACCTGAGTCTTGTTCGCTTCCAGGCCTTCGGCCGTGAGAAAGCTGACGGTGATTCTCGGCCCGATGTTCATCCAGTCATGAAAGGCCATGGACAGGCCGATCAGCGCCGCGACGATGGGCACCAGCCATATCAGCGAGATGCGCACGCGGCGGCGTTTGACCTCGGGACGCGGCATCGAAGCCGAAGGGGGGAGGGTATTGTCAGACATCTTCAACCTCTGCGTCCCAGATAAGCCGGGGATCGAAACTCATGGCGGCGATCATCGTCATCACCACAACCAAACCAAAAAACAGAATGCCGATCCGGGGCTCGATGGTGCTCAGCTCTCGAAACTGCACAAGGGATGCCACGAGGGCGACGACCAGCACATCGAGCATCGACCAGTAGCCGATCAGTTCGATGAACCGGTAAAGACGGGCACGTTCGCGCATGGCCCAGCGACTGCGACGCTGGCAGGTGATCAGCAGCATGCCGAGGACCAGGAACTTGATACAGGGCACGACCACGCTGGCCACGAAGATCAGAATCGCGATGTCCCACGAGCCGCTTTCGAAGAACTCGATGACGCCGCTCATGATGGTGTTCTGGCTGCTGTTGCCCAGCAGGCTGGTGTACATCACCGGCAATGCGTTGGCCGGAATGTAGAAGATCAGCGCGGCGATCAGGTAGGCCCAGGTCCGTTTGATGCTGTCGGGCTTGCGCCGGTGCACGGGCGAGTCGCAGCGCGGGCAGCGGGTGGCGTCTTCCTGGCACGCGTAACCGCAGGTATGACACAGGCACAGCTTGTGTTCGTGGGCGAAGGGGATGCCATTCATTCAGGCTGGACTCCCAGCTCGTCCCACAGGCGGCGGATATCTTTGTTGGCGACCAGCAGAATCAGGACCATCAGCATGGCCATCGCCCAGAGCCCGACGCCGGGGTGTACGTCCAGCATGCCCGCCAGCTTGATGATCGCAACCAGAATACCGAGCATGCAGACTTCCAGCATGCTCCAGGGGCGCAAGTGTTCCAGTGCGCGCATGCAGGTCTTGAAACCTGGGGCGATGATGCCCCTGTTGGCGTGCAGCAGCACCCACAGCAGCAGTGCAATTTGCAGCAGGGGCGCGAAGATGATGGCGACGCCTGTGACCAGTGCGATGATGGTGATTCGGCCTTGAGCCAGTGCTTCTACCGATTGCCAGAGCGTGACCTCGTTGGTCAGGCCTTTCATGCTGATGCTGATCACCGGGAAGATATTGGCGAACACAAAGAACAGGGCTGCGGCGATGGTCAGCGCCAGCAACTGCTCGATGGTCATGCGTCGACCTCGACCGAGTACCGCTCGACAGCGAAGGCAGAAGGCCGCTTCGCCAGGTTTCAGCGGCTGGGCCTCATACAGCGAATCGCAGTGTTCGCAGATGATCAGGTCAGGGGAGTGTCTAGTGGGATGCACAGTGCTCATCGACGCCGTTGATGCAGATGTCTGGGTTATGAATGCGAGGTCCGGAAAGATACCTCGTTATGGGCTTTCGGTGTTTTTTTCTGTGCGTCCAGTAACGATTTGACCGGATGCAGAATTGACCGCTGAGCCTGGCGGTGGTTCCGATGTCATAGGGCTATTATTCAGGCGTTGGATGCAGTCGATCGATATTGGGTGGTCAGCGACGGACCGGCATACCGGTGCCGGCCCGTTCTGACGTGACGTGGTCAGAGTTTGCCAGGCCTGGCGCGTTCCTTCAGGTAGCCCAGAAGCTGACGCGCCGCCTGTGGAACGCTGTGCTCGTCGAAGGTCGTGCAGATGGCTTTCGCATCGTCCTCGATGGTGATCTCGTACTGATTCAAGTCTCGTCCGTCCTCGTTGAAGGCCTCGCCTGACTCGTTCAGTCCGCTGTCGCTCACCAGCCGCTGCAACTGCTCGGCCTCGGGTTTGTCGAGGGTTGCGGTGTCCACCTCACACCGCTTGATTGCGCCTGCAAAGCCGCCTGATTGCACCAAACAGACCTTCATCGTTGCACCTCTTCAATGGTTAAACCTTGACCCCGACCTTTTTCCAGGCGGCCTGAACGGCTTTTCTCGCATTGGGACCGAAGCGAGGGTCATCGGCCACTTTCAGGCTGATTCTGGCGCAATCGGCGAACTGGCTGTCGGACGCCAGTTCCAGCATCGTTTCATACCAGATTCTGCCCGCCACTTCCCAGGCATTTCCGCCGAGCGCCTTGGCGACCAGCACGAACGCCCGGTTGGGAATGCCCGAATTGATGTGCACGCCGCCGCGGTCCTTGGCACCGGTGTACAGGTCGGCCATGGTCGCCGGCTGCGGATCATCGCCCAGATCCGGGTCGTTGGCGTAAGCGGTTCCGGGGTTTTCCATGTCGCGGATGCCGCGACGGGTCGGTGCGGGCACCAGCAGTTCCTTGCCCACCACCCAGTCGGACTCCTCGGCGCTGGTGCCTTCCTTCCACTGGCGAACCAGCATGCCGAATACGTCGGCAAAGTGCTCATTCAGCGCGCCGGACTGGCCACGGTATTCCAGATTCGAGGTAAAGCTCTGCACGCCATGGGTCAGTTCGTGGCCAATGACCTCAAGGCTGCCCGTGAATCGCTTGAAGACCAGGTCATCTCCATCACCGTAGGCCATCTGACTGCCGTTCCAGTAAGCGTTACTCAACGGCACGTATTCTCCCTGAAAATCCACCTCGGCTACATGCACGGTCGACACCAGCGCCATGCCTGCATCATCCAGTGAGTTGCGTTCGAACAGTTGCTGATAAAAGTCGTAGACATCCCCCGAGCCTTCGTAGGCCTCATCCGTCGCTTCGTCGCCGGTCGGCGCCTGACCTTCCGAGCGCACCATTTTGCCGGGAAGCTGGTCGGTGCCTTTGGCGTCATGGATCATTCGGTGTTTTGTGCCGCCGGGAGACTTGATCGCATGCATCGACGGCATGGTTCGGGCGGTCAGGCGCGAGGCCAGGAATGCGGAGCTGCCGGTCAGATTGGCGATGGCCCGCGCGCTGATGCTGGCCTGGGGAGATTGCGCCATATGCTCGAGCATGTAAGGCGGGATGAAGCACTGCAGAGGGTGTCTATCGCACATGTGAAACTCCTGTAGTAATGCACCGATGGCAGCAAGCCACCGATCAACATGTCGCAGGTGTTGGACAGGTAAACGATAGGTTTTATGCAAAAGAAATATTTGATTACATGATGACTGGCAGCCGGAATGTCGGTTCGTCTGCTAATAGTCCATAGAAACGGGCACTTGCCGGATATCGGCAGCCCTGCGTCACCTCGACACAGGCACCCGATCGGCGGCATGAGAATGCTAGACTCGCGCCACTTCAGACGAGGAGCAGACTTACGTGCGCAAGACGGTAATGATGATGGCGATGCTGGCGCTTGCCGGATGCGATGCAGGCAACTCCCGGGCACCTGCCAAAGAAAAGGCTCAGGACGCGGTCCAGACTGCGCCGGTGTCCGGTCCCCAGTGGTTCCTTCAGATGAACTCCAGAGAGGCGGTCAGTGATACCAGTGCCTGGTTGCTCGAACGCAGCTACGCACCGATCATCGTTACGATCGACGGCAAGCAGCAGATGCTGGTCGGCCCTTACCCAAGTCAGGCCGAAGCCGAAGAGCAGCGTGTGGCGTTGCAGGCCAAGGTCAGCAAGTCGCATCGCTTCGCCGAGCCATCGGTGGTGCAATACAACCGCTGACGCTGTATCGGGCGGATCAGGTTGTAAGCAAAAAGGGCGCGATTGCCATGCAGCGATCGCGCCCTTTTTTCATTCTGCGCCGCGGATCAGCGACGACCCAGCAGTAGACCTACCACCAGACCAAAGCCTGCGGAAATGGCCACGGTTTGCCATGGATGACCGCCTATGTAGGTTTCGGTCGCGTCAACCACTGGCTTGGTGCGATCGCGCACGCTCGCCATCGAGTCCAGAGCCTGCTTGAGCTTGAGGCTCAGTTGCGCACGCAGGGTTTCTGCGTCTTCGCCTACCAGAGCGGCGCTGTCCTTGAGCAGCTTGTCGGATTCTTCGATCAGTGCCTGCAAGTCGCTGAACGCCTGATCCTTGATCTGATCGGCTGCATTTTGGGCAGAGGTCTTACGAGCCATGGCATTTTCCTTTCAAGTGATGGCAATAGTGATCAATGGAGTCTTGGCCAACTTGAAAAGTTGCAACAATGTGAACGACCTGACGCCGGGCTCTGCAAAAAAAGGTGGTTGCGGGTGTAAGATGCAGCCGTTTGTAGCCGTAGGTGAATGTTATGAGTTTCAATCTGGCCAATCGGCCCCTTCCTGAACGTGCCGCTATCGAGGATGAAAAATCCCGGCTGTTTGACTTGTGGCAGAGCAATCTGGGCAAGGCCAAGGGCGAGGCCGCGCGGTTGATGGGCGAGCGTGCCAAGCGCAAGGGCAAGTGGTCCGAGTGGGTGCGCTCCGAACTGGACACCATGAGCCCGCCTGAATACGCCAACATGGTACGCAGTGAAGTGAATCGTTTGATGGCGGCTGCCAAGTAGCCATCAGGTCATTGCTTTAGGCGCCTGCGCACAGCGTCCACGGCCGGTCTATCGCCTTTCAACGACGCCTTGGCGACCGCCTGTCACCACGGATCGCCCTCTGCCTGACGCAGATCCAGCGTGCCGCTGTCCTTGAATCGCATGGTGCCGAACAGGCCGCCCGCCAGTTTGCCGCGCAGCGTGTAGGGCAGGTTGTCCAGGCGCTCGGTCTGGCTCAGGCCCAGTGCCTGGCGCAAGGCCGCGAAGGCCGAGACGCTGACCGGTACTACCAACACCGCTTCAGAGAACGAGCCGATGCTGCCGTGCTGGCTGCTGACGCCTGAGGCCAGCAGGCGGCCGTTGACGTCCAGATCCAGCGCTACGCCGCTGTAATCGATGGCCGTTTCGTTCGGATTCTGCAAGCGCAGTTTGACGGCCATACGCAATTCCAGCCCCTGACCAGGCAATGGTTCTATGCCGACAACGCTGATGGTCAACGGATCGCGTTGTGGCAGCAGGGCACAGGCGCTCAGGGCCAGTATCAACAGACTCGCAAGCACCAGCCGCAGCGGGTTTGACAGCATCATCGGATTCCTCGGTGCACACTCGGTCATCCTCAGACCGCAGGGCTGTTCAGAGATTCGCCGGCTGGCGAAGAGCCTGTCCGATCACCTCGTGTTTCAACGTCTGCATGGATACCCGCTAATCTGCCTGTTTCAACCGTTGCGTCGTCACGCCTGCGGGTCGATGATTTCAGCGGACCCATAACAACAAGACTGGAGATCGCCATGTCCATCGAACGGACGCCCCCTCATCAGGAAGACCCTGTTGTCATCATCAGTGCTGCCCGCACGCCCATGGGCGGCTTTCAGGGCGACTTGCAAAGCCTGAGTGCGACCCGCCTGGGCTCGCTGGCCATCGGTGCGGTCGTCGAGCGCGCCGGGATCGATCCGCATGACGTCGAGCAGGTGCTGTTTGGCTGTGTGCTGCCCGCAGGTCTCGGTCAGGCACCCGCCAGACAGGCTGCCCTTGGAGCCGGGCTCGGAACCGGCACGCTGTGCACCACCCTCAACAAGATGTGCGGTTCCGGCATGCAGACCACCATTCTGGCCCATGATCAGCTGATGGCGGGCAGCGCGAAAGTGATGGTAGCGGGTGGTATGGAAAGCATGTCGAACGCGCCTTATCTACTTGATCGCGCCCGAGGCGGCTATCGCATGGGACACGGCCGCGTACTGGATCACATGTTTCTCGACGGCCTCGAAGACGCCTACGAGCCCGGCCGGCTGATGGGCACGTACGCCGAGGATTGTGCCCAGATCAACGGTTTCAGTCGCCAGGCCCAGGACGCGTTTGCCATCGCATCGCTGACCCGCGCCCAGACGGCCATCTCGGACGGGCATTTCGACGAGGAAATCGTTGCGGTACAGGTCACGGTCGGCAAGGAGCAGCGGCAGATCACCCATGATGAGCAGCCGCCGAAAGCGCGCCTGGACAAGATCCCGACCCTCAAGCCTGCCTTTCGTGAAGGCGGAACGGTCACCGCTGCCAACGCCAGTTCGATTTCCGACGGTGCTGCAGCGCTGCTGATGATGCGGCAGTCCGAAGCCCTGCATCGTGGCCTCAAGCCGTTGGCTGTCATCCGCGGGCACGCCGCCTTTGCCGACGAACCGGGGCTGTTTCCGACTGCGCCGATTGGCGCGATCAAGCGTCTGTTGGACAAAACCGGCTGGACACAGCAGGACGTGGATCTGTTCGAGATCAATGAGGCTTTCGCAGTCGTGCCTCTGGTTGCCATGAGCAGCCTGGGCATCCCCCATGAAAAAATGAACGTCAACGGTGGCGCCTGTGCCTTGGGGCATCCGATTGGCGCTTCGGGTGCCCGCATTATCGTGACGCTGCTGGCTGCCTTGCGCCGCCGGGGCCTCAAGCGCGGTGTGGCCGCTATCTGCATTGGCGGAGGCGAGGCCACGGCAGTTGCCGTTGAATTGATTAATTAGTAATAAAAACAACTAGTTATTTGTGTTATTTAATGTGATGTATGCGTTTTTGAATATTCTTCTAAAAGGTTATTTATCAATGAGTTACGAAACAATATTGAGTGAGGTTCGAGATGGTGTGGGGCTGGTGATTCTGAACCGGCCCAAGGCCTTGAATGCCCTGAACGCGACGTTGATCGATGAACTGAACCACGCGCTCGACCGGTTCGAAGCGGACGCGACCATCGGCTGCATCGTGCTGACCGGCTCGGACAAGGCCTTCGCTGCCGGAGCCGACATCAAGGAGATGGTTGGCTTGACCTATCCGCAGATCTATCTGGATGACTTGTTTCGCGAAAGCGATCGCGTAGCTGCGCGACGCAAGCCGATGGTCGCCGCAGTGGCGGGATTCGCACTGGGGGGGGGCTGCGAGCTGGCACTGATGTGCGATTTCATACTCGCGGCCGACAATGCGCAGTTTGGTCAGCCGGAAATCAACCTCGGCGTGTTGCCGGGCATGGGCGGCACCCAGCGTCTGACCCGCGCCGTCGGCAAGGCCAAGGCCATGGAAATGTGCCTGACCGGACGCCTGATCGACGCTCATGAAGCCGAACGCGCGGGCATGGTGTCGCGCGTGCTGCCGCTGGAGCAACTGCTCGACGAGGCGCTGAAGGTCGCTGCCAGCATCGCGGAGAAATCCCTGCCCGTCGCAATGATGGTCAAGGAAAGCGTTAATCGTGCCTTCGAAGTCAGTCTGGCTGAAGGCATCCGCTTCGAGCGCCGCGTCTTTCACGCCACCTTTGCCAGCCAGGACCAGAAGGAAGGCATGCAGGCGTTCATTGAAAAACGCCCGGCCGCCTTCAAGGACTGCTGAGTATCAATGCCTGGCGCTGCTGCGGTGTCCAGTTTTGCTGGAAGTACGTGTGCAGCGCGAGGCACTCGCCGGGATGGATCAGCCACAAATGCCGTGGGGTGCTCTGGTACTCCCTGATCAGTCGGCGACGCTGCGCTGTGCTCAGGCCCAGGTAACCTCGTCCATCAGTGGTTCCCTCGAACAGGAAGTGCTCCGGTTCCAGGCGAGCCAGATGCTGCAGTCCCGGCTCGCGCATCCGCACGATGTACCAGATACGCCCTGTCAACGGTTCTCCCTGGAGGCCCGGCAACGTTGTCAGGCGCAAATCACTCATGTTCGTTGCGTTTTCGTCCAGATCCGCGGGTGAAAAGGCTTTCGGGGTGGCATTGCCCAATACCGAGATACTGGTCGGCGTCAGGTGCAGTTCAATCTGTTCGCCTCTGATCATGAGGTGTCTGTCCGATTCGAAGCGCAATCGCTGACCGTCACGCAGATGAACGTAGATTGGTGACTGGGCCGCGATGCCTTCCAGAAGCACACGCGTCTCCGGGGTCGACCCGGTTTTGTGCAGCGCGCCGCAGATCACCGGGCGATCAGGATCATTGTTCAGATGCCCGACCGCCACACGTGCTCCAGCCTGCAGTTGCCCGACAGGATTGGCGTCGCTGCATGCCACGTGAGCCAGCGGCCAGCGCTCCAATGTCTGCGCTAACGCGTCCTGCCAGTCGAAACGAATCGCTCGGTAGGCTGACAGGCTTTCATCGGCGTCGATGTTCAGCGTTGTGGGCATCAGTGTGGCGCGATGCAGGCCGCGGACTGTCCGCTTGAAGTGTTTGAGCGACGGGCGGAACGGCATCGACCAGGGTATGGCAGCCAGTCGGTTCGTGTAGCCTTCGTCGGCTGCCAGGTCGACAGTCGGCAATTCCTGTTCCGGCAGCGCCTGAATGATCGCCGCAATGTCATGCGGATCGACACCTTCCAGCGTCTGCAACTGGCGCCCCGCGTGGCGCACCTCGATCAACAGCCACTGATCGTTGAGCAATGGCTCGGGATGGTCGAGCACCTGCAGGATCTCTCCACTGCGCAGCCCGGGCTGGGTGCTGCTGCCGTAGAAATGTCGACTTTCGCAACGCAGGCGCTCCAGATGACGAGCGCTGCGCTGTTGTCGATACGCGACTTGCCGGTCTGCCGAGTGTTGGCCGACGGGCGCTTCCAGTGACTCGTTGATCGCGTCTGTGGTCGGCGTGGCGCTTTGTTTCGGAATATTGAACCGGTTTGGCTGGCCTGCATGCCAGGTCCGTCCTGGCCGGTCGATGTGGATCGATCGATGTTCAGCCAGGTGCGTAAGGGCGGGTAACAGATTTTGAGGTGCTCGCTCGCAGTCGAAGTGGATCGGCAGCTTTCGTTCGGGAAAGCTGGCCGGATCGTCGGAAAACACCAGCGCATGGCGGTCCGGCGCATGCTCGAACCGAAAGTGAATGCCTTCCTCTTCACACAGGCGCTGCAACAGGTGCAGATCGCTCTCATCGTACTGGACGCGCACAGGTCGTCGGGGATAGACCCCCGTCATGTGCTCGAACCGATAGGTGCCAGCTTGCAGATCATGGCGTTCCAGCAAGTGCTCAATCAATTGCGGCACGCTCATGTCATGGTAGGCGCTGCGTCGCGAAGGCCGCGCCAGTTTCTGCACGGCCGGCATCAGTACCAGGCGGTAGTGTCTGAATCGGGCACCGGCGTACACTTCGATTGCGTGCTGGATCATGCCATGCACGCCCTGATCCGGCGTGCCGAAGCTCAGGAAAGCGCCGCGCCCGACCAGGCCGGCCGTGTCGAGCGCCGCCGCGGTGCCGATCAGGTCAATGTCGAAACGGTACACCGCGTTCAAGGCATCCAGGCCGGTGAAGCTGATGACATGCAGGTCCATCTGGCAGTCGGCAATCGCCAACGTTATCGGCAGTTGCGGGTCGTTGCACATCGTCGGGCTCTCCCACCTTGAAATTCAGGGTGCGAAGGGTACGAAATGCGTGACTGTAATAGCATCGTTGCAAGGTTTTTCAGAAAAGGACTACACGACAAAGTGTGGGCCGGATCGGTGTCGGATGCCGAACCGGCAGGCATCGTGACCGGTCGTTCGACCAATGAAGTTTCAGCGGGGGTTTCATCTGGCGTGATCGCGTATAAAATGCGCCGCGCCGGAGCCATCTTTACCGGCCACCCTATTTTTAACGTTTCGCCATATTTGCCGCCCGCCTGATGGGTGCCGATGGCGAGACGCACATTGAATCAAGAGAGCAGACATGGGCGCACAGTGGAAGGTCAAGCATAAAGAAGCGGCAGCCAACGCCAAAGGGCGCACCTTCGGCAAGCTGTCCAAGGAAATCATGATCGCTGCACGTGCCGGTGCCGATCCGGACATGAACTCACGACTGCGGCTGGTAGTAGAGCAGGCCAAGAAGGCCTCGATGCCTCGCGAAACCCTGGAACGCGCCATCAAGAAGGGCGCAGGCCTGCTGGGTGAAAGCGTCAACTTCGAACGCCTGACCTACGAAGGCTTTGCTCCACATCGCGTGCCGGTGATCGTCGAGTGCCTCACCGACAACATCAATCGCACCGTGTCGGAAATCCGCGTGCTGTTTCGTAAAGGCCAGCTGGGTGCGGCTGGCTCGGTTTCCTGGGATTTTCTGTATCAAGGCTTGATCGAGGCGGTTCCCGCTTCGGCCGACGCTGACGCGGACGAAGCGGCCATCGAGGCCGGTGCCCAGGACTGTGAGCCGGGTGAAGAGGGTGCGACCCTTTTCTTGACCGAGCCCACCGACATGGACGCCGTGTGCAAGAAATTGCCGGAGTTCGGTTTTACCGTGCAGTCCGCACAGTTGGGTTATCGCCCGAAAAGCACGGTTGACGGTCTGAGCGCCGAGCAGATGGCAGAAGTCGAAGCCTTTCTGGAAGCCATCGACAATCATGACGATGTCCAGAACGTTTACGTCGGTCTGGCGGGCTGATCGATGTCGGCCTGAGGCAGGGGGCGCTTCACGCGCCCCATGCCTGCAACTGTCGATGCACCTCTTCGAGTAACGGTCTGTTACTGCAGTCAGCCTGAGTACAGCGTGCCGCAAGGCCTTTCAACCCGTCGATGATCGGCGAGTCTTCAGGTGACGCCTCGCAGCGTTCCAGCATTTCTCCCAGCAAAATACCGAATGCTCGCGTCTCTATACGCTCCAGCGCCTGGGCAACGGAGGCTGAAGGGTGAAACGACGCCGCACCGAAATCGCTCAGCAGACAGGTGCCATCTCGCTGCACGAGGATATTGTGGCCATACAGGTCGCCGTGGGTCATGCCACGGGCATGCAGGTGCGCAGTGACCGAGGCGATGCCGGTTGCCAGGCGCAGCAGCACAGGCAGCGGAAAGCGCGTCCCGGCAGCGTAAACATCGCGGCTACAGGATTCCAGGCTGGGCGGGGCGGCCAGGTTGCTGAACTGCGGCGCGATCAATTCCATCACCAGACCCTGTCGTTGCTCGGGATGTTCGTTAATCCGGCCCAGCACATTGATCAGGTGCGAGTGGCTGCCGGCGGCGATGCAGGCTGCCATTTCATTGAGGGGTGAGCCGTCGCTGGTCACGCTGCCTTTGTACAGCTTGACCGCAACCGTACGCGGCTGCCCATTGCCCTGCCAGATTGCTTGCTGGATGACGCCGGATGCACCTTCGCCAAGGTGCTGCTGTAGATTCAACTCACGCCAGGGGATTTGCCGTATTGCAAAATCGTTGCGCTCAGGGCCGAGCGGGTTGTCCGCATGGGCGAGCCAGGCGAGGGCAGGCAATTTCAACAGCCAGTCCGGCAGCTCGGTCAAGCGGTTCGCGGCGATGCGGATCAGCTCGAGATGGTGGCAATCGGCCAGGGTCGCAGGCAGAGACTGCAAGCGATTGCCCGCCAGCATCAGCTTCTGCAGATCCGGGCGGCGACCCAGTTCGTCAGGCAAAGACTCGATCCGGTTATCGGTCAGAATCAGCCAGCGCAGACGTGGCGGCAACGCTGAAGCGCTGACCTGCTCGATGCGATTGGCCTTGAAGCCGACAATACGCAATTGATCGCACTGGCCAATGCATTCAGGCAGGTGAGTGAAGGCGTTGTCAGAGCCGAACAGCACTTGCAGGCGGGTCAGGCGATGCAGGTCGTCAGGCAGGCTGTTCAGCGAGTTGCCGCTGAGGTTGAGGACCTCCAGCGTGTCCGCCAGCCCGAAAATTTCCGGTGGGAATTCGCTCAGTCCGCAGGACAGGTCAAGACGCCGAATGCCTGCCAGTTTGCCGGCGCGTAGGTCTGCGAGGGTATGCATGTCAGTTCGGTCAGTAGTCGGACAAGGCGCGCATCATAACGGGAGTCAGGCCAGACAGCCGCAGATATTATCGTTCACGACTGGCGTTTCAGGGCAGGCAGCGTTCAACCCAGCGTTGCACGGTGGCGAGGCTGGGCGGAGCTTCGGAATACAAAATCCGATAAATCATTGGCGCGACGATGGCATCGATCAGTTCGTCGGCGGTCGGCGATGACTCATTGCGGCTCGCGGCGCGGTCGATGATGGTCTGCAGTTGATCGCGCACGATGGAGGCGCATTTGCCTGCGCAATTGGAGGTGCTGGCGGCCACGTCACGCATCATCTCGCGTCCGGGTGCCGAGGACATTTCGTCCAGGTACATTTCGCTCCAGATCAGCAGGTCCTGACGCAGGCTGCCGCGATCAATGGGTTCATCCGGGCGCAGCCGCTCGACGGCGGCATCGGCCAGTAACGTGGTCAGGTCGCCCCAGCGTCGATATATAGTCGACGGCGTCACACCGGCCCGCGTCGCGATCAGCGGCACGCTGAGCGTAGAACGGTCCTGCTCGAGCAACAGGTCGCGCACGGCGCGGTGAATGGATTCCTGCACGCGGGCGCTACGGCCTCCGGTGCGTACTGCTTCTTTGATAGCCATACGGCAGACCTTAACACAAAGTATTTGCTTTAAGCGCTAACCAGTAGCACACTCCGCAAAAGCTAATTCATGGCTTTAATGAGTTGCATCAGTGGAGAGTGTACCCATGTCCATACCTTTGCAGAACCCGCAGCCCGATGGTCGGGAAAGCGGCCATGTAGGATTTCTGGCGTTCACGACCCTGTGTTTCTTCGCGGCGTCGAGTACGCCGACGCCGCTGTATCACTTGTATCAGGAGGCATGGGGGTTCTCTTCCGGTGTACTGACGCTGATCTTCGCCGTCTATGCCTTCAGCCTGCTGGCAGCTTTGTTGAGCGGCGGATCGCTGTCCGATCATTTGGGGCGACGTCCGGTGATTTTAGCCGCCCTGTTGATGCAGATCTTGTCGATGCTGCTGTTCATCTTCGCCGTCGATGTAAGCTGGCTGGTCATGGCGCGTCTGCTTCAAGGCTTCGCCACCGGGCTGGCAGCTAGTGCGCTTGGCGCTGCATTGCTGGACAGCGATCAGGTCAAGGGCCCGCTGATCAATAGTATTTCACCGATGCTGGGCATGGCTGTCGGTGCTCTGGGTACGGCGTTGCTGGTACGGTTCGCGCCGCATCCGTTGCTGCTTGCCTATTGCGTGCTGCTCACCGCGTTCGTGGCTGAGGTACTTTATCTGGCGCGCGTGGCCGAGACCGTCCGCCCGCAACCCGGCGCCTGGCAGTCCCTCAAGCCCTCGCTACACGTGCCTCTACAGGCGCGGCGCATGTTGTGGCTGGTGTTGCCTGTCGATATCGCTGCATGGGCACTGGGTGGTTTCTTTCTGTCACTGAGCCCATCGTTGCTGGCAGCCGCTACCGGCTCGACATCGCCGCTGGCGGGTGGATTCGCGGTGGCCGCGCTAACACTCAGCGGTGCGCTTGCGATTCTGATCCTGCGTCAGCGCGCACCCGAACTGGGGCTATGGGGGGGGGCCAGCTTTATGACGGCAGGGGTTGCGGTGATTCTCCTGGCGATCAACACCGGCGCGCTGTGTTTGTTCTTTGGCGGAGCTGTCGTTGCAGGGATTGGCTTTGGATCGAGTTTTCTCGGCGCTTTGCGAATGCTCATGCCACTGGCGCACGCTCACGAGCGCGCAGGACTGATGTCGGCGTTTCTGGTGCTCAGCTATCTGGCGTTCTGCATGCCCGCATTGGCTGCCGGCTTCGCCGCCCGTTCATTCGGTCTGGTGATGATCAGTAATGTTTACGGTGGTGTGGTCATCCTGCTGGCGCTGATGGCGCTGGCGGGGTTGATCACGCGACGTGCGGCGGGGCAGCAGGATCGGGCGACGGCGTAGGCAGCACGACTGGCTCGATCCTTGGGGTAACGAGCAAATGCTCGAACAATGTGGATCAGCGCAGGTCCTGAACCATTTCCGTCAATACGCTCAACACATCCTGGCCCAGCTGTGCCGAGCGTTTGCCAGACCAGCCGGTCAGCGGATCGGGTGCGTTGTCGTTGTCTTTGAAGGGCATTTCCAGGGTCAGCGCCAGACACTTGTATCGTTCGCCGACGCTGTTGCACGCCAGGTTCATGTTGGCCTTGCCCGGCGCGCTGCGCGGGTAGCCGTAAACGCTCTGGAAATCGACGGTGATCTCACCCAACCGACGGCGAAATTGCTCTTCAAGCTGTTGCTGCTTCGCGGTGTAGCCAGGGTTGCCCTCGCAGGCGGCGGTGAACACATAAGGAATTTCCTCGTCACCGTGCACGTCCAGAAACAGGTCGACGCCGTATTGTTCCATTTGGTGTTTGACGAAGAACACCTCGGGACTTTCGGCTTCGGTACTGTCCTGCCAGGCGCGATTCAGGTCCTTGCCATTGGCGTTGGTGCGCAGGTGACCGTGGAAAGCGCCGTCGGGATTCATGTTCGGCACCAGATACAGATCGGCACTGGCCAGCAACTGATCCATGGCCGCATCACCCTGCTGCTGAAGGCGCTCGATCACGCCTTCCATGAACCATTCGGCCATGTGCTCGCCGGGGTGCTGCTGGGCGATGATCCAGATCTTGCGTTTGCCTTCAGCCCCGTCACCCTTGCGCAGTAACGGGACATCACGGCCCTCGACGCTTTTGCCGGTCGCCAACAGTTGCGTGCCCGCGCTTTCCAGTGCCTGCTCGATCAGCCTGTCGTGGCGTTCACGGCTGTACGGTTCGAAGTAGGCGAACCAGACCTGTGGCTGGCTGGGCGACAACGTGAAGTTGAGCGCCTTGCCATCGAAGTCGGACGGCACTCTGAACCAGTTCTCGTGATCGTAGGAGGCGACGGCGTTGTAGCCGGTCCAGGCGTTGTTGAACGTCGACTCACTGACATTGGTCAGGCTGAACCCGTGGGGCGCGCCGACTTCCATGCCTTCAACCTTGAAGTGAAACCACTGGAAATGATCGCTGCGGGTATCGGGCCTGATAGCCAGTGTGATGGCGCTCGGATCGCGTGCATCCAGAACCTGAATATTGCCGCTGTCGAAGTCTGCGCTGATGGTAAGGGTCAAGGTGCGTTCCTGAATAGATAAGGGCGTACAGGCTTCACTGTACACCGATCATCCCGGCCTCGACTTGCGTAAAGCCGCCATTGAGCGTCAGGAAAAGGCCTCGGCCGTGACCATCAGGCTGCAGATGAATGCCGTGATCAGGCACCAGACCAGATAAATGCGCCGCTTGCGTCGATGCCAGCCACTGGCGCCCAGCAATGAAGCCGGCGCCTTCAGTTCACGCCAGACACGCTCGCTGTTCTGAAACGCGGCCAGGTGTCGGTCATCGGCGTCGAGCCAGTGGCGAAATTCGATGCGCTCGCTGGCGGTCGCCGACGGACTTTGCAAATGCACGTACCAGTGACTGGCCTGCACCTGAATGAATTCATCGTGGGAGACGGTGCCGCGATGAGCCTCTTTGAGCGCTCGAACCATTGCACGCTCGACCTTGGCAATGTCCACTTCCATGAAGCGGGCAATGTCTGCGTAGGCCAGCCCGTCGAGGCGGCTGAGCAGAAAAATCTGACGGGTTCTGCGTGACAGCCTGCCCAGCGCACGGCTGAGTTCCAGCGTCTGCAGCGTCGGCGCCGAATCAGGGAGTCGGTCGGGGAGGGGCAATAAAGACGAGAGCTGACTACTCATGATGTATCGCTCGCTGATCTTCCATAGATATTCTTCCTTGAGGCTATAGGTTTCATCCATGAGACAGATAGCCTAGTCAATGTGAGAATCGTTCTCAAGTGAAAAGGCGCTGCAATTGCCATTTATCTGCCTGTTCAAGCGGTTTGCGTCACAGAAAGCTGACCCTGAATCACAGAGGTTTGATACCATGCGCGCCATCGCGTCTAACCAACGCAGTAGCACCCAAGACTTCATTAGCCTGAAGCAACGAAAAATCAAAAAAAGACCCGGCAAAAAGCCGGGTCAAAAACCGTGATTAGCCTGATGAGGAGATAATCTGGAAGCCGACCTAAGACTTCCAGGTTATCAAGCCAGTCTCGCGACCAGCTGATGCAATAATAATCATTATCATTTGCAAGTCAAAGTTTTTATTGCCCTCATTGAAACAAATAATCCATCGGCGACCGCTGATGGATTATTCCTCATGCCCTGATTCCCTCCATTTTTGCCCTCAGTCCAGCGGTAGCTCCGTGGTGCGCTTGACCGTGCTCATGGCGATGTTGGAGTGCGCCTCATGCACATGGGGCAGCTGCAGCAGGTGATCACGCAGGAATCGCTCATAGCTGGCGATGTCCTGAGCGACGACCTTGAGCATGAAGTCCATGCCGCCAGCCATGGTGTAACACTCCAGCACTTCAGGGTGGCCGATGATGGCTTCCTCGAACTCCGCCAGATAACGCCTGCCATGGCCGGAGAGCTTGACCTCGACGAACACGGTCATGCTCAGGCCCAGCTTTTGCGCGCTGAGCAGGGCGACGGTGCGTTCGATGACGCCGTCCTCCTGAAGCCGGTGAATGCGACGCCAGCAGGGCGATTGCGACAGCTCGACCCGCTCGGCGATTTCCGCCGCCGACAGATCCGCATCGTGCTGCAGCAGACGAAGAATCTTGCGATCGATAGGGCTCAATTTAAGCTGCATGAATTGACCTTGTTTTTTGTTTTATTCGAAAAGGGCATGCTCAATATCAGCAGATATTTGTCAATTTAGAAAGAAAAAGCCTCTTTTCTACAGGCAGTCTAATGGCAAGGCCGCCGGGCTGGACCGCCCCGGCGAAATGGACCTTACTCCTTAGAGAAAGCCTGAATAAAAACAAGAGAGGTATCCGTATGTCCCTGGCTGATATTCGTCTGGATGATAAGTACCGGCTCGCCACCGGTAACCTGTACCTCACCGGCACGCAGGCCCTGACCCGGCTGCCGATGCTGCATAAGCAGCGTGATGAAGCACGCGGATTGAATACCGCCGGGTTCATTTCCGGCTATCGCGGATCGCCGCTGGGTAATCTGGACAAGAGTCTGTGGGACGCCAAGGAGTATCTCCAGCAGAACGCCATTCACTTTCAGCCCGGTATCAATGAAGAGCTTGCGGCGACGGCTGTCTGGGGCAGTCAGCAGGTCAATCTGTTTCCGCAGGGCAAGTATGACGGCGTGTTTGCGCTCTGGTACGGTAAAGGTCCGGGTGTCGACCGTTGTGGCGATGTGTTCAAGCACGGCAATTCGGCCGGTGTGGCAGCCAACGGTGGGGTGCTGATCCTTGCGGGTGACGATCACGGCTGCAAGTCGTCAACCATCGCGCATCAGAGCGAACATGCGTTCATCGCATCGATGATTCCAGTGCTCAACCCCAGCAACGTTCAGGAAATTCTCGACTACGGCATCATCGGCTGGGAGCTGTCACGCTACAGCGGGTGCTGGGTGGCGATGAAAACCATCGCTGAAAACGTCGATTCTTCCGCAGT
The DNA here is from genome assembly GCF_002087235.1 of Pseudomonas floridensis. Taxonomy (GTDB): domain Bacteria; phylum Pseudomonadota; class Gammaproteobacteria; order Pseudomonadales; family Pseudomonadaceae; genus Aquipseudomonas; species Aquipseudomonas floridensis. The sequence continues at coordinate 228,929 of NZ_MUIO01000002.1, read as the reverse complement.
GGTCGAAGTCGATCCACTGCGCATGCAGACACACGTTCCCGAAGACTTCGTTCTGCCAGAAGGCGGGCTGCACATTCGCTGGCCGGATCCGCCGCTGGCCCAGGAAGCGCGCCTCAATACCTACAAGATTTACGCCGCCCGCGCCTTTGCCCGCGCCAACCAGCTCAACAAAGTGGTGATCGATTCGACGCAGCCGCGTCTGGGTATCGTCACGACCGGCAAGTCCTATCTGGATGTGCGGCAGGCGCTCGAAGAGCTGGGCATCGACGAGCAGCTTTGCGATCAGGTTGGCATTCGTGTGCTGAAGGTGGGCATGAGCTGGCCGCTGGAGCCGGTTTCGGTGCACGACTTCGCGCAAGGTCTGGACGAAATTCTGGTCGTCGAAGAGAAACGTAGCGTTATCGAGGATCAACTGACCGGCCAGTTGTATAACTGGCCCGTGGACCGCCGTCCGGTGGTGGTGGGCGAGTTCGACGAACAGGGGCGCTCGCTGCTGCCGAACCTGAGCGAGCTGACACCGGCGATGCTTGCCCGCGTTATCGCCAAACGGCTGGCGCCGTTCTATAGCAGCCCGCAGATCGAAGCGCGCCTGCAGTTTCTCAGCGAGAAAGAGAAGGCGCTTCAGGCGCCGTTGCTCAACACCCAGCGTACGCCACATTTCTGTTCAGGCTGTCCGCACAATACCTCCACCCGTGTACCGGAAGGCAGCCGTGCGCTGGCGGGTATCGGCTGTCATTACATGACCATCTGGATGGACCGGGCGACCGATACCTTTACCCAGATGGGCGGCGAGGGCGTGACCTGGATCGGTCAGGCACCGTTTACCGAAACCCCCCATGTATTCCAGAACCTGGGCGACGGCACCTATTTTCACTCCGGGCATCTGGCACTGCGGGCTGCGGTCGCTTCCAAGGTCAATATCACCTACAAGATTCTCTACAACGACGCCGTGGCCATGACCGGCGGCCAGCCAATCGACGGCGTGTTGCGGGTCGATCAATTGAGCCGTCAGGTGTTCAATGAAGGCGTGCAACGTATTGCGCTGGTATCGGACGAGCCGGACAAATACCCCAGCAAAGAGGGCTTTGCGCCGATCACCACCTTCCACCATCGGCGGGACCTGGACAGCGTGCAGCGCGAGCTTCGCGAGTTCAAAGGCGTTTCAGTGATCATTTACGACCAGACCTGTGCCACCGAGAAGCGCCGTCGCCGCAAGCGCGGCACGATGCCGGATCTGGAAAAACGTGCCTTGATCAACACGGCGGTGTGCGAGGGCTGTGGCGATTGCGGCGTCAAGTCCGGCTGTCTGTCTGTGCTGCCCAAGGAAACCGCTCAGGGCCGCAAGCGCGAGATCGATCAAAATGCCTGCAACAAGGACTTCAGTTGCGTGGAAGGCTTCTGTCCGAGCTTCGTCACTGTCCACGGCGGCACACTGCGCAAACCGGTCCTGCCCAAACAGGTTGAAGCGTTCGCCACGTTGCCGGAGCCGATCCTGCCGTCGCTGGAGCGGCCGTTCAATATTCTCCTGCCCGGCGTCGGCGGGACCGGTGTGACCACGGTTGGCGCGATGCTCGGTTACGCCGCCAATCTGGAAGGCAAGGGCTGCAGCGTGCTCGATCAGGCCGGTCTGGCGCAGAAGTTCGGCCCTGTGGTCAGCCACATCCGCATCGCTGCACGCCAGCAGGATCTGTTCGCAGTGCGCATTGCCGCGGGTGAAGCTCATCTGCTGCTGGGCTGCGATCTGTTGGTCGCGGCCGGTCCGGATGCCATCGCAAAACTCGACAGCGCGATCTCTCACGCGGTGGTCAACAGCCAGCAGACACCTACAGCCGAATTCACTCGCAACCCGGACGCCGTGTTTCCGGTCGAGGCGATGAAGCAGACCATCATCGATGCCGTGGGCGCGCAGAAGACTCATTTTGTCGAAGCGACTTCACTGGCCACCCGGCTGATGGGCGACAGCATCGCCAGCAACCTGTTCATGCTGGGTTATGCGTACCAGTTGGGGCTGATTCCGTTGACTTCACAGGCCATCGAAAAGGCTATCGAGCTCAACGGCGTATCCGTGAACCTCAACCAGCAGGCCTTTCTCTGGGGCCGTCGTACCGCTCATGATCCCGCCGCAGTCGAGGCCTTCGTCAACCCGAAACAGCAGCCTGCCGAGTCCTTACAACTGACCCTGGATCAGCGCATTCAGAGCAACATGGAAACGCTGGCGCAGTACCAGAACGCGGCGTATGCCGGTCGCTACCTGAAGCTGGTGCAACAGGTTCGCGACGCCGAAGTGCGCCTGTTCCCGGGTCAGCAACCGACGTTGACCGAAGCCGTGGCGTTCAACTACTTCAAACTGCTCGCTTACAAGGACGAATACGAAGTGGCGCGGCTGTACAGCAATGGAGATTTCACTCGGCAACTGGAAGCGCAATTCGAGGGCGACTACCGCCTGGAGTTTCATCTGGCACCGTCCTGGCTGGCCAAGCGTGACTCGCACACCGGGCAGCCGCGCAAGCGCAGCTTCGGTCCGTGGATGTTGCGTGCGTTCGATGTTCTGGCGAAATTCAAATTCCTGCGCGGCACCGCATTCGATCCATTCGGTCGCAGCCTGGAGCGTCGCCAGGAACGTGAACTGATCGAGCGCTACGTCAGTGACATCGAGCTGATCCTGCAACACCTGCAGGCGGGCAACCGCCATACGGCGTTGAGCCTGGCGCGTCTGCCCGAGCGGATTCGCGGTTACGGGTACGTCAAGGAAAGTGCGATGAACGCCGCAGCGCTGCAGGCCGATGTACTGCGCCGCAGCCTGAAAAGCGGCGAGGTGGCCGCACCGAAGCTGTACGAAGTGGCTGCCTGATCCCGAAAGCCTGATCTGTATGTCAAGCGTTGCGTCTGCGCCACGCAATGGGTGACATCGGTCAGGCGCGGTATTCGCCCTCGGTCAGGTTGGAAAAGAAGATGCACCCCACCAGCCGGGCGAACAGCCCGAGGGTCTCGGCCAGATCAGGGTCGTCGAACAGCGTCAGTCGCGAGTCCAGCGCGCACAATGCGCCGTACAGGCGACCATCCGGAAGAAAGATCGGCACACCTGCATAGCTCTCGATTTCGTATTGCTTGACCACCGCAAGGTTTGCGTATTTCCCGTTCTGGCTGATCTGCGGTACGAACAACGCCTGCGAGTTGGTACGAAACTCGTTGCACAGCGTTTGCTCCAGATCGAACGCTGCACCTTCTTCCATGCCCAGATGGCTCGGATCGTAGACCGAGCAGGCCACCCATTCTGCCTCGGTAAATTTGGCGATACCGGCAAAACGCATTCCGGTCAGCCTGGTGACCAGCCTCAACACATTAGTGGTCGCCTCGATCTCCGCGATGGCCGATCGCTCTTCAGCGGTCAACAGCCCGCGAGACACCGTCACCTCACACCCCATTTTTGCTTCTCCGAAAGACTGGCTCGATACCGTAGTGGCACGAATCATCGCACATCGGTCAGACACGAACATGCAGTTTTCAACTGCAGCCCTTGCGGTGTGTCGAGTAAAAAGACAACTACGTTGTTGATGTCAGACTTCGGACAACTATCACGCTGCATTCATATGAATGTGGTTATATGCTGGTAAAGTGTTTTTGAGTGGTCGCTGTCAGGTGTTTTTATTAAAGGCTATGACCCTTATTAAATAATTTGAATTTAATCTTTGTCATGAAGTCTTGCGGTTTTTTAACTAAAAGAATGTTTGCTCTAATTGTAAAGTTTAAAGTTTCAATGCCGAAATCTTAATGTTGACGTCACGGCAGGGAGCGAACGGCTACATTAAATTCAAACATTTATCAAGAGTGTTATATGTTTAAAACTATTCTGGGCAATATAAGCGTCAGGTCCAAGCTCGTTCTGGGGTTTACGCTGGTTATCCTGTTGACGGTACTGATTGCCTGGACCGGATGGTCGGGTATCGTGTCGTTGAGCGAACGGAGCGAGCGAACCGCCGACATTGGCAAGCTGAGCACGTTGACGCGTGACATGCGCATCGCGCGTCTATCGTTCAGCATCAATTACGATGCCGAGCGGGCGAGCAACTGGCTCAAAGCGTACGACAACCTCAACAATCACGTGCGTTATGCGGCGACCGTATTTACGTCCGACGTTAACGTGCCGTTGATCGATGCCTCGCTGGCGGCGATGAAAGACTACCGGATCCATTACGATAACTTGATGCAGGCCACTGATGCCCGCGAGGCCACTCGCGCTGTCTTCGGTCGACACGCCGACGCCGCGGCGGAGGACTTGCAAAAGTTGCAAGTATTCGCCAACTCCAGTGAAGGTTCTGAACCGTTGCGGGAAACATCGGCGCAGGCGTTGATGATGTTTCAGAAAATGCGTTTCGATGTTCGCGGCTATACGTTTTCGCTGAAAGCCGATAGCAAAGTGGTTGCCGAAAGCTCGATCAAGTCTGCGACGGAGTTCATGAAAAATCTATCGGGCTTCAGCAGTCAGGCCGACACCGTCAAACACCTTCAGGACGCCATGGCGGCGTACCAGAATGCGATAGGCCAGTTTGCCAGTGCCCAGTTCCGAATCGACGATGCCCAGGCCGGTGTGTCCAAAAACATCGAGATCCTGCTGGCGTCGGCGGATCAGCTTTCCAGAAATCAGGTCACCCTGAGAATGGAAGACATGGACCAGGCCAGGTCGTTGCTCATTCTCTGGCTGGTCTCGGCACTGGTTGTCAGTGTGCTGGCGGCATGGATCATTACCCGTCTGATTGTCGGCCCATTGCTCGAAACCCTGAAACTGGCCGAGCAGGTTGCGGATGGCGATCTGACCAACGACCAGGTCGTCACCCGCAAGGACGAACTGGGTCTGTTGCAAGGCAGCATGCAACGCATGACAGGCAACCTGCGCGATCTGATTGGCGGTCTCAGCGACGGTGTCACGCAAATCGCCAGTGCGGCCGAGCAGTTGTCCGCCGTGACCGAGCAGACCAGCGCCGGGGTGAACAGCCAGAAAAGCGAAACCGATCAAGTCGCCACGGCGATGCATGAAATGTCCACGACTGTGAACGACGTGGCCAAAAATGCCGAGCAGGCCTCGCACGCAGCAGTCAACGCCTCGAAAGAAGCACGGGAAGGGGATGGGGTGGTCGCCAAGGCGATCAGTCAGATCGAAAGCCTTGCCAGCGAAGTCGAGCATTCCAAATCCGCCATGGACGAGTTGAAAAACGAGAGCAACAAGATTGGTGGCGTGCTGGACGTGATCAAGGCGGTTGCCGAGCAGACCAATCTGCTGGCCCTCAACGCGGCGATCGAAGCGGCACGTGCCGGGGAGGCCGGTCGTGGGTTCGCGGTGGTCGCCGACGAGGTGCGCAGCCTGGCGCAGCGCACCCAGACGTCGACCGAAGAAATTGCCTCGCTCATCGGCGGATTGCATAGCCGCACGGCGCAGGTTGCGACCATTCTGGAAAGCAGTCGCACATTGACCGAGAACAGTGTCGAACTCACCCGCAACGCCGGCCAGTCGATCAATAACATCACCTTGTCGATCTCGACCATCGAGACGATGAACCACCAGATCGCCGCCGCTGCCGAGCAGCAGAGCGTTGTAGCCGAGGAGATCAACCGCAGCGTCATGAAAGTGCGGGACATCTCCGAGCAAACCGCGTCGGCCAGTGAAGAGACCGCATCGTCGAGCGTCGAGCTGGCGCGCCTGGGTGTTCACCTGCAAGGGCTGGTGAATCGTTTCAAGGTCTGATGCCCGGCTGATTCATCGTAGCCACCCGACCTCCGGCACGTGCGCAATGCACGTGCCGGATCAGCGTCCCCAGAGCTGCATCGCATAGTCGACAAAGCTGCGCAGTTTCGGCAGCCGGTAACGATCCTGGACGTACAACAGATTCATCGGGCGTCTGGGCAGTTGATAGTCCGTAAGCAGCGCGACCAGTTGGCCGTCTAGCAGATCGCGCTGCACCAGCGCATCGGGCAGCATCACAATCCCCATTCCCGCACGCGCAGCCTGGCACAGGCCTGACGATGTATTGATCACCATTGAACCGTTCACGTCCACCAGCACTTCGCCTTCGGGGCCGGTCATCCGCCAGCGTTTGCCCGCATCGCGCCATTCGTCGCCCGCCGGGTAAGCGAACGCCAGGCAATTGTGCACACGCAAATCATCGGGACGGGCAGGTGTGCCGTGGCGCGCCAGGTACTCGGGCGATGCGCAGATGGTCAGTGTGTAGTCCTGCAACGGTCTGGCAATCAAAGGCGATGACTCGGGAAGGGCACCCAACCGGATTGCGATGTCGAAGCCGTTATCGATCAGGTCAAGCCGCTGATTGGACAGCACCACGTCCAGCCGGACCTGCGGGAAGCGTCGGGAAAACTCGCAAATGGCCGGCGCCAGGCTCTCCGAGCCGAAGGTAAGAGGGGCGGTGATCCGCAGCGTACCGGCGGGTTCGTCCTGCGCCTGCTCGGCGAGCTGTTCGGATTGCGCCACCAGCCCAAGCACTTCAAGGCAGCGCTCGTAGTACGCCGTTCCGAATTCGGTCAGATGCTGGCGGCGGGTCGTGCGTCTCAGCAGGCTGACCCCCAGGCGCTGTTCCAGTGCGCGCAAATGATTACCGACCATGGTCGTGGACATCGAGCAGGCTTGCGCGGCCGCCGTCAGACTGCCTGTCTCGACCACCTTCACATACACCTTCATTGCCTGAAACAGATCCATTATCAAGCCTGACTTTAAAATGATTGAAGTATTTCGCCGTTTATCCAGCTCTAGTGGCTAACGATACTGCAAAAGACACGTTATGCACCCATGGAGCTTCACATCATGACCACCGCCTGCCTGATGAACACTTACCAACCGCTTGCGCTGAGCTTCACCCACGGCCTGGGCACTCGTCTGTGGGACAAGGAGGGGCGCGAGTACTTCGACGCGGTCGCGGGCGTGGCGGTGACCAATGTCGGTCACTCTCATCCAGCGCTGGTGGCTGCCATACGCGAGCAGGCCGGGTTGTTGCTGCACACCTCCAATCTTTACAGCATCGATTGGCAGCAGCGGCTGGCGCTCAAGCTGACCATGTTATCCGGGCTGGATCGGGTGTTTTTCAACAACTCCGGCGCTGAGGCCAACGAAACCGCGCTCAAGCTGGCGCGGTTGCACGGTTGGCATAAGTACATTGAAAAACCGCTGGTGGTGGTGATGGAGAACGCCTTTCACGGGCGCACGCTGGGCACCCTGTGCGCCAGCGATGGGCCGGCGGTGCGCCTGGGATACGGCGCCTTGCCGGGGGAGTTCATAAAGGTGCCGTTTGGTGATCTGGCCGCGTTCGACAAGGTGTGTATCACCCATGGCCACCGGATAGCCGCCGTGCTGGTCGAGCCGATTCAAGGCGAAGGCGGCGTTCGCGTCGCACCGGCCGGCTACTTCACTGCCTTGCGCGAGCGTTGCACCCGGCGCGACTGGTTGCTGATGCTCGACGAAATCCAGACGGGTATGGGCCGTACTGGCGAATGGTTCGGGTTTCAGCACGAAGGCATCGTGCCGGATGTGATCACGCTGGCAAAGGGGCTGGGCAATGGCGTGCCGATCGGCGCCTGTGTAGCGCGGGGCAAAGCGGCGAAACTGTTTACGCCGGGCAGTCATGGCAGCACCTTTGGCGGTAATCCGCTGGCCTGTCGCGCAGGGTGCACCGTGATCGATATCATTGAGAAGCAAGGGCTGGTGGAGAATGCCCGGGCGCAGGGGGCGCTGCTGCTTGAGCGGCTGCAGGACGCGTTGCAAGGCCGGCCTGACGTGCTGGAGGTTCGCGGGCGTGGGCTGATGATAGGTGTCGAATTGCAACAGGCCATTCCCGAGCTGACCAGGCTGGCCGCGCTGGAACATGGCTTGCTGATCAACGTGACCCGCGGCAAGGTCATTCGTCTGTTGCCGCCTCTGGTGCTGAACGCTGCGGAGGTCGAGATGATCGTGCAGGGCCTCGTCGAGACCCTCGACAGCGCGTCTGGCCAGCAGCTCGATCGGTTGGCCTGAGCGCAGGTCGCAGGGCCGGGTTTACGGGGCGACGCGATCCTGGACTATACCGTGATGACCGATATGCGGTAGAACAGGGGGGCATTGCGTGTGTCGACGCAATGGCTACCCCAATGGATTTGAAAGGAGCCCACCATGCTAATCCGGTCCCTGACCCTCGCCACTCTGCTTGTCGCTGCCGGCACGGCCCTGGCCGCCGACGGCGACAGCCCGCTGGCGCAGGAGCGCGGCAAGACGCGTCCCTTGATCATCATCGCTCCCAGCACGGTCGACCCGACGCTCGTCAGTATCAAGAAGGCCTTGGACGAACCCGCCAACCGTGAAGCGTTCGCGCAGCGCAACATGGTGCTGTTCACCGTGGTCAACACTATTGGTGAGCGCAACGGCAAAACGATGGACGCACAGTCGACCATGGCCCTGATTCGTGAGCTGAAACTGGGCGCCGGTGCGCAGACCAAAGTCATTCTGGTGGGCAAGGACGGCGAGAAGAAGATCGAGAAATCCGGGGCAGTCGATCCCAAGGAGATTTTCGCCACCATCGACCAGATGCCGATGCGTGAACAGGAAGCGGCCGTTGCGCCACCTGAGCCTGAGGCCAGGCCGGCACCTGCCGAAAAGGCCGCCAAGCCCGGTAAGGCGGCACCGGCGGGCAAGACGCTGGACGACTGATCACGCAAGTATGGCGCGCAGACGTGGCAGTCACTCGCCGCGTATGTACTGCTCCAGCTGCTGGATCAGGCTGGCCTGTTCGTTGATGGCCTCTTTGACCAGGTCACCGATGGACAGCAGGCCCAGCAGCTCGCCATTTTCCACGACCGGCAGATGGCGCAAGTGGCTGTCGGTCATTATTCCCATGCACGCTTCGACGGTCTGCTGCGGATTGACGGTAATCACCTTGCTGCTCATGATCGCGCTGACCGGAGTGCCGACCGACGAGCGTCCCATCAAGACCATCTTGCGCGCATAGTCTCGTTCGCTGACGACCCCGACCACCACGCCATTCTCGACCACCGGCAAGGCACCAATGTTTTTTTCGGCCATCAGCCTGAGTGCGTCGAGCACCATCTGATCCGGGCCTATAGTGTGTACTTGCTGGTTCTGTTCGGCTTTCAATTTCAATAACTGGGCGACGGTTTTCATGGCGCTCTCCGGGGTGAGAATGACCCTGTGTCTGGGCACAGTGTTGTTTGTGACAGAATCGTGCAGACCGTGCGATCCGGCAAGTGGCAAAACGACTTCAAACCGTCTATAACCCGACGGTCAGTTTTCCGACTGGCGGGTCTGAGCCTGAATGACCTCCAGGAACGCGGGCAGGGGCATAGGCCGGTTCAGGTAGTAGCCTTGCGCTTCGTCGCAGGCCAGTGACCGCAGGCGCGCCAGTTGCCGTTCGGTTTCGACGCCTTCCGCAGTGATGGTCATCGACAGGCTGCGCCCGAGTTGGATGATCGCCTGAACGATCGACAGGCTTTGGGTGTTGGCGTCTATTTCGTTGATGAAGCTGCGGTCGATCTTCAGCGCATCGAATGGAAACATTCTCAGGTAACTCAGCGATGAGTAGCCAGTGCCGAAATCATCCATCGACAACCTGACGCCCAGCGCCTTGAGGTCATTCATCAGCTTCAAAGCCGCGTGAGCGTCGTGGATCATCACCCGCTCGGTGACCTCCAGTTCCAGCCGATGGCTGGGCAGACCGGTCGTCATCAGAACCTGACGGACTCGCTCTACCAGGCCGGGAATACGGAACTCCACGGCAGAAATGTTCACCGACACGCGCAAGGCGTCGTCCCAGTCGGCCGCATCGCTGCAGGCGCGGTGCAGCACCCAGTCGCTCAAGGACAGAATCAGGCCATTTTCCTCGGCCAGGCCGATGAACTGGTCGGGCATGCACAAACCCAACGTCGGGTGCGCCCAGCGGATCAGCGCTTCGGCGCCGGAGAGTCTGCCGTCGTGGACGCTGTAGCGCGGCTGGTAGTGCAGGGTGAATTCGTCGTTCCTGACCGCCACACGCAGGCTTTTTTCCATGTCGCGCAGCTCGGTGATGCGCGTGGTCATGACTTTCTCGTAAAAACGCCAGGTGTTGCGCCCCTCTTTTTTCGCCTGATACAGCGCCAGATCGGAAAACCGGATCAGGTCCTGACTGGTCTCGGCATGCAAGGGGCAGAGCGCAACGCCGATGCTCAGGCCGATGAACACGTCCTGATTGTTGACAGTAAAAGGTCGTTGAACATGCCGAATCAGGCGTTCGCACAAATGCTCGACGTCTTCCATACTGGCCAGACGGGTGCTTACCATCAGGAACTCGTCGCCGCCTTGCCTGGCCAGCAGGCCGTCGGCTGGCAGGCAGAACGCCAGGCGCTCCGCGACCTCACGCAATACGCCGTCACCGACGCTGTGCCCGAATACATCGTTGACCGGCTTGAAGCTGTCCAGGTCCAGATTCAGCATGGTCAGGGAAAAGCCCGGCTCAAAACGGTTTTCCAGCGTGCGGTTCAGAAATGCCTGCATCTGCGTGCGATTGGGCAGCCCCGTCAGTGCGTCGTGCTGGGACAGATGGAACAGGCGCGACTGGTTGTCCACTTCCTGGGTGATATCCGAAGCAATGCCCAGATAGCCGACCACGCGGTCGTCGCGCACGATGGGTCTTACGGCAATGTTGCTGGTCCGTTCCGCGCCTTGCAGCGAGTAGTGGGTACAGCGCAGCAATGCGCGCTCATCCACCGCTCGGTCATGGCGCACCCAGTCACTGAGTGCCTGAGTCTGGCAGTTCAGCAATTGATCCAGGTAGCGTCCGATCCAGGGGTGTGCCGCATGGCCGGTCACGCGAGTGAAACGTTCCGACAGGTAGGTGATGCGTAACTCGGCATCGGTTTCCCAGACCCAGTCCGAGGCGGTTTCGGCGACGTTGCGAAAGCGCTCTTCGCTGCTGGCCAGCGCCGCGCGGTTCTGAGTGATGAGCTCGAACTGTCGGTCCATCAGTTCGGCAGTCCTGATGGTCTTGCGGGTCACGCGTCTGGCGACGAAACCCAGCGTGATCAGAAAAACCAGCAGCACCGGCAGTAGTCCACGGATCAGTTTTTTACCCGGTTTCTCCGGATCCCAGCGCAAGAGCAGACCCGGTTCTGTCTCGACCGAGGGAAACTGGCTGGCATCATCGGGGTCGGTAGCAGTACGCAAGCCGTGTATGCCGTACAACGTGCCCATCTGCTTCAGTTTTTCAGGCGTGAAGCGGTAGGCCAACACCATCACTGACTGAACGGAATCGGTCTGTTGCACTTGCTCATCACCACCGGTGGTGAGCGGCGCGGCGATCAGCAGTACCGGCACATGATCGACCTTGCGGATCTGGGTAAAGACTTCATCACTGTCAGTGCGCTCGCGGGCCTGCATGATGAGCTGATCCTGGCTACCGTCCAGCCAGTCCGTCAGTTGCAGCGAGACCAGTTCGCCGCTGTCCACGGCGTAAGAAGTCCGGTCACGACCGTCGACGACAAAGATGCCTTCGAACCCGAAATCGGTATACAGCGAAGCGCCCAGATTATTGCGCTGATACGCCCACTCCGGGTCGACCTGGATGTGCAGATGCTTGTAAGCGTCGCCCCAGTAGGCGTTGTCCTTGAACGTCGCAATCAGTGCCTTTTCGCGTGATTGCCAGACTTTTTCGACCAGCCGCTGACTCTGCAGCGCGGCATTGTGATTGAGTTGATAGGCGATGTAGAACAGGGCAATGAGTGTGACGAGCGACAGCACGCCCAGCAGGCCGACCATGGTCATGAGCGTGCGGCGTGCCAGAAATGTGTTGCCTGCGGTGGCTCTTGGCACAGAGTCGGGCAAGTCGAGCGATTTCATTGCTGCTGTTCCACGGTCAATAGCGTCGACACGACGGGGCGAAGGCATTGGCTGTCTTGAGCAGACAGACAGGCCTCACCCGCCCGGACATGTGTGCTCGGTCTGACGGTCAGTCCATGGTCAGGTACTTGTATCGGGCTATCGGCGGCGGCAATTGTTTCTTGAACCGACCGTCAGGCGCGCCTTTGCCGCCATAGCCACGTAGAATCAGGCTCCGAATGGTCTGATCGAGGTTGCAACGTTGGATTTACAGCAGGGCTTCATCCTGAGTCGGCACTGGCAGGACACGCCGGCCGGGACTGAAGTCGATTTCTGGTTGGCGACCGACGACGGCCCGCGTCATATCCGTCTGCCATGTCAGCCCTCGGTCGCATTCATTCCCGCCGAACAGCAGGAGCGCGCCCGCTCGCTTTTGCGGGCCGAGCGTGGCGTTGAATTGCGGCCGCTGCAACTGAGTGATTTCCGTCATCGGCCGGTGCTGGGTGTGTACTGCCAGCAGCACCGGCAATTGATGAACATCGAAAAACTGCTGCGCAAGGGCAACGTCGACGTTTACGAGGCCGACATCCGTCCGCCGGAGCGCTACCTGATGGAGCGTTTCATCACCGCACCCGTCCAGTTCAGCGGTACGGCGAATGATGAAGGCGTGCTCTGCAACGCTCAGATCAGGCCGGATGCAGATTACCGCCCTCGATTGAAACTGGTGTCGCTGGACATCGAAACCACCGCGCGTGGCGAGCTGTACTCAATCGCACTGGAAGGCTGCGGCCAGCGCCATGTCTACATGCTGGGCCCGGCCAACGGTGCTGACGAAACGCTGGATTTTCAGCTCGAATATTGTGACACCCGCGCACAGTTGCTGGAGCGTCTCAACGATTGGCTGGCCCTGTACGACCCTGACGCGATCATCGGCTGGAATGTGGTGCAGTTCGACCTGCGCGTTCTGCATGAGCATGCGCAACGCCTGAACGTGCCGCTCAAGCTGGGTCGTGGTGGAGAGTCCATGGGCTGGCGCGAACATGGCAGCCGCAACAATCATTTCTTTGCCGACATCAGCGGGCGATTGGTTATCGATGGCATCGAAGCATTGCGTTCGGCGACCTGGAGCTTTCCGTCGTTCAGCCTGGAGTACGTCGCGCAGACCTTGCTGGGTGAAGGCAAGGCCATCGACACGCCTTATCAGCGCATGGACGAAATCAACCGCATGTTCGCCGAAGACAAACCCGCGCTGGCGCGTTACAACATCAAGGATTGTGAGCTGGTCACGCGGATCTTTGCCAAGACGCAGTTACTGACGTTCCTGCTGGAGCGGGCCACGGTAACCGGGCTGCCCGCCGACCGCAGCGGCGGCTCGGTGGCTGCGTTCTGTCATTTGTACATTCCGCTGATGCATCGCCAGGGCTTCGTCGCGCCCAATCTGGGCGAGCGCCTGCCTGAAGCCAGTCCGGGCGGTTTTGTCATGGACTCGCAGCCGGGTCTGTATGAGTCGGTGCTGGTCCTGGACTACAAGAGCCTGTACCCGTCGATCATTCGCACGTTTCTCATTGACCCGGTCGGGCTGATCGAGGGCCTGCGTCATCCAGACGACAGCGAGTCGGTGCCAGGCTTTCGCGGCGCACGGTTTTCCCGCACCCGGCACAGCCTGCCGGCCATCGTCGAGCGGGTCTGGCAGGGGCGCGAAACCGCCAAGCGCGAGCAGAATGCGCCGCTGTCCCAAGCCCTGAAGATCATCATGAACGCGTTTTACGGCGTGCTCGGCTCCAGCGGTTGCCGGTTTTTCGACCCACGGCTGGCCTCATCGATCACCCTGCGCGGGCATGAAATCATGCTCAAGACCCGCGAGTTGATAGAGGCGCAGGGTTACACGGTGATTTACGGCGACACTGATTCGACGTTCGTCTGGCTGGGCCGTCCTCACGGTCAGGAAGAGGCGGCCAGCATTGGCAAGGCGATGGTGCAACAGGTCAATCAATGGTGGCGTGAGCATTTGCAGCGTACGTACAGCCTGGACAGTGCGCTGGAGTTGCAATACGAAACCCATTTCAAGCGCTTTCTGATGCCGACGGTACGTGGCGCGGAGGAGGGCAGCAAGAAGCGTTACGCCGGTCTGGTCACGCGCGCCGACGGCAGTGAAGAGATGGTCTACAAGGGGCTGGAAACCGTGCGCACCGACTGGTCGCCGCTGGCTCAGCAGTTTCAGCAGGAGCTTTACCTGCGCATCTTCAAGCGTCAGCCGTATCAGGACTATGTACGCGACTACGTTCGCCGCACAATCGCGGGCGATCTGGATGACCTGCTGATCTATCGCAAGCGGCTGCGTCGCAAGCTGGACGATTATCAGCGCAACGTGCCGCCGCATGTGCGCGCTGCGCGCATTGCCGATGACTACAACGACCGGCAGGGTCGCCCGCGCCAGTATCAGAGCGGCGGCTGGATCAGCTACGTGATGACCGTCGCAGGCCCCGAGCCATTGGAAATCCGCACGGCTCCCATTGATTACGACCACTATGTAACCCGCCAGCTGCAACCCTTGGCCGATGCGATCCTGCCATTCGTAGACGATGATTTCAGTACGCTGATTGGCGGACAATTGGGGCTTTTCTGACCCATCACCCGTATCGCGTTGCCAGCAGGCGGTACTCTGCGCACCGGTTACGATTCAACGTTTTAAGGATTCAGCGTGAGCAGAGAACAACTGGAACGGCAGCAGATTCCGATCTATTTCATTGCAGTGCTGACGGCGGCCGTCGGCGCGATTTTCGCACCAGTAGCCTCTCAGATGCTGGCCGGATGGGTGACACCTGCGATTGCCGTGCTCATGTATGCGATGTTTCTGCAAATTCCGTTTCTCGAGGTGCGCCAAGGGCTTGGCGACAGACGTTTCATGGTCGCGCTGCTGATCGCCAACTTCATTGTCATCCCGTTGCTGGTCTGGCTGCTGACCAGAGGTTTGACCGAACACCTGGCGATTCTGGTCGGGGCTCTGCTGGTGCTGCTCACGCCGTGTATCGATTACGTAGTGGTTTTCACTCATCTGGGCAAAGGTGATTCCAGGCTAACGCTGGCGGCGACGCCGCTGCTGCTTGTGCTTCAATTGCTGTTGCTGCCGTTGTATCTGGCCTTGATGCTGGGCAGTGAGTCATCGGTAGTGATCTCGTTGCGCCCCTTCGTCGAGGCGTTTGTGCTGTTGATTGCCTTGCCTCTGGTGCTCGCGGTGCTGACTGCCGCCGGTTGCAAACGCTCAGCCGTCATGCAGCGCTGGAACGCGGCATGGGCCTGGATGCCAGTTCCAGCCATGGCGGCGGTTCTGGTCGTGGTGATTGGTTCGCAGATCCCGACGCTGGTGAACAGCCTGGAGCGTTTGCTGCCGGTGATCCCCGTGTACCTGGGGTTCGCGCTGCTCGCGCCGCTGGCCGGTGCTCTGGTCGCACGGGCGTTCAGGCTGACCGCCATGACCGCCAGATCGGTGGCGTTCAGCACTTCGACACGCAACTCGCTGGTGGTGCTGCCGCTGGCGCTCGCACTGCCTGAGGGGATCAGAGAACTGGCGGCTGCAGCGGTCATCACCCAGACACTGGTCGAGTTGGTGAGCGAATTGATCTATATCCGTGCGATTCCGGCCTTGATCCGCGATACGCGGCCGGTCGAGGTCGCCGGTTAACGCTTAGCGGGATAGCGTCAGCTGTTCGGCCAGCAGCGGCAGCAGCTCTTCGCAGGAGGCCTCGATCTTCTGCTCCAGCAAATCGTCAGCGCGTGTCTTGCCGTGGTTGATCGCTATGATGGGTTTGCCCTGTTCGGCCATCGCCTTGCACAGGCGAAACGCCGACCAGGCCATCAGCGAAGTGCCCACCACCAGCAGGCCCTCGGCGCGCTCCACACTGGACGTGGCTTTCGCGGCCGTGGGCGGGGCGACGTTCTCGCCGAAGAACACCACGTCCGGCTTGAGCCGGTCGCCTTGGCAGTGAGGGCAATGTGGCACCTTGAAGCCTGCCTCGAAGGCCGGGTCCAGCAGCGTGTCGCCATCGGGCGCCTGCGTAGCATGAACGCCCAACAGGTAAGCATTCTGCTTCAGCAGCACGTCCTGAATCGCCGTGCGATCATGGCGCTGATGACACTCCAGGCACAGCACCCGGTGTAGACTGCCATGCAGTTCGACGACATCATGGCTACCAGCCTGACTGTGCAGCGCGTCGACGTTCTGGGTGATCAGCCCGCTAATGGCTTCGTGGTTCTGCAAGCGGGCCAATGCCTGGTGCGCAGCGTTGGGCTGCGCTGCACGAATTCTTGGCCAGCCGAGCATGGCCCGCGCCCAGTAGCGCCGGCGTGCCTCGGGGTTGCCGACGAACTCCTGATACATCATCGGTTGCTTGCCGCGTCGCACGCCTTCCTTGTCGCGATAATCGGGAATTCCGGACGCTGTGCTGATACCAGCCCCGGTGACCACCAAAAACGAGCGCTCAACCATACTTCGGGCCAGAGAATCGAGCTGTTCGCGGGTAGGTCTGTCCAGCATTTCAAACCTCGGCGGGTTGGCAGGTCATGAGCGTGACATTACCATCAAATGCCCACGCTGCATGATCGGTGCTGCGGTTCATACAGTTGTTCTGGCGGTCGATTACATGCGACCTTTGCGTATTGATAAATGACAAGGAAGCCGCGCATGCGCTCATTCGATTTCAAACAGGTCGATGTTTTCAGTGATCAGCCGTTGCTTGGCAATCCATTGGCCGTGGTACTGGGTGCCGATGGCCTGAGCGACGAGCAGATGGCAGCCTTTGCACGCTGGACCAATCTGAGCGAAACCACCTTCCTGCTTAAGCCTGCCGACCCTCAAGCCGATTATCGTGTGCGTATTTTCACTACGCTTACGGAATTGCCGTTCGCCGGTCATCCGACGCTTGGCAGCTGTCATGCCTGGCTCGAGAGCGGTGGCAGGGCGCGGGGCGAGGAAATCATTCAGGAGTGCGGTATCGGTCTGGTCAGGATTCGTCGGGATGGGCAGCAGTTGGCTTTTACCGCGCCGCCCTTGTTGCGCTCCGGCCCGGTGGACGCCGATCTGGTCGAGCAGGTGCGCCACGGACTCGGACTGGGTCCGGGGGCGATTCTGGACGCACGCTGGGCCGACAATGGCCCTGGCTGGCTGGTGGTCAGATTGAGCGACCGCGCCAGCGTGCTTGCGCTGGAGCCGGACGTCACAAAACTGGAAGGGTTGAAGATCGGCGTATTCGCGCTCTGGAACCCGGCAGTGGATGGCGATGAGGCCCAGCTTGAAGTGCGAGCCTTTGTCCCGGGAGACGGGATGCTCGAAGATCCGGTGACCGGCAGCCTGAATGCCGGTATCGCGTTGTGGGTATTGGAAGAAGGACTGACTGCAGACAGCTATGTCGCCAGTCAGGGCGCGGCCATAGGGCGCAAGGGCAGGGTGCAGGTCAATCGCGTGGGTGATGACGTGTGGGTTGGCGGTTCGACGGTGACCTGCATCGACGGGCGCGTTTCGCTCTGACCGGCTGCAGCAGTGCGGATCGTCGCGCAGCCAGTCTTCCTTGGTTAGCGAACCTCCACGGGCAGGACGGGTTGCGCCAGCGAAATCAGTCTCTATGCGCAATCTTCTTGCCGCGTCGGGTGGCGATGTCGTTGGCCTGACCGTCGCGCTGTTTGCCGGTACGGGCTTGAGTGATCAGCGCCGGAATCAACGGACCCTCGGGCAGGTTTTTCCAGAACCTGGACGGGAAATGGCCTTCCATGACCTTGGGGTTCAGGCGCGCCGGGTTGAAGATATGGCTGTAATAGGTCAGCCAAAGCTCGCCATGCGGGTCATCGACCTGACGCGCCATGGTCTGCCAGGCCTCGGGGCAGCGACGTTCATGAAACAGCTGCTTGCCGTCGAAATACACACCGTCCTGCGGCGTGGCAATCATCCAGCGATGCTGGCCCATGCGGCCGATGAAGTGCTCGCTGGCCGAGCGCAGGATGTCGTGAGCCGGTTCATGCCATGCCACGTATTCCGGGCGCATGAGTTCGTCACTCTGCCCGGCGGCGGGCAGCGCCACGAAGCGCAAAAAGGCATGCAGGTGATGCGCTTCACGGCTGATGGACTTGAGTCGTCGATGCAGCTCGCTTCCCAACTTGTCGCCCGCCATCATTGCCGTGCGGTCGCCGTGGCTGACGCGCCACAGCACCTCGTACAACAGGCTCCAGCGCTGCTCGCCGCGGTAGCGAGACGCGCTCTCCAGCAGGTGCAGCAATTCCAGCGGCACCCGTGCCTGAAACGGGCCTTGCGCCTTTGGACATTCTTCGTCGCTGCCGAACAGATCGGCGGCGTCTGGCGACTTCCAGCTGACCCGGCTGGGGTCGATCCCGTGGCTCAGTAGCCAGCGTGCCTGTTGCCGCCACGTGTCGAACAGGTCATCACAATCGAGACAGATCATCCCCACAGTCCCATTTGCTGAGGTTGCGGGCGGTCACGCAACTGATGATGCAGGAACTCGCTGGTGGTCTCGGCCTGAGGCGGATGGTAGTCGCTGGTGATGATGAACGGTTTGGCTTTGGCCAGCACGCAACGCATGCGGGTCAGGTCCTCATAGCGGATACGCCGTTGGCGGCGCAGTTCGACCAGTCGTTGGGTGGTGCGGATGCCAATACCCGGCACGCGTGCAATCAATGCCGGATCGGCGTTGTTCAGGTCCAGCGGAAATACCTGGCGGTTGCCCAGTGCCCAGGCGAGTTTCGGATCGATGTCCAGTGCCAGATCGCCGGGGCCGTCGAGCAGTTCACCGGCGGTGAAGCCGTAGCCACGCAGCAGAAAATCCGCCTGATACAGCCGGTGTTCGCGCATCAGCGGTGGCGCGGCCAGCGGAACGCTGTTCGGGCTGTTGGGGATCGGGCTGAATGCCGAGTAATAGACCCGGCGCAGCTTGAAGTTGCTGTACAGCGACTGGGCGCTGTGCAGGATGGTGCTGTCGTCGGTGGTGTCGGCGCCGACGATCATTTGCGTGCTTTGCCCGGCGGGCGCGAACTTTGGTGCGCGGGGTTCGTTGCGCACGGTCTGCTCGCCGGTGTAAATGGTCTGCATCGAACGCTTGATCGACGCCACGTCCTTTTCCGGCGCCAGCGTCTGCAGGCTCAGGTCGGTGGGCAGTTCGATGTTCACGCTCAAGCGGTCGGCATAACGGCCCGCCTGGGCGATCAGCGCGGGGTCCGCGTCAGGGATGGTCTTGAGGTGGATGTAACCGCGAAATTCGTGCACCTCGCGCAGCAGGCGGGCGACCTCGACCAATTGCTCCATGGTGTAGTCCGCAGAACGAATGATGCCGGAACTCAGGAACAGACCGCTGACGCAGTTGCGGCGGTAGAAATCCAGGGTCAGGGTAACGACTTCTTCAGGCGTGAAGCGGGCGCGCGGTACATCGCTGGAACGGCGATTGACGCAGTACTGGCAGTCGTACAAACAGAAGTTGGTCAGCAGAATCTTCAGCAGGGAAACGCAACGCCCATCGGGCGTATAGCTGTGGCAAATGCCCATGCCATTGGTCGACCCCAGGCCGGACTTGTCCTGCGAGCTGCGCTTGGGTGCTCCGCTGCTTGCGCATGACGCATCGTACTTGGCGGCGTCCGCCAGAATGCTGAGCTTGTCGATGAGCTGCATGGAATTCCCCGTTACTGTTTGCATGTACAGTATCGGGTTGTCCCTGAAGACTCAAGCAAGGCGCAAGGAAGCTGACCGAAGGTCAAGCATGAACGGCTGCTGAATGATGGCAAATTTAAGCGTTATTTTATAACGCAAGATGAATGGCTATGTAATACTGTAACGAATAGTTGCAGGTTGCTCTTTCGTGAAGACATCGCATTCCCCTTCGATTGCACGCTCGGTTCTGGCCCAGTCAGCCTGGAAGCGGATTCTGTTCTCGTTATTCGTTCTCTGCTTGTTGTGGCTGGCCATTGCCTGGTCGGTGGCCATTCCGTGAGCGCGGCCATTGCGCTGGAAAATCTCACCGTCGCTTATGAACGACGTCCTGCCGTGCATCATCTCAGCGGGCGGTTCGAAGCCGGAAGCCTCACGGCCATCGTCGGCCCGAACGGCGCGGGCAAGTCCACGCTGATCAAGGCCATCGCCGGGACCATGAAACCTGCCCAGGGTCGTGTTGATCGGGGTCGCCTGGCGACCCGCACGATCGGCTACCTGCCACAGGCTGCCGAAATCGATCGCAGCTTCCCGTTGAGCGTCGCCGATACGGTGGCGATGGGCGCCTGGCACAGCATCGGGCCGTTTCGCAGCCTGACCCGCAAACACGCTGACCTCACCCGTCAGGCTTTGCAGACCGTCGGGCTGGAAGGCTTCGAAGCGCGCAGCATCGGCTCGCTGTCGTCGGGACAATTCCAGCGGGTCTTGTTCGCTCGCCTGTTGCTGCAGGACGCATCGGTGATTCTGCTCGACGAGCCGTTCACCGCTATCGATGCCCGCACGACGCGTGACCTGCTCGAGTTGGTGCGGGTCTGGCACGGCCAGGGCAGAACCGTGATCGCGGTGCTGCATGACATCGAACAGGTACGCCAGCACTTCCCGCAAACACTGTTGATGGCCCGCGAAGCGATAGCCTGGGGCGAGACGGCCGAGGTATTGAGCGTCGCCAACCTGCGCAAGGCACGCAACATGGCTGAATACTGGAGCGTCAATGAGGCGATGTGCGACGTTGAGGAAGGGCAGTCATGATGCTTTACACCTTGGTGGTTGAGCCCTTCGTCGAATTCGGTTTCATGCGTCGCGCGCTGGTCGCCTGCCTGGCGCTGGGTATCGGCTCCGGGCCGGTCGGTGTCCTGCTGATGCTCAGGCGCATGAGCCTGGTCGGGGATGCCATGAGCCATGCCGTTCTGCCAGGCGCTGCCGTGGGGTTCATGGTTGCAGGGTTGTCGTTGCCGGCCATGGGGTTCGGCGGGCTGATCGCCGGGCTTGCAGTCGCGCTGCTGTCCGGTCTGGTCAGTCGCCTGACGGCGTTGCGCGAAGACGCCAGTTTTGCCAGTTTCTACCTCACGTCACTGGCGGCCGGTGTGCTGATCGTCTCGCTGCATGGCTCCAGTGTGGACCTGCTGCATGTGCTGTTCGGCACTATTCTGGCGATCGACAGCGCTTCTATCTACATGGTCGGCGGCATCGCGTCGTTCACGCTGATTCTGCTCGCCGTGATCTACCGCCCGCTGGTGCTCGAATGCTTCGATCCGGGGTTTCTGCGCGCTGTGGGCGGGCGCGGCTCGCTCTATCACGTGCTGTTCCTGTTACTGGTGGTGCTGAACCTGGTGGCCGGCTTTCAGGCGCTGGGCACGCTGATGGCGGTCGGCATGATGATGCTCCCTGCAACGGCGGCGCGTTTCTGGGCCAGTTCGCTAAGCGCGCTGATGCTCATTTCGACCCTGCTGGCGACCCTCGCCGGTCTGATCGGGTTGATCGTTTCCTACCATTTTGGCGTCGCGTCGGGGCCAGCCATTGTCCTGACCGCCAGTGCGTTTTACGTGATTTCGCTGCTGTTCGGGCGCACGGGCATTGTCCGTCGACTGTTTCCCAAACCTCACCTGGCTCACTGAAAAAGGTATGTCATGAAACGATTGATGTTGTTGAGTTCAATGGCCGCTCTGGCGCTGTCTGCCTTTGCCTCCATCGCCCAGGCGAAGCCGCTTGAAGCGGTGGCGTCCTTCACTGTGATCGCCGATATGGTGAGCACCGTGGGTGGCGATCGCGTGCACGTCACCTCGTTGATCGGCCCCAACGGCGATCCCCATGTTTACGAACCGACACCGACCGATGCTCAGGCCTTGAAGAGTGCAGACCTGACGTTCGTCAGCGGTCTGCATCTGGAAGGCTGGATGGATCGCCTGATCAAGGCGTCCGGCTACAAGGGCCAGCCGATCGTACTGTCCGAGGGCATCAAGACCCGCAGCATGGATGAGGACGGCAAACGCATCACCGATCCGCACGCCTGGAACAGCGCCGCCAATGGGGTGATTTACGTGCGCAACATCGTGACCGCCTTGAAAAAGGCCGATCCCGAAGGGGCCAACCTGTACCAGACCAATGGCGATCGTTACATTGCCCAGTTGCAACAGTTGGATCAGTACGCTCGCGACCAGATCAAGGCCATTCCGGCGGCCAATCGCAAGATTCTCACCTCGCATGACGCGTTCGGCTATTTCGGTGATGCCTATGGCGTGACGTTCCTGTCGCCGTTGGGGCTGTCTACCGAATCGGAAGCCTCGGCGGCAGATGTCTCGAAACTGATCCGTCAGATCAAGGCCGAGCACGTCAGCGCTTATTTCTTCGAGAATTCAGGTGATCCGCGTCTGGTCAAGCAGATTGCCGAGGCCAGCGGTGCGCAGCCAGGTGGTGAGCTGTATGTCGAGGCGCTGTCGCCGCCAGACGGGCCCGCTTCGACCTACGCGAAGATGTTTCGCTACAACGTCGATACGCTGGTTGCGGCAATGAAAAAGGATCAGTAATCCGTGTCCACGCTCAACGGGGTGTAGCGGGTCGATGATATCCAGTCGCCGTACACCTCGGTGAGGGTCAGGCAGTCGGTAAATTGCCCACGTCCGTTTTCTCCGGCGCTCGACTCTGTGTTTCTCGGGTTGCCTTCTTCAGGCGCGCCGGCCGGTGGAATCACCCAAAACGCACTGAATCCTTCAGCCGTGATCCCTTCGGTTCTGACCGTATCGATGAAGTCGTCCAGCGCGACCCATTCCAGCGCTGCGTTGTAGTGGCCGACGAAGGTGTAGAGGGGAAGAGGGTGTTGCGGCGTGGCCCTGTCGGCAAACACCAGGCCGGACAGATAGTGAGCAAGAGCCGGTAAGCGATAAGGGTCAATCTGAGCAGACATATCGTCATCCTCAATGTTCGGAGGGTGGGGGGAATGTCGTACTCCTTCACTACGCGACTCATTGATGATAACGCGCAGCCCTCGTTCGACAAGGGCTGCGCGACAGGCTGCCTCAGTGATTGAGGAATTTGAAGACGGTGGTCTGGGTGTAGGCCTTACCGGGGTCGAGTCGAGTACTCGGGAATTTCGGCTGGTTCGGCGCGTCCGGATAATGCTGGGTTTCCAGCGTGAAAGCGCCCCAATGCGGGTACACCTTGCCGCCCTTGCCGTGAATGCTGCCATCCAGGAAGTTGCCGGTGTAGAGCTGCACGCCGGGTTCGGTGGTGAACAATTGCAGTGTGCGCCCCGACTGTGGATCGCTGACTTCAGCCGCCAGTTTCTTCACGTCGCCCTTGGTGTCCAGCACCCAGTTGAAATCGAAGCCGCCTTGTTTGGGCTCGGCATATTTGAGTTGCTGATGATCATCCTTGATGTGCTGACCAAAGGCGGTGGGCTTGAGGAAATCCATCGGCGTGCCCTTGACGGCGGGCAACTCGCCGGTCGGGATGAGTTTGTCGTTGACGGGCGTGTAGTGCGAAGCGTGCAGGGTGGCGACCTGCTTGAGGATATCGCCACTGCCAGCGCCCGCCAGATTGAAATAGCTGTGGTTGGTCAGGTTCAGCACCGTGGGTTTGTCGGTGGTCGCGCGGTAATCGATCTTCAGCTCGTTCTTGTCGTTCAGGCTGTAAGTGACTTCGGTCGTCAGCGTGCCGGGGAAGCCCATTTCACCGTCGGGCGATACGTACGTCAGTTTCACGCCAACCGACTCACCCGCCTTGGTACTCTCGGCCTTCCAGAGTCGTTTGTCGAAACCCTGATTGCCGCCATGCAGGGCATTGGTCTTATCGTTGAGCGGCACCTGATACGTCTTGCCGTCGAGGCTGAACGTGCCGCCCGCCAGGCGGTTGCCGAAGCGGCCGATGGTGGCACCGAAATAGACCGTGCCGTTGTTCTGATAGCCCTGCACATCATCGAAGCCGAGCACGATGTCTTCCACCTTGCCGGATTTGTCAGGAACCATGAGCGATTGCAGCGTTGCGCCGTACGTAATGATGCTGGCCTGTATTCCATGACTGTTGCGCAGGGTGTACTTCTCGACGGGCGTGCCGTCGGGCAACTGACCGAAGCTGCTGTGGTCGCTTGAAAGCGTTGCGGCGTGCGCGGTCAACGTGCTGATCATGAGAGACAGTCCAAGGGTGCTGAGAAGAGCATGCTTTTTCATCTGATCTACCCGCTTTTATTTTTATTGGTAAGACTATTTGATCGGCTTTTTATCCGATGGAAGGATTTATAGCCCAAAAAATGCAGCTTGAAAAATTAATTGTAATACTATTTAGTAATGCAGGTGTTGCGTTTGCCTGGCAAAGCGGTTCGAGTGGTTTGACAGCCATTCATATGATGATTAGCCTCGGCCCACCAACAGGGCGCAGCGTGAGGCTTCGGGAGATGAGCAGTAATTTCCACGCGTCGACGGTGGATTGGCTGGGTGCCTGGATTGCCGCGGGCAATGTGCTGCCGGGGCAGACGCTGAAGGTTGAAGCTGCGCTGTGCGAAGAGTTGGGTGTCAGCCGCACGGTGCTGCGCGAGGCGATCAAGACGCTGGTGGCCAAAGGTCTGCTGGAAGTCGGCCCCAAGGTCGGCACGCGGGTGCTGCCGTTGCGAAGCTGGAACCTGTTCGATCCGCAGGTCGTCGGCTGGCTGGCACGCAAGGGGCTCCCGGAAGCGTTCGTGAAAGACCTGCTGGACCTGCGCAGGACCATCGAACCAATGGCGGTGCGCTGGGCGTGTGACAGGGCGACGGCGCAACAGATCGAAGAGATTCGCGAGACGTATCGCTTGCTGGAGACCTCAGTCACCGACAAAGGCGATTACAACCTGGCCGACCGGCGCTTCCATGAGGCAGTGCTGGCAGCCAGTCATAATCGCTTCATTGAGCAGATGCTGCCGGCGCTGGGTGCGTTACTGGCCGTATCGTTCGAGGTGACGTCGGGAATGCCGGGGCAGTTGGGCAAGACGCTGCCGCTGCACAAGGAGCTGGCCGAAGCCATCGCCACTCGCGATGCCGGTCGGGGTGTCTGGGCCTGCATGAGTCTGATCGAGCAGGCTGCTGGCGTGATCGATACCTATTTTGCCCGGCAGCAGGAGGAAGGGCACACAGCACGCTGACTGACACCGTTTCATGAGTATTGACCGCTACGCGAGCTTTATTGAAACACCGATATCGTTGCTACATTGACATCAAAAGTGCCTTTACAACAATAACAAAGGACATTTTCATGAACTGGTCGCCCGTCTCCGAGCACCGTTTCAAGCTGGCTGAAGGCGCCTTTTGGGACGCTGCTCAGCAGGCCCTCTACTGGGTCGATATCGCAGGTTTCCTGGCCTGTCGGCTCGTCAATGGCGAGCATCGCCAGTGGCGCATGCCCGAGCCGGTTTCCGCCTTTATCCCCACTGAGCGGGGTGACGCGCTGGTCACCCTGGCCAGCGGCGTCTACCGCCTCGATCTGGATTCCAACAAAACCTCACTTTCGTTGTTCTGCGTCGCGGACCCGGTGTCCGGGAACCGTGCTAACGAGTCCCGCTGCGATGCTCAGGGCCGCCTCTGGCTGGGTAGCATGCAGAACAATATTGACGCTGAAGGTGGTGACGTGCCGCTGATACGTCGTTCGGGCGGTCTGTTCCGCGTCGATCCGGATGCACGGGTTACCCGGTTGCTGGAAGGCCAAGGCATCGTCAATACCTTGCTGTGGAATTCAGCGGGTGACGTGCTGTACAGCGCCGACACGCTCGATGAAGTCATTTATCAGTACCCGATTCTTGATGATGGCAGCCTTGGTCCGCGCAAGATCTGGGCTGCCGGGCATGTGCGTGGATCGCCGGACGGGTCAGCCATGGACGCCGATGGCTATGTCTGGAACGCACGTTGGGGCGGCAATTGCCTGATCCGCTTTGCCCCGGACGGCCGTGTCGATCGGGTCATCGATCTGCCGGTCAGTCATCCCACCAGTTGCGTATTCGGCGGGCCTGACTTGCAAACGTTGTATGTCACCAGCGCCGCGCCTGCCGACGCCAATGGTGAATTTGACGGTGCGGTTCTGATGGCTGACGTCGAGATAACAGGTCTGAATTGCAATCGTTTTGCCGGCTGATTTCTGGCCGGTCAAGGGAGATGTCGGGTGACACTGCCGCAAAGCCTTCACCTGAAGTGACATTCGGTTACATTGCGGTCATTCATAATATGGTATGACTATTTAACCGGTTTCCAGACGCACACGCGTTGCGAAATCGCCACCTTGCTGAACGCTGTAGCTATTCAATAAAAATAAGGAGTTAGCTATGTTGAGTCATCACGGGATACGTTCCCTGTGCTGTGCCGCTGTCGCCACCGCCATCCTTGGCATGAGTGGCATCACGTTTGCTGCCGACAAGATAAAAATCGGATTTCTGGTCAAGCAGCCAGAAGAACCCTGGTTCCAGACTGAATGGACATTTGCCGAAAAAGCCGGTCAGGATCATGGATTCGAGGTACTCAAAATCGCCGTACCAGACGGTGAAAAAACGCTGGCAGCTATCGATAACCTGGCGGCCAACGGCGCGAAGGGGTTCGTGATCTGCCCGCCTGACGTGTCCCTCGGTCCGGCTATCGTTGCCAAAGCAAAAGCTCTGGGGCTGAAAGTGATGGCCGTGGATGACCGTTTCGTCGACGCCCAGGGCAAGTTCATGGAGGACGTGCCGTATCTGGGTATGGCCGCCTTCGAAGTCGGCCAGAAGCAGGGTGCGGCGATGGCGACCGAAGCCAAGAACCGCAAGTGGGATGAGAATGAGTGGAAGGGCACTTACGCAATCATCAACACCTACAATGAGCTGGATACCGGCAAGAAACGCACCGACGGTTCCGTGGATGCGTTGAAAAAGGCTGGCCTGCCTGAAAAGAACATCCTGTTCACGGCGCAGAAAACCCTGGATGTGCCTGGCAGCATGGACGCCACCAACTCGGCGCTGCCCAAGTTGCCGGGCGATGCCAAGAATCTGATCATTGGCGGCATGAATGACAACACTGTTCTGGGTGGTGTACGTGCTACTGCCAGCAACGGTTTTAGCGCTGATAACGTGATCGGGATCGGTATCAATGGCACAGACGCCATTCAGGAGCTCCAGAAGAAGAAAAGTGGCTTCTTCGGCTCTATGCTTCCTAGCCCGGACAAAGAAGGCTATGACACGGCGAAGTACGTCTATGAATGGGTGAAGGATGGTAAAGAGCCTCCGATGTACACCGCCATGGATGACGTGACGCTGATTACCCGTGCCAACTACAAAGAGGTGCTCACCAAGATCGGGCTCATGCCTGCCGCAACAGATAAAGCTGCGGCGGCCAATTGATGCGCGCGCGCGACGACTCCAGGAAAGATCAGGCCGCTATCAGCCTGTAGATGTGAGCTGAGCGGGGGACCTGAATGCAGGTCCCCAACCGTGCGAGGAGATTGGCGTCATGCAACAAGCAATCAAGCAACATTCAACAGGCGGTGCCCTGCGTTTCAACGGCATCGGCAAAGTCTTCCCGGGCGTCAAGGCGTTGTCCGATATCAGCTTCGAAGCGCGCCCCGGCAGCGTGCACGCCTTGATGGGCGAAAACGGAGCGGGCAAGTCCACGTTGCTGAAAATCCTTGGCGGGTCTTACCAGCCCAACAGCGGCAGCCTGCAGATTGGCGACCAGGAACATCAATTCAAGTCCACGGCCGACAGTATCGCGGCCGGTGTGGCGGTCATCCATCAGGAGCTGCACCTGGTTCCCGAGATGACGGTTGCCGAAAACCTGCTACTGGGCCACATGCCAAACCGCTTCGGCCTGATCAATCGCGGTGCCATGCAGCGTCGGGCAGCCGAGCTGCTGAAAGGGCTGGCCGATGAAATCGATCCTGGCACGCGCTTGGGCGATCTTTCCCTTGGTCAACGCCAACTGGTGGAAATCGCCAAGGCCATGTCGCGCAACGCCCATGTGATTGCCTTCGATGAACCCACCAGCAGCCTCTCGGCGCGTGAAATCGACCGTTTGATGGCAATCATCGTGCGCCTGCGCGACGAAGGCCGGGTGATTCTGTACGTGTCGCACCGCATGGAAGAAATCTTTCGTGTCTGCGATGCGGTGACCGTTTTCAAGGACGGACGCTTCGTGCGTACGTTCGAGCAGATGGCCGACCTTGACCATGACCGCCTGGTGACCTGCATGGTCGGGCGCGATATTCAGGACATCTATAACTATCGGCCTCGCCAGCATCAGGGCCCGAGCCTGCGCGTGACCGGGCTGATGGGGCCCGGCCTGCAGGAACCGGCCAGTTTTGCGGTGGAGAAGGGCGAGGTGCTGGGCTTCTTTGGTCTGGTGGGGGCTGGTCGCACCGAGCTGTTTCGCCTGCTGTCCGGCCTGACCCGCAGCACTGCGGGTACGCTGCAGCTGGATGGCAAGCCGCTGACCCTCAAGTCGCCGCGTGACGCCATTGCCGCCGGTATTCTGCTCTGTCCCGAAGACCGCAAGAAGGAAGGCATCGTGCCGCTGTCCAGCGTCGCGGAAAACATCAATATCGGAGCTCGTCCGCGCCATGTCAGTCTCGGCTGTCTGATCCAGGGGCGCTGGGAGCGCGATAATGCGCGCGGCCAGATCCAGGCGATGAACGTGAAAACCCCGTCACCTGACCAGCAGATCATGTACCTGTCCGGCGGCAATCAGCAGAAAGCGATTCTGGGGCGCTGGCTGTCGATGCCGATGAAGGTGCTGCTGCTCGACGAACCCACTCGCGGCATCGATATCGGTGCCAAGTCCGAGATCTACCAAATCATTCACAGCCTGGCCACCGATGGCATCGCCGTGATTGTGGTGTCCAGCGACCTGATGGAAGTCATGGGCATTTCTGACCGTATTCTGGTGATGAGCGAAGGTGCCATTACCGGTGAACTCAACCGCGACGAGGCTGACGAGTCGCGACTCCTGCAACTGGCTCTGCCACGCACGCGCGGCTGAACAACTGGTCCTGGACCATGAACAATAAAAAAGAGGTGCGTATGTCTACCGAATCCAGCCTGCGGGCTCCCCGTCAGGGCTTGAACCTGCGCCGTTTTGCCGATGAGTGGGTCATGCTGCTGGCCGCCGTGGGCATCTTCCTGCTCTGCGCGGTGTTCATCGACAACTTCATGTCACCCTTGAACATGCGTGGCCTTGGTCTGGCGATTTCGACCGTCGGTATTGCCGCCTGCACCATGCTCTATTGCCTGGCGTCCGGCCACTTCGACCTGTCGATCGGTTCGGTTCTGGCCTGTTCCGGCGTCATCGCCGGGATCGTGATCCGCGACACCGACAGTGTGATTCTGGGCGTATCTGCTGCGCTGGCGATGGGCCTGGTGGTCGGCCTGATCAACGGCATCGTGATTGCCAAACTCAGGATCAATGCCCTGATCACGACACTTGCGACCATGCAGATCGTTCGTGGTCTGGCGTATATCTTCTCCAACGGCAAGGCGGTAGGTGTGTCCAACGAAGACTTCTTCGTCTTCGGCAACGGTCAACTGTATGGCGTGCCGGTGCCCATCCTGATCACCATCGTCTGCTTCATTTTCTTCGGCTGGCTGCTTAACTACACCACCTATGGCCGCAACACCATGGCCATCGGTGGCAACCAGGAAGCGGCGCTGCTGGCAGGCGTTCACGTGGATCGCACCAAGATCATCATCTTTGCCGTGCACGGCCTGATCGGTGCTCTGGCAGGCGTAGTGCTCGCGTCGCGCATGACATCAGGCCAGCCCATGGTGGGGCAGGGCTTCGAGCTGACGGTGATTTCGGCCTGTGTTCTGGGCGGCGTATCACTGTCCGGCGGTATTGGCATGATTCGCCATGTGATCGCCGGCGTGCTGATCCTGGCGATTATCGAAAACGCCATGAACCTGAAGAATATTGATACTTTCTACCAGTATGTGATCCGCGGCACGATCCTGTTGCTGGCGGTGATCATTGACCGGATGAAGCGTCGCTGAAATATCCTCTGTAGCCACTCCTGTCTTGTGTCCTGTTTCAGAACACAAGACAGGATGTTGCGCATCAAGTAGAAGTTTTGGGGCTCAGCGCTGAAAACCTTCTGTTCGCAGTCTCGCTATACCGGCACAAGGCAACCAAGATCGTTTGGAATGACTCTTATTTGACCGCTTTCTCCTCGCACAGTGTTGTGCTGTCGGATTGAGCCTCTGTGCAGGCGCGGTCCGACCCAATGAGAGCGGGTTCACTCTGCCGGATGTTCTATGACCCTGATTGATGCGGCTGCGGCGCGCAATTCGTTTGTCGTGAAGTTGGTCGCGTATTTCGTCGTGATTGTGGTGCTCTCGATCATTTCAGTGTTCGCCTGGGTGAGCTGGCAGAGTTACGGCCAGCAGATCAGGGAGGGTGAAGGCAACGTCGCCAACCTGGCGCGGGCGGCCGCTCAGCATGCGGAAGATGCCGTCAAGGAAGTCGATGCAGTCTCGGCCGGCGTTCTGGAGCGCATCGAATGGTACGGCATCGACACCATCGACAAGGACCGTTTACGTGCGCTCTTCGCTAAAAGAAGCAGCCTGATGCCTCAGATTCACGGCTTTTTTGTTTACGACAAGGACGGCAACTGGCTGCTCACGGACAAGACCACTCCGGCGTCAGCGAATAACTCGGATCGCGATTACTTCATTTACCATCGCACTCATCCCGGTGATCGTGATATGCACGTGAGTCACGTGATCAAAAGTCGTTCCACCGGCGCTTATGTGATTCCATTATCGCGCCGCATCGATAATCCCGACGGCAGCTTTGCCGGCGTACTGCTGGTGACGATGTCGGTTGAATACTTCAACAAGTATTACGCGGGTTTCAACATCGATGACAATGGCATCTTCCTTATTTCTCTGGCTGACGGCACGATTCTTACCCGTAGGCCTTACTTCGAAAATCTGATTGGCGCCAGTGTCGCCAAAGGCAATGTCTTCACCGATTACCTGCCTTACGCACGGTCGGGCGTCGCTCATATCAAATCGGTTATCGATAATGTCGAGCGTATCAACGGTTATGTCAGCATCGAACGATACCCGCTCGTTGTACAGGCTGGCATGTCGAAGGCTGGCATTCTCAGTCCGTGGTATCACCAGATGTACACCTCTATGGTCTTCGTTTCGACGGTCATCATTGGGCTACTGCTCTTCGCATTTGTACTCATGCGTCAGATCAACTACGTGGTCACGCTGCAGACGCAATTGAAAAGGACGCAGATCATCCTCGAAAAAATGGCAGCCGAAGATGGCTTGACAGGGCTTCTCAACCGCAGAAGTCTGGATGAGATCCTCCCGCTGGAACTGGTCAATGCAACCGGCCAAAGAACACCGATCAGTCTGTTGATGATGGATATCGATCATTTCAAGACCTACAACGATCTGTAAGGCCACCCGGCCGGAGACGCCTGTATCAAGGCGGTCGCGGGCGCGATCAAGGCGTCGGTCCGACGCCCCGAAGATCAGGCGGTTCGTTATGGGGGCGAGGAGTTCACGGTCCTGTTGCCCAACACGGGCCATGAAGGCGCGCTCAAGGTGGCGCAAAGTATTGTCCGCGAACTTGCCTCGCTTGCCATTGAGCACAGTGCAAACCGCACAGGATCCGTAACGATCAGCATCGGAATCGCAACGGTCGAGGATCCGATGGGACTGACGCCGGACGCCTTATTGAAGGCGGCCGACACGGCGCTTTATGAAGCCAAGCATCTGGGCCGTAATCAGATACGCTGCTCAATCAGTTGACCTGCTGACCGGCTCTGCCCCGGCTTGCTGCGCAGAACGTGTCAACGGACATTCGCTACTCGCTGATTTGCGAAACTGCCTGAGTCCCGGCCAGCCGCGTCAGACCGAACAGCACTGCGCCCACCACCAGCATCACGCCCGCACGCCACCAGGTTTCCGGGCCCTGCTGGGTCAGTAACAACAGGCAGGACAATATCCCGAGAACCGGAACCACCCAATGAACCTGAAAGTGCCCGGATTCGACCTTGTCACGCTTGAGGACCAGCACCGCAACGTTCACGCTGAGGAAAACGAACAGCAACAGCAGCACCACCGTTTCGGCAAGTACCGTCAGGGTGCTGGTGAAGGACAGTGCGATGGCGACCAGTGTGGTTGCCAGAATGGCGAAGCCGGGTGTGCGTCTGCGCGCAAGCACATTGCCCAGCATCGAAGGTAACAATCCCTGACGCGCCATGCCGAAGGTCAGGCGGCTGGCCATAATCATGGTCAGCAGCGCGCCGTTGGCCACGGCAATCAGCGCGATCATTGCAAACCAGG
Source organism: Pseudomonas floridensis (assembly GCF_002087235.1). Taxonomy (GTDB): domain Bacteria; phylum Pseudomonadota; class Gammaproteobacteria; order Pseudomonadales; family Pseudomonadaceae; genus Aquipseudomonas; species Aquipseudomonas floridensis. Next base: position 196,835 of record NZ_MUIO01000002.1, on the reverse strand, counting down.
ATGAAGGAATACCCAGACCCGAGGCTTTCACCACGTCCAGCAAGGGAGCCTGCGAATCCTTCAACTGCTCGACCGGCAACACCATTGCCGCACCGACCCCCACCAACATATACACCGCGCCGGCGATCAGTAGTGCTCCAAACAGCGCGCGAGGGTAAACCTTACGTACATCTTTGATTTCCTCCGCCAGATTGGCGGAGGTTTCGAAACCCACGAACGAATAGAACGCCAGCAGCGACGCCGCCAGAATGGCAGTCGCCGGCGACGCGCTGTCCAGTTCGAACATTCGTTGCGGCACGCCCTGGCCCTGACCGACAAACCACGCGGCGGCGACGATCACCATAAGCAGGCCGCTCAACTCGATGGTGGTCATCAGCAGATTGGCGCCCAGTGACTCCTTGATACCGCGAGCATTCAGCAGGCCGACGATGATCAGAAACCCGACGCAGACCCATTGCGCAGGAACGCTGATCAGCGCCTGCAGGTAATCACCGGCGAAGGCAACCGCCAACCCCGCCGCGCTGGTGACGCCCGCCGCAATCATTGAAAAACCGACCAGGAACGACAGCAATGGCTTGCCAAAGGCTTTTTCTGCGTACACCGCCGCACCTCCGGCACGCGGGTATTTGGTCACCAGTTCCGCATAGGAGGCCGCCGTTAGTAACGCAAAGCACAATGCAATCAGCAGCGGTGCCCAGATCGCGCCACCGACACGGCCCGCAATGGTGCCCGCCAGCGCATAGACGCCCGCCCCGAGTACGTCGCCAAGAATGAACAGCATCAGCATGGGGGCGGTGATGGCGCGCCTCAGCGAGGTGTTTTCGGAGGTGGCCATTGGCAAAGATCCTTCTTCAGTGGTCTGCGGCGTGTAGAACTCTGAACACCGCTGGACATGATCGTTCTGACTTTCGCGGCGCAGTGATAAAGGCCTGGCACTGAAGTATCCACTCAGCGATTCTCGCGTCGTTCCCGGCATCGCTTCAACAAGCGCTTGCGTGGTCCCTCTGGACGCAATTCGCGGGCTATGGCGCGCAGTATCCATCTGATTCTGCGCACGATGTCGCTGACCAGTGATGGCTTTACGCGTCGCTGCTTTTCAGTTACCGCCGTCATTTAACTCTCCCTAATCACTGGATATAGCCAGTCATGTCTGTCAGAAAAGTGAGTATGGGCAGGAAGGGAAATTCAACGCGGTTGCAAAGGGCGCTGACCAGCGGCGTTCTGCTGAATGCTTCGGAAGATGAAAATAACCGCTGTTAAAAAAGGAGCATGACGCGGCGCGTGCGGTCTCAGCTTTTGTCGGATCAATTCTCATGAGGGCAACACATTGAATATCGCATGCCTGGGATGGGGATCGTTGATCTGGGAGTCGGGCGCTTTGCCACTGGCGGGAGACTGGTATCTGGACGGCCCTCGAATGCCGATCGAGTTCTCCAGAGTGGGCGATGGTGGTGAGTTGTCTACCGCCATTTGCCTCGATGCGCCGTCGCTTACCGTGTGCTGGGCATTGCTCGACGTCGAAACCCTGGACCAGGCGTGCGCTGCATTGCGAGAACGCGAACAGGTATCGTCGCAGCGTGAGGATGGCGTCGGGACGCTGCTGGTCGCCGACAAGCCGGTGGGCGCGATCATGCGCTGGGCGCGTGAGCGTCGTATAGACGCAGTCATCTGGACCGCGCTGCCGCCGCGTTTCAAGGGTGTGGAAGGGCGCATCCTCTCTGCGCAGGATGCCGTTGCCTATCTTCGTGGCCTGACCGGGGACACGCTTGAGCATGCGCGACGCTACATTGAGCAGGTCCCCGAGCAGATCGACACGCCTTATCGGCGCATCATCGAGCGTCAGTTGGGATGGCATTTCGATCGGGCGCGTTGATCCGCAAATATCAAGGAGATGGCCTATGAAAAGTGACAGTCATCAGGATGTCGGCGCGGTGCAGACCACGCTGAAGCAATTGCGCGAAGACCTGCGCAACCTGGAACGCAGCGAGCTGGAGCGTGTGCAGCAGCTCCGCGGGCACCAGACCGTCGATGCGGTTGAGGCGATTGAGCAGTCATTTGTCAGGCTCAATCAGTCGGTCGCGGACATCGAGCAGACGCTTGCCCTGCTCGGTGAGGCGACAGGAGAACTCGGCAAACTCTGAGCGCTCTAGAAGAGACGCGCTGTTTTACGGATGAACCTTGGCCGCGCCGGGAGGTCCTATTCGAGCCTGAAAATCACGGCCGGTCAGTTGAGCCGTGTGGTCCCCATCTCTCTTGAGCCCATGCTTACCATGCCTGAATCTTCACGTTGTTCATGGCGCGTCTGGCTGTGCCTGATCCCGTTGTCATCGCTGTATGCTGCGCCCCTGATGGCGGCTCAGGAGCGGCAACTGGTCGAATCTATCAACGCCTATCGGGCCCAGCCGCAACGTTGCGATGCGCAAGTACCCAAACCCGCCAGGCCTCTGGTGCTCAACGAAAACGTCACGTTGCCCATCGATTTCAGTGGCAGCTCCCGGGAAGCGCTCAAGCTAGCAGGCTACCAGGCGGTGACTGTAAGGACGATTCGGCTGGCGGGCGCGCAAACTGCCAGTGAAGCGTTTGCTATGCTCAAGAATCGCTACTGCGGCGCCTTGCTCGATGCCCGGTACGCCGATATCGGTGTCATCCAGAATCGTAACGACTGGCGTGTAGTGCTGGCCCGGCCGCTGCTCGACAGCACATTGAGTGACGCTCGCGCCACCGGCAAATTGCTGTTGGAACAGGTCAACGCGGCGCGATCCAGGCCGCAGATGTGCGGTAAGCGTCCATTCGCGGCGGCACGGCCTGTGGTCTGGAACGCAACACTGGAGATGGCCGCTCAAGGACATAGCCAGTCGATGGCCAGTGAGAACTATTTTCAGCACCGTGGCTTCGATGGTGACTCACCCGCCGACCGGGCGCGGGCCGCCGGTTATGGAGGGCGACAGATCGGCGAAAACATCGCTGCCGGGCAAAGCTCTGCCAGCAAGGTCATGGCCAGCTGGCTGGCGAGTCCTGGTCATTGCGCCAACCTGATGAATCCGATGTTCACCGAGATGGGCGCTGCTTATTCGACCGGTGCCCAGACCGACTATGGCGTGTACTGGACGATGCTGTTCGGCGCTCCCTAAGTGCCGTACGAAAAGTGGCTGCGCTCGGTGGCACTGCGTTAACAACAGGCTCGGAATGCTGATTTACACCACGTAGGCTCCGCCTCCTTGCCTGTGTTTGCCTCGTCTGACTTTCGCCCGCCGACTTTCCGTACAGAGCCTGGCGGCCAAGCTGCATGACGACCGTTGGTCTAACGCTTGATCGGTCAGAGCAAACCCCGGCCCCGTCCTGATGGTCTGCTGGGGTGAAGCACGAAGCGTTAAAGGCTTGGTTGTTTCTTTTGGCAATGACGTAATCAGGAGTTTCAAAAATGAGCAAGCCAGCTTTATGTCTGGGTTTTTTCTGTCTGTTGGCCTTGCACGGCTGCTTCGATAATTCCGGCAACGAAACAAAGGATAATACCGACGGTAGCAAGTCCTCGGTACAGATGCAGGAAGGCAAGTCAGAGCAGAGCAAGTAACGGCCATGACCCAAGCCATCAGCGCCGCAGACCTGGGGATCGACTTTCGCAAGGATAAGGAAAAGGCCCTGTTCAAATGGCTGGTCGCCAGTTTCCTGATGGGCAAAAGGATTCAGGCGCAGATCGCTTGCGAGGCCTACCGCGTGATCGTCGAGCGACATGATCGCGATACGGCTCGCAAACTCGCGCATTGCACTCATCGTGAATTGGTCGGCCTGCTCGGACAGGCGCACTACGTCCGTTATGACGAGTCCACTGCGCAGAGGCTGTTGGCGCTATGCAAAACACTCAATGAAGGGTACAGCGGCAAGATACTCGACATGCATGAAGCGAGTGAGGGCAGGGCGGACTTCGAGAAGCGTCTGCTGACGTTCGATGGGGTGGGGCCCAAGACAGTGGAAATCTTCATGCGCGAAGCAGCCGGAGCGTTGTATTGAGCCCGGACAGGGCGATGTATATCGGCTGCGCAGGCTGGAGCGTGGCGAGTGCATACGGTGCGGCGTTTCCGTCCGACGGCAGCCATTTGCAGCGCTATGCGACGCGGTTCAGCGCGGTGGAAATCAACAGCTCGTTCTACCACCCTCATCGACCACAGACCTACGCGCGCTGGGCCGACTCGGTGCCTGACGATTTCCGTTTTTCAGTAAAACTGCCCAAACAGCTTAGCCATGAGCGGCGGTTGCATGAGTGCGAAGCTGAACTGGATGCCTTTCTCACGCAATGCACGCAACTGGGCCAAAAGCTGGGCTGTCTGCTGATTCAGCTTCCGCCATCCCTTCACTATGAGCCGCAAGTGGCCGAACGCTTTTTTCAGTGTTTGCGGCAGCGCTATGCCGGAGCGGTTGTGCTTGAGCCACGCCATGTGTCCTGGGGGCAGGCACGACCACTGTTGATCGAGCAGCGTATCGGACGGGTCGCGGCCGACCCTTCACCGCTTCCGGCTGGCGGTGATCCCGCGGGCTGGCAAGGGATACGCTACTGGCGTCTGCATGGTTCGCCGCAGATCTATCACAGTCCTTATGGCGCAGAGCGACTCGCCGCGCTGGTCGAGCCGATGCGTCGTTCGTTGGAGGAAGACGTACCGACCTGGTGCATCTTTGACAACACCGCCAGCGGAGCAGCCGTTGGCGATGCGTTGTTGTTACAGTCTTTGCTTGCGGGCTGATCGCCCGTGTCTGGTCGTGTCAGCCCCGGTCTGTATGAGGTGAAGGCGCATGTTGTAAGTGCTGAATCTTGCAGCGCCAAGATGAGTTTCGCCTCTAGAGCTTGCGCTCGACCTCACGATTCTTTTCGTTGAGCCGTTCGGCGTCCTGTTCCTTCTCCCGGGTGGATGTGGGGGTGATCACCTTGTCAACGCCTTCGCTGGGCGAGTCCTGATCCTCAAGGTCCTTGCGCACTACCTCCACCGGCTCGCCGGACTGGTCCACGGTGGGTGTGTAGGGTTTGTCTTGCGAAGAGGTGTCTTTAGGTCCTGCGTGCGGGTCATTCATGTCGATTCCTCACTGATGATCGTATTCGTTGGAGAGACCCACGCAAGAACGAGTTCGATGTTTTTTGCTTCACATCTGCGAACAGGCCCGTTCACTGCGACGTGGCAGGGTTCAGCAGCAGATCGATGAGGGTGATGGTGGGTTCGTCGAGACTCTGGCGTGCTCGATGCACCAGGCCCACATCGCGGTGAAAGGTTCGTTCGCCAAGCTCTACGGCGCGAATACCTTCGGGCCATGCGCGGTGGCTGGCGGTTTGTGGGATCAGCGCCACGCCCAGACCACGCGCCACCAGTTTGATGATGGCCTCCAGTTCATCCAGTTCGCAGACCTCCCGGACGCTGAACGGCATCTGGCGCAGAAAGCGGTCAACCTGACGGCCGCCGAACGAGGAGCGGTCGTACCGGATCAGGGGCTGCGATGCCAGCAGCTCAGCCCAGTCGTCGCCCGGCATGTCCGCGGGCACGATCAAGCGATAAGGTTCCTGCGCCAGGCTGGTCCAGCGCAGGTCGCTTTGCAGCGAGAACGGTGGCCGGATGATCGCTGCCAGATCAATCTCGCCGGCGTCCACCTGATTCACCAGATTCATCGACACGCCCGGAATGACCCTTGTCCGACAATGCGGCCAAAGTGCATGAAACGCAGCCAGGGCATCCGGTAGCAGCGAGCATTGCATCGAGGCGATGGCACCGAGGGTCAGATGCCGCACAGCAGGCTGTCCGGCAGGGCTGGACCCAAGGTTGTGATAAAGCCGGAGCAGTTCCTGCGCCTGCAATAGCGTTTGGTGACCCATCCGGTTCAACTGCGCAGTGCGGCCCTTGCGCTCGAACAATGCAAAGCCCAACTCGGCTTCCAGGCGTTGCATTTGCGCACTCACAGCCGCCTGAGTGAGGCCGATCCGCTGACCGGCCGCAGCGAAGGTACCGGTTTGCGCCACCGCCACCAGCGTCTTCAGTTCGCGAATCATTCATCAATCTCTTTTGTGTATTGTGGAAATATATATTGATTTTTTTGTTAGGTCGCCCCGTCTATGCTTTTCATCCAGTGTCACAAGGACGCAAACCGACGTCCTCCGACCATTCTGACCGTGGAGCTATTGATGAGCCTTTCTCCGTTTCACCTTGCAATACCGGTATACGACCTGGCCGCAGCGCGGACTTTTTATGGCGAAGTGTTCGGGCTCGCGGAAGGGCGCTCCAGCGCGCAATGGGTCGATTTCGATTTTTACGGGCACCAGTTGGTGATTCACGAGCATCCCAAGACTTCATCCCAAGAGCATGTGCACAGCAACGCGGTAGATGAGCACGACGTACCGGTGCCGCATTTCGGCATCATTCTGCATTGGGAGCAGTGGGAAGCGCTGGCCGAGCGACTGAGGTCGCTGGGTACCCGCTTCGTGATCGAGCCTTACATCCGCTTCAAGGGCCAGGTGGGTGAACAGGCCACGATGTTTCTGTTCGACCCGTGCGGCAATGCATTGGAGTTCAAAGCGTTCAAGGACATGAGTCAGTTGTTCGCCAAATAGTCGGCTGCTGCGCGTTCCGGCAAAGCGAGCAGACACAAAAAAGCCCCGCCAGACCAGGTCTGGCGGGGCTTTGCTTCAAGCGTTACAGGCCTTAAAGCGCCATGTCACTGGCAGGGTTGCTTTCACGCTTTGGTGCAGGCTGACCTGCAGGAGCCGGAGCGGCGGCTGCAGAGGCCTTGTTCACTGGCGGCGGCGGAGTCAGTTGCAGGACTTCGGCGGTGTAAGCCCATTCCTGAGCAACATGATCCGGGTTGTCGTTCAGCTTGGTGCCGTAGCTTGGCACGATCTGGCGCAGTTTTTCCTGCCAGGCCGGGGTCGCTACCTTGTCCTTGAAGACTTTTTCGAGCACGCCGAGCATGATCGGCGCTGCGGTCGAGGCACCTGGCGATGCGCCCAGCAGACCGGCAATGGAGCCGTCCTTGGAAGCAACGATCTCGGTACCCAGCTTCAGGACGCCGCCCTTCTCTTCGTCACGCTTGATGATCTGAACGCGTTGACCGGCCTGCATCAGGCGCCAGTCTTCTTTCTTGGCGTTCGGGAAGTACTGCTGCAGTGCAGCGAAGCGATCATCATCGGACATCATGACCTGGCCGGCCAGGTATTCGATCAGCGGATACTGAGCGATACCGACGCGGGTCATTGGCCACACGTTGTGGGTCGTGGTGCTGGTCAGCAGGTCCAGGTAAGAACCGTTTTTCAGGAACTTGGTGGAGAAGGTCGCGAATGGGCCAAACAGGATCACGCGCTTGCCGTCCAGAACACGGGTGTCCAGGTGTGGAACCGACATGGGTGGCGCACCAGTGGATGCGATACCGTAGGCCTTGCCCATGTGCTGCATGGCCAGGGTCTGGTTCTCGGTCACCAGCCACGAACCGCCGACCGGGAAGCCGCCGTATTCCTTGGCTTCAGGAATGCCCGACTCCTGCAGCAGGTGCAGGGCTGCGCCACCGGCACCGATGAACAGGAACTTGGCGTCGGTCTCGGTTTCGGTACCGTCTTTCAGGTTTTTGTACTTGACACGCCAGCTGCCGTCGTCGTTGCGGCTGATGTCCTGGACTTCGCTGGACAGCTGCAGGTTGAAGTTAGGCTTGGCTTTGAGCGTGGCGACGAACTGGCGAGTGATCTCGCCGAAGTTCACGTCAGTACCGATCGGGCTCCAGGTCACGGCCAGCTTCTGCGCCGGGTCGCGACCTTCCATCATCAATGGAACCCACTTCTTGATCTGCTCGTGGTCTTCGGAGTACTGCATGCCGCTGAACAGCGGGCTCGATTGCAGTGCAGCGTAACGCTTGCGCAGGAACTCGATGTTGTTGTCGCCCCACACGAAACTCATGTGCGGCGTGGAGTTGATGAACGAACGAGGGTTCTTCAGAACGCCGGTCTTGACCTGCCACGACCAGAACTGGCGGGAGATCTGGAACGCTTCGTTGATCTCGATGGCTTTGGAGATATCAACGTTGCCGTTCTTGTCTTCAGGGGTGTAGTTCAGCTCGGCCAGCGCGGAGTGGCCGGTACCGGCGTTGTTCCAGCCGTTGGAGCTTTCTTCGGCCACGCCATCGAGGCGCTCGACCATTTCCATCGACCAGCTCGGCTCAAGCTCATTGAGCCATACTGCCAGGGTCGAACTCATGATGCCGCCACCGACCAGCAGTACATCAACTTTCTTGGCTTCGGCCGAGTGCGCGGGCATCATCCCGAGCGACATGGCCAGACCCAGAAGGGCCGTGTTCACTTTCTTCAACATGCTGTAATCCATTTGATAAATGCCATCCGCCGACTGCTCCTGATGACCGGGAACCGCGTACGCCGCAACGCATGCGACAAACGCCCGCACCTTCAGGGACTAGAGGTGGACATACAAGGCCAATACAATACTGCTCAAGACCTCACTTTATGTCCTACTGCGCTGGCTTCTTATCGTCATTGGATTCAGCGTCATGAAGCGACATGTGCTAATGGGTGCAACGCCGTGTTCGGGACGAATCCCGTCACGCATGCGTAATGCGCACCTGTATCAGCCTGTTCACGGAGTCTTGGACGCCGCACGGGGCCATGGAGACACGCTCTAAAGGCGTTTTTTGTCCTCGCCTGAAGCGACAAGCCATGGTGCCATATCGGCAAGACGCGGCATTTTCGCACACTGTGCCCCCTCGACGCGAGGTGCCAACATGATATCCGTCATTAATGCGCCGCCCGAGGCGCCTCAATGTCTGCCCTGATCTGTATCGCCATTTTTCCGCGCAGCTTTAACCCGTCGGCAGCAATGGCCGAAATGTCGCCTGTTCGAAATCGTCAGAAGGCTCAGGATCAGCCCGACGGCATCAGTCTTGCGGTCAGTCGTGCCGATTGATGAGCAGAACTCACTACTTCACGTAACGCACGACGGCTAATACCCGCTGTTACCCGATGCTAAGGTCCTTCAGCAGGCTCCCTCTGCCCCTGCCTCGGCAGATAAGGGCTGCGGGTGCCAATTCCTACACATGTCGCAACATCTGCCTGGCATGAGCCCCAATCGAATCGTTGAACTTTCGACGTGCCAGCCAGTTAAACATTTATTAGGACCGTAATACCAAAAGGCCCCAGCCTCACGACTGGCTTGGCCGCCCGCTGCAACGGGGGACTGACCCACCCTGATCGGTGCCTCCGCGCCGGACACAATAACGCCCGCCACTTCAGAGCAGTGACGGCTATGACCAGGTGATTCTGATGAGTGATACAAAGACGCACAAAGGACCTGTTGCCGATGATGCCGTGCAGCCTTCGCGGCGTAACTTTCTGAAGTTCGGCGCATCTGGAATTGCCGCCGCAACCTTATCGACCTGGATCCCGGCCGACGGTATGTTGCAGGCCGCGCCTGCGCCGGCGCCGGTCGTGTTGGAGGATACCGATGCACCTGGCGTCGGTGAGCACCGTATTCAATTGAAGGTCAATGGCCAGGCGCATGCTTTGAATGTCCCCGCCAATGCGGTGCTGCTCGACGTGCTGCGTGACCGCCTGCAACTGACCGGCACCAAGAAAGGTTGCGATCACGGCCAGTGCGGCGCCTGTACGCTGCTGGTCAACGGTGTGGCGATCAATTCCTGTCTGTCGATCGCTATCCAGCACGATGGTGACAGCATCACCACGATCGAAGGACTGGCCCAGAACGGTCAATTGCATCCGGTGCAGGAAGCCTTCTGGGAACACGATGCCTACCAGTGCGGTTACTGCACGTCAGGGCAGATCATGAGTGCCGTGGCGATTCTTCAAGACCCGAACATTCCCACTGACGACGCGAGCGTCAGAGAGGCCATGAGCGGCAACATTTGTCGCTGTGGCGCCTACAAGAACATTCTGTCGGCAGTGCAGTCGGCACGTTCGAAAATGCCGGCCTCGAAGACAGGGGGGGCGGTCTGATGAGAACCTTCGATTACGCGCGAGCTACGTCGCCTGCCCAGGCTGTCAGCACGGCAGCCGGACAAGATGCGCGCTTTTACCTCGCGGGCGGCACGACGCTGTTGGATCTGGTCAAGCTGGACGTCATGCAGCCGCAACAGCTCGTGGACATAAATCACTTGGCACTCAAGCAGATCGAATCGTTGCCTGATGGGCGCCTGCGGATCGGTGCGCTGGTCAGCAACACCGACATGGCTAATCATGCGCTGGTGCGCGAGCGCTATCCTGTTGTGTCACACGCCATCCTTGCCGGGGCTTCCACGCAGCTGCGCAACAAGGCGACCACGGCCGGCAACCTCATGCAACGCGTGCGTTGCCCTTATTTTCGCGATGGCTTTTCCGCCTGTAACAAGCGCGAACCCGGTTCTGGCTGTGCGGCCATTGGTGGCCTGAACCGTAGCGTGCATGCGGTACTGGGTACGAGCGATCAATGCATTGCCACACACCCTTCCGACATGTGTGTCGGCATTGCTGCGGTTGGCGCGCAGGTGACTATTCAAGGTCCCAACGGTAGCCGCGACATTCCGTTTGCCGACTTTCATCTGCTGCCAGGCGACAACCCGGAGCGCGAGCACGCGTTGGCTCCCCACGAGTTGGTCACGCATGTGACGCTGGATGCGCCATTGCCCGGCAGCCGCTCCAGCTACCTGAAGCTGCGTGACCGAACCTCGTATCAGTTCGCTCTTGCTTCGAGCGCGGTCGTGGTGGTCATGGATGGCAAGCGCGTGGCGGATGCGCGTATCGCGCTGGGCGGCGTCGGCACCAAGCCGTGGCGTGCCGTCGAGGCGGAGCGGGCGTTGATCGGTCAGCGAGCCGACATGGAAAGCTTCGCTCGGGTCGCCGCGCTGGCCATGCAGGGCGCTAAGGCCTATGAACACAACGCCTTCAAGATCCCGTTGGGTGAGCAGGTCATTGTCCGCAACCTTCGTGACCTGACGGCGTAGGAGTTTTCCATGAGTGAGCAGATTATCGGCACGCCGCAGCGTCGCATCGACGGCGGCAAAAAGGTCAGCGGCGAAGCGCGTTACGCCGCCGATCACCCGGTCAAAGACATGCTGTACGCATATGGCGTTTACAGCACCATCGCCAGCGGCCGGATACTGGCCGTCAATGACCAGGACGCACGCAAGATGCCGGGCGTGGTCGAAATTTTCCATCACGGCAACTTCCCGGACCTGCACCGCACCCCGGATGCCGCCCTGAGCTTCGCCAAGATGCTGTCCGCGAGCAAGGCCGATGAACATCGCCTGCCGTTTGAAGATGACCGCGTGTATTACCCCGGCCAGTTCGTGGCTCTGGTGGTTGCCGAGAGTTTCGAGCAGGCCCGGGCCGCGGCCCATCGGGTGAAGGTCGACTATCAAGAGGCCAAACCGGTCAAGGATCTGCAGGAGGCCTTGCGAACCCAGGGCGCTCGTGATGGCGGAGCAGGGCATACGCGTGGCAACCCGGATGGCGCATTCCTGAGCGCGACCAGAAAAATCGATCAGACGTACACCACGCCGGTCGAAGTTCATAATCCGATGGAAATGCACGCCAGCACCGCCTGGTGGCAGGACGGCAAACTCTATGTGTATGAAAGCACCCAGGGTGTAGTCAACCATCGCAACTTGCTGGCCAACGTATTCGACCTGCCGCCGGACCGCGTCGAGGTGCGCGCGCCGTTCATAGGTTCCGGATTTGGCGGCAAGCTCTGGCCATGGCCGCATTCGGTTGCCGCTTGCGCCGCGTCCAGAGTCACCCGCCGCCCCGTGCAACTGGTGCTGCCGCGAGCGCAAATGTTCACGACCGTGGGGCATCGTCCGGAAACCCGTCAGCGCCTGCGTCTGGCCAGTGATGCGGATGGCAAGCTGGTTTCGATCCGTCACGAGTCGTTCAACAGTACGTCGACTCTGGACGATTACACCGAAAACTGCGGTGGCGTTACCAAAAGCCTGTACGGCTGCGACAACGTATTGGTTAGCCACCGGATCGGCGCTGTCAATCGCGGAGCACCGACATCGATGCGTGCGCCTGGCGCTGCGCCGGGTCTGTTCGCATTGGAGTCGGCCATCGACGAGCTGGCGCTGGCTAATGGCATGGACCCTCTGGCATTTCGCAAGTTGAACCTCTCGGACAAGGATCAAAGTGCCGGGCTGCCCTGGTCCAGCAACCATCTGCCCGAAGCCATCGACAAGGCCGCCGAGCGCTTCGGCTGGCAAGCCCGCAAGGCTGACGTCGGCTCGATGCGGGACGGCGACGAAATCATCGGTTATGGCATGGGTGCCTGCAATTGGGAGGCCTATCAGGTGCCGACCGATGCGCGCGTCATTCTACGCTCCGACGGCACGGCCCTTGCGCAATGCGGCCTGCAGGACATCGGCACGGGCACTTACACCATCGTTGCCCAGACCGTCAGCCAGCTGACCGGCATCCCTCTTGATCGGGTCGAAGTGGAGCTGGGCAGTTCGTCGTTCCCGGCGGGCCCCGTGTCCGGAGGTTCGTGGGTGACCGCCAGCGTGATGCCGGCGATTGCCGGTGCCACGCGTGATGCGCTGCACAAGCTTCGACAGTATGCCGTGGGCAAGAACGCAGCGTTTGCCGGGCAGGACGCCGATTCGATCAAGGTCGAGAACGGCCAGTTGGTCTCGGGCGAACAGCGCGTCAGTTTCGTCGACGTGTTGAAAGGGCAGCGTCTCTCACGCGCCGAGGGCAACTTTCAAAGCGGCATGCCGCAGGCCGGGAAATTCTCGTTTCGTTCGTTCGGCGTACATTTTGTCGAAGTGCGCTGGGACCCGGGCATTTCCAGCCTGCGCGTTTCGCGTGTGGTCAGCGCCATCGACGTGGGTAAGGTGGTCAATCCGCTGGCGGCGCGCAATCAGGTCGAAGGTGCCATCGTCATGGGGATTGGCATGGCGCTGTTCGAAGCCGCTGAATTCGATCCGCGCAGCGGTCTGCCGGTCAATAACAACTACGCCGAGTACGTGGTGCCGGTACATGCGGACCAGCCTGACATCGATGTGATCCTGCTCGACTACCCGGATTACAACCTCGGCGAGTTCGGCGCGCGCGGTATTGGCGAAATTGGCGTGACGGGGCTGGCGGCGGCGGTGGCGAACGCCGTTTATCACGCCACCGGCAAACGGGTGCGCAATCTGCCCATTACCAAAGAAAAATTGATGGCAGGGCGGTAACGATGAAGCAACTTGACTTGCAGGTTATCCAGCAGGCGCGTGACTGGCTGGCAACTGGCAAATCCGTGTGGCTGTGCACCGTGCTCTCGACCTTTGGCTCCGCTCCGCGCGGGCCGGGGGCGATGCTGGTGGCGCTTGGCAGTGGTGAGCATCGTGGTTCGCTGTCGGGCGGCTGTGTGGAGGACGACTTTCTTGAAAGGCTGACTGCCGGTCAGTTCGAGCCGGTCAATCAGGTCGTTCGTTACGGTGACGGCGGCCTGGCTCCAACGCTGGCGTTGCCATGCGGTGGCGTGCTGGACGTACTGATCGAATGCATCACGCCCGGCCCTGAGGCCGACGCACACCTGGCCGCCGTGGAGCAAGCGCTGGCCGGGCGTAGGCTGATCGGTCGCCAAGTGCTTCTTGGTGGCGTGCAGCGAAGCAACGGCCCGGCTGCATTGGGCGAGTCGCGGGTGCACATCGACGGCGAGCGCATCAGTATCCGCATGGGGGCCGTGTATCGCGTGCTGTTGGCCGGTTTGTCGCCGGTGGCCGAGTTCTGTGCCAGTTTCGCCGTCGCCATGGGGTACGAGGTGATCGTCTGTGATCCGCGTACCGAAGTCACGGCCGGTTTTTCGATGGCTGGCGTAGAAGTGCGCGACGTCCTGCCAGCGGTGTTCATTGCTGAAGGCGGCTGCCATGCTTCGACGGCTGTGCTGGCGCTGACCCACGATCCGAAACTGGATGACCTGAGCATGCTGGAAGCAGTTCGCACCGAAGCGTTCTACATCGGCGCCATGGGTTCCATGCGCACCAGCGGCAAGCGTAAGGAGCGTCTGGCGCGGATTGGCGGACTCGATGAGCAGGCGCTCGCCCGGATACATGCACCGATCGGTCTGAATCTGGGCAGCAAGACGCCCGCGGAAATCGCCATTGCGGTCATGGCCGACATTCTAAGGGTCGCCAACGGCGTCAGTCGTCAGACGCTTTAGCGAAGGTCTGGCAGGCCAGCGCCAGTGCCGCTCGCGTGTCGGCATCGCGCAGAATGCCGGGATCATCGCAGGCCAGGACGTCACAGTGCTCAGGGTGGCTTTTGATAATCGATCTAGCGCCCTGATCGCCTTCAAGATTCAGCAGCAGCGGCCAGAAATCTCGCCCGATGATCACCGGATGTCCGCGTTGCCCGTCATGGCCAGGCAGTACGATGCGATGCGGATTCGCCATTGCGGCAAGATTGCGTAGCGTGGCGGGCTGAATCCATGGCATGTCGGCCAGCAGAACGGCCACGGCGTTGGCATCGGATGGCGTCAGCGCGGCGATGCCGCTGGCCAGGCTGTGACCCATACCCAGATCTGCCTGTGGACTGCGCACCACTGTCACGTCTGGCGCAACGCCAAGCGCGTCCGCGTCATCTTCCTCCCTCAATACCACCCAGACATCGCTGAAAGCCTGCTGCGCGTTATCGATGCTTGCGCGCAATAAGGTGCGGCCACAGGGCAGCGTGGCGCGACGCTTGTCACCTTCGAAGCGCCTGCTACGGCCTGCTGCGAGGAGCAGTGCGAACACTCGGGGAATTGGGCGGTCTATGCTGGTCAATCCAGTGCCTTAATTAGCAAGGTGGAGGAAATGGCGCCTGCTCATGATGCGCCAGAGCGCACGATGGCCTAAGCGTGAGACACGCACAATGCCTTATCTCCCTGCCTTTTTGCAGTGACAAGATTTACATTTTCGGGAGTTCCACGTGAACAATCATATTCGCCCAGTCGAACTGGAAAAGGCCTATCGCCTGCTTAACCATGGCCCGACCGTGCTGGTGTCGTCCGCTCACGACGGCGTCCACAATGTGATGGCTGCGGCCTGGGCCTGCGCACTGGACTTCTCGCCGCCCAAGGTCACGCTGGTGATCGACAAGATGACCAAGACCCGCGGCATGGTGGAAAAAAGCGGCTATTTTGCGCTGCAGGTGCCGAATCGGGAGCAATTGAACCTGACGTTCGAAGTCGGCACGCAGAGCCTGATCTTCACCCCGGACAAGCTGGACAAGGCCGGTGCAGAACTGTTTCGCATCGAGGGCCATGACACGCCGCTGGTGGCCGGATGCTCTGCCTGGATGATCTGCAAAGTGATCCCCGAGCCGCACAACCAGCAGACTTACGACCTGTTCATTGCCGAAGTGGTCGGTGCCTGGGCGGATGCCCGCGTGTTTCGCGATGGGCACTGGGAGTTCGAAAAGGCCGACCCGAAGTGGCGCAGTCTGCACTACGTCGCGGGCGGGCATTTCTACACCATTGGTGACGCTGCCGTGGTGGAGACGCAGGAGGAGTGAGGGTTGGTGGGCCAGTCTCGCGCAGTCACGGGACTTGGCGTTCTCGGGGCAAGATATGTGCACTCGACCCGACTGCAAAACAGCGATGAATCCGAAGCGGTCACGTGGCCTGATGCAGGAATTGCCACGGACAGCTTCGGGTCTGTGCATCATTCAGTTGCGATCACGCCACACCGTTTGCGCATTGGTGAACTCGCGCACGCCAAAATGCGACAGCTCGCGCCCGTAACCGCTTTTCTTCACGCCGCCGAAGGTCACACGCGGGTCTGAAGCGCTATAGCCGTTGATGAACACGCCTCCGGTGTCTAGTTGATCAGCCAGATGCTCGGCCAGTTCCAGATCGGCGGTGTACACCGTCGCGGTCAGGCCGAAGTCACTGTCGTTGGCCAGCGTCAGCGCATGCTGAGCATTGCGGGCGGTAATGATCGATGCCACAGGGCCGAACAGTTCCTCCTTGAAAGAGGTCATTCGGTCAGTCACATCGCCCAGCACCGTCGGCGCGTAGAAATTGCCCGGGCCTGCGATTTTTTCACCGCCCAGCAATAACGTCGCACCTTCGGCGAGGGTAGCCTGAACCTGGCCGTCCAGTTCGTCACGCAGATCGAAGCGCGCCATCGGGCCTATATAGGTGGTGTCCTGAGACGGATCGCCAACCACCAGTTTGCGCGTCTCTTCAACGAACCTGCGAGTGAATTCCTCGACCACACCGGCTTCGATGATCAGGCGCTTGGCTGCGGCGCAGACTTGCCCGGTGTTCTGGTAGCGACCGATTACCGCTGCCTTGACGGCCTGATCCAGATCCGCATCGTTGAGCACGATGAACGGGTCGGAGCCCCCTAGTTCCAGCACACTCTTTTTCAGCGCCGCGCCGGCCTGTGCACCAATGGCCTGACCTGCCCGGACACTGCCGGTGAGGGTCACGGCGGCGATTCGTGGATCGGCAATGGCTCTGGACACGCCGTCCTGGGTCACGTTAATGACCTCGAACACACCCTCCGGAAAACCTGCACGCTTCAATGCTGCGCGCATCAAATAGGCGCTGCCCATTACGTTGGGGGCGTGCTTGAGAACATAGGTGTTGCCTGCCAGCAACGTCGGCACCGCGCCACGCAGCACCTGCCAGATCGGGAAATTCCACGGCATCACCGCGAGGATCGGGCCGAGCGGGCGGTATTCGATACGTGCCTTGTCGTGCTCGACCTGAGTCGACTCGGCAGCCAGCATCGCTGGCCCCTGAGCGGCGTACCAGTCGCACAGCTGAGCGCATTTTTCGACTTCGCCTCGAGCCTGCTTGATCGGCTTGCCCATTTCCTGGCTGATCATTCGTGCAATGGATTCCGCGTCTTCGCGCAAGCTCTGGCCCAGTGCGATGATCAAGCGTGCACGTTCGTCGAGGCTGCGGCGCTTCCAGTCGGCAAAGCCGCTGGAGGCCCGGGCGAGGGCATTATCCAGTTCGATGTCGGATTCATAGGCGTAATGGCCGATCTGCTCGCCGGTCGCGGGGTTGATCGAAATTGCATGGGTGGTGCTGGAAATCTGGGTCATGGTGCCATCCTGTTCAGGTGGGAATGAGGCCAGACTACCGCCGTGCTATGCTTCGCGAAACTGAATAATACTGATCGTATCTTTCACATTTGGAGAATGGTGTGGATCTGGTCCAACTGGAAATGTTCAAAGCCGTCACCGAACACGGCAGTATCAGCGCCGCTGCGCAGCACATCCATCGGGTGCCTTCCAACCTGACCACGCGCATCAAGCAATTGGAACAGGATCTGGGCGTGGACCTGTTCATCCGCGAGAAACTGCGTTTACGCCTGTCGCCCGCTGGCTGGAATTTTCTCGATTACACGCGAAGGATTCTGGAACTGGTGCATGAGGCGCGCCTGTCGGTCTCCGGCGACGAGCCGCAGGGTCCGTTTTCCCTGGGGTCGCTTGAGAGCACGGCGGCGGTGCGCATTCCCGCGTTGCTGGCGGCCTATAACCAGCAGTACGCCAAGGTCGAGCTGGACCTGAGCACCGGGCCATCCGGCACGATGATCGATGGCGTACTGGCCGGGCGGCTGGTGGCGGCGTTCGTCGATGGCCCGGTGCTGCACCCTTCGCTGGACGGCGTTCCTGTCTTCGACGAAGAGATGGTAGTCATTGCACCGCTGCACCATGCGCCGGTAACGCGTGGCCGTGATGTGAGCGGAGAGAGCATTTACGCGTTTCGCGCCAATTGCTCGTACCGCCATCATTTCGAGCGCTGGTTCACCGACGATGCCGCAGTGCCGGGCAAGATTCACGAGATGGAGTCTTACCACGGCATGCTGGCCTGCGTCAGTGCCGGGGCCGGTCTGGCGCTGATGCCGCGCAGCATGCTGGAAAGCATGCCCGGTTGTGCGACGGTCAGCGTCTGGCCGCTGTCGGAAGCTTTTCGCTATCTGCAGACCTGGCTGATCTGGCGCCGCGGTACGGACTCGCGCAGCTTGACGCGTTTCGTCGAGCTGGTTCAGGCCCATGACGGTGCGCACAGGCCCGCTTGAGCGCGTGACCGTCGGCGCACGGCGTCACGCCTTTGAGAGACGGTCGGCAATGGTCTGCCCAACCGCCTGGGTGGAGCATTGGCCGCCCAGGTCCGGGGTGACGTCACCGCTGGCTATTACCTGCTCGATGGCGCTGACAATTTCGTCGTGAGCCGTGGTGAAGCGCTCGTCGCCCTGACCGAGAAATTCCAGCATCAGCGCACCCGACCAGATCATGGCAATCGGGTTGGCGATGTTCTTGCCAAAGATGTCCGGTGCCGAACCGTGTACCGGCTCGAACAGGGAGGGGAAAAGCCGCTCCGGGTTGAGGTTGGCCGACGGCGCAATACCAATGGTGCCCGCACAGGCAGGCCCCAGGTCGCTGAGGATGTCGCCGAACAGGTTGGACGCCACCACCACATCGAAGCGCTCGGGTTGCAGCACGAAACGCGCGCAGAGGATGTCGATGTGTTGCCGGTCCCAACTGATTGCCGGGTATTGGCTGGCCATGGCTTCGGTGCGTTTGTCCCAGTACGGCATGCTGATCGCCATGCCATTGGATTTCGTGGCGGAGGTAACATGTTTGCGCTCGCGCTTGGTGGCCAGCTCGAAGGCGTACTTGAGAATGCGGTCGACGCCACGCCGGGTGAACACCGATTCCTGCAGGACGAATTCGTTTTCGGTGTTTTCGAACATGATGCCGCCCAGCGACGAGTACTCGCCCTCAGTATTTTCCCGCACCACGATGAAGTCGATGTCGCCGGGCTTGCGGTTAGCCAGCGGGCACGGCACGCCTGGGAACAGCCGGACCGGTCGGATGTTGGCGTACTGGTCGAATTCACGCCGAAACTTGAGCAGCGAGCCCCACAGAGAAATATGGTCTGGCACCTTGTCCGGCCAGCCGACGGCGCCGAAGAATATAGAGTCGAAGCCCTTGAGCTGTTCGAACCAGTCGTCCGGCATCATCTTGCCGTGCTCCAGGTAATAGTCGCAGCTGGCCCACTCGAAATAGTCGAATTCAAGTTCGATGCCGTGACGCGCAGCCGCCGCCTGGACGACTCGCACGCCTTCCGGCAGCACTTCCTGGCCGATACCGTCCCCGGCGATGGCGGCAATGCGAAATTTTTTGTTGTTCATGGCAAAGCTCTCTCGATGGCTGGGTTGCTCAAGAGCCCTATGCTATAAGCACACGATGCAAAGATAATCAGTCGGTTAATGCATTCAAGGAACACGTTTCGTGAATAATTATCCCAGCCTCGACGACCTCAACGTATTCATTCATGTTGCGCGCCGATCCAGCTTCGTGGGAGCCGCCAGTGAACTGGGCATGTCAGCCGCTTATGTCAGCAAACGCATTCGCCTGCTGGAACAGAACATGGGCGTAGTGCTTCTGCATCGGTCAACGCGCCAGGTGTCGATCACCGAGGACGGCGAGCGGGTCTATGAGTGGGCCAAGGGCATTCTGGAATCGGTGCAGCAAATGGGCGACGAAGTCGCGGCCCTGCACGATGAGCCCAGCGGCTTGTTGCGCGTCGTCAGCAGTCAGGGCTTCGGCCGTCGGTTCGTGGCTCCGGCGTTGTCGGAACTGGCGGCGCGCTTTCCGAAACTCGATGTGCGGCTGGATATTCAGGACCGATTGATCGACCTGATCGAGGAGGGCGTTGATCTGGACATCCGCGTCGGCAATGAAATCGCGCCGCATCTGCGCGCCCGGCATCTGGCGAGCAACTGGCGGGTGTTGTGTGCCAGTCCTGCGTACCTGGCGCGATGCGGCACGCCCATGAGCCTGGCGGAACTGGCCAACCATGATTGCTTGGTCATCAAGGAACGCGACCGGCCGTTCGGCATCTGGCATTTGGGCGGGCCACAGGGCGCTGAGACCGTGAAAGTCACCGGCAGTCTGTCGACCAACCATGGGGAAATCGCCCGTCAATGGTGCCTGGATGGGCGAGGTGTGTTGCTGCGCTCGCTTTGGGATGTGCGTGCCGATCTGGCCGAGGGGCGGCTGGTGCAGGTATTGACCGATTATCGTCAGGATGCCGACATCTGGGCGGTGTACACCTCGCCGCTGATGCGTTCGGCCAAGGTGCGGGTCACGGTGGAGTTCCTGCGCGACTATTTCATCCTGCACCAGGCCGATGCACTCCCGAAACCGCTTTGAGACTGCTATCCCAAGAACAATTCAGTGCCAGACGCATGCTCGAGAAAGCGGACTGTGTGAGCGGACTGTGTGGGACTTGTCCGCGAAAAAGTCTATACATTCCTGACGATGAGTCGGCCGAAGCCCGGCATTCGTGGACAAGTCCACTCCTACAAAAGCGGTCCGCCATTCAGGGCCGTGGGGGCTTGTCCGCGAAAAAAACCATGCACTCCTGACGACGAGTCGGTCGAACCCCGGCATTTGTGGACGCGTCCGCTTCCCAGAATGGGTGTCGCTTCAGGGCTGAGCGGTCAGTGTGCTCCGGCGGCTTTGTTCAGGTCGCCGTTGGTCCATTGGGTGTAGATGCACGCATCCGCCGCGGTCCAGCGTACTTTCACCGCTTCTCCAGCCTGCATCGGCATGCCGGTCGCGGACAGGGCTTTGACGGTCATCGCCGTGCCGCCCGCCGTGACCACCGAGCAGGTCTGACTTTCGCCCAGAAACAGCACCTCGGTGACGGTGGCGTTGACTTCGTTCCAGCCAGGCTCCAGTGCCGTGGTCGATGCCTGCGACAGACTCAGTGCCTGGGCCTTTTCCGGGCGGATCATGGCCAGAATATTCTGATCGGTCTTGAGGCCCGTGGTCAGACGGATCGCCAGTGGCTCGCCTTCGAAGATGGCCACGGCGTTGCCCTGCGACTTGAGCCTCAAGAAGTTGGAGTTGCCCAAAAACGAGGCGACAAAAGCACTGGGCGGGTTCTGGTACAGGTCATAGCCGGTGCCCAGGCCGACGATCTTGCCGTGGCTGAAAATCGCGATACGTTGCGACAAGCGCATGGCTTCTTCCTGGTCATGGGTGACATAAACGATGGTGATGCCCAAACGACGATGCAGTTGGCGCAGTTCATCTTGCAGGTCTTCACGCAGCTTTTTGTCCAGTGCGCCCAGCGGTTCATCCATCAGCAGAATGCGCGGTTCGTAGACCAACGCCCGGGCGATGGCCACGCGCTGTTGCTGGCCACCCGAAAGCTGCGAAGGGCGGCGATGGGCGAAGGCCTCGAGTTGCACCAGCTTGAGCATGGCGTCGACGCGTTTCTCCCGCTCCGCCGCCGGCAACTTGCGGATGGCCAGCGGGAAGGCGATGTTGTCGCGCACGCTCAGGTGCGGAAACAGCGAATAGCGCTGGAACACCATGCCGATATCACGTTTGTGCGGCGGCACATTCACCAGCGACTGGCCGTCCACCAGAATCTCGCCCGAGCTGGGCGTTTCAAACCCGGCAAGCATTGACAGCGTGGTGCTCTTTCCCGAACCGCTGGAACCCAGAAACGTCAGGAATTCACCGTTCTGGATGTCCAGCGAGATGTCGTCGACAGCCGCAAAATCGCCATAGTGCTTGTTGAGGTTACACAGGCTGACCAGGGGTTGCTGATCGGGGCGGGCGAGGTCTTTGATCACGGCACTCATGAGGCACTCCTGGCTTCGTTGCGGCGACGCAGGGTCGCGGCGATGAACATGACCACCACCGACAGGGCGATCAACAGTGTCGAGGCGACGGCGATGACCGGGGTCAGGTCCTGACGCAACGTGGTCCACATTTTGACGGGAAGGGTTTGCAGGGTCGGGCTGGCCATCATCACGCTCAGCACCACTTCGTCCCACGACACCAGAAACGCGAACAGCGCGCCGGCCATCATGCCCGGGCGAATGCCGGGGAAGGTGACCTTGTAGATGGCCTGCAAGCGCGATGCACCGCAGATCACCGCCGCATCTTCGATCGACTGATCGAACAGTTTCAGTGAATTGATGATGGAAATGATGGTGAACGGCAGCGCGACGATCACGTGGCTGACCACGAACGAAAACAGTGTGCCGGTATAGCCGAACTTGAGGAACAGCGCGTACACCGCCACTGCGATGATCACCAGCGGCACGATCATTGGCAGAGTGAAAATACCGTACAGCACGTCCCTGCCGGGAAACGTGCCGCGCACCAGGGCAAAGGCGGTCGGCAGCCCCAACGCCACGGCGCAGATCGTGGTGAGGATCGCTACCTTGAAGCTGGACATCGCCGCGTCCATCCACTCAGGGTTGGAGAAGAACTGTTGATACCACTTGAATGTCCAGCCCGGCGGCGGGAAAACCAGCCACTGGGACGAGCCGAACGACAGCAGAACGATGAACAGGATCGGCAATAACAGGAACAGTGCAATCAGCCCGGTGGTCAGGTACAGCCCCGAGCGCAGACGAAGACTCATGGCATTGGGTGTCAGGAGCATGGCGGCTTACCTCCCGTTGCTGGCACCGACCGCAGATTCCGGCTGGAGCTTGAGATAGAAGTAGAACAGCACCAGGGTGATCACGATCAGCAACGCGGCTGCGGCACTGGCCAGTCCCCAGTTGAGGAAGGATTGCACCTGCTGGACGATGAACTCGGGCAGCATCATGTTCTGCGCACCGCCCAGCAGAGCGGGGGTGACGTAGTAACCCAGCGACATCACGAACACCATCAGGCCGCCGGAAAACAGCCCCGGACGGCACAGCGGCAGAAACACCCGGAAAAAGTTGGTCCAGGGGCTGGCGCCGCAGATCGAGCCGGCCTGCAGCACCATCGGGTCGATGGCCTGCATGGTCGCCTGCAGCGGCAGGACGATGAACGGGATCATGATGTAACTCATGCCGATCACCACGCCGGTCAGGTTGTGTACCATCTCAAGCGGCTGATCGATGACGCCCATCGCCATCAGCGCCTTGTTGATCACGCCCGAGGCCTGCAGCAACACCAGCCACGAATAGGTGCGGGCCAACAGGCTGGTCCACATCGACAGCAGTACGATGTTGAATATCCAGCGGCCCCAGCCGCGCGGCACCAGTGTGATCACCCAGGCCAGCGGAAAGCCCAACAACAGGCTGAACAGGGTGACCAGACCCGCGACCGAGAAGGTGTTGAGCAACACGCGCGAATAGGCCGAATTGGCGAACAGTTGTTCGTAGTTGCCCAGGCCCGGTGCTGGCTCCAGCACGCCTCGAAGCAGTAGACCGATCAGCGGCGCGAAGAAGAACAGGCCTAGAAACAGCAGTGCGGGGATCAGGTTGCGGCTGCCGCGCCAGCGTTGTGTCAGAGAAGGGGTTGGCTGCATGCGTGGCGCCTTGCCTGAAGCCGTACCGGAGATGCCTGAAGCACCTCTGGCCGGGTGGGATTGACCTGATGCAACAGCCGTCATTTTTACTTGACCAGCCATTCGTTCCACCGTGTCGCGATATCCGGACCGTTCTTGGCCCAGTATGCGAAGTCGAGAGTGATTTGGTCGTTGGCGTAGGCAGTCGGCAAGTTCGACGCGAGTGCCTTGTCAAGACGCTCTATGCTGTCCAGGTTCACCGGCGCGTAGGCGCTCAGGTTGGAGAAGTCGGCCTGGCCCTTGGGGCTGGTCGCCGCGGCAATCAACTTCATCGCCGCCTCTTTGTTCTTTGCGCCTTTTGGCACCACGAGGAAGTCGGCCATGACCAGGTTCTGCTTCCAGCTCACGCCTACTGGCGCGCCGTCCTGTTGCAGCGCGTAGACACGGCCGTTCCACATTTGCCCCATCGACGCTTCGCCGGAGGCCAGCAGTTGCTGCGATTGCGCGCCGCCGCCCCACCAGACGATGTCTTTCTTGATGGTGTCGAGCTTCTTGAATGCACGGTCCAGATCCAGCGGGTAGAGCTTGTCGGCGGCCACGCCGTCGGCCAGCAGCGCAAGTTCCAGTACGCCGGGGCTTGGCCATTTGTACAGGGCGCGTTTGCCGGGGTAGGTCTTGGTGTCGAAAATGGCGGTCCAGTCGACAGGCTTTTTGCTGCCCAGCTTATCTTCGTTATAGCCAAGCACGAACGAGAAAAAGAATGAGCCGACGCCGTGGTCGGAAACGAAGCGAGGATCGATCCGGTCACGTTTGATGGTGTTGAAGTCCAGTGGCTCCAGCAAGCCTTCGGCAGCAGCGCGCAGTGCGAAATCGGCTTCGACATCCACCACATCCCACTGCACGTTGCCGCTTTCGACCATCGCCTTGAGCTTGCCGTAGTCCGTCGGTCCGTCCTGCACAACGGTAATGCCGCTGGATTTGGCGAACGGAGCGGCCCAGGCCTGTTTCTGGGCGTCTTGAGTCGACCCGCCCCAACTGACGAAGTTGACGCTTTCGGCGGCCAGGGTGGCAGCGCTGGAGAGAGCCAGCACACCAGCCGCCAGGATCGCCGTTGCACGTTTGTTCAACACCATTTTCACGCCCTCATTTGTTGTGTTTTGAGCGGGCTTTCGTGCCCGCGTATTCGGGAGCAGTAGGTCCAATGGGCCGTTGAAACCAGTCGTCTGTCTGAGGCTTTTACTGATGCTGTCTCAGGTCGAGGAAATCCGAAAAAACGACATGGCTGTGGAATGTCATATTATGGTATTCCAAGCTTTGTGCAAGAGGTTTGCCTGTCACCTGGCCGCCCCGTGGCGGCTTTTTTCTTCGCAGATGCGGTGCTTTCATATGCGTGAAGGCCGCGCAGGCGCCGGCAGTCACGGCGCTGCCTGCTAACGGGATCAGCCTCTAAACGGAATGCTTTCAACCACCTCCAGGTCGTAGCCTGTGAGGCCCGCATATTTCAGAGGCGGGCCAAGATGCCGCAACTTGCCCACGCCCAGGTCCTGCAATATCTGCGCGCCGGTGCCGACTTCCGAATAGATTCGCGATTGCGAACGGGTGTACTGGCGTGGCGGCCGGGTCAGGTGCGGAATGCGCTCAAGCAAGGCCTGCGATGATTCGTGGCTGGCCAGCACCACCACGATGCCGCGGCCTTCATCGGCGACCCTCTGAAGCGCTGCCCAGAGTGTCCAGTTGGCCGGCCCCGTGTACTCGGCGCCCACCAGATCACGGAGCGGGTCGACCACATGCACACGGACCAGCGTGGGGTCGTCGCGGCGAATATCGCCCATCATCATCGCCATGTGTACGCCGCCTTCAATGCGGTCTTCGTAGCTGAACAATCTGAACGTGCCATGTACCGTGGGCAGTTCGCGCTCGCCAATTCTGACGATGGTATGTTCGGTGCTGAGTCGGTAGTGGATCAGGTCGGCAATGGTGCCGATGCGGATGCCATGCTTCTCGGCAAAGCGCTCCAGATCCGGGCGGCGCGCCATGCTCCCGTCATCGTTCATGACTTCGACGATCACCGCGGAGGGGGTCAGGCCGGCCAGGCGCGCCAGGTCGCAACCTGCTTCGGTGTGCCCGGCACGAGTCAATACGCCACCTTCGCGAGCCCGCAACGGAAAAATATGGCCTGGCTGCACCAGATCGTCGGGAACGGCCTGCGGATTCACCGCCGCCTGCACGGTGCGCGCACGGTCCGCCGCGCTGATGCCTGTCGTGACCCCGTTGGCGGCTTCGATCGAGACGGTGAAGGCCGTAGCGAAAACGCTGCCGTTGCTCGGCACCATCTGCTCCAGTCCGAGGCGCTGGCAGTGTTCGTCGGTCAGTGTCAGACAGATCAGCCCGCGAGCTTCACGCGCCATGAAGCTGATCGACTCGGGCGTGCAACAGTCGGCGGCCAGCAGCAGATCACCCTCGTTCTCACGGTCTTCGTCGTCGACCAGCAGGACCATCCTGCCATGGCGAAAATCTTCAATGATGTTTTCGATTCGATCAAATGCCATGCCTGCACCCCCGGTATTTTGATTGCGTGAATCGTGGTATACCATAAGACAGAATATTTCACAGATTACCTATCATTGAAACAGCGAGATCATGATGAGCGCGTATTGGATTGCACAGGTCGACGTGACCGATCCTCAGCAGTACAGCGAATATACCCAGCGCGCGCCAGCCGCCTTCGAGTTGTTCGGCGGTAAATTTCTGGCCCGCGGCGGCCGCTGCGAAGCGCTTGAAGGCAGGGCGGCAGCGCAGCGCACCGTGGTGATCGAGTTCGAATCCTACGCGCAGGCCATCGCCTGCTATCAGTCGCCCGAATATCAGAACGCAATGAGTCATCGGCAGGGCGCGTCCAGGGCCGATATCGTGATTGTCGAAGGCGTGGAGTAGCCAACCGCAAGGGGCGGGGCTGGTAACATGCATTCAGTGCGTTCTAGACTGTGCGCTCACCTGTATTAACGGACTAAACACAGTGCATGCCCCCGCTCCGACGATTGTCATTCAGTGCCTGGCCGAGACCCATCTGGAAAGCCTCACCGCGCTTTACAACGACCCTGTCGTTTGCCGTCAGGTGTTGCAGATGCCCTATCAGTCGATCGAGGTCTGGCGCAAACGTCTGGCTGCCAGCCATGAGCGGCAGATAAAGTTGGTGGCGTTGCAGGGCAGTGAGGTGATCGGTCATATCGGACTTGAGCAATATTCACGTATTCGTCAGACCCACGTCGGCGGTATCGGCATGGTTGTGACCCCGTCCTGGCACCGCAAGGGCGTCGGTTCGAAACTGCTGACCGCCGCGCTTGAGGTCGCCGACAATTGGATGAACCTGCGCCGCGTCGAGTTGACGGTCTACGCCGATAACCAGCCTGCCATTGGCTTGTATGAGAAATACGGTTTTGAAAGCGAGGGGCTGCTACGTCAGTACGCAGTGCGTGACGGCGTGATGGTGGATGCACTGACCATGGCGCGGTTGCGTTGAGTCACGACGATCAAGGGTATGTGGCGGTGCCGGGACATTGTCTGGCAGGCTGCTTTCAGCGGATGAAGTGCACTTTTCCGGTGTCGTCGTTACCGATGTAGAGACCGTAAACGCCGGCTTGCCGTTCTTCGATGTAGCGTTCCAGAATCTGGCGGATAGCGGGGTAGTAGATGCTGTCCCACGGTATGTCTTCTGGCGCGAAGAATGTACAGGCGAGGGTTTCAGGACCGAATTGACCGGTGATTTCCAGCGCGATGGCGCGGAAGATGATGTACACCTCGCTGATCTGCGGCACGCTGAAAATCGAGTAGGGCGAGAGAATCTCGGCGCGGACGCCGCTTTCCTCCCAGACTTCGCGCAACGCTGCCTGCTCGGTGGTTTCGCCGCTTTCCATGAAGCCTGCGGGCAGGGTCCACGTGCCGGGGCGTGGCGGGATGGCACGCTGGCACAGCAGGTATTTGCCCTGCTGCTCGATGATGCAGCCGGCGATGATCTTGGGATTGACGTAGTGGATATACTGGCAACCCCCGCACATCAGCCGGGCATGGGTGTCGCCTGCCGGGATGCGCTGATCGAGATCAGCGCTGCCACATTGGGGGCAGAAGCGCGGCAGGCCCATTTCACCGACCTATACGGGGTTCTTTCAGGGCCACTGGCGCCACGATCTCACGGACCGCGGCGTCGTCATCCTGTTTGGATTTTAGGTATTCAAGGGCCACGCGGGCGGCGTTGCGCACGTGATCGACCGAAGCCTGATGCGCGGCCAGCGGGTCGCCGCTCTTGATCGCTTCAACCATCAGCTCCATCTCCTTGTTGCTGTCGCCGCGGCGGTTTTCCTGCGAAACCGAGGTCGCGCGCAGGTAGCTGATACGCGCCTGCAACTGGCGCAGCTGCGTGGCCGCGACGTGGTTACCTGAGCCTTCTAGCAGCACATCGTAAAAGCCCTGGACCGAATCGATGACCTGCTGCAACTCGCCTTCCTTGAGCGACTGGCGGTTGACTTGCAGGGCTTTTTCCAGCGCCTTGATGTCTTTAGGCTTCGCACGCAGGGTGAACAGTTGAACGATCAGTCCTTCCAGTACGCAGCGCAATTCATAGATGTCGCAGGCATCTGCCAGCGTGATGATGGCCACTCGCGGTCCCTTGGCATCGGCGAACTCCACCAGCCCCTCCGACTCAAGGTGACGCAGTGCCTCGCGCACCGATGTGCGGCTCACACCCAGACGATCACACAGATCCCGCTCGACCAGACGATCTCCCGGCAACAGCTGGAAGTTCATGATCGCGCTGCGCAGCTTGTCCAGCACGATTTCCCGCAGGGTAACGGGATTGCGGTTGACCTTGAAGTTATCGTCGAGTGGCAGGCGTTTCATCGGGAGTGCTCGAAATGGGGCTGTCAGATAAAAACACGGCCTTTGCATGAGGACCGCGTTCATGTCGGCAGCCCGACATTGAGTCGGGCTGCTGCATGGCCCGGACGTGTAAACCGGGTCGCGGCCGAGTTTATCACGGCGTTGCCCGCATCCACCAAAACCGCCCCGGCCGACTCAGACCAGCGCGGGAAGCGCACCCATTTTGCCGCGGTGATACACCATCGGCGTGACGGGCGTTGCCGGCAGAATCAGGTTTTTTACCGCACCGACGATGATCGCGTGGTCGCCGCCGTCGTACTCGCGCCACAGCTCACACTCGATAATCGCCGTGGCGTTGTTCAGCAGCGGGTTACCCAGTTCGCTCAGATGCCACTCGATCCCTTTGGTCTTGTCCTTGCCTTTGCTGGCGAAGGCGTAAGCCTCGGCCTGCTGGTCGGCCGAGAGCAGATGAATGGCGAATTTCTTGCCATCGCGCAGCACCGGGTAGGTGTCCGAGGCATAGTTGGGGCAGAACAGCACCAGCGCCGGGTCGATGGACAATGCGCTGAATGCGCTGGCGGTAATGCCCACCAGATTGCCCTCCGGGTCCAGTGCGGTGACGATAGTGACGCCGGAAGGAAACGACGCCATGACTTCTTTATAAATACCGGGTTCGATCATCGCAGCGGCCTCGTTAACGCATGACAAATGGATCAGGCATGGGCGCCTGCGAAAGATTGATCCATACCGTTTTCAGTTCGGTATAGGCCAGCACGGAGTCTATCCCGCTCTCGCGGCCATAGCCGCTGTTTTTGAAACCGCCGATAGGGGCCATGGCCGATACCGCACGGTAGGTGTTGACCCAGATGATCCCGGAACGGATATCACGCGCCAGTCGGTGAGCGCGACCCAGGTCACGTGTCCAGATGCCGGCAGCCAGGCCAAACCGGGAATCGTTGGCAATCGCCAGCGCCTCTGCTTCGTCCTTGAAACGAATCACCGAGGCCACAGGGCCGAACACTTCTTCCTGCATGATTGTCATCGAGTTGCGGTCGCATTCGAACAGGGTCGGCTCGTAGAACCAGCCTTGGCTTGGAAGTTCCGGCCGCTTGCCACCCAGTTTGAGGCGTGCGCCTTCAGCCAGCGCATCGGCGACCAGTTCTTCGACCACCGCCAACTGTTGGGCAGTGGCCATCGGGCCCATTTCGCTGGTTTCATCCAGCGGATTGCCAATACGGATCCGGCTGGCGCGTTCGGCGAGGCGTTCGACGAATTCGTCGTAGATCTCGTCTTGCACCAGCAATCGTGAACCCGACACGCAGCTCTGACCGGACGCGGCATAGATACCGGCCACCGCGCCATTGATGGCGCTGTCCAGATCGGCGTCGGCAAAAATGATGTTGGGCGACTTGCCGCCCAGCTCCAGCGAAAGTTTCGCGAAGTTTTCCGCGCTGCTGCGCACCACATGCCGTGCCGTGGCAGCGCCGCCGGTGAAGGCGATTTTGCGCACCAGCGGATGGCGGGTCAGTGCCGCGCCCGTGGTCGGGCCGTAGCCGGTGATCACGTTTACCACGCCGGGCGGAATACCGGCCTCCAGCGCCAGCCGCGCCAGTTCGAGCACCGTTGCCGACGCATGCTCGGACGGCTTGAGCACGATCGTATTGCCCGCCGCCAGTGCAGGTGCCAGCTTGATCGCTGTCAGGTACAGCGGACTGTTCCATGGAATGATGCCGACCACCACGCCCATCGGTTCGTGCACCGTGTAGGCGAACAGATCGGGCTTGTCGAGGGGCAGGGTGCCGCCTTCGAGCTTGTCGGCCAGCCCTGCGGTGTAGTGAAAGAATTCCGGCAGATAGCTGACCTGACCACGGGTTTCACGGATCAGTTTGCCGTTGTCGCGGCTCTCCAGTTGCGCCAGTTGTTCCTTGTTCTGGGCAATCAGGTCGCCCAGACGGCGCAACAATTTGCCGCGAGCCGTTGCGCTCAGTCCCCGCCACGCCGGACTTTCGAAGGCTTTCCGGGCCGCTTGTACCGCACGCTCCACGTCCGCCTCGTCAGCGTCGGGCAATTGCGCCCAGGGCTGGGCCAGCGCCGGGTTGAAACTGTCGAAAGTCTTGCCTGACAGCGCGTCGACCCAAAGGCCGTCAATGCACATCTGAAAACGGGTGAGGCTCATGCAACGATCCCCTTGAGTGAAAGGTGAGCGGACACGGACTTGTCGAGAAAGTCCAGCAGCACCTGATTGACAAGGCGCGGCGATTCCACCGGCATCATATGGCGTTGTTCCGGCAGGATCACCACTTGCGCGCCCTTGATACGCTTGGCCAGTTCATGGGCCATTTCAGGGGTGGAGCCAGGGTCCAGCTCGCCAGTGGCGATCAGCGTCGGTGCTCGAATATCGCCAAGATCCTCGGCGCGGTACATATCCTGCGTGGCGAACAGCTTGTATGCAGTCAGGTAACCCTGTGGGTCGTTGCTTGCCAGATGCTGGCGGATGGCTGCGATCTGAGCGGGGTTGGCGGCCTGGTATTCAAGGCTGAACCAGCGTGACAGCGCCTCGGCCGCGTTGGCGTCCGGTCCGTGCGCGGCGGCCTGGCTGGTGCGGGCAATGACGCCTGCGCGCTGTTCCGGGCTGCGGTTGAATACGCTGTTGAGGATGATCAGGCTGGATAGATGCTGCGGAAAATGCAGCGCAAAGGCGCGAGCCACAAGCCCTCCCATGGAGAAGCCGATCAGGGTGGCCTGCGCCAGCCCCAGGTGTTCCATTAGCTCATGCAATTGTTCGGCGTAGCCAGGCAGCCCGGTATCCGGATCGGGTCGCGGACTGGCCCCGTGACCGAGCATGTCGTAGGCAATCACTTGATAGTTCGGCGCAAGCCCGACGATCTGGCCGCCCCACATTTCCTTGTTCAGGCCCACTCCGTGAATCAACACCACGGTGTGGCCTTGGCCGGCGGCCAGATAACTGGTACCCGCCGGGGTGCATTCAGCGGTGAGCTGGCTCATGGATCGCTCCTGCGCAGACATGGATGACTGAGATCACTGCGCCTTTTCGGAGGCCAGTTCTTCCAGGTCGATGTAGCGATTGCCGATGCGCGGATGCAGGCGTCCGCCGTTGGCCGCGCCCAGTACGACGACGATTTCGTCGGCACGTGGCGAGTCCTCGATGTGCATTTCCAGGGTGATGTAGTGAGAGCGCAGGCCTTCATCATCCTTGTGCATCATCGGGATCTGGATGGAAGTGCCCGGTCCGCCGCGCTTGTTGGTAAAACTCAGGTAGCTCTTGGCCTTGACCGCTTCGCGGTAATGGTTGCCGAAGCGCAGGGTGTGAATGACGGCCGAAGCATGTTCGATCTCGCCGTCGGCACCCACCACTGCGGCCTTGCCGTAGGCTTCGATCCTGTCGGCATCGCCGATGGCATCGGTCAGCCGCCTGACCATCAGCTCGCCCAGATCCGAGCAATTGGCGCGAATCTCTGGCTTCAGGTCTTCGACGAATCCACGACCCAGCCACGGGTTCTTGATCACTACCGCCAGCCCGACCATGGTCACTGGTGTGTTAGCGGCCTTGCCACCTTCGATGAAGGTTTCTTCGGTGTAATTGACGATCTTGCGAATTTCAAAGCTCATGCAGAACTCCTGATACGAGCAGTTTTGTATTTCGTATGATGGTATACCATAAGATTGTACGTGCAAGCGTTTTTCTTCGGGCAGGCGCGTGCATGGCGGGCGAGAGCTGGCGGATGGCCTTCACGACCATTCGTCAGGTCTGCGGACCATCGCTTTGAACACAGGCGTTCATGTCGTGACAGATACTCGGTGAGCAATGAATTGCCCAACGTATTTTTTTCACTTCAGGAGAGCCACGAATGAAAGCCATCGTCTATAACGGCCCGCGTGACGTCAGCGTCAAGAACGTACCGGACGCGAAGGTCGAGAAGCCCACCGATGCTCTTGTCAGAGTGACCACCACCAATATCTGCGGCTCCGATCTACACATGTACGAGGGCCGCACATCGTTTGAAACCGGACGGATCTTCGGCCACGAAAACCTGGGTGAAGTGATCGCCGTCGGCGCAGGCGTCGACCGCATCAAGGTGGGTGACCGGGTTTGTCTGCCGTTCAACATCGGCTGCGGGTTTTGTGAGAACTGTGAGAAAGGACTGACCGGCTACTGCCTGACCGTCAATCCGGGTAGCGCTGGCGGTGCCTATGGTTTTGCCGATATGGGCACTTACGAAGGCGGGCAGGCTGAACTGCTGCGTGTCCCATATGCAGATTTCAACTGCCTGTTGCTGCCGGAAGATGCCGTCGAGAAGGAAGACGACTACGTCATGCTTTCTGACATCTTTCCCACTGGCTGGCATGCCACTGAGCTGGCTGGCCTGTTGCCTGGCGAAAGTGTCGCGATCTACGGTGCAGGTCCCGTCGGTCTGATGGCTGCGCACTCGGCCATGATCAAAGGCGCGTCACAGGTGTTTGTCGTCGACAGTCATCCGGATCGCCTGGCCCTGGCCGCGAAGATGGGCGCGACGCCGATCAACTCCGCAGAACAGGAAGCCGTCGAGCAGATTCTCAATCTGACGCATGGCAAGGGCACGGACCGCGGCTGCGAATGCGTCGGCTATCAATGCTGCGACCGACATGGTCACGAAGCCAACCATCTGACCATGAACAACCTGGTGGCCTCGACCAAGCCCACCGGCGGAATCGGCGTCGTGGGCGTATTCGTGCCGCAGGATCCGGGTGCCCACAACGAGCTGGCCAAGGAAGGCAAGATGGCCTTCGATTTCGGTGCGTTCTGGTTCAAAGGGCAGCAGATCCGTACCGGTCAGGCCAACGTCAAGGCTTATAACCGTCGCCTTGCAGAACTTATCCACCACGGCCGCGCTACGCCTTCGCAAATCATTTCCCATCGTTTGAAACTGACTGAAGGCCCGGACGCCTATAAGCATTTCGATGACCGTGATGACGGCTGGACCAAAGTGGTGCTCAAGCCTGCGGCCTGATTGCGCCATTCAGTCGATTGCCCCGCGTCTTAAATGACCGGGGCCTCATCCTTAAGGAGACGTGAACATGAAAGACTTCGAAAACTACCCGAAACCCCCATTTCCTAAACAGCCGCAGAATGTACCGGGTGAGCAGGGCCGCATGGACCCGTATCCCGACTGTGGCGAGCAGAGCTACACCGGTTCGGGACGCCTGCAGGACAAGATTGCCTTGATCACCGGTGCCGACAGCGGCATTGGTCGTGCCGTCGCCATCGCCTTCGCACGGGAGGGCGCTCAGGTTGCCATTTCGTATCTGGATGAGCATGAAGATGCACAGGAAACCGCGCGCTGGGTGGAGGAGGCCGGCAGAAAATGTCTGTTGC
The DNA here is from genome assembly GCF_002087235.1 of Pseudomonas floridensis. Classification (GTDB taxonomy): domain Bacteria; phylum Pseudomonadota; class Gammaproteobacteria; order Pseudomonadales; family Pseudomonadaceae; genus Aquipseudomonas; species Aquipseudomonas floridensis. The sequence continues at coordinate 163,334 of NZ_MUIO01000002.1, read as the reverse complement.
TGCCCGGCGATCTGGCCCAGAAGCAGCAGTGCGAAGACATCGTCAGCAAGACGGTCGAGGAGTTCGGGCGCATCGACGTGCTGGTCAATAACGCTGCGTTCCAGATGAGCCATGAAACGCTCGAAGAAATCACCGATGAGGAATGGCTGAAGACGTTCGATATCAACATCACCGCGATGTTTCGTATCTGCAAAGCTGCGGTTCCCCACATGGGACGCGGCAGTTCGATCATCAATACCAGCTCGGTCAACTCTGACATGCCCAAGGCCACGCTGTTGCCCTATGCCACCACTAAAGGGGCGATCGCCAACTTCACCGGCGGCCTTGCGCAATTGCTGGGCGAGAAAGGCATTCGGGTGAACAGTGTGGCGCCCGGGCCGATCTGGACACCGCTGATCGTCTCGACCATGCCGGAAGACGAAGCGTCCAACTTCGGCAGCGAGACACCGCTGGGACGTCCAGGCCAGCCGGTTGAAGTGTCCCCCATCTACGTGCTGCTGGCTTCCGACGAGGCGAGTTACATCTCCGGAACACGCTACGGCGTGACGGGCGGCAAGCCGATTCTGTAACTGGCCCAAAGGCGGCGTCGAAGCCGACGTCGCCTGAATGGCAAGCAGCGTTTTCCTCAGATTTTCCGCTTTTCACATGTTCTTGCCATTCGGTCAGGCAGACTGGCCAAGCGTGCTGACCCGAGCGCTTTCACGAAGCCGCTTGACGATTAGGGATATATACCCCTAAATTTCGGTCAGCTTTTCTTCGAGCGTACGCTTTCGCGCTCCTTCGCAACGACCCATGGAGAGTTGCCATGTACCCTGACGTACAGCTTTATATAGACGGCCAATGGCGCGCAAGCCGCGACGGCCGCACGATTTCGGTTATCAATCCGGCCACTGGCGAGTCGCTCGGCACTGTGGCGCACGCAGGCATCAATGATCTGGACGAGGCGCTGGCTGCCGCCGAACGTGGTTTCGCCGAGTGGCGCAACACTTCGGCCTACGACCGCTACAAGATCATGCAAAAAGCCGCCAATCTGGTTCGCGAACGTGCTGATGCCATCGCACGGATCATGACGCAAGAGCAGGGCAAACCGCTGGCCGAAGCGCGCATGGAAGCCATGTCCGCCGCTGATATCATCGAATGGCTGGCGGAAGAGGGCCGTCGCAGCTACGGCCGTATCGTACCGTCGCGAGGCGTCGCCATCGAGCAGAAGGTCGTGAAGGAGCCGGTAGGCCCGGTTGCCGCCTTCACGCCCTGGAATTTCCCGATCAACCAGGTGGTGCGCAAGCTGTCGTCGGCGCTGGCTGCCGGTTGTTCGATCATCGTCAAGGCGCCGGAAGAAACCCCGGGATCGCCTGCCGAGCTGATTCGCGCATTCGCCGACGCCGGTGTGCCTGCCGGAGTCATCGGTCTGGTTTACGGGGATCCTGCGGAAATTTCCGGCTATCTGATCCCGCACCCGGTGATCCGCAAGGTGACATTTACCGGATCTACGCCGGTAGGCAAGCAACTCGCCGCGCTGGCGGGTCAGCACATGAAACGGGCGACCATGGAGTTGGGCGGCCACGCGCCGGCACTGGTGTTCGAAGACGCCGACCTGGATCTGGCTGCGCGCGTACTGGCTACCGCCAAGTTCCGCAACGCCGGGCAGGTGTGTGTGTCGCCGACACGTATTCTGGTGCAGCGCAAGGTGCTGGACGCGTTCACCGAGCGCTTTGTCGGGCTGACCCGGGAAATCAAGGTCGGCAACGGGCTGGAAAGCACCACGACCATGGGCCCGGTCGCCAATGAGCGTCGCATCCCGGCGCTGGTGGACCTGATCGATGACGCCGTCAAATCCGGTGCAACCCTGTCCGCCGGTGGTAAAGCCGTCGCCGGGCCTGGCTACTTCTTCGAGCCCACCGTCTTGAGCGGTTTGACGCCGGGAATGCGCATCATGAACGAAGAACCGTTCGGCCCTGTCGCATTGCTGGTGCCGTTCGACACTGTAGAAGAGGCGATCGCCGAGTCCAACCGCGTGCCGTTCGGTCTGGCGTCTTATGCCTTCACCACGTCGATGAAAACCGCTCAGGCGCTCAGCACCTACATCGAGGCTGGCATGCTGTCGATCAACCATCAGGGGATCGGCCTGCCGGAAGTGCCATTCGGCGGGATCAAGGACTCCGGTTACGGTTCTGAAGGCGGCACCGAGGCCATCGAGGCGTACCTGAATACCAAACTGGTGACCCAGTACAACTGACTGCACACGCTGTAACGAAAACGGCCGCGATGTCTGCACATCGCGGCCGTTTTTGTATCGGGATGCAGATCAGTCCCGCGCTTGAATGCCAGTCTGCTTCATTACCAGATTCTTTTCTTTCTTGTACTGCAAGGCCACTTCAGGTGCCGGGCCGCTCTGGCCGGTTTCCATCCACTTGCGCAGTCGGCTGGCGTCGGCAAAGTGGGTGTACTTGCCGAAGGCGTCGAGAATGACCACCGATACCGGACGGTTGGCCATGGTCGTCAACAGCACCAGGCAGTGACCGGCCTGATTGGTAAAGCCGGTCTTGGTCAGCTTGATGTCCCAGTTTTCCTTGCGAACCAGATGGTCGGTGTTGTTGAACACCAGGCTGTAAGTCGGCTTGCGGAACGTCACGGTTTTGTTTTCGGTGGTACTCAGTTCGCTGAGCATCGGGTACTTGCGCGCTGCCATGACCAGCTTGGTCAGGTCGCGGGCCGTGGACACGTTGTAGACCGACAGACCGGTGGGTTCGACATACGCCGTGTGCTTCATACCGAGAGCCTTGGCCTTGGCGTTCATGGCTAGAATGAATGCCGGATAACCGCCCGGATAACTATGCGCCAGGCTGGCGGCAGCGCGGTTTTCCGACGACATCAGGGTGATCAGCAACATATCGCGGCGATTCATTTCGCTGCCCAGCTTGACGCGGGAGAACACGCCCTTCATTTCCGGCGTCTGGGAAATGTTGACCGGAATGACTTCATCCATCGACTGTTTCGCGTCGAGTACCACCATCGCAGTCATTAGCTTGGTGACCGAGGCAATCGGCACAATGACGTCGGGGTTGCTGGAATACAGCACTTTATCGGTTTGCAGGTCGATGACCATCGCGCTGCCCGACGCCAGGTGCAGGTTGGAGGGATCGCGATTCAAAGCAGCGGTTTCGTTTGCCAGGGTGGAAGTGGAAATCGCCGAACCTGTAAGTACAAATAATAGGCTCAGAATAGACAGACGAATTTTCAAGAGCAAGGCTCACTCATAAGGTGTGTTAACGAAAGGAAGAAGGGGAAACCCGGCATTTTAGGAGCAGGCTCCGAGCAATGTCGATGGGGGTTGTAGGACGTTTCGATAATAAAGTCAGGAAATAGCGTTTCGTTAAGTTGCGGTTAAGTGGGAAAACTGCTCAAAAGCATCTGCCGTTTGAATAGTCGTGGTGTCTGGAGCCAGCACCGATTAGCATTCCCAGCCATCGAAGATCACGGATTCAAGGAGTCGCGTAATGCTCAAGGGGTTTATCGGCAAGGATTACGTTGTTCTGGTAATCGCAGCCTCACTGTTAACCGTGCTGCTGTTACTGGCCGGCTTCTTTTCACGTCCGTCTGACTGGGCGGGCTGGGTGCAGGCGATTGCGCTTATTGTCGGCATGATGGTCGCCATTGCCGTGCCTGCCATTCAGCGTCACCAGGAAGCAGCGTTGACCCGCAAGCAGTTGCGTGACCGTGAAACGGGATACGCCCGACGCATGCAATACCTGTGCGGTGAACTGAGCGAGTTGCATGCGCGTATCAATTTGAACCTGACGCACTTGCGCGCCACTGATCGCCACAGTCTGAAATTCACCCTGCAGGATTACCTGCATCGCCTGTTCGAATCGCACAAGCAGGACGTAAATGACGACCGGGTGGTGCTGGCCTACGAACTGCGACAGGTAGCCAACGATTTGATCGATGAGCTGGACAGCGGTCGTACGGACCGCGTGGTGTTCATGGCGCTGGAAAAACGCTTGCAGAAGCTGACTCACCGTTGTCAGGTCAACGCGGCCATGGCTGAGCGAACCTGACAGCGTTCACGCCTTTGGGCGAGGAATGGGGGGCGAACGGGGCCTTACCGCATTTGTTTCATGCAAAAAAAACCGCATCAAAGGATGCGGTCAAGGGAGAGTTGCGGAGCAACGCATGAGGTTTCTATGGCGGCAGGGCATCAGCTATCGAGGACGCGACTTTTCAGTTCCTCGGAAAAAGCCTGGGCCACCGGCAGTGACGCGAAGGGGCCGCTGACAGGTTCACCATCCTGAATCAGGTACCAGCACGCCAGCAAACCGCGCTCTCTGAGCGGAGCCGGAACTGCACTGCCTACCACCGACATGATTTGAACGTTGTTCATAGCGACCTCCATCAATCCATGGCGCTACTGTACGGCGCGATCGACGTGCGCAGAAATCGACGTTCTCAATAGTCGTCATTGACGGGAACGAGGGTAGGTCGGGTTGTCGTGGTGAATGCAGGTGTGCGCAAGAAATGAAAAAACCCGCCGGCGAAGGCGGGTTTTTCATCAGCAATTACCAGCGGCCGCGGGGTGGGCCGTAGTAGCCTGGAGGCGGACCGTAGTGGCGATAGTAGCCAGGCGGCGGTGCCGGGTAGCGTTCTACCACTTCATAGGCTGGCTGGTAATACACCACCGGTGGAGGTGGTGGTGGCGCGTAGTAGACCTGCGCAGGCTGCTGGTAGTAGACCGGCTGACGCTCGACGTAGACCGTTCTGTCACGGCTGGACGAAACCGCTGCGCCTACCACGGCCGCACCCACCAGGGCACCCACCACGGCAGGGCCACCCCAGCCACGATGATCGGCGTTCGCCTGGCCTGCAAGGGCCAGCGCACCTATAAACAAGGCAATCTTGGGGATTTGACGAATCATGAGTGTTCCTCGCTCTCAACCCGTTGTCGCGGGCCTGCATTACTCTCAAGCACTGCCACGGGATAACTCTAAGACATCGAATTTGTAAAAAACTGCGAAATCGTTGAGTAAATTTTATGTAAGGTACTTTCCATACAAATCGCCTGAGCAACTTTTTTGCGGTTGCCGGCCAGGCGGAGTTTACGCCTGGCGCACAGGTTTAATCCAATACCATTTAGGGGGAAAGCATGCTTGTCACTGCCAACAAGGACACGTTGCTGTGCATGTCCATGGCTGCGCGTCCGGGAAACTTCGGTGTGCGCTTCCATAACCATCTCTACGAACAGTTGGGCCTGAACTTCTACTACAAAGCCTTCGCGCCGAACGATCTGAGCGCCGCCGTTGCCGGGATTCGGGCGCTGGGCATTCGCGGCAGTGCCGTCTCGATGCCGTTCAAGGAAGACTGCATAGCACTGGTCGATGAACTGGATGCCTCGGCGGCCGCTATTCAGTCGATCAACACCATCGTCAATACCGACGGGCACCTCAAGGCGTTCAATACTGACTACATCGCGGTCGCTCAACTCATGCAGAGCCATGTAGTGCCGCACACCGCGTTCGCCCTGCGCGGCAGCGGTGGCATGGCCAAGGCCGTTGCCTTTGCATTACGCGACGCAGGTTTTACCGACGGCTTGATCGTGGCGCGCAACGAGCAGGCCGGTCGGCGTCTGGCCAAGGCCTGCGGGTTTCGTTGGCAGGCCGCGCTTGGCGATGAGCGGCCGCCGCTGCTGGTCAATGTCACGCCACTGGGCATGGCGGGGCCTCAGGCCGACGAGTTGGCATTCGACGAGCAAGCCATCGCGGCAGCCACGACGGTTTTCGATGTGGTGGCAACGCCTGCCGACACTCCGCTGATCCAGGCCGCCCGCCGTCTGGACAAGCGCGTGATCAGCGGTGATGAGGTGGCGGCGATTCAGGCGCTGGAGCAGTTCGTGCTGTACACCGGTGTTCGACCGACCGATGAGCAGTATCGCAAAGCGGCGGCCTTCGCCCGAGGCTGATCCGCCAGTCTGAACATTTCACGGCTGTTCGAGCTGTGCCAGGCGTGCTTCGAGGGCGGCAACGCGTGCCTCCAGTTCATCAATGCGCTCATTCGAAGCCGCGCTGGTTGCCGTGCGGTCCGGCGCGCTCTGGCGCTGGGCGAGCAGCGCCTGCAGATCATCGGGATCACCCAGTGTGTGCATGTAGCGATCTTCACGCTGGCCCGACTGACGTGGCACCAGCATCGCCAGGTTTCTCGCGATCAGACGCTCCAGTTGGTGGACGACCTGCTCGGCCTCCTCAAAGTCATGCATGCGCTGGCTGCGGGTCAGCAGTTCGTTTACTGTCTGCGGACCGCGCAGCAGAAGCAGTCCGGTCAGAATGACCTGTGCGGGCACCAGTTCCAGACTCTTGTCGACCCTGTGCTCCCAGCGGTCGGCGCGGCTGCCCATCACCAGACGCGTCAGGCCACGGCCTTCCAGCGCGCGCAGACTCTGACCGACCTGACCCTGCGTCAGGTTCATGACCGGATCACGACTGGTTTTCTGATTGCAGGCCAGCACCAGCGCATTGAGGGTCAGGGGGTAGGTTTCAGGGTGTGTGGCCTGCTTTTCGATCAGGCAGCCCAGAATGCGTACTTCAGTGCTGTTGAGTTGCACGGTCTCGGATGCTTCGGTCGAAGAGGGTTCGGTGGACATGGACGCTTCCCTGGGTGATGGCGGTGGATCAGCCTATGAGGTGTTGCGGTTTTTTGCCAGTGCCCAGTGCCTGTGCAGCGCTCTGAAAAAATCTTTGCAAACGTTCTCTGCGAAAAGACTCACGGCCTTCGACCCCTGTCAGGTCTATAATTGCGCCTTTCTCATTCAGGATATGTCATGTCTATTTCCCTGTACGCCGCTTCGATTCCAGTCTTCCAGCAAATGCTCAACGCCCTGAGTGATGTTCTGAGCAAAGCTGAAGCCCACGCGACCGAGAAGAAAATCCAGCCGCCTGCATTGCTGCAGGCTCGTCTGTTTCCGGACATGCTGCCGTTCACACGCCAGGTGCAGATTGCCGTGGATTTTGCCAAAGGCGCTTCGGCGCGTCTGGCCGGGATCGAAATTCCGCAGTACGAAGACAACGAGACTTCCTTTGCCGAGTTGCAGGCGTTGCTGGCCCGGACACTGGAGTTCATTGGCGGTATCAAGCCCGAGCAAGTGGATGGCAACGAAAGTATCGAAATCGTTCTGCGTCCCGGCACCGATAAGGAGCGTCGTCTGAACGGTCAGGCTTATTTGCTGAGCTACGCCTTGCCGCAGTTCTTCTTCCATGTCACCACTGCTTACGACCTGCTGCGCCACAATGGTGTGGAGATCGGCAAGCGTGATTTCATGGGCAAGTTCTAAGGCCATTCACCCCCGTTACCGCCCCCTGCGGGTGTCGTCGCCTGCGTCCCGCGCGTTCGATGACACCTGATCCGCGTCATATCGCGACTGTTCGTTACCTGTGTTTGCAGGCGCATCCTCTGGATGGGCCTGTGTCGTTGTTCTGGAGTTTTCATGCTACTGCCTATTCTGCTGTTGTCGGCTGCCGGATTCACCGTGCTGACCACAGAGTTCGTGATCGTCGGCCTTTTGCCTGCCATGGCCCGCGACCTGAAGGTCTCCGTGTCTCAAGCGGGGCTGCTGGTGACACTGTTCGCCTTCACGGTTGCTGCGTTCGGTCCGTTTCTGACCGCCTATTGCGCGCGTTTTGATCGCAAGCGACTGTTTGTCGGCATCCTGATTCTGTTCGGGCTGTCGAATACACTGGCCGCATTGGCCCCCACTATTGCGGTGATGGGGATCGCGAGGCTGATTCCTGCGCTGGGCCTGCCGGTGTTCTGGGCGCTGGCCAGTGAAACCGCCGTGGATATCGTAGGACCCGAGTTCGCCGGACGGGCTATCGCCAGAATCGGTTTCGGCATCGTCTGCGCCACAGTGTTCGGCATCCCCGTTGGTACGCTGATTTCCGATACGTTCGGCTGGCGCTCGGCGTTTGCGGTGTTGTCACTGCTGGCCTTCGCCAAGGCGCTGCTGCTGACGATGTACCTGCCCAAAACGATTATCCGCAAAGAGCCGGTTTCGATCCTCAGTCAGTTCGGCATCCTGCGCAGCCCGCTGATGCAGGGCCACGTGCTGCTCTCCGTATTGGTGTTCAGTGGCATGTTCACGGCCTACACCTATCTGGCTGACATGCTGGAGCGTCTGGCCGGTTTCGATGGCACGCTGGTGGGCTGGTGCCTGATGGGCTTCGGCGCCGTGGGGTTGCTCGGCAACTCACTGGGCGGGCGCATGGTGGATCGCCATCCGCTGATTGCCAGCATGGCGTTCTGCGCTTTTATGGTGCTCGGTATGGTGGCCGTGGTGCCGAGCATCCATTCCTACATTGCTCTGGCGCTTGCCCTGGCCGTATGGGGCCTGACCCAGGCGGCGCTGTTTCTGGTCAGCCATGTACGCTTGATCAAAGCCGCACCTCAAGCACCTGCCTTCGCCGCGTCACTGAACATCGCCGGCGCCAATATGGGGATCGGCATCGGCGCGGTCGTCGGTGGCCGGGTAATTGATCATCTGGGACTCGGCAAACTGGGCTTCGCTGCCGCAGGCATCATCTCTCTGGCGATCGTGCTGGCCTGGCTGCTGATGAAGGGCAGGCCGGTTCAAAGCCCGGCCTGAATGCTATCGGTGAACAAGGTAGTGCGCGCACCTTCGGCAATGGCGACAACGCCGGGGTGCCGGACCTTTCGCTCGACCGTGATCGTATAGAACGACTCGGTCACCGCGTCGGTCTGGCCGATCATGTCCACGCCATACTGGCTCCGCACCTCGTCAGCGATCACGCTGGGTGCCACGAACAAGCCGCTGCCCGACTTGCCGAAAGCTTTCATCAGCGCGCTGTCATCGAACTCGCCGACGATACGCGGCTGGATCTTCAGGTCATTAAACCAGCGCATCAATCGCCCGCGCACCACGGTGTCCTGGCCAGGAATCAGCAAGGGCGCGCCGTGCATGCACTGGGGGAAGTCGTTGCCGATGCGCTCAGCCATTTCCCGGGTCGCAAAAAAGCTTACGCCGCATTCTCCCAGCTTCTGGCTGTGTCCCTTGATGTCGAGGTGAGGCGGCATCGGGCTGTCGGAAATCACCATATCCAGACGCTGGATCGCCAGATCCGCCAGTAGCCGTTCAAGCTTGTCTTCGCGGCAGGTGATGCGGATCGACTCATCAAGATTCATGGTCGGCGCGATCAGGTGGTACACGATGGATTTGGGCACCACATCCGCAACGCCGATCCGGAACAGCAGTTGCTGTTCGTCGGGCCGCGAGCTCAACAGCGTTTCCAGCTCGTTGCCCAGTTGAAACATCTGCTCGGCATAGGGGAGTGCCATGCGACCGGCTTCGGTCATTTCCAGTTGTCGGCCCACTCGCTGGAAAAGATCCACGCCCAAGGTCGTTTCCAGCAGGCTGATCTGGCCGCTGACGGTCTGGGGTGTGAGGTTCAACTGCTCGCAGGCGCGCACGATGCTGCCGGTCTTGGCCACGACCCAGAAGTAATGCAACTGACGGTAATTGAGCATAATGATCGCCGATTCGTTAAAGCCGAAGTATATCGCTTATAAAATCGAATTTTCCTGATGTTTCAGCTTCCTTAGAATGCCCTTCCAACGCCGGACCGGAAGCGCGTCCGGCCTTGCCTATCGAGGGACACATGAAAAAATCATTTTGCGCTGTACTTTTGACCGCTTCGCTGTTGGTAATGGCAGGGTGCGATCAGATAGAGTCGTCCTCTAAACAGATGCTGGACACGGCCGCCGAGTCAGCCAGGCAGGCAATCGACGACACCCATCAGGCCGCCACCAAGGCGCTCGATGAGACCAAGCGGGAACTTTCAGTATTGGAAGCGCCACAAAGCTCCGCTGAATCAGACAGTAAATCCGGTAAAGACATCTAACGTTCGTTCAACTATTGGCTCAGGCAGGGCAGTGATCTATGGAATACCTATTGGAACTCGCGACAAGTCCAGCCGCCTGGATTGCACTGGCGACGCTGGTCGTGATGGAAGTCGTATTGGGTATCGATAACCTGATCTTCATCTCGATCATCACCAACAAGCTGCCGGAACATCAGCGTCACAAGGCCAGACAGTTGGGTATCGGCATGGCGCTGATCATGCGTCTGGGCCTGCTGAGTACCGTGGCGTATATCGTGCAGTTGACCGAGCCGGTGTTCGACATGTTTGGCCAGGCCTTCTCTTGGAAAGACATGATCCTGATTGCGGGTGGTCTGTTCCTGGTCTGGAAGGCGACGACGGAAATTCATCACAGCATGGACGTCAAGACCGAGGAAGAGAAAACCCTCAGCTCCACTGTCGCGCTGACCATGGGTAGCGCAATCGTGCAGATCCTGATGCTGGACCTGGTGTTCTCCATCGACAGCATCATCACTGCCGTAGGCATGACCGAGCACTTGCCGATCATGATTATCGCTGTCGTGACTGCTGTGATCGTGATGCTGGTGGCCGCCAACCCGCTGGCGAAATTCATCAACGAGAACCCGACAGTGGTCATGCTGGCCCTGGGCTTCCTGATCATGATTGGTATGACGCTGATTGCCGAAGGCTTCGGTGCTCATGTTCCAAAAGGCTATATTTACGCCGCTATGACCTTCTCGGCCGCGATCGAGGGCTTGAACATGATGGTCCGCAAGGCCAAGCGCAAAAAAGCGGCCCGTCAGGCTTCCGCCGTCTGACAGTCCGCTGCAATGAAAAACGGTCGACCCGGATAACCGGGTCGACCGCTTTGCATTTCAGGCCCATGAAAAGCCTGCGCTTACACCGCTCGATGCACCGTGACGGGACGGACCCTTGACTGCCGTTCCGGCTTCACGCGTGGCGGGGCAGGCGGGGTCACCGTGTGAGAATGATGACGACGGGATACGCGCATCACACCCCACAGCATGGCAGTGGCCACGGCGAGCCACGAGGCGACCAGCATCACGATTGTCAGTTCCAGGCTCATAAGTGCCTCCACGTTTCCTGCTTTTGGTGTTGCATTCCTGATAACTGACAGTCTAGTACCGGGTGTGTTGCGATTAATTGACCAATGGCGTTTTAGTATGAACGATTCGATCTATGCAGCTTACGGCACTGTGCTCAAACGCTATACCCGGCGCGTCGAGGGCTCTATGATCAGCGCTCAAATCGAGCGGTGACTGCTCGATGTCAGTTGAAGTGAGGGAGCATGTTGTCGGCATCGATTTTCGCAAGCGCAGTGCGTGGTAAGGGTTCATGGCTAGTGGCTGCGCTGGTACTGGCCCTGTCCGGCTGCACATCCCTGGTCACCGCCCAGATCAAGAGCCTGCCGGATCGCGTTGAGCTGACCTCGGTGCCGTTCTTCCGGGGCAACATTTACCAGAGCGGTCCGGGCGCGCTGGCCAGCATGCTTGCCAATCAGCAGGTTCAGACCACGCCAGGGCTGCTGGACAAACCCCTGCAATTGCCGGGCGCTGAAGATCGTCTCGAGCAGAACATGCCCAAGGTGGCGCGCGAATATGGCTTCATGGTGTATCCGCTGGATGGCGACCTGCATGCGCTGTTGGCGCAGGTGTCGGCCGGTTATCCGGTCATGCTGCGCTTCTCTCAAGGATCGGCATTCTGGAAGCAGCCACGTTACGCCGTGCTGGTAGGGTATAACCGGGTCAAGGAAACCGTGTTGGTCAACGTGGGCATGGACCGGCGATACGTCATGAGTTTCAGCAGCTTCGTTTCCGCCTGGAACGATGGCGGTCGTTGGGCCGTATTGATTCAGTCACCACGACAGTTGCCTGCGCAGGTCGATGCGCAGCGCTGGCTGAGGGCGGCGGCCGAGTTGTCCCAGGCCGGCCAGGAGCAGGCGGCAGGCGAGGCCATCCGGACGTTGAATCGCGCCGTTAAATGAATTAGACATCGAGAACGAAAACGGCGCCCCGAAAGGCGCCGTTTTACCATGCGGTCAGAAACCCAGGCGGTCACGCAGGCTGTAGTACCAGGCGCCCAGTGCGGTCATCGGTGTGCGCAGCAACTGGCCGCCGGGGAAGGGGTAGTGTGGCAGGTCGGCGAACGCGTCGAAACGCTCGGCCTGACCGCGCAATGCTTCGGCCAGCACTTTGCCCGCCAGATGCGTATAGGTCACACCATGGCCGCTGCACCCTTGCGAGTAGTAGATGTTGTCACCCAGGCGTCCGACCTGGGGCAGGCGGGACAGGGTCAGCAGGAAGTTTCCGGTCCAGGCGTAGTCGATCTTCACGTCTTTAAGCTGCGGGAACGCCTTGAGCATCTTGGGCCGGATGATGGCTTCGATGTTGGCCGGATCACGCGCGCCGTACACCACACCGCCGCCGAAAATCAGGCGTTTGTCAGCACTGAGGCGGTAGTAGTCGAGCAGATAATTACAGTCCTCGACGCAATAATCCTGTGGCAGCAGCGTTCTGGCCAGGTCCTCGCTCAACGGCTCGGTGGTGATGACTTGAGTGCCGCAGGGCATGGATTTGGCAGCCAGCTCCGGCACCAGATTGCCAAGGTAGGCATTGCCCGCCACGATGATGAATTTGGCGCGGACTTTGCCCTGCGCCGTATGCACGACCGGGCTGGCACCGCGTTCGATCCGGATCGCCGCCGATTGCTCATGAATCGTCCCGCCGAGGGTTTCAACCGCGGCAGCTTCGCCCAGTGCCAGGTTGAGCGGGTGAATATGGCCGCCGCTCATGTCCAGCAGTCCGCCGATGTACTGATCGCAGGCCACCACTTCGTTGATCCGGCGCTGGTCCATCAATTCCAGTTGCGAATGACCGTAGCGTTCCCACAGACGTTTCTGCGCTTCGAGGTGGGCCAGCTGTTTGCCGGTCAGCGCCGCGAAAACGCCGCCGTCCTTCAGATCGCACTGGATGCCGTATCGCGAGACCCGATCACGAATGATTGCCGCGCCTTCGAAGGCCATCTGCCCCAGCAGCTGGGCCTGACGCGGCCCCACGGTACGCTCGATCACATCGATGTCACGGCTGTAACTGTTGACGATCTGCCCGCCGTTACGGCCTGAGGCGCCGAATCCGACCTTCGCGGCTTCCAGCACCGTGACCTTGAAGCCGTTCTCCAGAAGGAACAGTGCGCTGGACAGTCCTGTGTAGCCAGCGCCAATGATGCACACATCGGTTTCCACCTCGCCGTGCAGCGCTGGGCGGTCAGGCGCCGAATTGGCCGAGGCAGCGTAGTAGGACTGCGGATAGGGCGTGTTGGCCATCCTGGAGCTCCGTTTAATATTCTTGACGATTGCGCCGATGCTACCCGAGATACCTGCGTTCTGCCAGCGTCCGTGCAAAAGACTCATCGCACCAACTTTTATAAAAGTGGCTTTAATTCATAGGGTTAGCGATAAAAACAGATTGACATGAAATTCAAAGCCGGTAGGATGCACACCCACAGCAGGCACGTAGCTCAGTTGGTTAGAGCACCACCTTGACATGGTGGGGGTCGTTGGTTCGAGTCCAATCGCGCCTACCAGACAAAATCCGCTCTGCTGGGCGGTATGAAAAAGGCGATCCGGAAGGGTCGCCTTTTTTTGTTGTGTGGCGGCTGTCAAGCCGCCAAATAATTCGCATATTCAGTCAGTTACTGTAAAAAAAGCCATTGACACATATCTGAATATCCGTAGAATGCCGACCCACAGCAGGCACGTAGCTCAGTTGGTTAGAGCACCACCTTGACATGGTGGGGGTCGTTGGTTCGAGTCCAATCGCGCCTACCAAACAAAATCCGCTCTGCTGGGCGGTAAGAAAAGGGCGACCCGAGAGGGTCGCCCTTTTTTGTCTGCGCGTTTTCAGATTGAGGCGTCGAACCGCAAAGGCCAGCGCAATGGCGGTGGCCCGACGATAGGGGGACTCAGCCCTGACGGGCGAATGATTTGACGATGGACTTGGTCGCCGTACTTGCCTTCAGATCGCTGACGTTCTTTGGAGCAAGCCACTTGCAGGCGGCTATCTCATTTTGCGGTCTGGCCTCGCTGGACTTTGGCACTACGGTAATGAATACGTAGTGGGTCACCCGGTCCTTCTCGTACTCCGCCAGATAGCGCAGCTCCAGATTTTCCAGGCCTGTCTCTTCATTGAGTTCACGCACGGCCGCTTGCGCCGGCGTTTCACCCGGTTCGACCTTGCCGCCTGGCAATGCCCATTTTGATTTCGGTTTGCGCACGTAGAGGACTTCTCCGTCCCGCTTGCAGATGACTGTCGCTCGTTCTTTCATACCCGTCCACCTGGTAAGCGTCCCTCACCTTCAATATCTGCAAGGACTTCATGAACTTGAGACCGGCAAGCAGCCAGTGATAGTCACCAAATTGTAATAAAAAGTTCATTTTCAAACTTCTAGCACGATCAGTGCCATTTTTCATCCGGGGTACGAACGTGAGGGGCGTTCGAAAGCCCTTTGGGATCGGGCTTTCGAAGCGAGCTTTTAGAGATGCCTTACGATTTCTCGCGTCGCAATATGTTGGGCGAGCTTCTGGTAGGTTCTATCGTCGGTGGCAGCGAGCAACTTTCTTCCATCCTTGAAGGTGGTCATGAAGGTGATTTCCTTTTCTTCTCCGGCGAGCATGACGCCTGCGGCGGCGCCCACAGGGCCCAGCATCAGGGCACCTGCAAGGCCGTAACCAATTGCTCCATCCATTTTTATGCTGGACGCCTGGCTGGCAATTTCCACCGACTTGATATCGTTGTGTTTAAAGCTGATACCAGGCCAGGGGAAGAGGGGGGTTACAAGGGTAATGGTGCCAGAGCGGTACTCCCCATCACCTTGAAGAAAATCACCCGCTAAAACCTTGATCTTAGCCATGTGGAATTCTCCATTGTTTGAATGAAGTCGTTTCAATCAAGTAACTATTTCGCGCCCCAAAAAAGTGCGTGTCAATGCCGCGGAGACGAGTTGCGTGTGCCGCAGGCAGCTATATGACGAAAGGTTCAGCGACGTTCGCCCGCGTTTCCGGCTGTCGCAGAAATAGGCGGGCTATAGGTGCGCAGGCTCGAGTCACAGCAGGCGCCGCGTTCTGTTGCGTAGGTGGACAGTAGAAAAGAGGGGGCAGGGGGCTGGCTGTTTCAGGACAGTCGGACTGGCTGGGGAGCCAGTCCGATCCGTTGCGGTGATCAGGCAGCAGGCCGTTCCTGCTTGAGGGTGGCCATGTCGATCACGAAACGATATTTCACGTCGCCCTTGAGCATCCGCTCGTAGGCTTCGTTGATGTCCTTCATGGCAATTTCTTCGATGTCCGATACGATGCCGTGCCGTGCGCAGAAATCCAGCATTTCCTGGGTTTCCTGAATGCCTCCGATCAATGAGCCAGCCAGGCTGCGGCGCTTGAAGATCAGATTGAACACCGCCGGGGACGGGTGTGGCTCGGCGGGTGCGCCGACCAGCGTCATGGTCCCGTCACGCTTGAGCAGTGACAGAAAGGCATCCAGATCATGTGGCGCGGCCACGGTGTTGAGAATGAAATCCAGGCTGTTGGCGTGCGCGGCCATTTCATCAGGGTTTTTGGAGACCACCACTTCATCCGCTCCCAGGCGGCGACCGTCTTCGCGTTTGCTGGCTGACGTGGTGAACAGCACGACATGAGCGCCCATCGCGTGAGCGATCTTGACACCCATGTGACCCAGGCCACCAAGTCCGACGATGCCGACCTTCTTGCCGGGGCCGACTTTCCAGTGATTCAGTGGCGAGTAAGTGGTAATGCCCGCACACAGCAGCGGCGCGACCGCCGCCAGGTTGTCACTGTGGGAAATGCGCAACACGAACTTCTCCTTGACGACGATGGTGTCGGAGTAACCGCCGAAGGTGTTTTCACCACCGAATACCGGCCCGTTGTACGTGCCAGTGAATCCGTTTTCGCAGTACTGCTCTTCACCGTCGTCGCAGGAGGCGCAGCTCTGACAACTGTCGACCATGCAGCCGACGCCAGCCAGATCGCCGACCTTGAATGTGCTGACGTTACTGCCAACGGCCGTGACCTTGCCGACAATCTCGTGACCCGGCACCGATGGATAAAGTGTGTTGTGCCACTCATTGCGTGCAGTGTGCAGGTCGGAGTGACAGACACCGCAGTAGAGAATGTCGATCTGCACATCATCGACGCCCGGCGTGCGCCGTTCGAATTGGTAGGGTTTGAGTCGTTCGGTGGCAGTCTGGGCTGCATAGCTGTAAGTCTTGACCATTGCGATCACCTGTCCGGTAGGGGGTTTGGCGAAGAGTCCGCAGGCCAGCATAGTGCTGAAAACTTGATATTGCCTGCTCCTGCGGGAACATTCTCTGACCGGCGTGGGCGTGGTTTAGTGCCGCAGTGACGCATGTATTCGACGCATTCAACGAGCGGGCTTGCAGGTACAATCCTTGCAGTACAATCACTGCAATAATGTGACAGCGCACTTTCCACCTGTGGTCAGCGGCGTCAATTATATTCGCCGTCGGTTTCTGAATCTGGTGTTTACATGACAGTACCTCCTCTGGCCCCCAGCGTTCGTCAATCGTTTGGCAGCGCAGATGAATGCGCCGGTTCGATGGATCGTCGCGATCGGCATGCCAGTCATCAGGCCATCGACGAGTTGCTGGCCGCAGCACGCCTGCAACTGCCCGATATACCGTGGGCCATCTACGTTGCCGGTGAGCAGAAGCGCTTGCTGGGGCAAAGCGATTTTCCTCACGACTGGCCGGAGCAGATTCCCGTTGACCATTTCGAGACGTTCTGCAGTCACGGCCAGGTTCATCGCTGGATGACGGGCAGGGGCGAGGAAGTGCTGGGCTGGCTGCTCGCACCTCTGGCCGAAAAGGACAACCCGGCGCTGGGAGATCTGGCGCTCAGGCTGGGTTCGCGGTTGCAGAGCGCCGCCCTGTCCAGAGCGCAGAATACCCAGCGAGTGCTGTATGAAATCAGCTTTCTGGCCAGTTCCACCCATGAGCGCAGCACGCTTCTGCATGGCATCCATCAGCAGCTCGGTACGTTGATCGATGCCGAGAACTTCTACCTGGCCTTGTACGACACTCGTTCCGGCAAGATCACCTACCCCTACTATATTGACCGTTTTGACGACGAAGCCATGGCACCCGAGACGTTCGAGTATCTTGATCCTTCCCGGATTTCCATGACGGGCTACGTCCTGACGCAGGGAGAGTCGATGTTCGTCGATGCTGCGGGCATCGCGGAGGCCGAAGCGCTTGGACGGTTCACCTGCATGGGGCGTCGTCCGGAGTTCTGGATGGGCGCACCGCTGAAAAATGCGTCGGACGAAGTGTTCGGCATGGTCGCGATGCAGGTCTACGACGTCTCCCGTGTCTACAGTGTGCAGGACAGGGCGCTGTTCTCGGCCGTGTCCCGGCACGTGGCGATGGCGATGGACAGGCTGCTGCATCGGGCCCATCTGGAGCAGACGGTGCTGCTGCGCACCCAGCAGTTGTCCGCCGCCAACGATGCCCTGCGTCTGGAAGTGGCCGAGCGCGAACGCGCCGAGCATTTGCAGAGCGCGCTGTTCCAGATTGCCGAACTCTCCAGTCGCCCTGGCGACATGAACGAGCTGTTCCAGAGCCTGCACGAAATCGTCGGTGAGTTGCTGGTAGCGCTCAACTTCTACATCGCGCTTTACGACAGTTCGACTGGCGAAGTGACCTTTCCCTATTATGTGGACGAACGCCTGACGCAGCCGCCCGCGCCCCGGCGTGGCCAACGCGGGTTCACCGAATACGTAATACGCCAGCGCTGCCCCTGTCTGATTGACAGTGAAGAGGCTTTGAGGCTCGAGGCTGTCGGCGAGATCGAAGTGCAGAACCAGATCAATCGCTCTACCTCATGGCTGGGCATCCCGCTGTTCGAAGCCGAAGACGTGCGCGGTGTTCTGGTGGTGCAGAGCTATTCGCGGCATGTGAGTTACACCCTGCGTGATCAGGAGTTGCTGACCTTCGTATCGCGCCACATCGATACCGCGCTGTCACGCCGCAGTGCCGCCGAGGCGATTCATACCGCCAACCTGCGTCTGGAAGCGCGAGTGCTTGACCGTACCCGGGAGCTGGACCAGCTCAACGCGAGATTGCAGCACGAAAACGTCCACGATTCACTGACCGGACTGCCCAACCGCAGCCATTTGCAGCAGCAGTTGCAGGTGGCCTGGCAGGACTTCTGTAATCATGGCCGTTCATTGGCGGTCATGTTCATCGACCTGGATCGCTTCAAGATCGTCAATGACAGTCTCGGCCATCACTGCGGAGACCTGTTGCTGGTTCAGGCGGCTCAGCGTTTGCGCAGTTGCATGCGCGACGGTGACCTGCTGGCGCGCCTGGGAGGCGATGAGTTTGCGGTGCTGGGCATGGGGGCGCGATTGAGCGAGGGCGTCGCGATCGCCCAGCGCATACTGACCGCGTTCGAGTCGCCTTTCGTGATCGACGAACACACGGTATTCACCTCCTGCAGCATCGGCGTCGTAGGTGCAGACGGTCAGTTTCACAAGGAACCGGCGGACCTGTTGCGCGACGCCGACACGGCGATGTACACCGTCAAGAACGGCGGACGGGATGGCTGTGCGGTGTTCAACCAGGCGCTGCGTCGGCAGATGTCCGATCAGATGGATCAGGAAGGCGCCCTGCGTACCGCGCTTAAGCGTACGGATCAGCTGATTCCCTATTTTCAGCCCATCACCTGCCTGGAAAGCGGCAGGCTGCTGGCGCTGGAAGCGCTGATTCGCTGGCGGCAACCTGATGGCGAGGTCGTCACTCCCGAGCGCTTTCTACCCGCGCTGGAAGGGCTGCGCCTGATTGGCCGTCTGGACCTGTACATGCTCAGGCAGGTGATTGCGATTCTGGCCGATCCGGCCAATGCACATCTGCCGCCGGTCCATGTGAACTGCTCCAGCTACAGCATCACTCGTCCGGCGTTCGCGGGCGAGGTGCTGGCGATGCTGGCGGAGAAGGGCGTTGCGCCGGCCAGACTGTGCCTGGAACTCACCGAAGGCGCTCTCGTCGCAGAGCCGGAACAGGCGCGGCTGTCCATGAAGCAACTGGCGGATCAGGGTATGTCGGTGGTGCTGGATGACTTCGGTGCAGGCTTTTCCTCACTCAGCTACGTGCATCAGTACCACTTCAGCGGGTTGAAGATCGACAAGTCGTTCATCTTCGAACTGACCACCAGTGTGCGCAGCCGGGCCATCGTGCGGGCAATCGTACGCATGGCCGAGTCTCTTGATCTGACGGTGGTCGCCGAAGGCGTGGAGGACCAGCAGACCCTGGAGCTGCTGCGCGAGATGGGCGCGGGCCAGGCCCAGGGCTATTACTTCGCGGAGCCGGTTCCGCTTGAGCATTTGCAGATTGGCCATGGCCAGACCGCCCACTAGCGGCGACGGATTGTCGGCAACTCTTTGCCGCGATTGACGGTTTCGACGTCGCGAAGGGTCACGCGTCATGTTTCTGTCAATGTCGTCACGTAGCAACGTTCGGAAAATCATGGGCTTACGCGGATATGGCTAATTGGCACCCCTTTTGCTGGTGCACAGGTGCATCACGTCATCAGGAGGTGAAAGATGATCATTGGCAACATTGGGCTCGAACAGCTGGTTTCCCGTGCTGTTGGAGCTGTCGGCCGCAAGAGCCTGGGCGATGTGTCGCAAGACAGCTTCGGCGCGATGGCCGCTGCGGGTCTCGGCAACGGGGCGTTACCGGTTACGTCGCACACCGGCACAGCTGTGTCCACGGACGACACGCAGAACAACGGCGGCTACAACGAGTCGTTCGCACGGATGATGGTCAATCTCAAGAGCGCCGCTGACACGTCGCTTTCCGAGAAGACGGCAGATCGCGACAACGGTGTCATCGGCTCGGCGACCGGGGCTGGTACCGCCGGTAGCGCTTCGACAGGTTCGGTCCAGCAGTTCATGGACACCCTGAAGCAGACCGCCGAAGAGAAAGTGCGTGAAAAACTCACGGGCATCAGCCAGCAACAGTACACGGCAATGACGCCTGAAGATCAGTTGACGATTGATCAGAAAGTCCAGGATGCTCTCAAGGACAAGCAGAATGATGTTGTGGATGACATCAATACGCGTATCCGGGGTATCAAAGCCGGATTGCTGGCCTGACGCTTTTCTGATGCACAGACGCTTTCGCGAGCAGGCCCGCTGCCACTGATATGTGTGACAGCGCGCCTTGTTCGTGGGGCTCTTTTACCGGGCGTTCTTTAGCCCAGCTGAGCGCGATAAGGCAGATCCGGACCTACCCGGGTACACGTCAGCGCTGCCGCCGATAGGGCGAACTCCAGCATTTCATTCAATACTTCTTTTGAAAGGCTCGACAGGCTTTTTGGCGTGTCCAGTTGGCGCTCGCCGAGAAAGGTCAATAGCGCGGCCTGGAACGTATCGCCCGCACCCACCGTATCGACCGTCACCACACTCTTGGCCGGTATCGACCAGGTGCCGTGCTCGCGGGTGAAGATACTTGCGCCTTGGGTGCCGCGGGTCACGATCACCAGATGGGTGTGCCGGTTCAGCCAGCCCTCGGCAACCTGCTGTGGGTCCCGATCTGGGTACAACAGGTGCAAGTCTTCATCGCTGACTTTGATCAAGTGCGCATACTCGGCGAACGCGGCGATCTGGCTGCGCCAGCGCTGGATATCGGGTGCCGGGTTGAGCCGCACGTTCGGGTCCAGTGAAATCATTCGCCGGCCGCTTTCGCGGGCAACCAGAGCCAGCAGCGTGTCGGCAATCGGCTGTACCACCAATGAAAAGGACCCCACATGAATGCCGTGAACCGTGTCGTCCAGCCGGGGCAGATGCTCCAGGCGCAACTGCCGGTCCGCACAGCCTTCACCCCGGAAACTGTAAGTGGGTGAGCCGTCTGCGCCTACCGCCACCATGGCCAGCGTGGTCGGTGCTTCGACATCGATAAGGTGGTCGGCGCTGACCTGTTCCTGCTCCAGCACGGCGCGCAGGCGACGGCCCAGGTAATCGGTGGACAGACCGGCGAACAGGGCCGCTTCGGCGCCCAGCCGACGCAAGCCAATGGCGACGTTGAACGGTGAGCCGCCAGCGATGGCGTCAAACCCCAGCTTGTTGAGTGCGCCATCCTTGTCAGCGCGGGTAAAAATGTCGAACAGGGCTTCGCCGCAAACCAGAAACATAAGTGCTCCGTGAAAAAAGGCAGGTTCAAACTGCTCGTAATTGGTCTCGATAACGCTGATAGACCTGTTGGTAAGCGCCCACGTTCTGTGCAATCGGACGTGTTTCGCTGGCAGGGTCCAGGCGCACGCACCGTTCGCACAGCGCCTTGAGATCGGCGGGCTGATCGCTGGCGGTCGAGCAGCACCAGGCCGCCTGTATCGCCGCGCCCAACGCCGCTGCTTCTGCATAACCGGTGCAGATGACGGGGGTGTCCATGATGTCGGCAACGATCTGCCGCCACACGGCGCTTTTCGAACCGCCGCCGATCAGACGAATTCTCTCGCTCTTGATGCCGCTGGCGCGCAGCAGGTCCAGTCCGTAACGCAGGCCGAAAGTGGTGCCTTCCACCGCAGCCCGGCACAGATTGGCCTGAGTCAGGTTGGTGCTGTCCAGGCCGAGAATGCTGCCGGTGGCGTCGGGCAGGGCGGGCACCCGCTCGCCATTGAGGAACGGCAGCATCAGCATGCCTTCCGCGCCGATGGGCGCGCTGGCCACCGCATTGTTGAACGCGGCGATGTCCAGTGCGAACAGCTCACGCAGCGCAGTCGTGGCATTGGTCAGGTTCATGGTGCAGATCAGCGGCAGCCAGCCGCCGGATGACGAACAGAAGGTTGCAACGGCCCCATGCTCACTGACCGCAGGTTGATCGGCAAACGCATACACAGTGCCAGATGAGCCCAGACTCATGGTGATCAGGCCTGGCTGAATGTTGCCGGTGCCGATTGCGCCCATCATGTTGTCACCGCCGCCGCTGGAAACCAGCGCCAGCGGATTGAGGTCCAGCAGGCGGGCGATTTCCGGGCGCAGAGTGCCGACAGCGTGGTCAGCGTCGAGCAAGGGCGGAAGCGCCTTTTCAAGACGGCCACTCGGGTCGATGTGCGCCAGTAGCGGCAGGTCCCATTCACGTGTGCGCACATTGAAATAACCCGTGCCCGAGGCGTCGCCGAACTCGGTGCGGCAGTGGCCGGTCAGCCAGTAGTTCAGGTAGTCATGGGGCAGCAGAATCTTGTCGATCCGCTCGAACAACTGAGGGTGCTGCTCCTTGGTCCACAACAGTTTCGAGACGGTGTAGCCGGGCGCGATGACCAGGCCCAGACGCTCCAGCGAGCCCTGTTCACCGCCTAAATGGTCAAGCAGACGCTGATTCTCCGGCGCGGTCTCGGTGTCGCACCACAGTTTGGCTGGGCGCAGCACCTGGCCTTGTTCGTCCAGCAACACCAGCCCGTGCTGCTGGCCGGAAACGCCGACGCCTTTGATCTGCTGTCCGGAAATCCCGGCTTGCGTCAGTGCGTCGCCGACCGCGTGTTGCAGCGCGGTCAGCCATTGCTGGACGTCCTGCTCGCGGCGGCCGTTGTGGTCGCTGATCAGGCTGTGGGGAGCCGAGCCTTCGCCCAGCACCTGACCGCTGTCTGCGTCCAGCACCAAGGCTTTGGTGCCTTGGGTGCCGCAATCGATTCCAAGAAACATAGGTGTCCCTCAGAGGCTCTAGGCCAATAGTTTTTTCAGGGTGGCGCTGACGCCCAGTTCACGCAGGTCGGCCAGGTTCTGTTCGAACGCGGCAACGAAGGGCGCGGACTGGGGGATGGCCAGGCCGAAGATTTCCTCGACCTGCAGCAAGCGTTTGGAGATCAAGGCATCGTCGGTGACCAGGCCCTGGCAAAACTCAGCGCGTGGGTCGGGAATTTTGTAGGTCACGCCGTTTTCGTCCACGCCTTTGAGGTACAGCGCCCAGGCGGCTACCACCAGCGAAGCGCGTTCGAGATTGCCTTGGTCGACGATCAGGCGATTGATGGTTGGAATCGTGAACTTCGGAAACTTCGACGACCCGTCCGAGCAGACCCTTTCCAACTGGTCGGCGATGGCCTGATTGGAAAAGCGTTCGATCAGCGTGTCCTTGTAGCTTTCCAGGTCGATGCCGGGCACCGATGCCAGTTGCGGGGTGACGTCAAGGTCCATGTAGGCGCGGATGTAACTCACGAACAACGGGTCATTCATGGTCTCGTGGACGAAGCGGTAACCTTTGAGAAAACCCAGATAGGTCAGGGCCAGGTGGCTGCCGTTGAGCAGCTTGATTTTCATTTCTTCGTACGGTGTCACGTCATCGGTGAACTGCACGCCGACGTGTTCCCAAGCCGGCCGGCCGTTGACGAATTTGTCTTCCAGTACCCATTGCACGAAAGGTTCGCAGACCACCGGCCAGGCGTCGTCGATGTGTTTTTCGTCTGCCAGCTTCAAGCGGTGTGCCGCGCTGGTCATGGGTGTGATGCGGTCGACCATGGCGTTGGGAAAGCTTACGTGTTCAGCCACCCAGTCGTGCAGATCGGCGTCGCGCAGAGCGGCGAACGACAGCAGCGCCTTGCGGGTCACCGCGCCGTTGTGTGGCAGGTTATCGCAGGACATCAAGGTGAAGGCCGCAGTCCCTTCGGCGCGACGTCTTGCCAGTGCCGCGCAGAGAAAGCCGAATACGGTTTTCGGGCTGTCCGGATTCGCCAGGTCGTGCCGGATTTGCGGCAGATGCGCCATGAACTGACCGTTGCTGTCATCGATGCAATAACCGCCCTCAGTGATCGTCAGCGATACGATACGGATGTCCGGGCTGCTCAGCTTGTCGATCAATGCCTGCGGACTGTCTTCAGCCAGCAGCATGCCGCTGATCGAGGCGATGACGCGGGTTTTGGTGTCCGGTGTGTCACCCAGCTCATAGAGCGTGTACAGATAATCCTGCTGGGCGAGGGCGTCCCGGACCGCACGGTCTTCGGGGCGCAGCCCGACCCCGCAGATGCTCCAGTCCAGGCCTTCGCCGGTGTTCATCAGTGCATCGGTGTAAAACGCCTGATGGGCACGATGAAAACCACCGACGCCGATATGGGCGATGCCTTGGCGCGTGTCGGTCGCCGAATAGGTCGGCAAATCGATATCGGCACCCAGGCGCGACAGGTTCTGTTTGTTCAATTTCATGACAGGACTCTCCAGGACTCAGGCGGCAACGGTCTGCAGGGCTTTGGGAATGACCAGGCCGTCAGCGTCGAACAGGTGGCAGTGGGCGCTGTCCAGGTGCAGGCTCAGTGTTTCGCCATATTGGCTGGCCAGGTCGCCGCGAATCCGCATGGTCAGCGCCTCGCCCGAACGGGTTCTTACGTGGCAGAAGGTGTCGCTGCCCAGTCGCTCACTGACGTCGGCAATCACCTGCAACTGGCAATCGCCGCTCTGGGCGATGTCCAGGTGCTCGGGGCGGATGCCCAGCGTCACTGGCGCGCCGACCGCCAGACCGGCGCGGCTGACGGGCAGGGTCACGGTGGTACCGGCATCGAGCTCGACGTCGCAGCTGCTGGCGTCGATCCGCCGGATGCTGCCTTTGAGGAAGCCCATTTTCGGTGTGCCGAGAAAACCGGCCACGAACAGGTTGGCAGGGTGGTGATACAGGTCCAGCGGCGAGCCGACCTGTTCGACCCTGCCGCCATTGAGAACCACCACTTTGTCGGCGAGGGTCATGGCTTCGACCTGATCGTGGGTCACGTAGATCATGGTCGCTTGCAGCTCCTTGTGCAGGCGCGACAGCTCTAGGCGAGTCTGCACGCGCAGCGCGGCATCAAGGTTGGACAGCGGTTCGTCGAACAAAAAGATCTTCGGATTGCGCACGATGGCGCGGCCAATGGCGACCCGCTGGCGTTGTCCGCCCGACAGCTGCTTGGGCTTGCGCTCCAGCAGCGGGCCCAGCTCCAGAATGCGCGCCGCTTCATCGACCTTTTTCTTGATGTCGGCCTTGTTGCCGCCCGCCAGATCCAGAGCGAACGACAGGTTCTTGCCGACGGTCATGTGCGGATACAGGGCGTACGTCTGGAACACCATCGCCAGATCGCGCTTGGCCGGAGTGACCTGAGTGATATCGCGACCATCGAGTTCGATGGTGCCGGAGGAGACCTCCTCGAGGCCCGCGATCAGTCGTAGCAGGGTGGACTTGCCGCAGCCCGACGGGCCGACGAAGACCACGAATTCACGGTCTTTCACGTCCAGGTCGATGCCCTTGATGATTTGATGACCGTCGAAGCCTTTTTGCAGATTTCTGATGCTGAGGTTAGCCATGATGGACTCCTTTTTATTCTGTGGGCCGGGGCTATTTGACGGCGCCGAACGATAGGCCGCGAACCAGTTGTTTCTGGCTGATCCAGCCGAAAATCAGGATAGGCGCGCACGCCAGTGTCGAAACTGCCGACAGCTTGGCCCAGAACAACCCTTCGGGGCTTGAGTAGGACGCGATCAGCGCGGTGAGCGGGGCTGCGGCGGACGAGGTCAGGTTCAGCGACCAGAACGCCTCGTTCCAGCACAGAATCAGCGACAGCAGCGCGGTAGACGCCAGGCCGCCCTTGCAGATTGGCATCAGTACGCGAAAGATTTCCTGGCGGGTGCTGGCCCCGTCCAGGCGCGAGGCTTCGAGAATCTCGCCGGGAATGTCCTTGAAGTAGGTGTAGATCATCCAGACCACGATCGGCAGGTTAATCAGCGTGTAGATGATGATCAGCGCCAGACGCGAATCCAGCAGGCCGAACGTCTTGGCCAGCAGGTAGATCGGCATCAGCACGCCCACCGGTGGCAGCATCTTGGTCGAGAGCATCCACAGCAACGTGCCGCGGGTGCGCTTGGTCTCGAAGAACGCCATCGAGTAAGCGGCAGGAATGGCCACCAGCATGCTCAGAATGGTCGCGCTGAACGAAATCAGCACCGAGTTCCAGGCAAAGTGGAAGTAGTCACTGCGCTCCTGAATGTGCAGGTAATTCTCCAGCGTCGGCGTGAAGAACAACTGCGGCGGCGTGGCGAAGGCGTCGATCTCGGTCTTGAAGCTGGTCAGTACCATCCAGAAGATCGGGAAAAAGATCAGCGCGGCGATGAGCCAGGACAAGGTCCCGAGCAGCAGGCTTTGCAGGCGACGTGATTGTTTGAGCGTCATCATGGCAAGGTCCTCATGACTTGTCGGTGAGGTTTTTGCCGATCATCCGGATCAGGACGATCGCTGCGATGTTGGCGATGACTACGGCGATCAGGCCGCCAGCGGATGCCATGCCGACGTCGAACTGCAGCAGGGCCTGGATGTAGATCAGGTAAGCCAGATTGGTCGAGGCAAAGCCCGGGCCGCCGTTGGTGGTGGTGAAGATTTCGGCGAACACCGACAGCAGAAAGATGGTTTCGATCATCACCACCACGGCGATAGGCCGTGCCAGGTGCGGCAGGGTCAGGTGCCAGAAGATCGCGATCGGTCCAGCACCATCGAGGCGTGCCGCTTCCTTCTGTTCCTGATCCAGCGACTGCATGGCGGTCATCAGGATCAGGATCGCGAAGGGGAGCCACTGCCAGGAAACGATGATGATGATCGACAGCATCGGGTAGTGGGCGAACCAGTCGATGGGTTCGGCACCGAAGAACTTCCAGACCGCCGCCAGTACGCCGGACACCGGGTGGAAAATCAGGTTCTTCCAGATCAGCGCACTGACGGTGGGCATGATGAAAAAGGGCGAGATCAGCAGAACGCGTACGATGCCGCGGCCAAAGAACTCGCTGGCTTCAAGCAGCGCCGAGATCAGTACGCCGAGTATGACGCTGATGGCCAGCACACTGCCCACCAGCAGCAAAGTGTTACCGGCACCCGGCAGAAAGCCGCTGTCAGTCACGAAGTATTCGAAGTTTTCGAGCCCGACGAACTCGTTGTCGCCGGGCGACAGCAGGTTGTAACGGATCAGCGAGAAATAAATGGTCATGCCGAGTGGCACGATCATCCACACCAGCAACAGGGCGACGGACGGGCTGACCAGAAACCAGCCCGGTTTGAAGCGACGGCTTTTGATCGGGGGCAGTTCGCCGGACGTGTCCGTACGAGCAGGAATGGCTGAGGTCTTCATGAGAGGCTCCGAACCGGATGACACATAGGTTGTGTCTGAAAGCAGCGAAGCGGGAAACCTGAGTTTCCCGCTTCCGTTGCGGGGTTACTTTTTGGCGTAACCCGCTCGTTTCATATCGCGTTCGGTCGAGGTCTGCGCATTTTTAAGGGCGCTGTCGACCGTCGCCTGACCGATCAGCGCCGCCGAGAACTGCTGACCCACGCTGGTGCCGATGGCCTGAAACTCGGGAATCGTCACCAACTGGATGCCCACGTAAGGCACCGGCTTGAGGGTAGGGGACTTGGGCGTGACGGCCTTGAGCGACTCCAGAGTAATGTTGGCGAACGGAGCGGCTTTCTTGTACTCATCGCTGTAAGTCGAAGCACGGGTGCCTGGCGGCACGTTGGACACGCCGTCTTTCTCGGCGACCAGTGCGGCGTATTCCCTGGAGGTGGCCCACTGCGTGAACTCGGCGGCGTCCTTGGCATTCTTGGCGCTGGCAGGAATCGCCAGGGCCCACGAGTACAGCCAGGCAGAACCCTTGTCGGTCACTTCATGCGGGGCGTAGGTGAAACCGACGTTGTCGGCGACCTTGCTCTGAGTCTTGTCGGTCACGAAGGAGCCCGCGACGCTGGCGTCTACCCAGATGGCGCACTTGCCGCTGTTGAACAGCGCCAGGTTTTCGTTGAAGCCGTTGCTCGAGGCGCCCGGCGGGCCGGACTGCTTCATGGTGTTGACGTAGAAATTGAGTGCGTTCTTCCATTCCGGCTGGTCGAACTGCGGGTTCCATTGTTCATCGAACCAGCGCGCACCATAGGCGTTGGCCACCGTGGTGATCAGCGCCATGTTCTCGCCCCAGCCAGCCTTGCCGCGCAGGCAGATACCGTACTGTTCCTTGGATTTGTCGGTGAGCTTGCCGGCGAACTCGGCGATCTGCGTCCAGGTTGGACGTTCGGGCATGGTCAGGCCTGCGTTTTTGAACAGGTCCTTACGGTAGTAGGTGATCGAGCTTTCTGCATAGAACGGCAGGGCGAAGAGCTTGCCGTCCACCGACAGGCCGTCGCGCACCGACGGGAACACGTCGTCGAGTTCATAACTGGCGGGCAGGTCCTTCATCTCCTGTAACCAGCCTTTGGCACCCCAGAGTGAGGCTTCGTACATGCCGATGGTCAGCACATCGAACTGACCGCCCTTGGTGGCGATATCGGTGGTCAGGCGCTGGCGCAGGACGTTTTCTTCGAGGACCACCCAGTTCAGTTTGATGTCCGGGTGCTTTTCTTCGAAGGTTTTGGAGAGGCGCTGCATGCGGATCATGTCGCTGTTATTGACCGTGGCGATGGTCACGGTGCCGGCCGTGGCAGTGCCACTGGCCATGAAACAGGTGCTGAGGACGGAACTGGCGAGCAGTACTTTTACTGAGGTCTTCATTGATCACTCCTCTTCCACGCCCAGAGAGCTGCAGAAGGCAGGTTATTGTTTTTGTCTCTTCCGGAGGCAGGAAGATGTGAACTGATTACAACGGCGTTCGGGATGAAAGACAAATCCTGCACTGCACTGTGACTGATACTTTTTTGCAGTGCGCTGACGGCCGCGCCTGTACCGCAAACGCCTTGCAACAGGCGTTGGCGAAGTCTGAGCGTAGACGATGGGTGGCGAGCAGGGGTGAATCAGTACAGGTTTTGTTCGGTGAGACGCTGGACGGCAAGACGTCGGTAACGCGACGGAGTCATGCCTTTGAGCTGCTGGAATCGTCGATTGAAGTTGGAAATATTGTTGAAGCCTGACTCGAAGCACACGTCGGTGACAGGCTTGTCGCCATCGGCCAGCAACTCGCAGGACTTGCTGATACGCAGACGATTGACGAACTCGACAAAGCAACGCCCGGTGGCCTGTTTGAATACCCGGGAAAAATAGGTGGGCTTCATACCCAGGTACTCTGCCACTTCTTCGAGCGGCAGTTCACGGCTGTAGTTGGCGAAGATGTAATCCACCGCCCGGTTGGTACGGTCCACGCTGTGCTCGTCGGCCGTCTGGGTGACCGCTGTGCCGGACAGCAATTGATAATCGTCACTGGCCGCCAGCAACTCCAGCAGGATAAAGAAGTGCCCCAGCCGGGTCATGCCGCTGGAGTCGGCGATTCTCTGCATCAGCTTCATCGCCTGACGGATCGTACGCTTGCAGCGAAACTCGATGCCGTAGCGGGCACGCTCCAGCAACGGCGCCAGCGTCTTGAGTTCGGCGAAGACCTGGTTGCCGCTTTCCAGCAGCTCGTCGGTGAAGTTGACCAGCATGTCGCGCTTGGGCACGACCTCGTCTTCATCGATCTGGCTGATCCAGTTGTGCGGCAGGTTGGGGCCGGTCAGGAACAGACTGGCCGGGTTGAAGTTGCCAATATAGTCGCCCACGAACACTTTGCCGGAACTGGCGACGATCAGGTGCAATTCATACTCTTTGTGAAAGTGCCAGCGCACCAGCGGACATGGAAAGCCGTGTTCGCGGTAAATGATCGACAGACCGTTATGATCGTCCATCAACTCGTAGGACGGGTCCGCAGTTCTTGTTGTTTTGATCATGGCGTGGCCGTTTGCAAAGGTTGCCAGGGCATTAATGTGCCTTATTTTTCGAATCATTGCCCGACCGAAACCGAAAAAACGCTTAGGATCGATCACTCGTGCAGTGAATTGCGAAACCGTGTGGAGCACCATGAAACAGATAGTGTTGATCGGTATGGGCGCCGGTGATCCGGAGCAGATTACTGTGCAGGCCATCAACGCCTTGAACCGGGCCGATGTGGTGTTCCTGCTCGACAAGGGCTATGAAAACGATGATCTGCTGCGTCTGCGCAAGGTCGTCTGTCAGCGATACATGACCGGCGATGATTACCGACTGGTGCAAGTCCAGGACCCACGCCGCGAGGACGATCAACAGTCCTACGAGCGAGGGGTCGAACACTGGCATGAGCAACGCGCGATGCTGTTCGAACGCTTGATCCAGGACGAGCTGACTGCCGATCAGGTCGGGGCGTTTTTGATCTGGGGCGACCCGTCGCTTTATGACAGCACTCTGCGCATTCTCGACCGGGTGCTGGCGCGGGGCAGGGAAGTCTTCGAGTACCATGTCATCCCCGGCATCACCAGCGTTCAGGCGCTGGTGGCGCGGCATCGTATACCGCTGAACCGCATCGGCGAGCCCGTGTCGATCACCACTGGTCGCCGCATCGCCGCAAGCCAGGAGCGGCAGCCGGACAACGTTGTGGTGATGCTCGACGCTCATTGCTCGTTCGAGCGTTTCGTGGGGCAGGGGCTGGATATCTACTGGGGCGCCTACCTCGGCACCCCGGACGAAATACTTATCTCAGGCCGGCTGGATGACGTCTGCGAGCGAATCAAACAGCTGCGCGCCGAGGCACGGGAGCGCAAGGGGTGGGTGATGGATACTTATTTATTGCGCAAGCCGGTCTGACCCTCGCTCACACCTTGCGATTCTTTGCCTCGATCCACTGCGCCATGTATTTGGTGCTTTTGTGGTGATGATGCCGCAGCATCGCGCCGGTGAAGTTTGCCAGGCGATGGTTCGGCAGGTCATCGCGCAGGGCTTCGATGCGTTCCATCAGGCTGGCGCAGTGTTGTTCATGGCGATAGCGGGCGTTGAGCACTGTCCACCCGGCGGTCTGTGCCTCCGTCCATAGCGCCTGATCCTGATAAAGGCGCACCGCGGCCTTGGCAATCAGTCCGGCATCGTGCTCGATCAGCCCTGGCCAGGGCAGTCCGCCGCTCATGGCCTCGGCGCCTATCGATGTGGTGACTGACGGCGTGCCGCACAGCATCGCATCGATGAGTTTGCCCTTGATGCCCGCGCCAAAACGCAGCGGGGCCAGACATACCCGCGCATTGGACATGACTTCAAGGGCATCTTCTGCCCAGTTCATCACATGAAAGCCCTGAGGCGGATTGTGCAAGGCTGTCGCTTTGGGTGGCGTATAGGCCCCGTAGACATGCAGTTGGGCCTGGGGAAGCTGTTGGCGAATCAAGGGCCAGATGGCCGTCTTCATCCACAGCACCGCATCCCAGTTCGGCGCATGCCGAAAATTGCCGATGCTCAGAAAGTGCGCTCGTTGCTCGAACGGCCTGGCGCTTTGCGGGATGTTATCCGGCATCAGCGGACACCAGTGCAACAGTGATGCAGGCAGACCGAACGCAGTAGTCAGCAGCTCGATTTCCACATCCGAAGTCATCAGGTTCAGGTCGCATCGATACAACGAGGCGACCTCGCGCTGCGCCAGATCGGTCCCGGCCATGAGCTGGAAGAGCTCGGGGCTGGACAGTTCCGACAGGCACGAACTACCACGTGCGGCGGACGCATCGTCGCTCAACCGATCTTTCAACCGTTGATGACGGGCGTGGCGCAGGCTCTGCAGATCCGAGGTCTCGAGTACGCGCAGGGCGTTCGGACATTGCTGTTCGACACGCCAGCCAAATTGCTCCTCGATCATGAACTGATCGAACAGGACGACATCCGGTTGCAGCGTATTGACGAACGTATCGAAGCTGCTGTTATTGAGCTCGATGCGGACTTCTTCAATGCCCAGGCTAGCCAGGTCGGCCCGGTGCTCGCCTTCGGTGGCAGGACTGGCAAAGGTAATCTGCCAGCCGTGTTCAAGGAAGCAGCGGATCAGTTGCATGACGTGCCCGCTGGCCGCCGAGGAACGCGGCTCGGGCCATACGTAACCGATGATCAGCAGACGCTGGCCGACAGGGCTGGAGACTGAGTGTTGCAGGCAGGGTGTGACGTGATCAGTGCTGGTCAAGAACGCTTTTTACCTTGTCGCGCAGGTCATCGATGGAGAACGGTTTGCCGATCGAATGCATGCCCGCGGGCACTTCGATATTTTCCGAATAGCCACTGGCGAACAGCACGGGCAATTCCGGGCGCAACTCTCTGGCTTTTTTGGCCAGCTCGGTGCCTTTGAGGTCTGGCAGACCCTGGTCGGTCATCATCAGATCGATATGAGCAGTGTCGTCCTTGAGGATTTCCAGCGCCGCCATAGCGTCTTCGGCTTCAAGCACCTTGTATTCCAGCTCTTCGAGAACGTCGACGATCAGCATGCGCACTATGGTGTCATCCTCGACTACAAGAATAGTGCTGGTTGCGTCCGGCATGGTTGACTCCTTAAAGCCGTAAAATAATGGTGATGCAAGAGGCGCCGCGGTTCGTGCGCTTTGCCGGTCAGTCCAAGGCTCGTGACCTTGAGCTGTCCGCTTTTAATACAGTCCCTGTATCAGTAAATAAAATGCACTCAGAAGTTCAATCCGATGCCGTTGCGTGCCTGTTCAGCATAGTAATACCTGATGCGAGCATTCCACAGACAGATCTGCAGGAGCTTATCGCCTATTTATGTGTGAAATTTCAATCCTATAAGTCAGAAATGAGAGTCTTTTTCATGGCTTTACGGCAAACTCTACGGTTTTGATCCAACCGCCAGGGATTTTTCATGAATCGGACGTCTGTCGTCGATGAACAACGCTTTCGCAAACTGCTGGGGCGTAACGTCGGTCTGCCGCTGGGTGTCGGCGTATTAAGTGCGGTTTTCTTCATTTTGCTGATCAGTTATCTGTTGTCTGCCATTCAATGGGTGGAGCACACGGATCGGGTCATCAACAACACCAACCGCTCGATGAAGCTGTCCATCGACATGGAAACCGGCATGCGCGGCTTTCTGCTAACGGGCGACCAGCATTTCCTCGACCCGTATGAAATCGCCAAGCCGCTGCTGACGGCCGAGTTGCAGGGGCTCAAGGCGCTGGTGGAAGACAACCCCACCCAACTGGACCGGTTTCGTCGCTTGCTGACCCTGCAGGATGAATGGAATGCCTTTGCGCAGGACATGATCAATCTGCGGCGTGCCAATGGCGACTATCAGACGCCGGTGCAGGCCGGGCGCGGCAAGCGTATTACCGATCAGATCCGCACTGAGTACGATCAGGCCGTCGAGATGGAGCAGCAATTGCGTCTGACCCGCAACGCCGAGGTCACGCGCAGCACCATCATGTCGGTGACGCTGTACCTGATTTTCGTGGTCATCGTCAGCGGCATTCTGGCCTGGATCGGTCGACGTGACCTGATGTCCTTGTCCGATACCTACAGCGAGAACCTGCGGCAGCAGGACATCAATGCCGAGCGCCTGCAGAAAGTCGCGTGGTTGCGTAACGGTCAGAGCGAACTGGCCGAGCAGGTCCTGGGGCAACTGACCCTGAACATGCTGGGTCGCAATATTCTGCAGTTCCTGGCTCGCTACCTGGGCGCGTCGGTGGCCGCCGTGTATGTGCGTCAGGAGCATGGCGGGCTGGTACGCGTGGCGTCTTACGGGTTTTCCCGTGAGCAGGAAGAGCGCGAGCAGACCATTCACAGCGATGAAGGCATTGTCGGGCAAGCGGCACGACAGGATCGGGTCATCAGCCTGAACGACGTGCCGGTCGATTACTTCAAGGTCAGCTCCGGCTTGGGTGAGGGCTCGCCACGCAGCGTTATCGTAGTGCCGACCAGCAACGACGATCAGGTCAATGGCGTGATCGAACTGGGATTCCTGCACGCCCTGACCGAGCAGGACGTCGAGTTCCTCGAATTGATCTCCGACAACATTGGCACCTCCATTGAGGCGGCGCGCTACCGCCAGCGTCTGCAGGAAGTGTTGGCCGAGACTCAGCAGCTCAATGAGGAGTTGCAGGTGCAGCAGGAAGAGTTGCGCACGGCCAACGAAGAGCTTGAAGAACAATCGCGGATCCTCAAGGAATCGCAGGCGCATCTGGAGACCCAGCAGGCCGAGCTTGAGCAGACCAACGAGCAGTTGGCCGAGCAAAGTCAGGCACTGGCCGATCAGCGTGACGCGCTGGATCGTAACAATGAAGAGCTCAATATTGCTCAGGTCGAATTGCAGGCGCGGGCCGATGAGTTGCAGCGCTCCAGCAAATACAAGTCCGAGTTCCTCGCCAACATGTCCCATGAGCTGCGCACGCCGCTCAACAGCTCGTTGATTCTGGCCAAGTTGCTGGCCGAGAACCCGACCGAGAATCTGACCGCCGAACAGGTCAAGTTTGCCGAGTCGATCTATTCAGCCGGCAACGACCTGCTGAACCTGATCAACGACATTCTGGACATCTCCAAGGTCGAAGCCGGCAAGCTCGAAGTGCGTCCGGAAAACAGCAGCGTGTCGCGTCTGGTGGACGGCTTGCGAGTCATGTTCCAGCCACTGGCTGCCGAAAAACGTCTGGATTTCACCGTGGAAATGCAGGCGGGCGCGCCCACCATGCTGTTCACCGATCGCCAGCGACTGGAGCAGATTCTCAAGAATCTCCTGTCCAACGCCATCAAATTCACCGAGTCGGGCGCGGTCAGCATGATCGTGTCGCGTCAGCCCGGTGCCGGCATCGCGTTCACAGTACGCGACTCGGGTATCGGTATCGCTGAAGAGCATCAACAGAGCATCTTCGAAGCGTTCCGCCAGGCTGACGGCACCACCAATCGTCGCTACGGCGGCACCGGGCTGGGCCTGTCGATTTCCCGTGATCTGGCGGCGCTGCTTGGTGGTTCCATCAGTGTCACCAGCGCGCCGGGGCAGGGCAGCATCTTCACCCTGGTGCTGCCAGAGCAGTACACCGAGCAGGCCGAAGATCTGACCGGCACCAGCAGGACCGCGGCCGTTTCGCTGCCGGTGGCGCCTTCGCCCGTGATCAGCGCGCCGACCTTGCCGCCGCTTGTCGAGCGGGATGAGGCGATTCCGGTGTTTGCCGATGATCGCGAAAAGGCGCCGTTCGACAAACGCTGCATTCTGGTGATCGAAGACGAGGTGCGGTTCGCGCAGATCCTCTTCGATCTGGCCCATGAGCTGGGTTATTACTGCCTCGTGGCTCACGCCGCCGATGACGGCTTCAATCTGGCCGCACGCTTCACCCCGGATGCGATCCTGCTGGACATGCGCCTTCCGGACCATTCGGGTCTGACCGTGCTGCAACGTCTCAAGGAGCTGGCACCAACCCGGCACATCCCGGTGCACGTCATCTCCGTCGAGGATCGCCAAGAGGCCGCCTTGCACATGGGCGCGATTGGTTATGCGGTCAAGCCCACTACGCGTGAGGAACTCAAAGATGTCTTCGCCAAGCTGGAGGCCAAGCTGACCCAGAAGGTCAAGCGCATCCTGCTGGTGGAGGACGATGCCTTGCAGCGTGACAGCATCGCCCGCCTGATCGGGGACGACGACATTGAAATCACCGCCGTCGGCTTTGCTCAGGAAGCGCTGGATCTGCTGCGCGACAACATCTATGACTGCATGATCATCGACCTCAAGTTGCCGGACATGCTCGGTGACGAGTTGCTGCGGCGCATGTCCACCGAGGAAATCTGCTCGTTCCCGCCGGTCATCGTCTATACCGGGCGCAACATGACCCGTGATGAAGAGGCCGAACTGATGAAGTATTCGCGCTCGATCATCATCAAGGGCGCGCGCTCGCCGGAACGCCTGCTCGATGAAGTGACACTGTTCCTGCACAAGGTCGAATCCCAGCTCTCCAATGAGCGGCAGAAAATGCTCAAGACCGCGCGCAGCCGCGACAAGGTGTTCGAGGCGCGCAAGATCCTGGTGGTGGACGACGACGTGCGTAACATTTTTGCCCTGACCAGTGCGCTGGAGCACAAGGGCGCGGTGGTCGAAATCGCCCGCAACGGTCTGGAAGCGATCGCCCGGCTCAATGAGGTCGAGGATATCGATCTGGTGCTGATGGACGTGATGATGCCGGAGATGGATGGCTATGAAGCGACCATCGAAATCCGCAAAGATCCGCGCTGGCGCAAGCTGCCGATCATCGCAGTGACTGCCAAGGCGATGAAGGATGACCAGGAACGCTGCCTGCAAGCGGGCTCCAACGATTACCTGGCCAAGCCTATCGACCTTGACCGTCTGTTCTCACTGATTCGCGTGTGGCTGCCAAAAATGGAACGTATTTGAATGAAGGCGGCCAAATCGAGCGTCTTCGATAACACTTCCGGGTTTGTCCATGCATCTTGATCGCAACGGCGAGATCGAGTTGAAGCTGCTCATTGAGGCGATCTACCTCAAGTACAGTTACGACTTTCGCGATTATTCCGGCGCTTCGGTCAAGCGCCGCGTGGCTCATGCCCTGCGCCAGTTCGATTGCAGCACGATTTCCGCGCTTCAGGAGCGGGTGCTGCACGACCCGGCCGCGTTCATGCAATTGCTGCAGATCCTCACGATTCCGGTCAGCGAGATGTTTCGCGACCCGTCACACTTTCTGGCGATTCGTCAGGAGGTGGTGCCGCTGCTGCGGACCTATCCGTCCATCAAGGTCTGGATTGCCGGCTGCAGTACGGGCGAGGAGGTGTACTCGATGGCCATTCTGCTGCGCGAGGAAGGGCTGCTGGAGCGCACCATCATCTACGCGACCGACATCAATCCCAGTTCGCTGGAGAAGGCCAAGCAGGGCATTTTTTCCATGGAGAATCTGCGTGCGTACACGGAAAATTACCGCAAGTCCGGCGGTCTGCGCGATTTCACCGAGTACTACACCTCGGCCTACGATTACGCGATTTTCGACAAGACCCTGCGTGAAAACGTCACCTTTGCCGACCATAGTCTGGCCACGGATAGTGTATTCTCCGAGACCCAGTTCATTTCATGTCGTAACGTATTGATTTACTTCAATAAAAAATTGCAGGATCGCGCTTTCGGGCTGTTCCACGATTCGCTTTGTCACCGCGGCTTTCTGGCGTTGGGCAGCAAGGAGACCCTGGAATTCTCGGCTTACGGCAACGCATTCGAAACCCTGGTCAAGCCAGAGCGGATCTACCGCAAGTCATGAAGACTACGTTTTCGCCTCATGCAATGGACGGTGCCCTGCCGGTCGTGGACGCGATCGTGGTCGGCGCGTCAGCCGGTGGCGTCGAAGCGCTGCTGAAGATTTTCAATGGACTGCGGCCGGGTTTCAGGTTGCCGATTCTGACGGTCCTGCACCTGCCGGATGACCGTCGCAGCCAGTTGGCTCATGTGTTTCAGAACCGCCTGGCGATACCGGTGAAAGAAGCTGATGACAAGGAAACCATCGTTCCCGGTACCTTGTACTTCGCGCCGGCGAGCTACCATCTCTCGGTCGAATCCGATTTCAGTCTGTCACTGAGTCAGGAAGACCGGGTGTTTCATTCCCGTCCGAGCATCGACATCCTCTTCGACTCGGCCTCTGACGCTTATGGCGCGCGCCTCGCGGGCGTGCTGCTGACCGGCGCCAACAACGACGGAGCGCAAGGATTGCTGCAAATCAAAAAGTATCGCGGTTTTACGGTTATTCAGGATCCTGCGCAGGCTCAGGCGAGTACCATGCCCGGGGCCGCCCTGGCGCTGCATTCGCCGGACTACCTCCTGTCCTTGAACGAAATTGGCCAATTGCTGGTCGAGCTGGAACGAATCGCATGCTAAGTGAAATCCAGGCAAAACTGCTGATCGTCGATGACTTGCCGGAAAACCTGCTGGCCCTCGAAGCGTTGATCAAGCGTGAGGATCGCCAGGTATTCAAGGCGCTTTCGGCCGACGAGGCGTTGTCGCTTCTGCTGCAGCATGAGTTCGCCCTGGCCATTCTCGATGTGCAGATGCCCGGCATGAACGGCTTCGAGCTGGCTGAATTGATGCGCAGTACCGAAAAGACCAAGAACATTCCCATCGTGTTCGTCAGCGCTGCCGGTCGCGAGCTCAATTACGCGTTCAAGGGCTATGAAAGCGGCGCGGTGGATTTCCTGCACAAGCCGCTGGATATTCACGCGGTCAAGAGCAAGGTCAACGTGTTCGTCGACCTGTTTCGCCAGCGCAAGGCAATGAAGCTGCAGGTCGAAGAGCTGGAGCGCAGTCGGCAGGAGCAGGAGATGCTGCTCAAACGCCTGCAATCCACTCAGGCTGAGCTTGAGCATGCAATACGCATGCGTGACGACTTCATGTCGATTGTCTCCCACGAGGTGCGCACGCCGCTCAACGGCCTGATCCTTGAAACCCAGTTGCGCAAGCTGCATCTGGCCAAGGGCAATGCGGCCGCGTTTACCCTGGACAAACTGGGCGCGATGGTCGAACGCGACGAACGCCAGATTCAAAGCCTGATCCGGCTCATCGAAGACATGCTGGACGTGTCGCGGATTCGCACCGGCAAGCTGTCCATTCGCCCCAGTCCGTTCGATCTCAGCGAACTGGTGGCCCAGTTGCTGGAAAACTTTTCCGCGCAGATCGCCGCTGCGAACTCGACCATCACGCTGTTGGCGGACGAGCCGGTCATCGGTGTGTGGGACGAGTTCAGGATCGAGCAGGTGATTGCCAACCTGCTGACCAACGCACTGCGCTACGGCGCTCGCAAGCCCATTGAGGTTCGCGTTTTTTGCGACGGCGGTCAGGCGAATGTCGAGGTCAGGGACCAGGGCATCGGCATTACCCCGGAAAACCAGAAGCGCATCTTTCAGCAGTTCGAGCGCGTATCCGCCAACCACGCGGTCGCGGGATTGGGATTGGGGCTGTTCATCTCCGAGCAGATCGTCATGGCACATGGCGGACGCATCGAAGTCGAGAGCGAAGAGGGTAAAGGCTCGGTTTTCCGCGTCTGCCTGCCTCAATAATCAGACAACA
This sequence comes from Pseudomonas floridensis, assembly GCF_002087235.1. Classification (GTDB taxonomy): domain Bacteria; phylum Pseudomonadota; class Gammaproteobacteria; order Pseudomonadales; family Pseudomonadaceae; genus Aquipseudomonas; species Aquipseudomonas floridensis. The sequence goes on along the minus strand of NZ_MUIO01000002.1, from coordinate 124,642 downwards.
GCTGCCCAGGCAGATGGCATTACGGAATTATCGTATTTCCCTCGCAACCTCCGATGAGTGCCGTGGTCGTATTGGCAGCTATCTATAAGATCAAAGGCAGTTCAATGAGCGCTGATGCAGAAAACGTCGTACTTATCGTCGAAGACGAACCCCTGATCCTGATGCTGCTGGCCGACTATCTATCGGGCGTGGGCTACCGCGTCCTGCAGGCAGAGAATGGCGAGCAGGCTTTCGAGATTCTGGCCACCAAGCCACACCTTGACCTGATGATCACCGACTATCGCCTGCCTGGCGGTATTTCCGGTGTGCAGATTGCCGAGCCGGCCGTCAAGTTGCGCCCGGAGCTGAAAGTGATCTTCATCAGTGGTTATCCTGCAGAGATCGTCGATTCGGGCAGCCCGATCGCGGCCAAGGCACCCATTCTGGCCAAGCCTTTCACTATGGAAACCCTGCAATCGCAGATTCAGGAACTGCTGGCCTGACGGATCAGGTCGCAGCGCTGTCCTGTGGACGCAGCGACACGCGGACATGAGCTGTAGGCGCTGTTTCAGGCTTCGATCATTTCCCGGACTTTCGAGGTCAGGTGATCAAAGGCAAACGGCTTGGTGATCAGTTGCATGCCGGTGTCCAGAAAGCCTGCACGTGCGGCGGCGTGTTCGGCATAGCCGGTGATGAACAACACTTTGAGGTCCGGCCGCAGTTGTCTGGCGATCTCTGCCAATTGCCTGCCGTTCATGCCGGGTAGTCCCACATCGCTGATCAGCAGGTCGATGCGCTGGCCGGATTCGAGAACCGGGACCGCCGCCAGCGAATCACCCGCTTCGATGAAGGCATACCCCAACTCGCTGAGCACCTCGCTGACCAGCGCTCTGACCGCAGGATCATCTTCGACGATCAAAACGGTTTCTCCGTCCTTGGCGTACACCGCATTGCTTTGGAAGGTCTGCTCGTCTTCGTCCTGATCACCCTTGAAGCGCGGCAGGAACAGTTGCACTGTGGTGCCGCGCCCGACCTCGCTCTTGATCGCCACATGCCCGTGGGATTGTTTGCTAAAGCCATAAATCATCGACAGCCCGAGGCCAGTGCCCTGGCCGATGGGTTTGGTGGTGAAGAACGGATCGAACGCACGACTGATCACCGATTCAGGCATGCCGCAGCCGTTGTCGGTGATGCTCAGCACCACGTAATCGCCCGGCAGCAGGTTTTCGTGGGCGTTAGTAAAGGACTTGTCCAGTTGCTGATTGTAGGTCTCGACGGTTAGCAACCCGCCATCGGGCATGGCGTCCCGAGCATTGAGCACCAGATTGAGCAGGGCGTTTTCCAGCTGATTGGGATCGGCCTCGGCCGTCCACAAATCAGTGGCGAGGTGCATGTCCAGCTGCGTACTTTCGTTGACGCTGCGCTGGATCAGTTCGCCCATGGCGTTGATCAGGTGGTTCATTTCCACCGGCTTGGAATCCAGTGATTGACGCCGTGAAAACGCCAGCAGGCGATGGGTGAGGGCGGCGGCGCGGTTGGCCGACGTCACACCCAGGTCGATCAGGTTATCGAGGCCTTCGGTACGGCCACGGGCCAGACGTCTTCTGATCAGTTCCAGACTGCCGATGATGCCGGTCAGCATGTTATTGAAGTCGTGGGCAATGCCGCCGGTCAACTGGCCGACCGCTTCCATTTTCTGTGACTGGCGCAACACTTCCTCTTTGTGCTTCAACTGCGACGTGCGTTCCTCGACTTGCTGCTCGAGCGTTTCGTTGAGGCGGCGCAGCTGCGATTCGGCCTGTTTGCGCTCGGTAATGTCCGAGGTCACCCCGACCAGCGAGCTGACCTGGCCGTTTTCATTGCGGATCGCTCGAGCGCGCACGTCCACCCAGTTCAGCGAGCCATCGGGCCAGACGTTACGGTATTCGATGATGAAATCGACACCGCTGTCCAGGCTGCGTTGAAGTGCGGATTGCATGCGCGGCTGGTCTTCGGGGTAGACGACGTTCAGCCAGTCGTCGTAGCTGAACGCTTCATGTTCTTCGCGGCCATAATGGCCTCTGGTGATAGCCGAGCAGTTGATCTGCAAGCGACCCGATTCCAGCTCCCAGGACCCCAGTCGTCCGGCCTTCAATGCATTTTGCAGGCGTTTTTCGCTTTCCAGCAGGTCGTCCAGGCGCGCCCGGGCTTCATATTGACGTCGTCGCCCGCGCACCGCCGTTGCCACCAGGCTGACCAGCGTGACCGGGTGGAAAGGGCGCTCCAGAAACGTTACGTTGCCGAGCAGGCTGCCCATGCGCGCCGAGGGATTCTGCTCGGGGCCGCCGTGATGGGTCAGCAGGACAATTGGCAGATCGGACCAGGCGGGTTGTTCACCCAACAGATCCAGCAACGGCGTGATGTCCACCATGCGCAACGCTTCATCGGCAACGATGGCAAGGCCTGCACCAGTATGCAGCTCAGCGACCAGTTCGGACAGGTCGCGCGCGACGGTCGCCGGATAACCGGCTTCCTTGAGAATCATCAGGGCAATCTGGCTGTCCCGTCCACGGGGCGCCAGAATGATCGCCCGTTCTGAAAATTGCCCCTTAATACTCACAAGTCTTCGTCCGTCAGCAGCGGTTTGCTCTCGCCCAGGTAAGTAGGAACCCCGCGCAACACGCCTTGAAAGGCTTCCAGCGGTGCACCGATTTTCAGGCCCTTGCTGCTGATGCGGTACTCGCGGATGGTCGATTCGTGGGTGCCGGTGCGCTTCTTGATGATCGAAATGGCCCTGCGCACCTGACCCAGTGCTTCGAAATAGCGCAGCAGAATCACGCTGTCGGCCAGATAGGTGATGTCGACCGGCGAACGCATGTCACCGACCAGACCGTGCTGTGCGACGGTCATGAAGGTCGAGGCGCCGCGACGATTGAGGTAGAGCAGCAGTTCATGCATGTGCAGAACCAGCGCGTTCTCTTCCGGCATCGATGCCTGATAACCATTGATGCTGTCGATTACTACGGTTTTGATCTGTTTCTGATCCACGGCGCGTCTGACGCGGTGGGAAAACTCGCCGGGCGACAGTTCGGCGGCGTCGATCTGTTCGATCATCAGATTGCCGGTTTCTTGCAGTGCACGCAGGTCAATGCCGATCTTGAGCATTCGCTCGAACAGCAGCCCCAATTCTTCATCGAAAATGAACAGCCCGACGCGCTCGCCGCGCGCCACGGCCTGCGCGGCGAATACCATTGAAATAAGCGATTTGCCGGTTCCGGCAGGTCCCAGTATCAGTGTGCTGGAACCGCCTTCGATGCCGCCGCCGAGCAGTTCGTCCAGTTCCTGAATGCCGCTGCTGAACTGGTTGCGCGAGTAGTCGGAGCGATGCTCGGCCGCCACCAGGCGCGGGAACACATGAATGCCGTCTTCGGCAATGGTGAAATCGTGAAAGCCGCCGCGGTATTTCTGGCCGCGGTATTTGACGATCTTCAAGCGCCGGCGCTCGGCACCATAAGCCGGCGTCAGCGACTCAAGGCGTATGACGCCGTGGGCAACGCTGTGCACGGTTTTGTCCAGCGCTTCGGTGGTCAGGTCGTCCAGTAACACCACCGTTGCGTCGTAACGTGCGAAGTAATGCTTGATGGCCAGAATCTGTCTGCGATAGCGCAGGGAGCTTTGCGCCAGCAGACGGATTTCCGAAAGGCTGTCGATCACTACGCGAGTCGGTTTGACGCGCTCGACCACTTCGAAAATCTGCCGCGTCGCCTCACCCAGTTCCAGATCCGAGGAGTACAGCAGGGTCTGATGGTGATTGGCATCGAGCAGGCTTTCGGGTGGCGTCAGTTCGAAAATCTTGATGTGCTCGTCAAGCTCCCAGCCGTGGGAGCGGGCACCATCGCGCAACTCCCGTTCAGTTTCGGAAAGCGTGATATACAAAGAGACTTCGTCCGCCCGAGCACCTGCCAGCAAAAATTGCAGCGCCACGGTTGTCTTGCCGGTTCCGGGTTCGCCTTCAAGAAGGAAAACGTGACTGCGTGAAAGACCACCCGAAAGGATGTCATCCAGACCTTCAATGCCGGTTGCCGCTTTTGACGTATTCAAGTATCGCCCTCTGATGACTGACGGAGCAGTATGGGTGTCACCCATCACTGGACACCATGGCACTACGACGGTTCAGACTATTTGGCACGTGATCCGGCCGATGCCGACACCTGCAGCCCTTGCCGCCAGCGGTTGTTCGTCCGGCAAATGTCGTAACAGTCGCCTTACGAGAGTCGTACCCGGATTGTTATAGTCCATGGATCCAACATCATCTTGCCGAGGATCATGCCGTGCGTGACTACCAAACCTTTCTGGTCGACCTGAACGACAATATTGCCCATGTGCAGATCAATCGGCCGGACAAGCTCAACGCCATGAGCGAAGCGTTCTGGACCGAGATCATCGAGATTTTTCAGTGGGTCGAGCGTGAAGACCAGGTGCGGGTCGTGGTCCTCAGCGGAGCGGGCAAACACTTCTCTTCCGGCATCGACCTCAAGATGCTGGCGTCGGTCGCGGACCAGATGGGCAAGGACACGGGGCGCAATGCCCGGCTGTTGCGGCGCAAGATAATCGACATGCAGGCGTCATTCACCGCGGTCGACAAATGTCGCAAGCCGGTGCTGGCCGCCATTCAGGGTTACTGCCTGGGCGGTGCCATCGATCTGATCTCGGCGTGCGACGTGCGTTATGCGACCGCCGATGTGCAGTTCGCGATTCGCGAAATCGATATGGGCATGGCCGCAGATGTCGGTACGTTGCAGCGCCTGCCACGGATCATCCCGGATGGAGTCATGCGTGAGCTTGCCTACACCGGCCGGACCGTTGAAGCGCAAGAAGCGCTGCGCATCGGCCTGACCAATCGCACCTTCGCCGACACAACGGCATTGATGGACGGGGTGATGGCGATCGCGCGACAAATCGCCGAGAAATCCCCGGTTGCTATCGAAGGCACCAAGCAGATGATCGGTTACATGCGTGACCACAGCGTCGACGATGGCCTTGAGCACGTTGCTATCTGGAACGCTGCCATGTTGCAATCGGCGGACCTGAAGCTGGCGATGGCTGCTCACATGAGCAAGCAGAAGCCGGTTTTCGACAATTGATGCGCTCGTACGCTTGCGTTTGAACAGAGGAGTTTTTCCATGACGCGCCCGGTGCGTTGGACGACCGCAGTGCTGGACATCGAAGCCGGTGGCGGTTGGGCCGTGGTCCATGGCGACCAGGGGTTTCTGCTGGACGGCAACGGGGTGATGTTCCCCAGAGCCTGGCTCAAAGGGCTGGACCTTGCGGTGCAGAGCGAGCACGGGATCGGCCACTTCGACGGTGAGGCCGTGTATCTGCTGGTGCTCGATCGATCGGTGCCGGTCGAGGGCTGCTCATGGCAAGGTTTGCGGCAGTTCATGCTGGAAGGTGATTTTGCCGTCTTCCAGATGCTCGGCTATGCGGCACAGATCAGTACCTGGGCCAGAGAGCACCGATTCTGTGGCGCTTGCGGGCGCCCCACTGTGCAGGTGCCCGGCGAACGCGCTATGTACTGCGAGCATGACAACCTGCGCTTATACCCACGCATATCGCCGAGCATGATCGTGCTGATCACGCGTGGCGATGAAATCCTGCTGGCTCGTTCGCCGCGCTTCGTGACGGGCGTCTACAGTACGCTGGCGGGCTTTGTCGAACCGGGTGAGTCGGCCGAGGACTGCGTGCGTCGCGAAGTGATGGAAGAGGTGCAGATTTGCATCAAGAACCTCAAATACATGGGCAGCCAGTGCTGGCCGTTTCCTCACTCGATGATGTTGGGTTTTCATGCCGAATACGAAAGCGGCGAGATTGTGCCTCAGGCCGACGAGATCGAAGACGCGCAGTGGTTCCGGATCGACGATCTGCCGTTGCTGCCCGCCAACCGGTCCATTGCGCGCTATCTGATCGAGGCCTATCTGGCCCGGCGATCAGGCGCCCCCGAACCAGTGCTGCCAGGCCAGGCGCACGGTTAGACCGAGCACCACGGTAATGAACACGGGGCGGATGAACTTCGCGCCGCCCTTGATCGCGGTGCCGGCACCGAAGTAGGCACCGAGCATGACCGCCAGGCCCATGCACAGGCCAATCACGTAATCCACCTGACCGGAAAACATGAACACCGACAACGCCACGGCGTTGCTGACGAAATTCATGCTGCGTGCGACGCCGCTGGCCTTCACCAGATCGACCGGGTAGAGCAGGAGCGTGCTGACCGTCCAGAACGCGCCGGTTCCAGGTCCGGCGACACCGTCGTAGAAGCCCAGAGTCAGTCCTTGCGGTAGCTGCCATTTCTTTTTGATCGGCGCGTCGCTGTCCAGCGGTGCTTTGGGAGTGCCGCCAAACAGCAGGTACAGACCGCAACCGAACACGATCACCGGCAGCATCTGATTCAGCCACTCGGCGGGCAGGTAGTGGGCGATGACCGCACCGATGACCGCGCCGACGGCGGTGCCGATCAAGGCATGCAGCCACTGCCGGGGATGAAACAGTTTGCGTCGATAGTAGGTGAAGCTGGCGGTGGCCGAACCAAAGGTCGAACTGAGTTTGTTGGTGCCCAGCACCAGATGCGGCGGCAGGCCGGCGGTCATCAGGGCCGGAGTGGTGAGCAATCCGCCGCCGCCTGCGATGGCATCGATGAATCCCGCAATGAAGGCAACTACCGCCAGAATGGCAAGCGTGGTCAGGTCGACGCTGAGTTCGAAAGGCATGGCACGGAGGGCTTATGGCAAAGGGGCAGAACGGCTGCCCGAACGCGGCGCATTCTAACCCTTTGCCGGATGTTGCAGGAAGCCTCAGATATCCGCGAGCGCTATCCAGCGCTGCTGCTCGGCGGCCAGACGAATTGCCGTGGCCAGGCGTTCGATCTGCCAGGCTTCTTCAAAATCCGGACCGCGACGGCCCTGACCGCATAGGGACAGCACCAGGGCCTGGACCTCCAGCGCCTTGAGTTCGTTATAGCCCAGTTGATGGCCTGGAGCCGGGCAAAACGCGGCATAACCAGGCAGCGACGGACCGGCCAGCAGGCGCTGGAAGCCGTCCCGTCCGGGTGCGCCAGCGCGGTAGATGCGCAGTTCGTTGAGCCGCTCCTGATCGAAGGCCAATGTGCCTTTGGTGCCGCTGATCTCGAAGCACAGATGATTCTTGTACCCATGCTTGAGCCAACTGCTGCTGAACGTCCCGCGTGCACCATTGGCGAATCGCAACAGCGCATGAGTCTGATCATCGACGGCAATGTCGCGCAACTCGGCGCTGCCAGATTGAGCCGGGCGCTGGCGGTGGACAGTGTTGACATCGGCGCACACCGCCTCGACATCACCCAGCAGGTAGCGCGCCATGGCCAGCAAATGGCTGCCCAGGTCTGCCAGCGCTCCGCCTGCATGAGCAGCTTCGCACCGCCATGACCAAGGTGATTGAGCATCGCCCATGAAGTCTTCGCTGAACTCACCCTGGAAACTGACAATTTCGCCCAGCTCACCTGCGTCGATCATTTCCCGGGCCAGGCCAATCATCGGATTGTGCTGGTAGTTGTAACCGACTTGCGTGACCACGCCTGCGACCTTGGCACTGCGCCGCATCTGATCGGCCTGAGCCAGGCTGACCGCCAGCGGCTTTTCGCAATACACCGCCTTGCCTGCCGCAATGGCTGCCATGGCCATCGGAAAGTGCAGATGATTGGGTGTAGTGATAGCAACGATCTGGACCTGAGCGTCGTCGATCAAGTACTGCCAGTTGGCATGGCTGCGCTCGAAACCCCAGGCCTGTGCGCAGCGTTCGGCGCGCGCGCTGTCGGCATCGGCAAGCGCGGTCAGACGAAGACGCGCGGGAAGATCGAGGGCAGCATTGGCGTTGCCGAACGCAAGCGCGTGAGCACGGCCCATGAAGCCGGTTCCGATCAGGCCGATGCCGTACTCCGGCAGGGTGGAAGAGGATTCCCGCATGACAGTCTCCAGAAAGGATTGTTGTTATGCGGAAAATATATTCCATTTATAGGAATCTTGGAAAATATAATTCATATTTTTGCGGTTTGGAAAATCTGTCTCGAACCCATGTCAGGACAAAAACCCGCCATCGACATTCAGCGCCACGCCTGTGGTATAGCTGGACGCTTCGCTGGCCAGATAGAGCACGGCACCTGCCATTTCACTCGGCGCGGCCACGCGTTTGAGTGGGATCTGGGCAAGTGCCATGTTCAGGATTGCGTCGTTCTTGACCAGCGCCGAGGCGAACTTCGTGTCAGTCAGGCCGGGCAGCAGGGCGTTGCAGCGGATGCCGAATTCCGCGCATTCCTTGGCGAACACCTTGGTCATGTTGATCACGGCAGCCTTGGTCATCGAATAGATGCCCTGAAAGGCTCCCGGTGAAATCGCGTTGATCGAGGCCACGTTGATGATGCTGCCGCCACCGGTTTCACGCATCAGTTTGCCGGCTTGCACCGACATAAAGAAATAACCGCGAATGTTCACATCGACGGTCTTCTGGAACGCACTCAGATCGGTGTCCAGAACGTTGCAGAATTGCGGGTTGGTTGCAGCGTTATTGACCAGAATGTCCAGACGACCGAACTGCTGACGAATCTGCTCGAAAACGCTATGGATCTGCTCCATCTCACCGATATGGCAGGCCATTGCCGTCGCCTTGCCACCCTCGGCAGTGATCGCATCCGCCACGGCCTGGCAGCCTTCGATTTTTCGGCTGGAGACGATGATATGAGCGCCTTGCTGGGCAAGCAGCCGTGCAATGGCTTCGCCGATTCCACGGCTGGCGCCTGAGACGAAAGCAATCTTGCCGTCGAGGTCGAAGAGTTGGGTTCTGGGCATGGGTTTTCCTTATTCTGATGTCATCAAAGGCTGGAGTGGGCGATTACGTTCAGGCTCATCTGCTCGAGCAGTTTGTTCATCTGGATGAACTGGGCAAAGCGCTTGTCCTGCGTCTGACCATGATAGAACCGGTAATAAATCTGCTGCACGATCCCGGCCAGGCGAAACAGGCCGTAGGTGTAATAAAAGTCGACGTTGTCGATCCGGATCCCCGAGCGCTCGGCGTAATAATCGACGAACTGCTGACGGGTCAACATGCCCGGCGCATGGCTTGGCTGGCGACGCATCAGTTGCACGGGGGCCGGGTCGTTGGCTTCAATCCAGTAGGCGAGGGTGTTGCCCAGATCCATCAGCGGATCGCCCAATGTGGTCAGTTCCCAGTCCAGCACGCCGATAATACGCATCGGGTTGTCCGGGTCGAGGATGACGTTGTCGAAGCGGAAATCGTTGTGCACGATGCTGGAAACCGGGGAATCGTCAGGCATCTTCGCCACCAGCCACGCTTTGACCTGCTCCCAGGCCGGAGCGTCGGGAGTCATGGCCTTCTCGTAGCGTTCGGTCCAGCCGACGATCTGGCGTTGTACGTAGCCTTGTGGCCTGCCCAGATCACCCAGTCCGCAGGCCTGGTAATCGACCCTGTGCAGATCGACCAGCCTGTCGATGAAGCTTTTGCACAAGTCTTGGGTCTGTTGCGCGTTCAAGCCCAGTTTCGGCGGCAGGTCGGAGCGCAGGATGATGCCCTTGACGCGTTCCATTACATAGAATTCTGAGCCGATCACAGCCTCGTCGGTGCAGTGCAGCCAGGCTTGCGGGCAATAGGGAAAGGCATCCTTGAGCTGATTGAGGATGCGGTATTCACGGCCCATATCGTGAGCCGACCTGGCTTTTTGGCCGAAAGGCGGACGACGCAGTACCAGCTCCTGTTCGGGGTACTGGATCAGGTACGTCAGGTTTGATGCGCCACCTGGAAACTGACTGATCCGTGGAGTGCCGGACAGGCCAGGAATATGGGTTTTGAGGTACGGATCGATCAGGGCGACGTCCAGCTCTTCGCCGCTACGAACATCGGTGGACTGGTCGGTTAGCGTCATGCTTATCCCTTCTACTTATTATGGTAAGCCCGCATCATTGGCTAATCTAATGATCAGGCAGCCAATGAACAACCTCGATTCAGCCTTATAGGCTAGCGTGTTGCCGATCAATCAGCGGCCTTGATTGCCGTTCAGCGATGGGTTGGCGAAAAAAAACCGAAGCCTGTCGGCCTCGGTTTTCGGGTCTGCGCCACGCGTTGTCCGGTACTTATACCGGGAACAGCTCGCTCAGTTTCATGGCCAGCATCATGTCGCCTTCAGCGCGCAGCTTGCCACCCATGAAAGCCTGCATGCCATCGGTCTCGCCGCTGACGATGCCTTTGAGGGTGGCGCTGTCCATCACCAGGGTGACATTGGCGTCAGGGTTCTCGCCTTCCTGCAGGTCGCAGGTGCTGTCCTTGACGATCAGTGCGTAATACTTGTCTTCGTCGGTGATATGAAAACCGAACACCAGGTCCAGGCCGGCAGCGGCGGCTGGGTTGAACTTGGCCTGCATGGTTTTGACGGCTTCAGCGGTTGAGGTCATGTCTTGATCCTTTAGGGTGTTCTGGTTTTGGTAGGTTCTGGCGTCCGATGGGGACGCGATTGACCGGTCTCATCGATAGGTGATGAGCTCCGGCGCCTTCAGCAATTGCAAGTGCGTGTAACTGTTGAAGGAAGCCAGGGTGACTTCGCTGCCTCTGAATCCTAGCCTGTGCAACGAAGTATTGACGATGTGCCAGTTGAGTTCGAAGGCTTGCGCCGCAGGCATTCCGGTAACCAGGTGCAGCAGGGCGGTAATGGTGCCGCCGGAAGTGAACACGGCGATGCGTTCGTGCGGGCCTGCGTTATCGATGATTCGGTCCAGTCCGGCCTTGACTCTGGCGACGAAGCCCAGCCAGCTCTGCAGGCCCAGGGTGTCATGCTGGCCACCAATCCAGCGGCCGATGATCAGCGAAAAAAGCCGCTGAAACTCGGCACGATTGTTGGCCGCGTCTCGCAGGATATCCAGAGCATGAGGCTCCTCGGCCAGCATTGCCGGTATCAGGGCGCGCATCACGCCTTCAGCATCGAATTCGTCGAACGCGCTGTCGATCTCCAGTTCGGGAACCTCCAGCCCGGCCTCGGCAAACCGGGCCATCGCGTTGTGTGCGGTGTCCTTCTGGCGGCGCAGATCACCTGATACACAACGATCGAACCTTATACCCAGCCCGGACAGATGGGCGCCGACAATTTGCGCCTGACGAATGCCCACCGGCGACAGGACGTCGTAATCGTCTGCACCGAATGAAGCCTGGCCATGTCGTATCAGGTAGATGCTGCCCACGTCCGTGTCGTCTCGGTACGTTGAAGGTCCGGCGAGGTTATGAGGGATGCCGGGGAGCTGTCAATGAAAAAACATACGCTCGTTTGAAATCACCGTTTTAACGGCGTGTAACCCTTGTCGCTGGTGATCATCAGGGGGCACCGGTATGCTGACGGTATCGCGGCCCTTGATCGGTAAGGGTGCATGCAAGTGAGGAATATCCGTGGAGTTCGTTGTCGATTACGCCAGTTTTCTGGCCAAGACAGTCACGCTGGTCATTGCCATCGTCGTAGTGCTGGTCGCCATTGCGTCCATGCGTGGCAAGGGACGTCGCAAAACGGCCGGGCAGCTTCAGGTCACTCGGCTCAATGATTTCTACAAGGGGTTGCGCGAGCGTCTCGAGCAGTCGTTGCTGGGCAAGGACCGCCTCAAGGCGTTGCGCAAGGAACAGAACAAGGCGTTGAAAAAAGAGAAAAAGGACAAGCAACAGGCTGACGCGAAAGCTCGGGTCTACGTGCTCGATTTCGACGGTGACATCAAGGCTTCCGCCACTGAAAGCATGCGCCATGAAATTACCGCGCTGCTGACGCTGGCCACTGAAAAGGACGAAGTGGTGCTGCGCCTGGAAAGCGGCGGCGGCATGGTTCACAGTTATGGGCTGGCTTCTTCGCAGCTGGCGCGCATCCGTCAGGCGGGTATTCCCCTGACCATCTGCATCGACAAGGTCGCGGCCAGCGGCGGCTACATGATGGCGTGCATTGGCAACAAGATCATCAGCGCACCTTTTGCGATTCTGGGATCTATCGGTGTCGTCGCGCAGTTGCCCAACGTGAACCGGTTGCTAAAGAAGCACGACATCGACTTTGAGGTGCTGACGGCCGGAGAGTACAAACGCACCCTGACCGTGTTCGGTGAGAACACTGAGAAGGGCCGCGAGAAGTTCCAGCAAGATCTGGACATTACCCATGACCTGTTCAAGAACTTCGTCGCCAGCTACCGCCCGCAACTGTCGATCGACGAGGTTGCGACCGGCGAGGTCTGGCTGGGTATGGCGGCGCTGGACAAGCAATTGGTCGATGAGCTCAAGACCAGCGACGAATACCTGGCCGAACGCGCCAAAGACGCCGACGTGTTTCACCTGCATTACGCACAGCGCAAGAGCCTGCAGGAGCGGATGGGAATGGCGGCAGCGGCATCGGCCGACGGGCTGATGGCCAAGTGGTGGGGGCGTCTGACGCAGCAGCGGTTCTGGTAAGGCCTCGTTCATTCAGCGGCCATTTGACGTAAACCAAAAAGCCCGGACCTTCGAGAAGGTCCGGGCTTTTCAATACCGCAGATTCAGTGCGATCAGCGACGACGGAAGAGCGGCAACGGCTCGTCGGTAGCAGCCTGATAAGTCACTGAGAAATCCTTCAGGCCTTCCAGCGCTTCGTACGGGTCCTTGTCGGCACGTACCGCAAAGGCGTCGAAGCCACAGCGGCGCATGTAGAACAACTGATCGCGAAGCACGTCGCCAATGGCGCGCAGTTCACCTTTGTAGCCGTAGCGGTCACGTAGCAGGCGCGCATTGGAGAAACTGCGACCATCGGTGAACGCCGGGAAGTTCAGGGCGATGACCTTAAACTGATCGACGTCTTCACCGATCTCCTCGGCTTCCTCGTCACTGTCCAGCCACACACCCAGGCCGCCGTCGCGCGCCTTGAGGGCATTACCGTGCTCGCGCCACAGCGCCAGCGGCACGATCAGGTCGTCGCAGTTGGACAGGCTATCGAAGGTCGTTTCCTTGGGCAGCAGGTGCCAGGTCTCGTCGATGACTTCGTTGTTCTTAATGATTCGCTGCATAGACGCGCTCCTTGAAAGGGTCAATGCCAATACGCTGATAGGTGTCGATGAAGCGCTCGTCTTCGGTGCGCTTCTCGACATAAACGTCGATCAGCTTTTCGATCACGTCCGGCATTGCTTCCTGAGCGAACGACGGGCCGAGGATCTTGCCCAGGCTTGCATCGCGGCTGGCACTGCCGCCCAGCGACACCTGATAGAACTCTTCGCCTTTCTTGTCTACGCCCAGAATGCCGATATGACCGACGTGGTGGTGACCACAGGCGTTCATGCAACCGGAAATATTGAGGTCCAGTTCGCCGATGTCGAACAGATAGTCCAGATCGTCGAAGCGGCGCTGGATCGATTCTGCAATCGGGATCGACTTGGCGTTGGCCAGCGAGCAGAAGTCGCCGCCAGGGCAGCAGATGATATCGGTGAGCAGCCCGATGTTGGGCGTCGCGAAACCGTTTTCACGCAGCTCGCCCCACAGTGTGAACAGCGCGGTCTGCTCGACATCGGCCAGAATGATGTTCTGCTCGTGCGATGTGCGCAGTTCACCGAAGCTGTAACGATCGGCCAGATCGGCGATGGCATCCAGCTGTTTGTCGGTGACGTCACCCGGTGCAACGCCGGTTGGCTTGAGCGACAGGGTGACAGCCACATAGCCAGGCTTCTTGTGCGCGAACACATTGCGCTGGCGCCAGCGAGCGAAACCGGGGTGCTGCGCATCCAGCGCCGCCAGCTCTGCGTGCTGCTCGGTCAGTGCCTTGTAATCGGGATCGACGAAGTGCTTCGAGACGCGTTCGACTTCCGCTTCGGTCAGCGTGGTCTGTCCGCCGCGCAAATGAGTCATTTCCGCTTCGACCTTCTGGGCGAACACTTCCGGCGTCAGCGCCTTGACCAGAATCTTGATCCGCGCCTTGTATTTGTTGTCGCGACGGCCATAGCGGTTGTACACACGCAGGATGGCGTCCAGATAGCTCAACAGGTCTTGCCACGGCAAAAACTCGTTGATGAAAGCGCCGACCACCGGGGTACGGCCCAAGCCACCGCCGACCAGAACGCGGAAGCCCAGTTCGCCGGCTTCGTTGCGCAACGGTTCCAGGCCGATGTCGTGGACTTCGATGGCCGCACGATCACCGCTCGAGCCGTTGATCGCGATCTTGAATTTGCGCGGCAGATAGGCAAATTCCGGGTGAAAGGTGGTCCATTGGCGCACGATTTCGCACCAGGGGCGCGGGTCCACCAGTTCATCGGCCGCGACGCCGGCGAACTGGTCGGTGGTCACGTTGCGCAGGCAGTTGCCGCTGGTCTGAATCGCGTGCATCTGCACGGTGGCAAGCTCGGCCAGGATGTCCGGCACGTCTTCCAGCGCCGGCCAGTTGAACTGGACGTTCTGCCGGGTGCTGATGTGGGCGTAGCCCTTGTCGAAATCACGGGCAATTTTCGCCATCATGCGCGCCTGACGCGAGGTCAGTTGGCCGTAAGGCACGGCCACACGCAGCATCGGCGCGAAACGCTGGACATACAGACCGTTTTGCAGGCGCAACGGTCGAAACTCTTCCTCGCTCAGTTCCCCGTCCAGGTAGCGTCGGGTCTGATCCCGGAACTGCTTGACGCGGTCCTCGATGATCCTCTGATCGTAATCGTCGTATACGTACATATAGGTCCTGTTCTCAGGCTTCGTAATGACGCCATGCCGCTGCACCAATAATGCGGTTGCGCAGGGCTCTGCGTCATCTGATCAATTCTGCGCGCACGGTCGCGCACTCCCATCGGAGCGGAGGCGAAGATAGCAGTTTGCAGATATCGATAAAAGTGATGTTTATATATATGCAAATCACTAAAAGCGATAAGCGTTGCGGCTCGCAAACATGTCCCTGCTTGCCGTGTGGGCAAGTCTCGACTTAACTGACGTTTGATCACTGCCTGATGAGCGCTGCTTTTATTTTTCATATGCAATCACCCATAAGACTGACAAGAGGCGATGCGATGAGCAAGCACCCCAAAACGACCAAGCCCGACAGTTCCGTGGATGCCTGGGCCATTCTCTTCATTATCATTCTGGCCGTGGGCGCCGCGGTGTTCTGGGTCAGTGGACAATAGGCTGCCGCCAAAGAATGCGGTCATGCCCTCCAGAACCTTGGGGTTGCAGCCGATAGATCAGCCATAGAGCGATCATTCCTGCTGCTCAAGGTCTGGATATATGAAAGTGTTCCTGGTCCATTGGCTAATGCTGTTCGGCTGTCTGTGGACGGGGCTGGCGTGGGCGACCAACGTGGTATTCATCAGCCCCGGTACAGAGACCGACGGGTACTGGCGCAGCTATGTGCGGGTCATGCAGTCCGCCGCAGCGACGACCGGCATGACGTTGACGGTGCTGCACTCCGACCGTGATACGCGCAAACTGCTGGCCATGGCTCGCGAGACGCTGCAGGGCAGCGTTCGGCCGGACTACCTGTTGTTTTCCAACGAACTCAACGTCGCCCCGGAGATCTTGCGCCTGTCGCAGGGCAGTGGCGTCAAGCTGTTCGCGGTCAATAACACGTTCACTGCGGATCAGTTGCGCATCCTGGGCGATCTCCCCTCGCGCTACCCCGATTTCATCGGCAGCCTGGTGGGCAACGATGAGGAGGGCGGCTACCTGACCGCCAAGCGCCTGATCAGTCTGGCTGCACCCGTCGCTGAAGGCGCCACGTTGGAAATGCTGGCCTTTTCCGGCACCAATACCACACCGGTATCTCTGTATCGTGAGATGGGCATGCGCCGCGCCCTGGCCGAACACCCGGAGGTCCATCTGCGCCAGATCGTGTTGAGTGGCTGGCGTCGGGACCGGGCGCTCGAGCAGGCGCGGGTGCTGCTCAACCGCTATCCGGACATTCGCCTGATCTGGTCGGCCAACGAGCAGATGGCCTTCGGTGCCATGGACGCGCTGCGCGAGCGCGGCGGGCAGCCGGGCAGGGACATTCTGTTCAGCGCCATCAACGGCACTGCATTGTCGTTGCAGGCGCAACTGGACGGACGTTTGAGTGTGGTGGCCACCGGGCATTTCACCCTTGGCGGCTGGGCAATGATTCTGCTGCACCGCTACGACACCGCCCAGCGCCAGACCCACAAGCAAGCCGGCTCACGCGTCATCCAGGTGTTGCATCTGGTCGAGCGGCAGGATGCCCCGCGCTTTCTGGAAGCCACGATGCACGAGCACTATCGGCTCGACGTACAGGCGTTCAATGTGAGCGCGACTGGCGAAGACTCGCCGTTTTCCCTGAAAAACATGCTGCCCCGTGCTCATCCCAGTGCCAGATAAAGCACCAGTTGCACGACGCCAAACAGTACTGCGACGAAGATGACCGTGCACAAAAGCCCTAATAGCAGAAAGTGCGCCGGTTTGCCGTGAGTGAAATCACGCTCGCGGTTCTTGCCACTCTGTACACCGAATGCGGCCGCCAGAATGCTGTGCAGCATCTGCCGCACTGTCGGTGACTTGTTTTTGGGTGAGTCGTCGCAATGATCGTCCATAGCTCTCGCCTGCACACTGTCTGTTCAGCCTGATCGGGCCGCAGGATGCAAGCGAGCTGTCTTTCGCCGGAGGGCCCGGCGACACACTGTCGGCTACAGCGGCTTATTCATCGTAGCCCAGATTCGGTGCCAGCCAGCGCTCGGTGACGCTAAGGTCCTGTCCTTTACGGGCGGTGTAGCTTTCGATCTGATCCTTGTCGATCTTGCCGACGGCAAAGTACTGCGCCTGCGGGTGAGCGAAGTACCAGCCGCTGACCGCAGCCGCCGGGAACATGGCGTAGTGTTCGGTGAGGAACACGCCGCTGCGGCCCGGCGTATGTTGCGCAGTGCCTTCCGGCAGCGGGTCGAGCAGGGTGAAGAGGGTGCCTTTTTCGGTGTGATCCGGGCAGGCCGGATAGCCCGGCGCCGGACGAATGCCCACGTACTGCTCCTTGATCAGCGCCTCGTTGTCCAGCGCTTCGTCCTTGGCGTAACCCCAATAGTCCTTGCGCACCTGTTGATGGAGCCATTCGGCACAGGCTTCGGCCAGACGGTCGGCCAACGCCTTGACCATGATCGAGTTGTAATCGTCGCCTTTGTCCTGATAGGCCTTGGCCACTTCCTCGGCACCGATGCCTGCCGTGGTGATGAAGCCACCGATGTAGTCGGTCAGACCGCTATCCTTCGGCGCAACAAAATCGGCGAGCGAGAAATTCGGCTTGCCGTCGGGCTTGATGGTCTGCTGGCGTAAGTGATGCAGTTTGGCCAGCGGCTTGCCGTCGTCGCCATAGACCTCGAGGTCGTCGTGATCGACCTGATTGGCAGGCCAGAAACCGAACACTGCACGGGCACTGATCAGTTTCTCATCGATCAGTTTGCGCAGCATTTGTCGGGCATCGGCGAACAGAGCAGTCGCGGCTTCGCCCACCACTTCATCAGTGAGGATGCGCGGGTATTTGCCTGCCAGGTCCCACGAGATGAAAAACGGCGTCCAGTCGATGTAGTCGGCCAGCACGTTGAGGTCGATGTCGTTCAGAACGCGAGTGCCGGTGAATGTCGGCCGGGCTGGGGTGTAATTGGCCCAGTCGAATTGTGGCTTCTTGGCGACTGCTGCGCCGTAGCTCAAACGTTCGGTACGCGAGCTGCGGGCCGAGGTGCGTTCGCGCACTTCGACATACTCCAGGCGGGTCTTCTCGATGAAGGCAGGCTTGAGTTCCCTGGACAGCAACTGGGTGGCAACGCCCACCGCACGCGACGCATCGGTGACATAGATCACCGCATCGTTGCTGTACCTGGGTTCGATCTTGACTGCGGTGTGCGCCTTGGACGTGGTCGCGCCGCCGATCATCAGTGGCAGGTGGAAATCCTGACGCTGCATTTCCCGTGCGACATGCACCATCTCATCCAGCGACGGTGTGATCAGGCCCGACAGGCCAATGATGTCGCATTTCTCGTCGCGAGCCACTTGCAGGATTTTCTCCGCAGGTACCATCACGCCCAGGTCGACGATGTCGTAGCCGTTACAGCCGAGCACTACGCCGACGATGTTTTTGCCGATGTCGTGCACATCGCCTTTGACCGTGGCCATCAGGATCTTGCCCTTGGCTTCAGGCTTGTCGCCTTTTTCCAGCTCGATGAACGGAATCAGGTGCGCCACGGCCTGTTTCATCACACGGGCGGATTTCACCACCTGCGGCAGGAACATCTTGCCGGAGCCGAACAGATCCCCGACCACGTTCATGCCAGACATCAATGGTCCTTCGATTACTTCGATAGGGCGGTTGAACGACAGACGGGACTCTTCAGTGTCTTCGACGATGTGGGTGGTGATGCCTTTGACCAGCGCGTGCTCAAGCCGCTGATTGACCGGCCAGCTGCGCCACTCTTCGGTTTCGGCTTCCTTGACGCTGCCATCGCCCTTGAATTTGTCGGCGATCGCCAGCAACGCATCGGTGCCGTCGGCGGTGCGATTGAGCACCACATCTTCCACGCAGTCACGCAGCTCGGCGGGGATCTGATCGTAGATCTCAAGTTGCCCGGCGTTGACGATGCCCATGCTCAGGCCGTTGCGGATCGCGTGCAGCAGGAACACCGAGTGAATCGCTTCACGTACCGGATTGTTGCCCCGGAACGAGAACGAAACGTTGGATACGCCGCCAGAGGTCAGCGCGTAAGGCAGCTCGTCGCGGATATAGGCGCAGGCGTTGATGAAGTCCACGGCATAATTGTTGTGCTCTTCGATGCCGGTGGCGATGGCGAAGATGTTCGGGTCAAAAATGATGTCTTCCGGCGGGAAGCCCACTTCGTTGACCAGGATGTCGTAGGAGCGCTTGCAGATTTCCTTCTTGCGCGCCTCGGTGTCGGCCTGACCCTGTTCGTCGAAGGCCATGACCACGACCGCAGCGCCGTAACGTTTGCACAGTCTGGCGTGATGAATGAACTGCTCGACGCCTTCCTTCATGGAAATGGAGTTGACGATGCCTTTGCCCTGAATGCACTTCAGACCGGCTTCGATCACTTCCCATTTGGAGGAGTCGATCATGATCGGCACGCGAGAAATGTCCGGCTCGCCAGCGATCAGGTTGAGGAAGGTCACCATGGCCTTCTTCGAGTCCAGCATGCCCTCGTCCATGTTGATGTCGATCACCTGGGCACCGGCTTCGACCTGCTGCAGGGCGACTTCCAGCGCTTCGGTGTAATTGTCTTCACGGATCAGGCGGGCAAAACGGGCGGAGCCGGTAATGTTGGTGCGCTCGCCGACGTTGACGAACAAAGACTGACGATCGATGGTGAACGGCTCAAGTCCCGACAAGCGGCACGCCTTGGGAATGTCCGGAATCTGGCGAGGCGCATAGCCCGATACTGCCTGAGCAATGGCCTTGATATGCGCGGGCGTGGTGCCGCAGCAGCCGCCAACGATGTTCAGAAAGCCGCTTTCGGCGAACTCTTCGATGATCTTCGCGGTCTGGCTCGGCAACTCGTCGTATTCGCCGAACGCATTCGGCAACCCGGCGTTCGGATGCGCGGACACATGGGTGTTGGCCTTGTTGGCCAGTTCCTGCAGGTACGGGCGCAATTCGCTGGCGCCCAGCGCGCAGTTCAGGCCGACCGACACCGGTTTGGCATGGCTGACCGAGTTCCAGAATGCCTCGGTGGTCTGTCCTGAAAGGGTACGGCCCGAGGCGTCGGTGATGGTGCCGGAGATCATGATCGGCAGCTCGAAGCCCAGTTCCTCGAACACACCTTGCACGGCAAAGATGGCGGCCTTGGCGTTCAGGGTATCGAAGATGGTTTCGATCAGGATCAGGTCCGCGCCGCCTTCGATCAGGCCGCGTGTCGCTTCGGTGTAGTTCTCTACCAGTTCGTCGAAAGTGACGTTGCGATAGCCCGGATTGTTGACGTCCGGTGACAGCGAGCAGGTCCGGCTGGTCGGGCCGAGCACACCAGCGACGAAGCGCGGCTTGTCCGGCGTTTCCAGCGTCTTGGCGTCTGCCACCTTGCGTGCCAGACGAGCGCCTTCTACGTTCAGTTCATAAACGAGGGACTCCATGCCGTAGTCGGCCTGGGACACCTGTGTGGCGTTGAAGGTGTTGGTTTCGAGGATGTCGGCCCCGGCATCCAGGTATTCCTTCTCGATGGCGCCAATCACGTCCGGTCGAGTCAGGATCAACAGGTCGTTGTTGCCTTTGACATCGCTGGGCCAGTCCGCGAAACGCTTGCCACGGTAGTCCTGCTCCTCGAGCCGGTAGCTCTGGATCATGGTGCCCATGCCGCCATCGAGGATCAGGATCCTCTGTTTCAGAGCGTCGAGAAAGGCTTGATGGCGGGCGCTGCGGTCAGACATTGGGGGCTACCTTGAGAAGGTCGATACGTAAAGAACGGGATAATAGCAAACCGGAACGGATTTGGTGTTGTCAGGGCTTTTGCATGAAAATCGCTCATGTTGGGTGATGGCCGAGCCTTGTAGAATTGCGCCATTTTAATATCAAGGCTCTGGTGCCATGCCGTACCGCTTGTGGGCAGGCATCGTCCTGCTTTTTTCTTGCTGCACTCTTCACGCCCAGAGTCAGACGATGCCTCCCATGTCCTCTCCTGCCGTTTCCTACGTGCGGGACATTCAGCCGATCCTTACCGAAAAGTGCGTGGCCTGCCATGCCTGCAACGATGCACCGTGCCAGTTGAACCTGGGCAGCGGCGAAGGTGTGAGTCGCGGTGCGAACAAGATACCGGTCTATCAAGGCGATCGGACGCAGGCGGTCGCGCCGACACGTCTTTTTTATGACGCCCGGGACACTGACGCCTGGCGCGGCAAGGGCTTCTATTCGGTACTGGACGCGCAAGGCAGTCAGGCCGCTTTGATGGCGCGCATGCTGGAACTGGGGCGCAGCGCCCCGTTGCCCGCCAACAGCAAGATTCCCGACAGCATTGCGCTGGGCATCAACCGGGAAAACGTCTGCCCGTTGCCGGGTGAATTCAACGCCTACGCTGCAGCGCACGCTCAACAAGGCATGCCGCTGGCCGTGGCGGGGCTGACCGATGCCGAATATCAGACGCTACAACGCTGGCTGGCCGCCGGGGCTCCGGTCGAGCAACAGCCGCTTACGCCGACGGTAAGCGAGGCTGCGCAGATTACGGCATGGGAAAACCTGCTCAATCAGCCTGGTGCCAATCAGACCCTGGTCGCACGCTGGCTGTTCGAGCATCTGTTTCTGGCGCATATCTATTTCCAGGATGGCGAGGTCGGGCATTTCTATCAATGGGTGCGTTCACGCAGCCCGAGCGGGAAACCGGTGGATTTGATCGCCACCCGGCGCCCCGACGACGACCCTGGCAGCGATTTCTATTACCGGCTCGTGCCGGTGCAGGGCGTGATCGTGCACAAGACCCACATCACGTATGCCCTGAGCCCGCAGAAGATGGCGCGGGTCAAGCAACTGTTCTACGCCAACGACTGGAAGGTCAGCGCATTGCCGGGCTACGGTCCTGGGCATCGGGCCAATCCTTTCCTGACCTTCGAGGCAATTCCGGCCGCGGCGCGCTATCAGTTCATGCTGGATAACGCCGAGTATTTCGTGCGCACGTTCATTCGCGGCCCGGTGTGCCGAGGGCAGATCGCAACGGACGTGATTCGCGATCAGTTCTGGGTGATGTTTCAGGAGCCTGAGCATGATCGTTACCTGACCGATGCGGCCTATCGAGGGCAGGCCACGCCGCTGCTGGCCATGCCGGGACAGAACGACGACGTCGGCAGTGTCTTGAGCGTGTGGCTCTCGTACCGTGATCGCCGCAACCAATACGAAGACCTGCGTCGTGACACCTACGCCAGGAAGCCACCGCCAGGCTGGAGCGATCTGTGGACCGGCAACGACAATGCCTTGTTGACCGTCTTCCGTCATTTCGACAGCGCGTCAGTGACCAAGGGGCTGATCGGCGACGTGCCGCATTCCATGTGGCTGTTCGATTACCCGTTGCTGGAGCGGACCTACTATCAGTTGGCGGTCAACTTTGACGTCTACGGCAACGTCTCCCATCAGGCGCAGACACGGTTGTATTTCGATCTGATTCGCAACGGTGCGGAGATCAACTTCCTGCGCCTGATGCCGGCTGACCTGCGCGAAGGCCTGCTCGGTGATCTGTACCAGGACAGCGGCAAGTTCAAGATGTGGCTGGACTATCAGGCCATCGACGACGACACGCCCAGCGGTATCGGGCTGGATGAAAAGCATCCGGTGCGCGACTTCGCCGACAAGCTGATTCAGCGTGCTGGCAGCCTCAATGCGTCACCTGACCCGATCAACCGCTGCAGTGGCGCCTACTGCTCGCGTCCGGGCCTGAGTGCCGGCTTCGCGCAGGCGGAGCAGGCGCTCAGTCGGTTGACTTCGCGACCCGCCGCGGGGCTCAAGGTCATCGATCAGTTGCCGGAAGCCACCATGCTGCGCATCGAAGACGGCAGCGGCAGGCGGGTGATATACAGCATGCTGCGCAACCGTGCGCACACCAACGTGGCGTTTCTGCTCGGCGAGTCATACCGCTATATTCCGGGGCTGGACACGCTGACGATCTATCCAGGCGTGCTCAGCAGCTATCCCAACTTCATGTTCAACGTTTCGGTGGCCGATGTTCCGGCCTTCGTCGATGCCATGCAGCAGAGTAAGGATCAGGCGAGTTTCGAACGGATCGTTCAACGCTGGGGCATCCGACGTACCCATCCGCTGTTTTGGACCTACTTTCACGACCTGAACCGCTACCTGAACGAAACTGAACCGCGCGAAGCGGCGGTGTTGGACATGAACCGCTACGAGAACCTCTGAATCCGGCGATTTCCGGCTGCGTGCCATGAAATACATGGCCTGCGGCCATCCCTGCAAACCTGAACGGATCGTATTTTCCACGATCTTTTTTTCAAAAAGGCGGTCCGAAAGGAGCGCGCCACGGAACCAACGGCTGAAGTCGAGCCTTGATTCCTGGTTGAAAAGTCAGGCAGTAGAGGTTTTTTGGATGTTGATTTCGGTACAGGCCTTACGGGCATTCGCAGCGTGGGTCGTGGTGTGTCATCACTTCATGCAGATTTTTTACGACTTCAAGGCCAGTGGTCCCATTGGCGAGTTTTTTGTCTCCAAGGGCGCAGTCGGCGTCGATATCTTTTTCGTGATCAGCGGGCTGGTCATCTTCCTCTCCACCCAAAAAAGTGACATGCCCGCCGGGCGTTTCATCCTCCACCGTCTCATTCGTATCGTGCCTGCCTACTGGCTGTACACCGCAGCTATGGGCCTGTTACTGCTGGCTGCCGCGCCAATGCTGCCGCATCAGGTCATTGGCTGGCAGAACTTCCTGTTGTCGCTGGTGTTCATTCCTTCGGAAAATCCGGGAGGCTATGGGCTGTATCCCACATTGAACGTCGGCTGGACGCTCAATTATGAAATGTTCTTTTACCTGCTGTTCTCCATGGTGTTTCTGTTCAAGCAGCGCCACCGGCCACTGATCATCGCCGCCGCCCTGTTCGGCGTTAGCGAAGTGCTGGCACGGGCTGGTCTGATCAGTCGCTTCTATGGCAATGACATCATTTACGAATTTCTGTTGGGTATCGGCATCGGCATCCTCTATCGGCGCGGCTGGATCAAGGAAGCCCTTTGGCTACCCCTGGCCGGCATCGCGGTCGGGCTGTACGCGATCAATCACCTGACCAATGAGCAGCGCCTGCTCAACTGGGGATTGCCCAGCGCCTTGATCGTGTTGTCCTGCATCTCGCTGGAACCGTATTTCAGAGGCAGCAAACTGCTCAAGGTGCTGGGCGACTGTTCATATTCGGTGTACTTGCTGCATGTACTGGTGCTGTACGGCGGTCTGTTAATGGCGCAGCGTTATGGTCTGAGCCCGTATGTGGTTTTCGCCTTCTGCGTACCGGTCATCGCCATTGGTGCGTGGCTCAGTTACGAGTGGATCGAGAAGGGGCTTTATCGTCGATTGAAGGACTGGCTGGATGCCCGTCGCGCCGTACAGCCAGGCGGGGTGCTTTCCTGACAAAAACACTAGGACTTTGTGTGATGCCGGTGATTGGCGTAAACTGCCCGCACGTCTGCGAGGAATTTTCATGACCGCTATCACTATTACCGATGCCGCCCACGATTATCTGGCCGATCTGCTGGAAAAGCAGAACACCCCGGGCATCGGCATCCGCGTGTTTATTACCCAACCTGGCACTCAGTACGCCGAAACCTGTATCGCCTATTGCAAGCCGGGCGAAGAAAAGCCGGAAGACAAGGCCATTGGTCTGAAAAGCTTCACGGCCTGGATCGATGGTTTCAGCGAAGCCTTCCTGGACGATGCTGTCGTCGATTACGCCACCGATCGCATGGGCGGTCAGTTGACCATCAAGGCACCCAACGCGAAAGTGCCGATGGTCAACGCCGACAGCCCGATCAACGAGCGCATCAACTACTACCTGCAAACCGAGATCAATCCGGGGCTGGCCAGCCACGGCGGTCAGGTGACGCTGATCGACGTGGTCGAAGAGGACACGCAGAACATCGCTGTCCTGCAGTTCGGTGGTGGTTGCCAAGGCTGCGGTCAGGCCGATGTCACGTTGAAAGAAGGCATCGAGCGGACCCTGCTGGAGCGTATTCCCGAGCTGTCGGGTGTGCGTGATGTGACGGACCATACCCAGAAAGAAAACGCTTACTACTGATAAGCCGTTTGCTGGCAGAACGCCCTGACCTGTTCAGGGCGTTCTCGTTTCTGAGGGGCGTAGATCACTGATAATGGCCTGTTTCCTGGCGCGCTTTGACGAACTCGATGAACGCCTTCAATGGCGTGGGCAGGTAGCGTCGGCCAGAGTAATAGAGGAATGGCCCGGAAAATGACTGCCACCACGTTTCCTGCTGGCGCTGAACGCTGCGATCGAAGCGGCACGAGCGGGCGAGGCGGGAAGAGGCTTTGCCGTCGTGGCTGACGAGGTTCGCAAGCTGGCCACCAGAACCACTGATGCCACTCAGTAGGCTGTCGGCCTGATGGGCCGCTAACGGGCCATCAGCGCAGGCCACTCGTGGCCAGGTGTTCCTGTCGAGCAAGATCACGATCAGACGCCTGATCATGGTCCTGTTCATTGGGTCCTCGTTGAGGTGCGACGCGCTGTCAGACGATAGGGGTGTGTGCGTCAACCTCCACCAGTACAGCCCCTTCGTTGACCATATCGCCTTCGCAACAATGCAGTGCTGTCACGGTGCCTGCGGTTGCCGAACGGATGCTGTGTTCCATCTTCATCGCTTCGAGCACCACCAGCAAAGAACCCGCTTCCACCTGCTGTCCCGACTCGACCAGAACGCGCACGATGCTGCCGTTCATGGGCGCGACCAGACCACCATGCGGTGTGAGGTTTGATTCCGCCTGGGCGACAGGGTCGGTCTGACGGATGTTATACAGCTCATCGTGCCATTTGAGGTACAGATCGGCACCGCGTCGAATTGCCAGATGCTGTGTGCGTATGCCATCGACCTCAATGCTCAATGATTCTGCATCCCAATGATGGGATGTAGCGCTATGGGGGCTCAGGTGCACACTGTTGCGTTCGCCGTTGCACACCAGGCGCAAGCAGGTTTGCGCAGGCAGACCCGGGCGAAACCCCGTGTTCGAACTCCAGGGTGAGTAAGTATCATCATTGCGAATCCGTTTCGGCTGGCTCTGGCGCCAGGCTTCGCCGGCGGCTTGCCAGAACGCGTCGGGCAGGGCTTGTGGTGCAGGCAGCAGTTGCGTCTCGTAGCGAGGAATGAACCCGGTATCCAGCTCGGCCGCGGCAAAGGCGGGGTGGGCGATGATTCTGCGCAAGAAGGCCAGATTGGTCTTGACCCCGCCTACCGCACATTCATCGAGCATGCCCAGCAGGCGCAAACGTGCTTCCTCCCGGTTTTCACCCCAGGCAATCAGCTTGCCCAGCATCGGATCATAAAAGGGCGAAACAGCGTCGCCTTCGGCCACGCCACTGTCCACCCGTCGTCCATGACCCGCTCTGGATTCGCGGTACAGTTCGAGCGTGCCCGTTGCGGGCAGGAAGTCGTTGGCCGGATCCTCGGCGTAAAGCCGCACCTCGATGGCGTGGCCGATCAGCGGCACCTGCGCCTGCGTGATCGGCAGCGGCTCACCGCGAGCCACGCGGATCTGCCATTCCACCAGATCAAGTCCGGTGATGTATTCGGTGACCGGGTGTTCGACCTGCAGTCGAGTGTTCATCTCCATGAAGAAGAACTCGCCGCGTGCGTCCAGCAGAAACTCGACCGTACCTGCGCCGATGTAACCAATGGCTTGTGCAGCCTTGACGGCCGCTTCACCCATGGCCTGGCGAAGTTCTGGGGAAAGGCCCGGAGCAGGGGCTTCTTCGACGACTTTCTGGTGACGACGCTGAATCGAGCAGTCACGCTCGTTGAGGTACAGGCAATGGCCGTGCCGGTCGGCAAAGACCTGTATTTCGACGTGCCGGGGCTGGAGCACATATTTCTCGACCAGCATGCGCGAATCACCAAACGAGGACTGCGCTTCACGCTGAGCGGACGCCAGCGCTTCAGCCAGCTGGGTTTCCTGCTCGACCACCTTCATGCCTTTGCCGCCGCCGCCCGCCGTGGCCTTCAGCAGCACTGGATAGCCGATGCGCTGCGCGGCGGTGCGGAAGGTATCAAGGTCTTGCGCGGCACCGTGATAACCCGGCACCAGCGGAACGCCAGCGTCTTCCATCAGGGATTTGGCCGCCGATTTGCTGCCCATTGCGTCGATGGCCGAGGCGGGCGGACCGAGAAAGATCAGGCCGGCAGCTTCGATGGCGCGGGCGAACGCAGCGTTTTCCGATAGAAAACCGTAGCCGGGGTG
Source organism: Pseudomonas floridensis (assembly GCF_002087235.1). Classification (GTDB taxonomy): domain Bacteria; phylum Pseudomonadota; class Gammaproteobacteria; order Pseudomonadales; family Pseudomonadaceae; genus Aquipseudomonas; species Aquipseudomonas floridensis. Next base: position 97,760 of record NZ_MUIO01000002.1, on the reverse strand, counting down.
AATCGCCTGCGCGCCAATGGCTTTGGCCGCCGCGATCAGCTTGTCGATCATCAGGTAGCTTTCAGCGGCCTTGCTGCCGCCCAGGTCGACACAGATGTCGGCCTCTCGACTGTGGCGTGCATTCCGGTCGATCGCGCTGTGGACGGCGACCGTGGTCAGACCCATCGTTTTCGCCGTGCGCATGATGCGGCAGGCAATTTCGCCGCGGTTGGCGACCAGTAGCGTAGTGAGTTCAAGCGTGCTCATGACTGAGAGTCCTTGTCTTGCGCGGTGCTGCGGTCAGGAGGCTGTTGCCAGCCGGGCGTGCGCTTCTCAAGGAAGGCGCGCAGACCTTCCTGGCCTTCTGCACTGGTGCGAATGCGGGCAATCGCGCTTTCGCAGTAGCGTCGCAAGGCAGGCGTCAGTTCGCCGTTGCCTACTTCTCGCAACAGATCCTTGCTGGCGCGCATCGCCTGTGGGCTGTTGAGCAATAACGTCTCGATCCATTGTGATGTCTGATCTTCCAGCGCTCGCAACGGGTAACACTCGGCAATCAGGCCGATGTGCTGAGCGCGTTGTCCATCAAAGCGCTCAGCGGTCAGCGCGTAACGCCTCGCAGCCCGTTCGCCAATCGCCTGCACCACGAACGGGCTGATGACCGCTGGCGCCAGGCCGATGCGCACTTCGGACAGGCAGAACTGTGCATCGTCAGCGGCAATTGCCATGTCGCAGCAACTGATCAGCCCCAAGGCACCGCCAAACGCCGCGCCCTGAACGACGGCCAGGGTCGGGATCTTCAGTTTGGCGAGGTTGTACATCAACTCGGCCAGCTCTCGGGCATCATCAAGGTTGGTGTCGTAGTCCAGATCGGCGGCCTGTTGCATCCAGGCCAGGTCGGCACCGGCGCTGAAATGCTTGCCTCGGCCTCGCATTAGAAGAAAACGCAGCGCCGGATTGCTCTGTACCTGGTCCAGCGCCAGGATCAGCTCGCGAATCATCTGTGCGTTGAAGGCGTTGTTCTTGTCGGCGCGGTTCAGCCACAGCGTAGCGAAGCCGCGCGGGTCGTCGATCAGTTCAATTGTCGCGAATGCAGTCATGGTCATTTCCCGGCTTACATTCGGAACAGGCCGAACGTGGTGGGTTCGATAGGGGCGTTGAGCGAAGCGGAGAGGGCCAGCGCAAGTATGTCGCGGGTCTGCGCCGGGTCGATGACCCCGTCGTCCCACAGGCGGGCGCTGGAGTAGTACGGATGCCCTTGATGCTCGTACTGGTCGAGAATCGGTTGTTTCAGTTCGGTCTGCTGTTGCGCGGTAAATGCCTGGCCGCTGCGTTCAGCCTGCTCGCATTTGACCTGCACCAGCACACCGGCGGCCTGTTCACCGCCCATCACACCGATTCTTGCGTTGGGCCACATCCACAGGAAGCGAGGGTCATAGGCGCGGCCGCACATGCCGTAATTGCCGGCACCGAAACTGCCACCAATGATCACGGTGAACTTGGGCACCTTGGCGCAGGCTACAGCGGTCACCAGCTTGGCGCCGTGCTTGGCAATGCCGCCTGCCTCGTATTTCTGCCCAACCATGAAGCCGGTAATGTTCTGCAGAAAGAGCAGGGGAATACCGCGCTGGCAGGCCAGTTCAATGAAGTGCGCGCCTTTCTGCGCGGCCTCGGCGAACAGAATGCCGTTATTGGCAAGGATCGCGACCGGATAGCCTTTCAGGTGAGCAAAACCGCACACCAGTGTGGTGCCGAACAGTGCCTTGAATTCATCGAACACCGAGCCGTCCACCAGTCGGGCAATGATTTCGCGCACATCGAAGGGCTGCTTGGTCTCGGTGGGAACAATTCCGTACAGCTCATCGCTGGCGTACAGCGGATCGACCGGTGCCTGCACATTCAACTGACCCTGCTTGCGCCAGTTGAGGTTGGCAATGCAGCGTCTGGCCAATGCCAGGGCATGCTCGTCGCTGTCCGCGTAATGATCGGCGACACCTGAGGTGCGGCAATGTACATCGGCACCGCCCAGGTCCTCGGCGCTGACCACTTCGCCGGTTGCCGCCTTGACCAGCGGCGGTCCGGCCAGGAAGATCGTCGCCTGTTCGCGGACCATGATTGCCTCGTCGGCCATGGCCGGAACATAGGCGCCGCCCGCCGTGCAGGAGCCCATCACCACCGCGATCTGCGCAATGCCCTGCGCGCTCATGTTGGCCTGATTGAAAAAGATCCTCCCGAAATGTTCGCGATCCGGAAACACCTCGTCCTGACGAGGAAGATTGGCGCCGCCGGAATCCACCAGATAGATGCAGGGCAGGCGGTTCTGTTGAGCGATGGCTTGGGCGCGCAGGTGTTTTTTGACGGTCAGCGGATAGTAGGAGCCGCCTTTGACCGTGGCATCGTTGGCGACGATCATGCATTCGACGCCTTCGACCCGACCGATCCCGGCGATCACGCCCGCTGCCGGAACGTCTTCACCGTATACCTCGTAGGCGGCCAACTGGCCGATCTCCAGAAATGGCGAGCCGATGTCCAGCAACTGATTGATCCGCTCGCGTGGCAGCAGCTTGCCACGAGAAGTATGCCGCTCCTGTGCCTTGCGACCGCCCCCTTGCTGAACGCGTGTCAGCAAGGTCCGCAGTTGATTGACTTGTTCCAGCAGGGCCGCGCGATTGAGCACGAACTGCGGATCCCGGAGGTTGACGCGGGTATGCAGAATGGCCATGAGGACTCCGGAATCAACGGGTTTCGTTGAACAGTTCGCGGCCGATCAGCATGCGCCGGATCTCGCTGGTGCCTGCGCCGATTTCATACAGCTTGGCGTCGCGCAGCAGCCGGCCCGCAGGGAATTCGTTGATGTAGCCGTTGCCGCCCAGAATCTGAATGGTGTCCAGCGCCATCTGGGTCGCGCGTTCTGCGCTGTAAAGAATCACGCCTGCGGCGTCCTTGCGGGTGGTCTCGCCGCGATCACAGGCCTGTGCCACGGCGTACAGATAGGCTCGGCTGGCGTTGAGCTGGGTGTACATGTCTGCGACTTTGCCCTGAATCAGCTGGAACTCGCCGATGCTCTGGCCGAATTGCTTGCGGTCGTGGATATAGGGCACCACCACGTCCATGCAGGCCTGCATGATCCCGGTGGGGCCACCGGAGAGCACGACGCGCTCGTAATCCAGACCGCTCATCAAGACCCTGACGCCGCCGTCGAGTTTGCCGAGCAGGTTCTCTTCGGGGACTTCGACGTCATCGAAAAACAGCTCGCAGGTATTGGAGCCGCGCATGCCCAGTTTGTCGAATTTGTTGCTGCGCGAGAAACCCTTCCAGTCGCGCTCCACGATAAAGGCGCTGATGCCGTGCGCGGCCTTTTCCAGGTCCGTCTTGGCGTAGATGACGTAGGTGTTTGCGTCCGGCCCGTTGGTGATCCAGGTCTTGCTGCCATTGAGCACGTAGTGATCGCCACGCTTGTCGGCGCGCAGCTTCATCGATACCACGTCTGAGCCCGCATTGGGTTCGCTCATGGCCAGCGCGCCGACGTGTTCGCCACTGATCAGCTTCGGCAGGTAACGGGCTTTTTGCTCGGGGTTGCCATTGCGATTGATCTGGTTGACGCACAGATTTGAGTGCGCACCATAGGACAGCGCAACAGAAGCCGAGCCGCGGCTGATTTCCTCCATCGCCACCACATGCGCCAGATAGCCCAGGCCCGCGCCGCCGTACTCTTCGCCAACGGTGACGCCCAGCAGGCCCATGTCACCGAACTTGCGCCACAGGTCGGCCGGGAACAGGTTGTCTTTATCGATCTGCGCAGCGCGAGGGGAAATTTCTGCGCTGACAAAGGATTGCAACTGGTCGCGCAGCATGTCGATGGTTTCGCCCAGGGCGAAATTCAGGCTGGGGTAACTCATGGGTAGCGTTCCTGTTTTATTCTTGGCGGATTGGCTATGACCTTTACGTTAACGTAAACCTGAGCTGCACGAGTGTCAACGCCGGTTTTCACCGGCTATGCATAAGGTCTGGGACGGGAGAGGGGGATATCAAAATCCGCAAAGCACGAAGGGGAGCCTGGGCTCCCCTTCAAGGTTTTCTTCACATGCTCTTTTTTTGTTTTCAGGCGGCCTGTTGTTGTTTTTGTCGGCCTGACCTTTCACATCTTTTTTGAGCGATCCCTAGACGGGACCAAGAGCAAACGTATTTTTTTGAGCGCTGATAAGCCTTTTATCGTATCGATCCAGTCAGTCTGGTGGCCGCCTTTTTGGCAGTTTTATTGTTCTCTGTCTGACTGCGAACGGCCTGCAATCAAGCGGTTCAGAAAAGCTATCCACTCCAAAAAAATCTGTTAGCTACGCCTCTGTCCGTGTTGTTCTTGTTATGTCAGAGCCGGTACGTGTTGTTTTTATTGGATTGCTGCGTGTTTTTATTTTTGTTGTACAAGAGATATAGCAGGAGCCGTGCCAGTTTTTAAAATCCCTTTTAAAACAAGGTTTTGTTAAGATTTCAGGTTCACGACACCTTGAGATTTGCCGCCGATTGTTTCCGTGTTACCCGTTTGTCTCGACAGGACGCGACGTAGGGTAACACTCTGCGACAACTTGTCGCACCGCGGGCCGACCGTTGACACCCTCATGCAGACAGCCGCGCCCGTGCGACACGTGAGCCATTGCTGCGATGCAGGACATCGCAGATTCTCTGGCCCGCCTGAATCACCTGGTCCATATCGATGCCGGTTTCGATGCCCATGCCCTCGAGCATATAAAGCACATCTTCCGTGGCGACGTTGCCGCTGGCGCCCTTGGCATAGGGACAGCCGCCCAGGCCCGCAACCGAACTGTCGAACACATGGATGCCTTCTTCCAGGCTGGCGTAGATGTTCACCAGTGCCTGGCCATAGGTGTCATGGAAATGCCCGGCCAGTTTGCCGCGCGGAATCTGTCCGGCCACCGTATTGAACAGCGCGTGGGTTGCACCGGGTGTGCCGGTGCCGATGGTGTCACCCAACGAGATCTCGTAGCAGCCCATCGCATGCAGTTCATTGGCCACGGCGGCCACTTGCTCGGGGGAGACGCGTCCTTCATACGGGCAGCCGAGCACGCAGGACACATAGCCCCTGACACGCAGGCCGTGCAGGCGCGCGGCTTCCATGATGGGCGCGAAGCGTTCGAGGCTGTCACTGATCGAACAGTTGAGGTTGCGCTGCGAGAACGCTTCGGAGGCCGCCGCAAACACCGCCACCTCCCGAACGCCTGCGGACAGCGCGTCTTCAAAGCCGCGCAGGTTGGGCGCCAGCGCCGAGTAGATGACGCCTTCACGCCGCTGTATCTGCTCGAAGACCTGCGCCGAGCCGGCCATCTGTGGGACCCACTTCGGCGAGACGAAGCTGCCGACTTCGATATGCCCGATACCTGCTGCGGTGAGGTCATCCACCAGGCGCACCTTGTCTTGGATGCTGATCGGGCGTGATTCATTCTGCAGCCCGTCGCGCGGGCCGACTTCGACGAGACTTACGTGCTGGGGCAATGACATGAGTGCGCTACCTGAAGGGTATCAATGTGAAGGGATCACGGTGCGGTCAAGCGCTGCCCGGCAACGCTCCTCGGCAGTGTCCAGCTCCAGTTGCATTTGCTGGATATCCAGCAGCTGTTGTTCAAGCTGGTCACGGCGCTCAGCGATCTTGCCGAGCATGGTGTGCAACTGTTTCTGGTTATCGCCGCTCGGGTCATAAAGCGAGATCAGTTCCTTGCACTCGGCCAGCGAGAAGCCGATGCGTTTGCCGCGCAGGATCAATTTGAGCGTGACCTTGTCGCGTGCGCAATAAATACGTTCCATGCCACGCCGTTCCGGGCTGAGCATGCCTTGCTCCTCATAAAAACGAATGGCGCGGGTGGTAATGTCCAGTTCGCGAGCAAGCTCGGAAATGCTGTAGGTCTGGCTGCTCATGATGACGCTCGAAAGAAAGACGTAGGCCTAACCTACGGCCTGCTTGACGTATACGTCAAGCAGGCGGGGCTGGTATTCAAGTGAGAATGAGCAGGGTTTTAAAGCTAGAAACTACTTTAGATTTAAGATTTATTTTTATTAGTATCAAGCGCTTGAGTGATCAGGCTGATACCTTTTCTAATGTCTGTTCCTGTGCAGTCACGCGTTGAGACAGTTCGATGATCTGTTCGCGCATCCAGCGATTGGCCGGGTCCTGATCGGTGCTCTCGTGCCAGTAAAGATGTGTCTCAACCGACGGCACATCGTTGACCGGCAGGTATACGAAGTGCAGGTCGTTGCGGCGCGCGAAGCGCTCGGGCACGGTCATGACCATGTCGGTCTGCTGCAATACTTGAATGGCCATCAGGTAATGTTGGGAGCGCAACGCGATCTTGCGCTGTATGCCCATTTTTCCGAGCGCCAGATCTACATGCCCCAGACCGCTGCGGCGACTGGAAATGTGAATGTGTGCCTGGGCGAGGTAGTCGTCCAGACCGAATGTCGCCTTACCGGCGGCGGGATGACCCTTGCGCATGGCGCAGACATACTTGTCTTCCATCAGCTTGACGTGACGCACCTGCGGGTCAGTATTGAGCGGCGCATCGACGGCGAAATCCAGACGCCCGGCGGCCAATTCCTTGGTAGTTTCGCGACGCTTGGACAAAAAGCTCTCGATGGTGACCGCAGGGGCCAGACGACGCAGGCGCTGGAACAGCAACGGCAGCACGACTGCCTCGGTCAGGTCGGTCATGCTGATGCGGTAGTTCTTGTTAGCCTGTTGCGGATTGAATATGCGGCTTTCCTGTACCGACACTCGCAGCAACGATAATGCATTGCGTACCGGGCCGATGATGTTCTGCGCCATAGGCGTAGGGACCATGCCCTGAGCGGTGCGGACGAACAGCGCGTCATTGAAGGTTTCGCGCAGCCGCGCCAGCGCGTTGGAGACGGCGGGCTGAGTAATGCCGACGATCTGTCCGGCCCGGGTCAGATTGGCTTCGGTGTAGATGGCGTCGAAGACAATGAAAAGATTGAGATCAACCTTGTTGAGGTTCATTGGAGGGGCGCCTCGTTCTGTTTTTGTGATCGCTGACTGTGCCGCAGCGTGGCTGAATCATATATCGGTTATGAATGTTTATACACGCTGAGAATAGATTAGATAAATGTCTGGGTGTCTAGCATCCTTTCATCACATCGACGTCCTGAACGAAAGGTAGCTGCTCATGGATTTTGCGTACTCCCCGAAAGTGCAGGCACTGCGTGAGCGTGTGACCGCGTTCATGGATGCTTATGTGTACCCCGCTGAACCGGTATTCGAGCGGCAAGTAGCTGAAGGTGATCGGTGGCAGCCGACCGCGATCATGGAGCAGCTCAAGGCGCAGGCGAAGGCTGAAGGGCTGTGGAATCTCTTCCTGCCGGAATCGGAACTCGGTGCCGGTCTGACCAATCTGGAGTACGCGCCGCTGGCTGAAATCATGGGCCGCTCGCTGTTGGGGCCTGAGCCGTTCAACTGCTCGGCACCGGACACAGGCAATATGGAAGTGCTGGTGCGCTACGCCAGCGAAGACCAGAAGACCCGCTGGCTGGAGCCTCTGCTAAGCGGCGAGATTCGCTCGGCCTTCGCCATGACCGAGCCGGAGGTGGCCTCATCCGATGCCACCAATATGGCCGCCCGTGCGGAGCGCGACGGCGACGAGTGGGTGATCAATGGCCGCAAATGGTGGACATCGGGCGCCTGTGATCCGCGCTGCAGGATTCTGATTTTCATGGGCCTGAGCAACCCCGACGGCCCGCGTCATCAGCAACATTCAATGATCCTGGTGCCCGTCGATACGCCTGGCGTGAAGATCGTACGGCCGCTGCCAGTCTTCGGTTACGACGACGCGCCGCACGGTCACGCCGAGGTGCTGTTCGAAAACGTTCGGGTGCCGTATGAAAACGTGTTGCTGGGTGAGGGGCGCGGTTTCGAGATCGCTCAGGGGCGCCTTGGACCAGGTCGGATTCACCATTGCATGCGTTCAATCGGTATGGCTGAAAGAGCACTTGAATTGATGTGCAAGCGCTCCATCGATCGCGTCGCATTCGGCAAGCCATTGGCGAGACTGGGCGGCAATATCGACAAGATTGCCGATTCGCGCATGGAAATCGACATGGCTCGCCTGCTGACGCTGAAGGCTGCGTACATGATGGACACTGTGGGCAACAAGGTGGCGAAGAGCGAGATTGCCCAGATCAAGGTCGTGGCGCCGAACGTTGCATTGGCGGTGATTGATCGCGCGATTCAGATGCATGGTGGCGCAGGGGTTTCCAATGATTTCCCACTGGCCTACATGTACGCCATGCAACGTACCCTGCGTCTGGCAGATGGTCCGGATGAGGTGCACCGGGCAGCGATCGGCAAATTCGAGCTGGGTAAATACCTGCCCGGCGATACGGGGCGCGTTCGAGGCTGAGCACTCGCCCGCTTTATTCCACCCACACCTCGACACGGCGATTCTTGATCCGGCCGTCGTCGAGGTCATTGGTGGCCACCGGCATCTCGTCACCCAGGCCCAGGACGTCGCGGAAGGTCACGCCGCTTTTCTGCAATTCGCGACGCACCGCCATGGCCCTGAGTCTTGAGAGCAGCACGGCGCGCTCCGGATCGCTCTTGGCGTCGCCGAAACCGACCAGCGTGACCTGCTGGTCGAGCTTGTCGTTGGCTTTCAGGTAGTCCGCGACGCGCCTGAGGTCCAGTTGGGCTTTGTTGTCCAGCCGGGCACTGCCTTGAGCGAAGCGAAAATTGACCGACAACCGCTCGGCCTTGCGCGTGAGCACCTGATAATCGACCGGCATCTGGGGAGTGGTCGGCACTCTGACCGCCTGTACCGTCTGCGCAACGAACCCGTTCTGAGCCACGATCGCCTGACCTTCGACGCTCTGAGTGAATTGCACCAGCGCCTGAGCCCAGCCCTGCGGTGTCAGCGGTGGCACGTACAGAAACAGTCGGCGTGAGAGCGGATAGTCTTCCGTGGCAATCAGGTTGACGGTGGGCAGCATGGGCTTCGACTCGCCATCGGCAATCGCGATGGCCTTGGCTCGCCGCACATAAGGCAGGCCGATAAAACCAATGCCGTTGCGGTCATTGCTGACTTCATCGGACAGCTGTTCGCTGGACTCGAACCTGACGGCGGCTTTGGACAGATGCTTGCCCTGCCTGGTCAGCACCAGTTCCTTGAAGGTTTCCCAGGTGCCGGAATTCTCGTCCCGCGCATACAGGTGAATGGCTCCAGAGTTGCCACCCACCTCGCTCCAGTCTTTCACTTCACCCGAGAAGATACGGGCCAGTTGCCGGGTGTCCAACTGACGCAGCGGGTTGCCGGGATGCAGGATCACCGCAACCCCGTCAATGGCAATGACCTGCTCGGCCGCAGCACTTCTCAGATCGCCCAGACGGGCAAGTTCCGCCGCTTCCTGTTCCTTGATCGGGCGGGAGGAGGCGGCCAGGTCGGCCGTGCCGTTGTTCAAGGCTTCGAAGCCGGTGCCCGAGCCATGCGCAGCAACCTCCACCCGCACCGGCCTGCCGTTGTCGGACGCAGTGCCAGTCACTCGTTGTTCATTGACGGCATCGCCAGGCAATGTCCGGACCGCCTGCAGCCCTTGCTGGCGCATCAAACCCTCAACCAGAGCAGGGCCCAGTCGGGCGTTGATGGTGTTAGAGCCCTGAATGCGCAGGACCGGGGCGTCGTTGTCCGGCACAGGCAGCATGGACGCTGCGATGCAGGGCAGGGTAGCGCTCGACATAATCAGCGCCGCAAGCAGAGCGCGCAACATCGGCGGCACCTTGAATGAACGGAAGTGCCGAGAGAATAAGACGGAGACGTTACCGCAAGGTGACAGTTTTCGTGCCGCGCGAGGCGCTACCTGCCCGCGATGACGGGCAGGGTGGTTCAAGGAAGGATTGTCAGTGCAGTTCCAGCCAGATCGGCGCGTGGTCCGAAGGCTTTTCCATGCCCCGCAAGTCGTAATCCACGCCGGCTGCCTTGATCCGCGGCTGTAAGCCATGGGACGTCATGATCAGGTCGATGCGCAGCCCACGCTTGGGCTCGTCTTCGAAACCCCGGCTGCGATAGTCGAACCAACTGAACCGATCGACCACCTCCGGGTAAAGATGACGGAAGCTGTCGATCAGCCCCCAGCCTTTCAAGCGTTCCATCCATTCACGCTCCTCCGGCAGGAAGCTGCACTTGCCGGTTTTCAGCCAGCGCTTGGCATTGTCGGGGCCGATGCCGATGTCACAATCCTGCGGCGAAATGTTCACGTCGCCCATCACGATCAGCGACTGATCATTACTGAAGCGTGATTCCAGCAGTGTCTGCAGATCGTTATAGAAGCGCTGCTTGGCAGGAAACTTGGTCGGGTGATCGCGGCTTTCTCCTTGGGGGAAATAGCCGTTCATGATGGTGACCGGCTGGCCGTTTCGGTCGGCATAGGTGCCCCATATGAAGCGCTTCTGAGACTCATCGTCGTCACTGTCGAAGCCTTTGTGCAGGGCAATCGGTGCGTTGCGCGACAGCAGGGCGACCCCGTAATGGCCTTTTTGGCCGTGAAAATGTACGTGATAACCCAAGGCTTCGATGTCGGCCTGAGGGAACTGATCGTCCGAGACTTTGGTTTCCTGAAGTCCGATGACGTCGGGCTGGTGTTTCTCGATCAGCGCTGCCAGCTGATGCGGTCGGGCGCGCAGACCATTGATGTTGAACGAGACGATTTTCATAAAACGGCAGTCCTGAGGAAAAACAAGCCGCGATGCTAGCCGACCTGTCGGCTCAGGGCCAGCATGCCGTCCGGGTGCGGAACGAGAGCCTGTCGGACAATTTGTTTGAACTGTCGCAAGGTGCCATCACTCGAAACGATGCTTGCCCAGTACTGCGCTTACGCAGTTTCGTCCATGTGAGGTCCCTTTATGTCCCAACCTGCTGCCATCGTGGGCGAAATTCGCCAGCTCGACAGTGGTTATTCCCGTGAAACCCGATCGTTGCTGTTTCAGGCTTATCGTCGCGACCCGACCTTTGCGTACCTGTTCAATGACAAGCGCTCGGGCTACGAAAATCGTATTCGCGAAACCATCCGGCAATTGGTCAAGCAGCACTTTTTGCAAAACCAGCCCGCACTGGGCCTGTTCATGGCAGACCGGCTGGTCGGCGTTGCGCTGATTGCCCCGCCGCAGCGTCGGCTGGGCATAACTGAAAGCTGGGCCTGGCGCCTGCGGATGGTGGTCGGCACCGGCCTGAGCTGTACGCAGCGGTATCTGGCCTATTACAACGCAGTCCTGGCCTGTGTACCGTCCGAGACCGTGCATGTGCTGCCGCTGATCGGTCTGGACCCGGAGTTCCAGGGACAGAAGACCGGACAGGACCTGAGTGAGCAGCTGCTGCAGGCGCTGCACGACTGGTGTTCGGAAGACGAACATTCCCAAGGCATCGTGCTCGATACCGGAAACCCCCGTTACCTCGAGTTCTATAAGCGGCAAGGTTATGAAGAAATCGGCGAAATTGCGGTAGGACCGGTCCGCGAGCATGTCTTTTTCCACCCCAATCCTAAGGTTCCACTGCCAATCCATGACGTAACGGTTTGATACACCGTTGGTTTGCGGTTTTCAGCGTAGCTTGCGGGTCGTGCTAGCATTCACTCCCATGAAGCCTCTCAGAATATTCAGTGGCAGTGTGCTTCTGATGTCCTTGAGTGCGACGGCGCTGGCCGCCGCACGACTGGACGTGCAGATCACACCCGCCAATCCGGACCTCAAGGCCAATGTCGAAGGTTACGTCGGAGACCTCGGCGAGCGCGATGCCCGTGCTCTGCGCAACTTCAGTCTGGGCGCCGAGCAGCAGGCCGAGAAAGCCGCACAGGCGCTGGGTTATTATCAAGCCCGGATCGACAGTGAGATACAGGATGGCGAGAATCCGCGCCTGATCATGAAGATCCAGCCGGGCGAGCCGATCCGTTTGCGCAACGTGGTGGTGCGGGTCGAGGGGCCGGCGGCATCGCTGAAAGCCTTCAAAGTACCGAAGAGCGATGCGCTCAAAGCCGGTGCGGTGCTCAATCATGGCAACTACGAAGACGCCAAGCGTCTGATCCAGAATCAGGCGTCGCGCTACGGCTTTTTCAGTGGTCGTTTCACCCGGCAGCGTCTGGCCATCGACCCTCGGGCCGGCGTTGCAGACATTGAGCTGGTGTACGACAGCGGTCCACGCTATTCGCTGGGCAAAGTCATGTTCAGCGGCGATGCGCCGTTCGACGATGACCTGCTTAAGCGCATGGTGCCGTTCAAGGAAAATACCCCTTACGACTCGCAACTGATTGCCGAGCTCAATCAGGCGATGCAGGCCAGCGGTTATTTCGAAGGGGTAAGGGTGGACGCAGCGCCGACCGCTGCGGTGGGTCAAGTGATCCCGGTCACGGTTCAGCTGGAAACGCGCAAGCCTCGGACCATGGGCCTGGGCCTTGGCTATTCCACCGATGTGGGGCCGCGAGGCAAGGCCAACTGGACCCGGCATTGGGCCAACGCGCAAGGTCACAGCTATGGGTTCGAGTCTGAACTGTCGGCTCCCCGTCAGAATGTCGGCCTCTGGTATGACGTGCCGCTCGACCCGCCCCTGACCGACAAACTGCGTTTTGCGGGCGGCTATCAATATGAAGAGATCGCCGGGACCGACAGCCTCAGCAAACTGCTGACGGTCGGACCCGAATGGCACAGCAAGCTGCCCAGCGGCTGGGAGCGGGTCATCTCGCTCAAGTGGCAACGCGAGGAATATCGACTCGGTGACGATTCGGGCCTGAGTACGCTGCTGATGCCGGGGATCAGTTATTCGTACCTGCGCAGCGATGATCGGATCGATCCGCACAATGGCTATCGCCTGCAGTTCGACGCGCAAGTGGCGAAGGAGGGCATGCTGTCCGACGCCAACCTGATACGCGGCAACGTACTGCTGAAGGGCCTGACCACCGTCGCGCAAAATCACCGGTTGCTCGGACGCGTGCAGTTTGGCGGTAACTTCACCGACGGCTATACCTCGATCCCTCCGTCGCTGCGTTTCTTCGCCGGTGGCGATCAAAGCGTGCGCGGTTACGATTATCAGAATCTGTCACCAACCAACTCCGATGGCGACCGGATCGGCGGTCGCTACATGGTGGCCGGCAGCGTTGAATATCAGTATTCCGTCGCTGAAAAATGGCGATTGGCAACCTTCGTCGATCAGGGCAATTCGTTCAACAGCCTGGACATGCCGAGCTTGAAAACCGGTGTTGGTTTTGGCGTGCGCTGGGTTTCGCCGGTCGGGCCGCTGCGTCTTGATCTGGCGCATGCGCTGGACGACGATGGCGGGATTCGTCTGCACTTTTCCATGGGGCCGGAGCTTTGAAACGGGTGAACATCGCACGTAGCGCGAAGATTGCCGGACTGGGTCTGCTTGCGGTCCTGCTGGTCTTGGTGGTGGCCGTCTGGATGATAATGGGCACGCAGGCAGGTAGCCAATGGGCGTTGGCTCGCGTGCCGGGTCTGCAACTGGATAATTTTCAGGGCCGTCTGGGTGGGCAGTGGAGCGCCGAGCGACTGCTGTGGCAACAGGGCGAAGATCGGGTCGAGGTGCAATCTCCGGTCTTTGCCTGGACGCCCGGCTGTTTGCTGAAGATGACCTTGTGTGTTGATCAACTGAACGCAGAAAAGGTCGTGCTGCATTTTCCGCCCGGCGCTGAACCGGCCAGTGATGCTCCGCTCACTTTGCCGGACCTCAAACTGCCGTTGGCGATACAACTCAAGGACGTTCGGCTTGGCAGTCTTGAGCTGGATGGCGTCGAACAACTGCGTGACCTCAAACTGGCGGCGCACTGGACGTCCGGCGGGCTACAGATCGACAGTGCTCATCTGCAACGAGATGCATTGGTGCTGGACCTCGGTGGTCTGGTCAATCCCGAGGGCGACTGGCCGCTGAGCCTGCAAGGCCAGTTGCAATTGCCGCCTCAGGACGAAAAACCATGGGCGCTGGCGCTGGATATTCAAGGCGAGCTGCTCAAAACGCTGCAACTGAAGGCCGACAGCACCGGCTATCTGACGGGTGTCTTGAGCGGCGAGTTGCAACCGCTTGCCGAGCATGTGCCAGCGCGGCTGAAACTCACCTCGGAGCATTTCAGGCCCAGCTCCGGACTGCCGGAAACCCTGCAGCTCGATCAGTTGCTGCTCACCGCCGAGGGTAATTTGGACAATGGCTATCAGATCGACGGATCTGCCAGTCTGCCCGCCGAACAAGGTCCGATGACACTGGTGTTGCAGGGTCGTGCAGATGCAAAGGGTGCCACCATCGCGGCCCTGAATCTGGCAGCCAGCGAGCAGCAACGACTGCTGGTCAATGGCAAATTGAACTGGGAAACCGGCTTCAGTGCCGACGCCAGTGTCGATTGGCTGGACTTTCCTTGGCAGCGGCTGTATCCCATTGACGCCACGCCGCAGGTCGCGCTCCATGCCTTCAAGGGAGATGTGTCGTATACGGATGGCAAATACCTCGGCCATTTCAACGCCAGCCTGGACGGCCCCGCTGGCGCGTTCACAGTGGGCAGCCCGTTCAGTGGTGATTTGCAGCAGATCTATCTGCCGCAACTGGATCTGGTCGCCGGGCAGGGCAAGGCCAGCGGCCATGTGAACGTGCAGTTCGCTGACGGCATCGGCTGGGACACCGCGCTCGACCTGAGCTCGCTGGACCCTTCGTTCTGGGTCGCCGAGCTGCCGGGCACGCTGGCCGGTCCGCTGCGCAGCAAAGGACAACTCCAGAACGACCAACTGGAATTGACTGCGGATCTGGACCTGAAAGGCCGATTACGCGGTCAGCCTGCGTTATTGCAGGCCAAGGCCGATGGCCATGGGCAACAGTGGAGTCTGGCCAATCTGAACATTCGCCTTGGCGACAACAGTATTCAAGGCGTCGGCAGTCTGAATCAGCGCCTGCAAGGGCAACTGGACCTGAATCTGAAGCGTCTGGGCCAACTCTGGCCACGCTTGCAGGGACAGGCCAGCGGCAGGCTGGACCTGGCCGGAACGCTGCAGGCGCCTCAGGGCCAGTTGGTGTTGCAGGGTAGCCAGTTGGCCTTTCAAGACAATCGCCTGCAATCGCTCGCCGCCACCGCCAGGCTGGACGCGGCCCAACGGGCGTCAGTCAACCTCAAGGGCGCTGGCATTCAAAGCGGCGATACCAGCCTCGGAACCTTGACCGTGGACGGGCAGGGCACGCTGAAAGCCCAGCAACTCAAACTTGACCTGCAAGGTCCACTCCTCAAGCTCGCTCTGGCACTGGACGGCACGCTGGATAACGGCAATTGGCGTGGCCGGTTAGCCAGTGGTGCCGTCCAGAGCGGCGGTCAGGACTGGCGTCTGCAGCGACCGGCGCGGCTCGAGCGGCTGGCCGACGGGAGACTTGAGTTCGGCGCCCATTGTTGGCTATCCGGTGCCGCCAGCCTGTGTGGCGAGGACCAGCGCCTGATGCCCGATCCGCGCTTGCGCTACCACCTGAAAAACTTCCCGCTCGACAGCCTGGCGCAATGGCTGCCAAAGGATTTCGCCTGGAAAGGCACGTTGAACGCCGATGTCCAGCTGGACATGCCAGCGGCCGGCCCCAACGGTCAGATCCGGGTGGATGCCGGTGGCGGAACCCTGCGGGTGCGGGACAAGGATAAATGGCTGGATTTCCCATATCAGACTCTGAAGCTGACCAGCACCCTGACACCGAAAAAGATCGACGCTCGCCTGGATTTCGATGGCGCCAGGCTGGGCCGTCTTCTGCTGACCGCCCAGATCGACCCGCTGTCGAGCAACAAGGCGCTTTCCGGTGACTTCAGCCTGTCCGGCCTTGATCTCTCGGTGGCACGCCCGTTTGCGCCGATGGTCGAGAAGCTCAATGGACGCCTCAACGGCAGCGGCAGACTGTCCGGTGGCTTGCTGGCACCGCTGGTCAACGGCAGTGTTGCATTGCAGGGCGGCGAGGTGTCTGGTGCTGAAATGCCGATGGAACTGCACGACCTGAATGTCCAGGCGCTGATCGCTGGAGAAAATGTTCAGGTCAATGGCGGCTGGAAAAGCGGCACCACCGGACAGGGGGCTCTGACCGGGCAGGTGGCCTGGGGGCAGGCGCTGGTGGTCGATCTGAGCCTGAAGGGCTCTCGACTGCCGATTCATGTTGAGCCCTATGCGCAAGTCGAGGCAGCGCCTGACCTGAAGATATCGATGCAAGGCGAGCGACTGGCGGTCTCCGGCAAGGTACTGATCCCCAAGGGTGCAATCACCATTCGTGAACTGCCACCGTCGACCGTCAAGCTCTCGGGTGACACGGTCATTGTCGGCCAGCAGACCGAGGAAGGCGCGCCGCCGCTCGCCGTCGCGATGGACATCGACGTCGAAGTCGGACAGGAAAAACTCAGTTTCAACGGTTTTGGCCTGACGGCCGATCTGGTAGGGCGTGTCCACATTGGCGACAACCTCGATACTCGCGGGGAACTGAACCTCAATAACGGACGGTATCGCGCCTATGGACAGCGTCTGACCATTCGCAAGGCCAGATTGCTATTCGCCGGCCCTGTAGATCAGCCTTATCTGGACATCGAAGCCATTCGCCAGACCGACGATGTGATCGCCGGTATCCGCCTGACCGGCAGTGCCGACCAGCCGACCACCGAAGTGTTTTCCGAACCGGCCATGAGTCAGGAGCAAGCCCTGTCCTATCTGGTCATGGGACGGCCGTTGGGTAATTCCGGCGAGGACAACAACATGGTTGCACAGGCTGCGCTGGCACTGGGTGTCGCTGGCAGTGCTTCAACCACCGGCAAGCTGGCCGATAACCTGGGGATCAAGGATTTCGAGCTCGATACTTCCGGGACGGGTGACAAAACCAATGTCGTGGCCAGCGGCAAGATCACTGACAAGCTCAGCCTGCGTTACGGGGTGGGTGTGTTCGAACCGGCCAATACTATTGCATTGCGTTACCTGCTCAGCAAACGCGTCTATCTGGAAGCGGCCAGCGGCATTGCCAGTTCGCTGGATATTTTCTACAAACGCGATTTCTGAAACATAGAGGAGGGACACTGCTGAAGCAGGTTGTCCTCGACAGCGTGGGTAGTAACCCGCTAAAACGGTTCTTCTTATTGAAATGCAGTAAAAAATGGATTCCCGGTCATCATGGATCGATTCAACGCCATGCGCGTGTTCACCCGCATCGTCGAGCTGGGCGGGTTTGCCAAGGCCGCTGAAAGCCTGCAAATGCCTCGCGCGTCCGTTACGGTGCTGATCAAGCAGCTCGAGGCTCATCTTGGGGTTCAGCTTCTGCAGCGTACGACTCGCCAGGTCAGCGCGACGCCCGACGGCAATGCGTATTACCAGCGCTGTCTCAGCCTGCTGGCCGATCTTGAAGACGCTGAGTCGGCTTTCTCATCTACCAGCGCCGGACCTAAAGGCCTGCTGCGGATCGATCTGCCCATGAGTCTGGGGTGCATGGTCGTCATGCCTGCTCTGTCTGAATTCACCCGGCGTTATCCGCAGATCGAACTTGAGATTGGCATGAGCGACCGGCAGGTCGATCTGGTACGCGAAGGTGTGGATTGCGTCCTGCGCGCTGGCAGTTCACACGATGAAGCACTGGTCGCCAGGCCGCTGGAAAAATTGACACAGATTACCTGCGCCAGCCGTGCGTACCTTGACGAGCACGGCTCTCCTCTGGACCTTGAAGATCTGACCCGCCATCGAGTGATCGAGTATTTCTCCACGGGCAGCAGCAAGCGTTACGGGCTGGAGTTCATGGTGCGTGGTCAGTTGCACGAACCTCAATTGACCCGCTCGCTGGCCGTTAACAGTGCCGAAGGTTACGTCGCTGCCTGCGAAGCCGGATTCGGTCTCATACAGGCGCCGCGCTACCACATCGCCACGCAGTTGCGCAGCGGCACGCTGGTCGAGGTGCTGCGAGACTATCGACCGCCGGCTTTGCCACTTATGGCCCTGTATCCGCCGCATCGACAGTTGTCGAGGCGGGTTCGGGTTTTCGTCGACTGGCTGGCAGAATTGTGTGCACGACCGGAGGTCAGAGACCGGCTCAATTCCTGAGCACATTCGGAATTGTCCTATATAGGTCGTGAAGCACTTTCGTGTTTAACTTCTGATTCTTACCCAAACCAAACCGAAAAAGGACCTCGTTTCATGGCCCAAGTGACTCTCAAAGGTAATCCCGTTCAAGTCAGTGGCGAACTGCCAAAAAACAGCAGCGCAGCGCCTGCTTTTACCCTCGTCGGCGAAGGCTTGGCTGAAGTGACACTGAACGACTTTGCCGGCAAGCGCAAAGTGCTGAACATCTTCCCAAGCGTCGACACCCCGACCTGCGCCACCTCGGTGCGCAAGTTCAATGCCCAGGCCAATGATGTTAACAACGCTGTGGTGCTGTGCATTTCCAACGATCTGCCGTTCGCTCAGGCGCGTTTCTGCGGTTCCGAAGGCCTTGAAAACGTCAAGAATCTGTCCGCTTTCCGCAGCCCCGAGTTCAGCCAGAACTACGGTGTCGCGATCGCCAATGGCCCGCTCAAGGGCCTGACCGCTCGCGCAGTGGTGGTTCTGGATGAAAACAACAACGTGCTGCACAGCGAACTGGTATCCGAAATTGCTGAAGAGCCTGACTACGATGCCGCCCTGGCGGTATTGAAGTAACGTTCTGCAAGGTATCGACGGCCTGAATCCGTTCAGGCCGTTTTTTTATTTGTGCTTCAACCGTTTAACGAAAGTAAGCGCTTGGTAAAGGCGCTTTGCTTGAAGCTCATCAGTGCTTATTGTTCAGCGTCCAAAGAAGCCCTCACCTGTAATGGTTGATTTATTCATGCAATCGTCTGGCCCTCGTAAATCCCGTCGCTGGTTGATCAGTCTAGTGGTCATGTTGGTCGTCATCGGCCTGTGCTGGAGATTCTGGCCGGGCTCCTCATCGACGTCAGGCACTGACGCTGCCGACAAGAGTGCGCAAACCAGCAAGACCAGCAAGACCGGTATGGCCCGGCCGGGATTCGGCGGGGCGGCTGCCGCCGTTCCGGTGCGCGTCGCGCCAGTGACCCAGGGCGATTTTCCGATCTATTACAAGGCGCTGGGCACCGTGACTGCGATGAATACCATCAACGTGCGCAGCCGGGTGGCGGGCGAACTGGTCAAGATCAATTTCCAGGAAGGCCAGATGGTGAAGGCGGGTGATCTGCTCGCGGAAATCGATCCGCGCAGTTATCAGGTCGCGTTGCAGCAGGCCGAAGGCACGCTGGCAACCAATCAGGCCTTGCTCAAGAACGCCCAACTGGACGTCAAACGCTATCGCAGTCTCTATGCTGAAGACAGCATCGCCAAGCAGACGCTGGACACCGCCGAGTCGCTGGTCAACCAGTATCAGGGCACCATCAAGACCAATCAGGCCGCAGTGGCCGAAGCCAGGCTCAATCTGGACTTTACCCGTATCCGTGCGCCTATCGCCGGTCGCGTGGGTCTCAAGCAACTGGACGTCGGTAACCTGGTGGCCGCCAACGATACCACTGCGCTGGTGGTGATTACCCAGACCCAGCCGATATCAGTCAATTTCACCTTGCCTGAAAAAGACCTGTCCAGTGTGATCGCCCGCTATCGCACTGGCGACAAGCTGCCCGTCGAAGCCTGGGATCGCGGCGACGTGAAGATGCAGGCCAGCGGTGTTCTCGCCAGCCTGGACAATCAGATCGATGTCGCTACGGGTACTCTGAAGTTCAAGGCGCGCTTCGATAATCAGGATGAAGTGCTGTTTCCCAATCAGTTCGTCAATGTCCGGCTGCGTGCCGATACGCTGACGCAAGCCGTTCTGGTGCCAACCGCAGCGGTTCAGTTTGGTACCAACGGCACATTCGTCTATGTGCTGGACGGCGATAAGAAGGTCAAGATCAATCTGCTCAAGACCGGTCCGAGCAACGAAACCTCGACCGTCATTACCGAAGGTCTGACGGCAGGCGCACGGGTTGTGCTCGAGGGCACCGACCGTCTGCGCGACGGAGCCGAGGTGGAAGTCGTCAGCGACAGCAAGGACGTGCCCGCCGGGCCGGGGCAAAAGCTTCATGGCAAGCCGGACAGCGGTACCGAAAAATCGGCATCGCTGCTGAAGGCGGATAAACCAAGCGTATGAACATGTCACGTCTGTTCATCCTGCGTCCGGTTGCCACCACACTGAGCATGGTGGCGATTGTCCTCGCCGGTCTCATCGCCTACGGATTGCTGCCGGTTTCGGCACTGCCGCAGGTGGATTATCCGACCATTCGGGTGATGACGCTGTACCCCGGAGCCAGTCCGCAGGTGATGACCAGTGCCGTGACCGCGCCGCTGGAACGCCAGTTCGGGCAGATGCCGGGGCTGACCCAGATGGCGTCCACCAGTTCTGGCGGCGCTTCGGTGATCACCTTGCGTTTCAGTCTTGAGATCAACATGGACGTGGCCGAGCAGGAGGTTCAGGCTGCCATCAATGCCGCCACCAATCTGCTGCCCACGGACTTGCCCGCGCCACCGGTGTACAACAAGGTCAACCCGGCCGATACGCCTGTGCTGACACTGGCGATCACCTCGAAGACGATGTTGCTGCCCAAACTCAATGACCTGGTCGACACGCGCATGGCGCAGAAGATTTCCCAGATCAGCGGCGTCGGCATGGTCAGTATCGCCGGTGGGCAGCGTCAGGCCGTGCGTATCAAGGTCAACCCGGATGCGCTTGCCGCCAACAGCCTGAACCTTGCCGATGTCCGAACCCTGATCAGCGCCTCCAACGTCAATCAGCCCAAAGGCAATTTCGACGGCCCGATCCGGGTGTCGATGCTGGACGCCAATGACCAGCTCAAGTCGCCCGAGGAATATGCCAATCTGATTCTGGCCTACAAAAACGGCGCGCCGCTGCGTTTGAAAGATGTGGCGCAGATCGTGGAAGGGGCGGAAAACGAACGTCTCGCCGCCTGGGCCAACCGTAATCAGGCTGTATTGCTCAACATCCAGCGGCAGCCGGGCGCCAACGTCATCGACGTGGTGGACCGCATCAAAACCCTGTTGCCGAGTATTACCGACAACCTGCCTGCCGGACTCGATGTCACGGTGCTGACCGACCGAACCCAGACCATCCGCGCCTCGGTCACCGATGTCCAGCACGAGCTGTTGATTGCGATCGTGCTGGTGGTGCTGGTCACTTTCCTGTTCCTGCGTCGTCTGAGTGCCACGCTCATTCCGTCGATTGCCGTGCCGTTATCATTGATCGGCACATTCGGGGTCATGTACCTCGCCGGTTTTTCGATCAATAACTTGACCTTGATGGCGCTTACAATCGCCACAGGTTTTGTGGTGGACGATGCAATCGTCATGCTGGAGAACATCTCGCGCCACATCGAAGAGGGCGAAACCCCGTTGCAGGCGGCGTTGAAAGGGGCGAAGCAGATCGGTTTCACACTCATTTCCCTGACCCTGTCGCTGATCGCCGTGCTGATTCCGCTGCTGTTCATGGCCGACGTCGTCGGGCGCCTGTTCAGAGAGTTCGCCATCACCCTGGCGGTTGCGATCCTGATCTCCCTGGTGGTCTCGCTGACCTTGACCCCGATGATGTGCGCGCGCTTGCTCAAGCGCGAACCCAGGGAAGAAGAACAGAGCCGTTTCTATCGCGCCAGCGGTGCCTGGATCGACTGGCTGGTCAATGTCTATGGCGGCGGTCTGCGCTGGGTGCTCAAGCACCAGCCGCTGACGTTGCTGGTGGCCATCGCCACACTGGGTCTGACGGTCCTGCTGTACATCGTGGTACCCAAGGGGTTCTTTCCGGTGCAGGACACCGGTGTGATCCAGGGTATCTCCGAAGCCCCGCAATCGGTGTCGTTCAAGGCCATGAGCGAGCGGCAGCAGGCCCTGGCGGACATCATTCTCAAGGACCCGTCGGTGGTCAGTCTTTCGTCATACATCGGCGTGGATGGCGACAACGCAACGCTCAACAGCGGTCGTTTTCTGATCAACCTCAAACCTCACGGGGAGCGCGACCTGACCGCGGCCGAGGTCATTCACCGGCTGCAGCCGGAAGTCGACAAGCTGTCAGACATCCGCCTGTTCATGCAGCCGGTTCAGGACCTGACCATCGAAGATCGCGTCAGCCGTACCCAGTACCAGTTCAGCATGTCGTCTCCCGACGCCGAGCTGCTCAGTGAGTGGAGTGGCAAGCTGGTGGATGCGTTGGCGCAACGTCCCGAGTTGACGGACGTTGCCAGTGATCTGCAAGACAAGGGCCTGCAGGTCTACCTGCTGATTGACCGCGATGCGGCCAGTCGGGTCGGCGTCAGTGTTGCCAACATCACCGATGCGCTGTACGACGCGTTCGGTCAGCGGCAGATTTCGACCATCTACACCCAGGCCAGCCAGTACCGTGTGGTTCTGCAATCGGCCGACGCCAGCGTACTGGGGCCGCAGGCGCTGGAGCAGATTCATGTGAAAACCACTGACGGCGCGCAGGTCAAACTCTCGAGTCTGGCGCGGGTCGAGCAGCGTCAGGCGCAATTGGCGATTGCCCATATCGGTCAGTTTCCGGCGGTGATGATGTCGTTCAACCTGGCACCCAACGTCGCGTTGGGCGCCGCGGTCGAGGTCATCGAGCAGGTGCAGAAGGACATTGGCATGCCGATTGGCGTGCAGACTCAGTTCCAGGGCGCTGCGCAGGCGTTCCAGGCGTCGTTGTCCAGCACTTTGCTGCTGATTCTGGCGGCAGTGGTCACCATGTACATCGTGCTGGGCGTGCTTTACGAGAGTTACATTCACCCGATCACCATTTTGTCGACGCTGCCGTCGGCGGCCGTCGGTGCATTGCTGGCGCTGCTGCTCAGCGGCAATGACCTGGGAATGATCGCGATCATCGGCATCATCCTGTTGATCGGCATCGTCAAGAAAAACGCCATCATGATGATCGACTTCGCGCTGGACGCGGAGCGTAATCGCGGTGTCGAGCCAGAGACGGCGATCTATGAGGCCGCGCTGCTGCGGTTCCGTCCGATCCTGATGACCACGCTCGCGGCTTTGTTCGGGGCCATTCCGCTGATGCTGGCCACTGGCTCTGGCGCTGAATTGCGTCAGCCGCTGGGGTTGGTGATGGTTGGCGGTCTGCTGCTGAGCCAGATTCTGACCCTGTTCACCACACCGGTGATCTACCTGTACTTCGATCGTCTGGGCCGTCGCTGGAGCCGTAAACCTGGCGCACCCGCCCGGCTGGAGCAGGCTGACGCATGAACCTGTCAGCGCCTTTCATTCGCCGCCCTGTCGCTACCGTCCTGCTGAGTCTGGCGATCATGCTGCTCGGCGCGGTCAGCTTCCGGCTGCTGCCCGTGGCGCCGCTGCCGAACATGGACTTCCCGGTGATCGTGGTATCGGCCAGCCTGCCGGGTGCCAGTCCTGAAATCATGGCCTCCAGCGTCGCCACGCCCCTTGAGCGCTCGCTGGGAACGATTGCCGGGCTGAACACCATGTCCAGCAGCTCGAGCCAGGGCACTACGCGAGTGATTCTGCAGTTCGATCTAAACCGCGACATCAATGGCGCGGCCCGTGAGGTGCAGGCGGCGATCAATGCCTCCCGCAACCTGTTGCCCAGCGGCATGCGCAGCATGCCGACCTACAAGAAGGTTAATCCGTCTCAGGCACCGATCATGGTCCTGTCACTGACCTCGACCGTGCTTGAGAAGGGCCAACTGTACGATCTGGCGTCCACCATCCTGTCGCAGAGCCTGTCGCAGGTGACCGGTGTCGGCGAAGTGCAGATCGGTGGTAGTTCGCTGCCTGCGGTACGCATCGAGCTGGAGCCGCAATTGCTCTCCCAGTACGGCGTGTCGCTGGACGATGTGCGAACCGCGATCACGGGCAGCAACGTGCGTCGCCCGAAAGGTTCGGTGGAGAATGATCAATACAACTGGCAGGTTCAGGCCAACGATCAACTGGAAAAAGCCAAAGACTACGCGCCCCTGATCATCCGCTATCAGGAGGGTGCAACGTTGCGGCTCAAGGATGTCGCCAGGGTCAGCGATGCGGTCGAGAACCGCTACAACAGCGGCTTTTTCAATGACAACTCGGCCGTGCTGTTGGTGATCAACCGACAGGCGGGTGCCAACATCATCGAAACCGTCGCTCAGATCAAGGCGCAGTTGCCCGCCCTTCAGGCCGTACTGCCCGCCAGCGTCAAGCTCGATATCGCCATGGACCGTTCGCCGGTGATCACCGCCACGCTGCACGAGGCGGAAATGACCCTGCTGATTGCCGTCGTGCTGGTGGTGCTGGTGGTGTTCCTGTTTCTGGGCAGCTTTCGCGCTTCGCTGATTCCGACTCTGGCGGTGCCGGTCTCGCTGGTAGGCACGTTCGCCATCATGTACCTGTGCGGTTTCTCCCTGAATAACCTGTCCCTCATGGCACTGATTCTCGCCACCGGTCTGGTGGTGGACGACGCCATCGTGGTGCTGGAAAACATATCCCGGCATATTCATGACGGTCTGGACCCGATGAAGGCTGCGTTCCTTGGCGCCAAGGAAGTCGGCTTCACCCTGTTGTCGATGAACGTCTCGCTGGTGGCCGTTTTCGTTTCGATCCTGTTCATGGGCGGGTTGGTGGAGAGCCTGTTCCGCGAGTTTTCCATCACCCTGTCGGTGGCCATCGTCGTGTCGCTGATCGTTTCCCTGACGCTCACCCCCATGTTGTGTGCCCGCTGGCTCAAACCGCGTGAGGCCGAACAGGAAAACGCCTTTCAGCGCTGGAGCGAGCGGCTCAACGACCGCATGGTTGCAGCCTATGACCGCACGCTGGGCTGGGTGCTGCGTCATCCACGTCTGACACTGTTCAGCCTGCTGATTACCGTTGTGGTCAACATCGCACTGTACGTGGTGGTGCCCAAGACCTTCTTGCCGCAGCAGGACACCGGGCAGTTGATGGGGTTCGTGCGCGGCGATGACGGCCTGTCGTTCAAGGTGATGCAGCCAAAGATGGAAATCTACCGGCGTGCGGTGCTGGCCGACCCGGCCGTGAAGAGCGTCGCGGGTTTCATTGGCGGCAGCGGCGGAACCAATAACGCATTCATGATCGTGCGCCTCAAGCCCATCAGCGAACGCAAGCTGTCCGCCGAAAAGGTCGTCGAACGCTTGCGCAAGACGTTGCCGCACGTTCCAGGCAGTCGCCTGTTCCTTGCCCCGGATCAGGACCTGCAACTGGGTGGAGGACGCGAGCAGACCAGCTCGCAGTATCAGTACATCGTACAGAGCGGCGATCTTGAAAGCCTGCGCAAGTGGTACCCGCAAATAGTCGCCGCGCTCAAGTCGCTGCCGCAACTGACGGCCATCGACGCACGGGAAGGGCGGGGGGCGCAGCAGGTGACGCTGATCGTCAATCGCGATACCGCCAAACGGCTGGGCATCGACATGAACATGGTCACTGCCGTGCTGAACAATGCCTATAGCCAGCGCCAGGTGTCGACTATCTACGACAGCCTGAACCAGTATCAGGTGGTGATGGAGGTCAATCCCAAATACGCGCAGGATCCGGTGACGCTGGAGCAGGTCCAGGTAATCACCGCCGACGGTCAGCGGGTGCCCTTGTCCAGCATCGCGCATTACGAGCGCAGTCTGGAAAACGACCGTGTTTCCCATGATGGTCAGTTCGCCTCGGAAAACATCTCATTCGACCTGGCCGAAGGCGTCAGTCTCGATCAGGCCACGCTGGCCATCGAGCGTTCCATCGCCGCCATCGGCCTGCCCGCCGATATCATCTCGAAAATGGCCGGTACGGCGAACGCCTTCGCCGCCACTCAAAAAAGCCAGCCGTGGATGATTCTCGGTGCCTTGCTCGCGGTGTATCTGGTGCTGGGCATTCTCTATGAGAGCTACATTCATCCGCTGACCATTCTGTCGACCCTGCCGTCGGCCGGTGTCGGCGCCTTGTTGAGCATCTACGTGCTGCGCAGCGAATTCAGCCTGATTTCCCTGCTCGGCATATTCCTGCTGATCGGTGTGGTGAAGAAAAACGCGATCATGATGATCGACCTTGCCCTGCACCTGGAGCGCGATCAGGGCATGACGCCTCAGGAATCGATTCGTAGCGCCTGCCTGCAGCGCTTGCGTCCGATTCTGATGACCACCATGGCGGCCATTCTAGGCGCGCTGCCGTTGCTGCTGAGTGCGGCGGAAGGCGCTGAAATGCGTCGGCCGCTGGGGCTGACCATCATCGGTGGTCTGGTCTTCAGCCAGGTGTTGACGCTCTATACCACCCCTGTGGTTTACCTTTATCTCGACCGTTTGCGTCACCGTTTCAGCCGGTGGCGGGGCGTGCGGACCGATGCTGCTCTGGAAAATCCGTTATGACCGATCGTCTGGCTTTCAAACCCAATCACTCATGGCTGGCTCGCCCGCTCGGCGTTGGGCTCTGTGTTCTGCTGTTGAGCGCCTGCGCGGTCGGCCCGGATTATCAGCGACCGGAACTGGCGGCACCCGCGCAGTTCAAGGCTGCCGAGGGCTGGAAGCAGGCGACGCCGCGTGACGACGCCATGGCCAGAGGGGCCTGGTGGGAGGTCTATGGCGACACGGTGCTCAATGCGCTGGTGGAGCGACTCAATACGTCCAACCAGACGGTGGCGCAGTACGAGGCGCAGTATCGTCAGGCGCAGGCACTGGTGCGCAGTTCGCGGGCGGCGTTCTTTCCGACTCTCGATCTGACCGTTGGCAAGACGCGTTCCAGTCAGGGCACAGGCAGCAGCACGTCGGGGAGCACCAACCTGAATTCGGGTATCCGCGAAACCCACAACGCGCAACTGGGCGTCAGTTGGGAAGCCGATGTCTGGGGCAAGCTGCGTCGTGGCCTGGAAGCCGACAAGGCCAATGCCCAGGCGAGTCTCGCCGATCTGGCCGCCATGCGGTTGAGCCTGCAATCGGAGCTGGTGCAGAACTACCTGCAATTGCGGGTGATAGACGAGCAGAAGCGTTTGCTGGAAGCCACGGTGGACGCCTATCAACGTTCGCTGACGCTGACCCAGAATCAATACCGTGCGGGCATTTCAGGACGCGACGCGGTTGCTCAGGCGCAGACCCAGCTGAAAAGCACCCAGGCCGATCTGATCGATCTGGCGTGGCAGCGTGCGCAGTTCGAGAATGCCATCGCCGTGCTGATGGGCATGGCGCCGGCCGACTTCAATCTGCAGGCAACGACCTCGATCCCCGCGCTGCCGCAAATCCCGGTCGGTCTGCCGTCGCAACTGCTGGAACGTCGACCGGACATCGCGGCGGCCGAGCGCTCGGTCATGGGCGCCAATGCGAACATCGGTGTGGCCAAGGCCGCCTATTACCCCGATTTCACCCTGAGCATGAGCGGCGGTTACAGCAGCAGCACGTTCGCCAACTGGATCAGTCTGCCCAACCGCTTCTGGTCGGTCGGCCCGCAACTGGCTCTGACCCTGTTTGACGGCGGCCGCCGGTCGGCCGAGGTGGACCGCACTGAAGCGGCCTACGATCTGACGGTCGCGCAGTATCGACAGATTGTGCTCGACGGGTTTCGTGAGGTCGAGAATTACCTGATCCAGCTGAAGGTCTACGAGGACGAAGCAGCGGTGCGTCAGGAGGCACTGGTGTCGGCCCGCGATTCACTGCGCCTGACCAGTAATCAGTACAAGGCCGGGCTCATCGGGTATCTGGACGTGGTCAATGTGCAGGCCACCGCATTGAGCAACGAGCGGACAGTGCTCAACGTGCTGCAAAGTCGGCTTATTGCCAGCGTTCAGTTGATCGCGGCGCTCGGTGGTGGCTGGGACGTGGAGCGCGGTCTGGCGGAGCGCAAAGCGCCATGAGAGAGGGCGGATGAGGGTGCCAGCCTGAGTCAATCAAGTGTTTGAATGAAATATTTCTATCAATCGATTGAATAATATAATGGCTTGGTGCCATATTTTCGACCAGTCACCGCGACATTTTGCAACAACTGCGTAGAATCACCAGCATCAGATCGGCAGGGACGCGTTCTTCGGGTTTTGCAGGTGCGTCTATGTTGGTCGGCAGTTACATCCCCTCGCTCGTCATGATCTCCGTCCTGGTGGCGGTGCTTTCGTCCTATACCGCCCTCGACCTTGCTGGCCGTATCGCGTCGGC
This sequence comes from Pseudomonas floridensis, assembly GCF_002087235.1. Lineage (GTDB taxonomy): Bacteria > Pseudomonadota > Gammaproteobacteria > Pseudomonadales > Pseudomonadaceae > Aquipseudomonas > Aquipseudomonas floridensis. The sequence goes on along the minus strand of NZ_MUIO01000002.1, from coordinate 69,650 downwards.
CAAAGGCCGTGCGGTGTATTGCTGGATGATCGGCGGGGCCCTTGCCATGGGCATCGGCATCTGGTCGATGCACTTCATCGGCATGCTGGCTTTCGTGCTGCCATTGAACCTGGGCTACGACATTGCGCTGACGATATGCTCGCTGCTCATTGCCATGCTCTCGTCGGGTTTTGCACTGTGGCTGGTCAATCAGCCCCGAATGCCGCTGCTGCAGTTGGCGCTGGGGGCGTTGTTCATGGGGCTGGGTATCAGCGCCATGCATTACACCGGTATGGCGGCGATGCGCATGCAGCCGGGCATCGACTACGATCCGGGCTTGCTCAGTCTGTCGCTGGCGATTGCCGTCATTGCCTCGGGTGCAGCGCTCTGGATCGCTTTCCGGCTGCGGCAAAACGCGCCTCGCGTGCACCTGGCGCGTGCCGGTGCTGCCGTGATCATGGGCATTGCCATCGTCGGCATGCATTACACCGGCATGGCTGCGGCCAATTTCGCGACTGGAAGTTTTTGCGGGGCATGGGGCAACGGTCTGAGTACCGATGGGCTGGATAAGCTGGTGCTGGTCACCAGCCTTGCGGTTCTCAGCATCGCGCTGGCCGTGTCCATTCTCGATGCCCGTCTGGAAGCCCGTACCACGGTGCTCGCCCAGTCCTTGATCGAGGCCAATCTGGAACTCACCCATCTGGCCTTGCATGACAACCTCACCGGCCTGCCGAACCGCGTGCTGCTCACCGACCGTATCGAGCAGGCCATGAAAAAGGTCAACGAGCAGGGTGGCTGTTTTGCGCTGATGTTCATGGACCTCGATGGTTTCAAGCCGGTCAACGATGCCTTTGGCCACCACATTGGCGACCTGCTGCTGCGTGAAGTCGCTGCGCGCCTGCGGGAAAACCTGCATCGGCATGACACGCTCGCCAGAATTGGCGGCGATGAGTTCGTGTTACTGATAGAACTTGAGGGGCCGCAGGATGCCTTGAGTGTTGCGTGCCGCCAGGTGAACCTTATTTCTCAGCCGTTCGATATCGGTGAGCACATGGTGCAGATCTCGCTGAGCATCGGTATCTGCATGTACCCCGGTAACGGCCAGAGCCAGCACGAACTGCTGGTCAACGCCGATGCCGCGATGTACCACATCAAAGCTGCAGGCAAGAATGGTTACAGTTTTTTCGACGCGTCGATGAACAGCAACGCGCGCAACCAGTTGCAGCTCTCGCAGGATCTGCGCGCCGCCATCAGGCACCGTCATTTCTGTCTGTATTACCAACCCAAGTTCGATGCGCTCACCGGAATGCCGACCGGTGCCGAGGCCCTGTTGCGCTGGAACCATCCCGAACAGGGCCTGCTTGGACCTTCGACCTTCATCGGGCTGGCCGAGAAGACCGGGCTGATCATTCAGATCGGCGAATGGGTGCTGGATGAGGCCTGCCGCCAGATGCGTGAATGGTTCAACGAGGGCTATACCCACTGGCGGATCGCGGTCAATCTGTCGGCCCTGCAGTTTTGCCACGCGGAGCTGGTGACCACCGTGGCCGACACACTGGCCCGCCATCAACTGCCAGCCAACTGCCTGACCCTGGAGATCACCGAAACGACCGCCATGAACGATGCCGACGCCAGTCTGGCTGTACTCAAGCAGTTGTCGGAAATGGGCGTCGATCTGTCCATCGACGATTTCGGCACCGGTTACTCGAGCCTGATGTATCTCAAGCGTTTGCCCGCCAATGAAATCAAGATTGATCGCGGCTTTGTCCGCGACCTGGAACATGACAGCGACGACGCGGCCATCGTGTCCGCAATCATCGCCGTCGGTCAGGCTCTGAACCTGCGCATTGTCGCCGAGGGCGTGGAAACCTCGGTGCAGCAGAACTTCCTCACCAGCCTGGGCTGTGATGCGCTTCAGGGCTTCTTGCTCGGTCATCCGCTGCCGGCTCAGCGATTCATCGAAGACATCCGTACCGTCGAGACACGGCTCAATCTGCAATCGCGCGACAGCGTGTCAGGCGTAAACTGAAACACGGTGATGGCGCCGGATTCCAAACACTGGCAGGATCATCGCTCACCGCCAGCGCGGCTTCAGTGCCTGGCCGGTATTCACGGCCAGTTTTGAGCAGCGCAAGAGACACATTCATGGAAAAAGTTCTCGTCATCACCGGCGGTTCGCGAGGAATCGGTGCCGCAACGGCCATTCTCGCGGCATCCGAAGGCTACCGCATTTGCATCAACTACCTGTCCGATCACGCCGCCGCCGAAAAGACCTGTGCCCAGGTCAGGGCCTTGGGTGCCCTGGCGATTACCGTGCAGGCCGATGTCAGCAACGAGGATGAGATCATCCGGCTCTTTGCCCGTGTCGATTGCGAACTGGGTCGCGTCACGCACCTGGTCAATAACGCGGGAACGCTGGCTCAGGCCTGCCGTGTGGAAGAGATGTCCGAGTTCCGCATGCTGAAAATGATGATGAGCAATGTGGTCGGCCCAATGCTGTGCAGCAAACACGCGTTGCTGCGCATGTCGCCCGCTCATGGTGGTCATGGCGGGAGTATCGTCAATGTCTCGTCCGCTGCCGCCAGACTCGGCTCTGCAGGTGAGTACGTCGATTACGCGGCGTCCAAAGGCGCGTTGGACACCTTCACCGTCGGGCTCTCCAAAGAAGTCGCGCCAGAGGGCATCCGGGTCAACGCCGTGAGACCGGGTTTCATTTTTACCGACTTCCATGCTCTGAGCGGCGATCCGTTTCGCGTCAGCAAACTTGAAGGGGCCTTGCCGATGGGGCGCGGGGGTACGGCCGAAGAAGTGGCCGAAGCCATTCTCTGGCTGCTGTCGGACAAAGCATCCTATGCGACTGGCACATTCATCGAATTGGCCGGAGGCCGCTGATCGGCACTCTGCCACTCGCCGATGGTCGATAGTGTCGATCCGACTTTCAAGGAGCGGCAATGAACGCATGGTGGCAGGAAGTAGTGACAACGTTGCAGTCCGAGTTTTCGGACGTTGCCGACGCGTCGCAAATGACACGAGTAACTGTTCGACTGGTCGTGGCTGCGCTGTTGGGCGGCATACTCGGTTTCGAACGAGAGAACCGAGGCAAGGCGGCGGGGGTTCGCACTCATATGCTGGTCGCTATGGGAGCCGCGCTGTTCGTCCTGGCACCACGCCTGACCGGGGCTGACGATGCTGCAATCAGTCGGGTGATTCAGGGGCTTGTGGCAGGCATCGGTTTTCTGGGGGCGGGCACTATCCTCAAGGACAATGCGAGAAACGCTGCGCAAGTCAAAGGCCTGACCACCGCAGCCGGCCTGTGGATGACCGCCGCCATTGGCGTGGCGGCAGGCATGGGCCGTGAAATGATGGCGATACTCAGCACCTTCCTGGCGCTGGGCATCCTTCGTCTTGTGCCACATATTGTTGAGCGGGCCGACCCGTCCGGAGACAACCCTGCCAAAAGGAACGGGTCGCAAGATCCTTAATGTGACGGTCGCCGCAGGTCAGACAATGACCGGAGGCTCCTTGATCGGAGGATCACCTGCCGGCGGATCGATGATCGGCGGCATGGTTGGCGGTGGATCCTCCTCGGGCAGCGGTTCTGGGAGAACAGGGTCGTCGATATTAGGATCTACCGGTTCTGGCGGAGTGGGGAGAGACATAGTCCTGGCTTCCTTTTTAGGTCTGTTGACTTGGCTTCGACTGACACGCTTCGCCGATGATTCAATCCAATCGCCACCCGGCCGTGGCCTGTGGGTCAATCGCTCGGTGACCCTCGCCTGACCGTAGCTACGCTATGCTGTGAAGCGGCATTTCCCACTGCTCAAAACCTTTGAACTTTCGCAACGCTGACCGCTCGGAACCTAAGCAGCCGAATCAGGCGAGTTTTCAGCGCGTGGGGGATTTGTGCTGCCGTATCGTTAATTTTTTCAATTGCATGGATTGCACAGGAGCGTCCCTGGGGCGTGAAGGAGTGATGCTCGATGAATGAACAGCCATACGGCCCGGATTCCCTGGCCTCCGAAGTTCCGCACCCAAGTCGTCCACTGTCATTGACCCAAGCCCTGCAGTTACCCCGCATCGTGATCGAAGATACGTTGCCAGTGATCGATGGCGGGCAATTTGCGGCTAAGGGCATCATTGGTCAGCCGGTTACGGTGACCAGCAAGGTTTACGCAGACGGCCACGACAAGATGGCCGTCAACATTCGCTGGCGCGCTGCCGATGAAGAGCACTGGCATACAGCGTCGATGCGTGAGCTGGGCAACGACAGTTGGGTAGGGGAGTTCACGCCAACGTCGGTGGCTCGCTATGTTTTCCGCCTTGAAGCCTGGATCGATCAGTTTGGCAGCTACCGCTACGAGCTGGAGAAGAAGTTTGCAGCGGGCGTACCGATCGAACTGGAACTTGAAGAAGGCCGTATCCACCTGACGCATGCGGCAGAGCGCAGCCAGGGCGAGCAGCGTCAGGCTATCGAGAGCGTCCTGCAGCGTCTGGGTCAGTCGGACAATGACGAGAAAGTCGCTTTGTTGTTGCACAGCGAAACGGCAGGTCTGATGAAACAGGCGGACAACCACGCCTTTCTCAGTCGCAGCACCGAGTTTGCGCTGGACATCGAACGTGAACTGGCTCAGTTCGCCAGTTGGTACGAATTGTTCCCGCGCTCCATCACCGACGATCCGGCGCGCCATGGCACCTTCAATGACGTGCATTCGCGCCTGCCGATGATCCGGGACATGGGTTTCGACGTTCTGTATTTCCCGCCTATTCATCCGATTGGCCGGGCGCACCGCAAAGGTCCGAACAACTCGCTGACGGCAGGCCCCGACGATCCAGGCAGCCCGTATGCCATCGGCAGCGAAGACGGCGGGCACGAAGCCATTCACCCGCAGTTGGGTAGCCGCGAGGATTTTCGTCGTCTGGTGTCGGCAGCCGCCGATCACGGTCTGGAGATCGCGCTGGATTTCGCCATTCAGTGCTCTCAGGATCACCCTTGGCTCAAGCAGCATCCGGGCTGGTTCTCATGGCGTCCGGACGGCACGATTCGCTATGCGGAAAACCCGCCGAAGAAGTATCAGGACATCGTCAACGTCGATTTCTACGCACCGGATGCGATCCCCAGCCTGTGGATCGAGCTGCGGGACATCGTGCTGGGATGGGTCGAAGAGGGCGTGAAAATCTTTCGTGTCGACAACCCGCACACCAAGCCGCTGCCGTTCTGGCAGTGGATGATCGGTGAAGTCCGTAATCAGCATCCGGACGTGATGTTCCTCGCAGAGGCGTTTACCAAGCCGGCGATGATGGCGCGTCTGGGCAAAGTGGGGTACACCCAGAGTTACACCTACTTCACCTGGCGCAATAACAAGGCCGAGCTGTCCGAGTACTTCACCCAGTTGAATGAAGTGCCGTGGCGCGATTGCTACCGACCGAACTTCTTCGTCAATACGCCGGACATCAACCCGCGTTTCCTGCACGAGTCGGGCCGCCCTGGCTTCCTGATCCGCGCGGCGCTGGCGACCATGGGCTCCGGGCTGTGGGGTATGTACTCCGGTTTCGAGCTGTGCGAATCGGCACCGATTCCGGGTAAGGAGGAGTATCTGGATTCCGAGAAGTACGAGATTCGGGTCCGGGATTACACGGCCCCGGGCAATATCATTGCCGAGATCGCCCAACTCAACCGTATCCGTCGGCAAAACCCGGCGTTGCAGACACATCTCGGTCTCAAGCTGCTCAATGCCTGGAACGACAACATTCTGTACTTCGGCAAGCGTTCGGCCGATGGCAGCAATTATGTGTTGATCGCCGTCAACCTGGACCCGCATAACGTTCAGGAAGCGCATTTCGAGCTGCCTCTCTGGGACATGGGGCTGCCGGATGATGCGGTCACCTCGGGCGAAGACTTGATGACGGGCCATCGCTGGAACTGGTACGGCAAGGTGCAGTGGATGCGTATCGACCCGTCGTATCAACCGTTCGGAATCTGGCGTATCCAGGTCGCGCAGTAAAACTGCAAGGAGTCAGCTATGGCAAAAAAGCCCGATGACGCGGCATTCATCAAGGATCCGCTCTGGTACAAGGATGCGGTGATTTATCAGGTTCATGTGAAGTCGTTCTATGACGCAAACAATGATGGCATCGGCGATTTTGCGGGCCTGATCGACAAGCTCGACTACATCGCCGACCTTGGCGTCAACACGATCTGGCTGCTGCCGTTCTACCCATCGCCTCGCCGGGATGACGGTTACGACATTTCCGAATACCGCGACGTACATAGCGATTACGGCACGATGGCAGACGCCAGGCGCTTTATCGCTCAGGCCCACAAGCGTGGCTTGCGGGTCATCACCGAGCTGGTCATTAACCATACCTCGGATCAGCACCCCTGGTTCCAGAAGGCCCGGCACGCCAAGCGCGGCTCCAAGGCGCGAGACTTCTATGTGTGGTCGGACACCGATCAGAAATATGACGGCACACGGATCATTTTTCTCGACACCGAGAAGTCCAACTGGACCTGGGATCCGGTCGCGGGCCAGTATTTCTGGCACCGCTTCTACTCGCACCAGCCAGATTTGAACTTCGATAACCCGGCGGTGATGAATGCGGTGCTGGAAGTCATGCGCTTCTGGCTGGACATGGGTATCGATGGGCTGCGTCTGGACGCGATTCCATACCTGATCGAGCGTGATGGCACCAACAACGAGAACCTGCCGGAAACCCATCAGGTGCTCAAGCGTATCCGGGCGGAGATTGATGCCAACTACCCGGACCGCATGTTATTGGCCGAGGCTAACCAGTGGCCGGAAGACACTCAGCTGTACTTTGGCGACAGCCACGGCCCGGACGGTGATGAGTGCCACATGGCGTTTCACTTTCCGCTGATGCCACGCATGTACATGGCGCTGGCACAGGAAGACCGCTTTCCGATCACCGATATCCTGCGTCAGACCCCGGAGATTCCGGCTAACTGCCAGTGGGCCATTTTTCTGCGCAATCACGATGAGCTGACCCTGGAAATGGTCACCGATCGTGAACGCGATTACCTGTGGAACTATTACGCAGCCGACCGTCGTGCGCGGATCAACCTTGGCATTCGTCGTCGTCTGGCACCGCTGGTGGAGCGCGATCGCCGCCGCGTAGAGCTGCTCAACAGCATGCTGCTGTCGATGCCGGGCACGCCGACGCTGTATTACGGCGACGAAATCGGCATGGGCGACAACATCTACTTGGGTGACCGCGACGGCGTGCGCACGCCGATGCAATGGTCCATTGACCGCAACGGCGGATTCTCGCGCGCCGATCCGGCCAGCCTGGTGTTGCCGCCGATCATGGACCCAATGTACGGTTTTCAATCGGTCAACGTCGAAAGCCAGGAGCGCGATCCGCATTCGCTGCTGAACTGGAACCGCCGCATGTTGGCGGTGCGCAAGCAACAGAAGGCGTTCGGGCGCGGTACGTTGAAGATGCTGTCGCCGTCCAATCGCCGCATTCTGGCCTACATCCGTGAGTACACCGGACCTGATGGTCACAGCGAAATAGTGCTGTGTGTGGCCAACGTTTCCAGCGCTGCCCAGGCCGCCGAGCTCGAACTGTCGGCGTATGCCGGCACCGTGCCGGTTGAGATGCTGGGTGGCAGCGCCTTCCCGCCGATAGGCCAGTTGAGCTATTTGCTTACGCTGCCGCCCTACGGCTTCTACTGGTTTCTACTGGCTTCGGAGAATCAAATGCCCAGTTGGCACGTCGAACCGGCGCAAAGCATGCCGGACTTCCCGACCCTGGTGCTCAAGAAGCGTCTGGAGGAGTTGCTCGACGAGCCGCTCCGCAGCACCATGGAAAACACTTCACTGGCAGTCTATCTGCCCAAGCGTCGCTGGTTTGCCGGCAAGGACAAACCGATCGAGCGGGTCAACATCGCTTACGCCGTGCGCTTTGGCGACCCTGCGCACCCGGTTCTGCTCAACGAAATCGAGGTCACCTCAGGCGAGCAGACCGAGCGCTACCAATTGCCGTTCGGCCTGTTGTCTGAAGAAGAAATCAGCAGCGCGCTGCCTCAGCAACTGGCGCTGGCCAGGGTGCGTCGCGGCAGGCAAGTAGGGCTGATTACCGATGCGTTCACCTTGGAAACCTTCATCCGTGCGGTGATTCAGGGCATGCAGTCGGACACGGTCATTGCGTGCGATGACGGCGAACTGCGTTTCGAACAGACCGCGCAGCTCGGCCCGCTGGGGCTGAATAACGAATCGGAAGTGCGTTACTTGTCCGCCGAGCAGTCCAACAGCTCGGTGGTGGTAGGCAGTGGTCTGGTGCTCAAACTCATCCGCAAGGTCAGCGCCGGTGTGCACCCGGAACTGGAAATGGGCGCTTATCTGACCCGTTCGGGTTACCGCAATATTTCGCCGCTACTGGGTTCGGTGGTGCGTGTCGGGCATGACGGCCAGCCGCATCTTCTTATGATTGCCCAAGGGTACCTGAGCAACCAGGGCGATGCGTGGGAGTGGACGCAGAACAACCTCGAGCGCGCGGTGCGTGATGAGCTGGCTCATGGTTTGTCCGAGCAGGAGCAGCACTACAACGCACTGCTTGAACTGGCAGATTTTTCCCGCAACCTGGGTCAGCGTCTGGGCGAAATGCATCAAATGCTTGCCGCGCCTACCGACAATCCTGATTTCGCGGTGGAAGTGACTAGCGATGAAGACGGCGAAGCATCGGCCAGAAGCGTTACGGCGCAGCTTGAGCGTGCCTTGCAACTGCTGGAGCAGCGCAAGGCCGATCTGAATGCCGACGATCAGCAACTGGTGAGCGAGCTTCAGGCCAATCGCCAGCGTATTCAACAGCACATTGCGAAACTGGCCAGGCGCTCGGTCGGCGGCCTGCGCATGCGCGTCCACGGCGACCTGCATCTGGGGCAGGTTCTGGTGGTGAAAGGCGATGCGTACCTGATCGACTTCGAAGGCGAACCGGCTCGTGCACTCAGCGAACGTCGTGCCAGGCACAGCCCGTTCAAAGATGTCAGCGGTGTGTTGCGTTCCTTCGACTACGCTGCCGCAATGGCCGTGCGCAGCGCGCAGAGCGTGGACACTTCCGAGGAGGCCGCCGCTGCCCGTAAACGTGTCGCGAGCACTTATCTGTCGCAGGCGCGTGAGGCGTTCATCGACGGCTATCGCTCAGCGACCACCGGTATGGCGCACGCCTGGAAAGAGACTCAAGGGGAGGACGCCGCGCTGGAATTGTTCACCCTGGAAAAAGCCGCTTATGAAGTAATCTACGAAGCCGAGAATCGCCCGAGCTGGCTGGCCGTGCCGTTGCAAGGCCTGCGTGGATTGCTGCACCTGTCTGATGGAGAGCCAACATGAATGCACCTGACAAAACCGGTACGCGTCGCCAGGCGATGCCCGCCGCAGTGGACATGGATGCGTTGATCCGTGCTGAACATCGTGACCCGTTTTCGATTCTCGGCCCGCACGGCGATGGCGGCAGTGGGCAGTTCGTCCGCGCCTACTTGCCCGGCGCCCTGAGCGTGCGCCTGCTTGCTGCCGATGATGGCCGCGAGTTGGGCGAACTGCAGATGAGTGAGGTGCCCGGTTTTTTCGTGGGGCATCTAGAGCACGCGCAGCCTTATCAGTTGAAGATCAATTGGGCGGGCGGTGAGCAAATCACCGAAGACCCTTACAGCTATGGCCCTTTGCTGGGTGAAATGGACCTTTACCTGTTCGCCGAGGGTAATCATCGCGACTTGAGCAGTTGCATGGGCGCGCAGGTGACCAATGTCGATGGCGTGGACGGCGTGCGGTTTGCCGTGTGGGCCCCGAATGCGCGTCGCGTCTCGGTGGTCGGCAGTTTCAATAACTGGGACGGACGTCGTCACCCGATGCGCTTGCGTCATCCGACAGGCGTTTGGGAGATTTTCGTACCGCGTCTGCAACCGGGCGAAGTCTACAAATACGAAATCCTGGGTGCCCACGGCATTCTGCCCCTCAAGTGCGACCCGATGGCATTGGCCACGACCTTGCCGCCTGACACCGCCTCGAAGGTGTCTGCGCCGCTGCACTTCGAGTGGAATGACAGTCAGTGGATCGAATCGCGCGCTCAACGCCATGACGTCTCTGCGCCATTGTCGATTTACGAGCTGCATGCCGGCTCCTGGCAGATGGAGCAGAACGAGGACGGCACGCAGTGGCGTCAGTACAACTGGCGGGAACTGGCGGACCGGTTGATTCCGTACGTCAAGGAACTGGGTTTCACCCACATTGAGCTGATGCCGATCATGGAGCACCCGTTCGGGGGTTCATGGGGTTATCAGTTGCTGGCGCAATTCGCGCCGACTGCCCGTTATGGTTCGCCCGAAGATTTCGCCGCCTTCGTCGATGCCTGTCACCAGGCTGAAATCGGTGTGATCCTGGACTGGGTGCCGGCGCATTTCCCGACCGATACCCACGGCCTTGCACAGTTCGATGGCACTGCACTGTACGAGTATGCCGACCCCAAGGAAGGTTTTCACCAAGACTGGGACACGCTGATCTACAACCTGGGCCGCACTGAGGTTCACGGTTTCATGCTGGCTTCGGCGCTGCACTGGCTCAAGCATTACCACATCGATGGTCTGCGCGTGGATGCCGTGGCGTCGATGCTGTATCGCGACTACTCACGTAAAGCCGGTGAGTGGGTTCCGAACCGTTTCGGCGGACGCGAGAACCTGGAAGCCATCGACTTTCTGCGTCACTTGAACGACGTGGTTGCTCTGGAAGCGCCGGGCACCATGGTCATCGCGGAAGAGTCCACGGCCTGGCCTGGCGTCAGCCAGCCAACCCAGCAGGGTGGCCTGGGCTTCAACTACAAGTGGAACATGGGCTGGATGCATGATTCCCTGCATTACATGGAGCAGGATCCGATCCATCGCGGGCACCATCATGGCGAGCTGAGTTTCGGGCTGATGTATGCCTGGTCCGAGCGTTTCATACTGCCGATCTCTCACGACGAAGTGGTGCATGGCAAACACTCGCTGATCGACAAGATGCCTGGAGACCGCTGGCAGAAATTCGCCAACCTGCGTGCTTACCTGACCTTCATGTGGACCCATCCTGGCAAGAAACTGCTGTTCATGGGCTGTGAGTTCGGCCAATGGCGCGAGTGGAACCATGATCAGCAACTGGACTGGTACCTGCTGCAATACGCGGATCACATTGGTGTGAAACAGTTGGTCAGCGATCTGAACCGCATCTATCGCGACGAAAAGGCGTTGCATGAGCGTGATGCCGAGCCGATGGGTTTCCAGTGGCTGATTGGCGATGACAAGACCAACAGTGTCTACGCCTATCTGCGCTGGAGCAAAGAGGGTGAGCCGCTGCTCATAGTCGCCAACATGACGCCGGTTCCGCGTCTGGGCTATCGCATCGGCGTGCCGTTCGACGGCAAGTGGGTCGAGTTGCTCAACAGCGATGCCGAACTGTACGCCGGCTCGAACCTGGGCAATGGCGGCGGTGTGGTGGCCGATGACCAGCAGGCGCACGGGCAGCCGGTTTCACTGACGCTTGACCTGCCGCCCCTGGCCGTCTTGATTCTCAAGCCGCAGGCCAGCTCCAGTTAAAGGCGTCTGCCGATAGGCGACGTGTCCGCCCTCAGCCGTTCATGATCTTTGAGCGCAGTGGGGGGTGGACGCGTCCACCCTGCATCTACGCTTCAAGCCACTTCACCTACCAGCCCAGCCTGACGCCCAGGCTGGCGGCTGTCTGCTTCACCTCCCGGTTATCCAGATCCTGGCGGTAATCCACGCTCAGGTACACGCCCAACTCTTGCCGTGGATGCGCGACCAGACCGATGCCGAGACTGACGTTTTTCGAATCGTGTTCGGTCCGGATACGGTCCGCCCCTGCATAGATCACCGCGTCGTGACCGCTTGCGTTGCGCCAGACATCGACAGTCGTGTAGGGCTCGATCGGTGTGTCCAGCAGGGTGTAACGGCTTTCGAAACGCACGCCCAGACGCGCCGTATTGTGTGGTCGATTGTCGAATTCGATAGATGAAAGGCCATCATGCCTGTCGTTCAGGTCGATGCGCTGCTGGATGAACTGCACTTGCGGTTCTACTACCCAGTTCTCGGAAACGGGCAGCGGATAGCCTGCTTCGATGGACAGGCTGGCCACATGCCCGTCGGCGTCAAGACGAACACCCCGGTCAGAGCGGGTGGCGCCGTCAAGGCGTGTGCCCATCAGCACCGCATCGACATAGCCGTTTCCAGCGCCGATCAGTGTCCAGTACGCTCCAACGCTGTCCCCTCGCAAACTCAAGCGGCCTGTCTTGCTGTCTTTAAAGCCACCGGCGAACCCGTTGATCCTGCCTTTCAGGCGATTGTGTGCGACAAACAGGCCGACCCGTTGATGGATGCCCTCTGTGTCTTGCCATGCAAACAGGTCATAGCCTATCTGATAGCCGGTAAGTGTGGCGTTCAGGCTGGGACTGACGGTGCCAGCCCAGCTGTGTTTGAGATCGCCGCCCAGGATCCGCGCCCAGCCTGCTGCAAGCGCGCCTGTTTGCGTCAGCAGGCTCTGATCACCCTGACGCTCATGAAAAGTGCCCAGCGAAGACAGCGCCAGCATCGCTGCAGCAGGCGCGATCACCGAATAGTCAGGCACCTCCTGACGGTACAGCGCAATCGGCGCTGCGCCACGAATCGGTTCGGGCAGCGGCGGGGTGCCGGTGGCCGGAACGGGCAGAGCGGCGGCGGGCCGTGCAGCAGGTGCAGGCGTGGAGGGTGTTGGACTCACCGGTGTTGGTTGGGCAGGCGAAACCGGCGATTCGGGCTGTGGCGACGGCGTCGGTTCTGGTTCTGGTCCCGGAGAAGGCTGAGGCGTCGGCTCGGGTGCGTCGGGCAAGCTCGCGATCGCAACAGGCGGTGACAGGACGGCCGAACGCAGGAACCAATTGTTCTCGCTGCCCGCCGTAGCACCGCCCTTGAACAGATAATACTGATAAGCACCGACAGATAACGAGTTCTGCAACGAGAACGCAGTGTTGTCGCTGACGGCCCCTTGGGTAGCCTGCACCACCTCAATGCCGTTGCCCTGAGTCAGCGCGCCCAGGCCGCCGGTGTTGCTGACGATCATGCGCGTAGTGCCGCCGATACGCCCCTGCGCTATCACCAACTTGTCGCTGGGAGCGGTATCGTCCCCGAGCACTGACTGCAACAACAATTGCCCGTTGAGCCCGGTGTAATGGCCGTGCACGGTCAGCGTATCTTCAGGTGCTCCAGCGCTCAGATCGACGGTGCCTGCGTTGTTCAGCGTGACCGACGAGGTACCGTCGAACGGCGCAAGTCTGCCGGATGCAGAGGACACCCGGCTGCCAGCATCGACATTCATGACGCCGGTACTGCTGACACTGTCACCCAGGGTCAGCGTATCCGCCGCCATGTCCAGTCGAGAGTCGTCGTTCAGGTTGACGGTTTCCCATTGACGGTAACGCGCCGGTGAGGAGGAGGCCGTGTGATCGAGCGTCAGCACATCATTGCCAGGGCCGCCATCAAGCACGTTGTTGCTGCTCAGGTAGTACTCGTTCAGGTTGTACAGCGCAGCGATATCGTCGCCTTCAGCCATCAGTACGCTACCGCGCACGCGCCCACCGTCACGCCAGGTGAACCGGTCATTGCCGAAGCTGGCCCTGATTCCCCCACGTAACTCTCCACCGCTGACGATCAACTGATCGTCACCACCACTGACGCTGACCACGCCGCCGATGCTGCCTCCCGAGACGAGAATGGTATCGCGGCCAAACCCTGTCACCAGATTGCCGAGAAGGGTTCCGCCGGACAGATCGAACAGGTTGTTGTCCAGCTTCATGTCCACCCGGCCTATACTGCCGCCGCTCATCGTCGCCCGATCGCCGTCCTCGAATGCCCGGCTGATCGTGCCGCCAGTCATGCGAAACGTATCCAGGCCATCACCCTGGACCAGCGAACCGACCGCTGCGCCGCTCATGATGAATACGTCCGGTTCGTTACCCTGGCTGATTTCGCCAATCACGGAACCAGCAGAGACGGTGAACGTATCGCTTCCGGCGCCTTGGCTGACATTGCCGGTGATGGTGCCCGAGCGCATATCGACCTTGTCCTGACCTGCGCCGAAGCTGACGTTGCCCAGCACCGAACCTGTGCCTGCTTCAGGAAATATCAGCGTGTCGTAGCCGCCCGAGTAAACCACTGTGCCACTGCTGCCGCGGTCGCAGACCTGGACATCGTTTCCGGCGGTGGACGCCAGCGTGCAGGCACCCTCGGCAGGCGGGGAGACGATCCCCAGCAAGGCGACCGACAACAGCTTGCCGCGGCAGCAGGAAGGGAAACGCTTGATCGTCATGACTGCTCTCCCTGGAATCCGGGCAGGGAGGCAATGGAAGGTGGTGACGCGTGCCCGACTGCCACGCAGGTGACGTCGCGATGATAGGTGGCGACGACGATTCTGCCAGCCTGATCCGATCGTGTTCGAAGGGCCGTGATATCAAGTCAAGAAGGGATCCTGTCCAGCGTCAAGAAGTTGACCGACCGACGGTTGGCAGCAGTCTTGATAGTGCAACCTGTGGAACAAAAAAAGAAAAGCTTATTCCAGAACTGCCTTTCAACGTAACGTTCACAGCTGCAGACGGGCTCGTCGTGACAACCATAAGGTCAGACACAGGGCGCAGACGGACAGCAAGGACGCGTAGAAAAATATCCAGTCATAGCCTTGGCCCACCGCGATGGCGCCCATTACCGGGCCGGCGATTGCCAGCGCGAGGTCGAAGAACACGGCATAGGCGCTCAGGCCAGCGCCACGGCTCGGCGTCGGGACGTTCTTGATCGCTTCCACGCCCAGCGCGGGGTAGACCAGCGACAGCCCCAGACCGGTCAGTCCGGCCCCGGCGAGCGCAAAACCGCTGTTCGGTGACAGCCACAGTAATACCAACCCACAGGTTTCAACTGCCATGCACAGAATCGCCGCGTTGAAACCGCCGAGCCGGTTGATGGCGCCGATGAACAGCAGGCGGGCGAGGATGAAGCACACGCCGAACATGCTCAGGCAATAGGCAGCGCCTTCCCAGCCACGGCTAAGGTAGAAGAGGGTAATGAAGGTCGTGAGGGTGCCGTAGCCGATCGATGACAGTGTCAGCCCCAGTCCATAGGGCGCTATGCGGCCGAACACAGACCAGTAGGGCAGGCGTTCGCCTGCGATCACCGGTACCGAGGGCTTGTTGCGAATCAGCCACAGCGCCATGCCCGCCATTGCCATCAGCGCGATGCCCAGGCTGTCGAAGCCTGTGGCTCCGATCACCACCACGCCCATCGGCGCGCCGATGGCAATGGCGCCATACGACGCAATGCCATTCCAGGAGATCGAGCGAGCGGTGTGCTCCGAACCGACCTTGCCGATGCACCAACTGATGGTCCCGACGCCGATCAATCCCTGGGACACACCCAGAAACAGGCGAGCCAGGATGAGAATCGTCAGGCTGGCTGTGGCAAAGTCTTCGAGCAGCGTAGCCATCAGCGTCATTGCGCCGCTGATGCCAATTCCCCACAGGCCGAAGACAATCGAACGCTTGCTGCCCAGCGTATCGGTGGCGCGACCGGCAAAGGGGCGGCTGAGCAAGGTGGCCAGGTATTGCGAAGCAATCGCCAGGCCGGCCACCAGCGGACTGAACCCCAATTGATCGTGGATGTAACCGGGCAGTACGGCGATCGGCAGGCCAATGCACAGGAAGGCTACGAATGTGTAGAAAACGATGGAGACGATTTGCAGCGTGATCGTTGTCGAACTTGGCTGCGCGGCAGGTTGTTCAGATGAGGCGACAGACATGGGGCTCGTTCGCTGGCAGGCGGTGGGAGTGCTTCATCATGGCGTGCATAAAGTAGAAATGAAAGCACGCTAACGATTGGCTTGCCGCTTTGCAACGCGCTCCGCGTTAGCCGGTTGCCGTCCGCTCGCTATAGTCATAGGATGACTGATCACAAACAATAACAAAAAGGGCTTCCATGAAGAAAATCCTCTTGCTGGCCGCTGCGGTCGGTTGTTCATTCGGTCTGCCTGCCCAGGCATCGACCTTCGCTTATATCTCCAGTCCTGCAGACGGGCTGATCTCGCAGTATCGCCTGGACGACGCGAATGGTGCCCTTAGCCTGGTGGAGCAGACCAAAGCCGGCGATCAGGTCAATCCGATGGCCCTCGCGCCAGATGGCAAGGCGCTGTTCGCTGCACTGCGCGCAAAACCGTATCAGGTGGTGAGCTTCAGCATCGAACCGGTTACCGGGCATTTGAAGCCACTGGCACAGGGCCCGCTGGCGGAGAGCCTGGCTTACCTGTCCACCGATCGCAGCGGTCGCTTTCTGATGGGCGCATCCTACGGCGCTGATCTGCTGAGCGTTCAGCCCATTGATGCGCAGCACCGTCCCAGCGATAGCATTCAGACCTACAAGACCGGCCTGCACGCCCACTCGGTGCGCACCGATCCAAGCAACCGGTTTGTCTACGCAGGCAACCTTGGGGTTGACCGCATCCTGCAATACCGTCTGGAGCCTAAAGACGGCAAACTGGTGCCCATCGGTGAAGGTTTCGTCACGGTTGCGGACAACACCGGGCCGCGTCACCTGGCGTTCTCGCCTAACGGCAAGTTCCTGTATGTAGTGGGCGAGATGAGCGGTACCGTCAGCGCCTTCGCCATCGATGACAAGACCGGCGGATTGAAACAGGTCAGTCAGGCCAACGGTATTCCCGAGCGTTTGAAGCTGGCCCCAGGTCAAGTGCGTGACGCCCGTAACAACGACCTCAAGGACGACCCGACGCCGCGCATCTGGGCGGCCGACGTGCGAATCTCTCCGGACGGAAAATGGCTGTTCACCAGTGAGCGCACCACCAGCAGCGTGTCGGTGTTCAAGGTGGATCCTGTCAGCGGCAAAGTCACTTTCGTTGATAACTACCCGGTTCAGGAAAAGCAGCCGCGTAACATCGCCGTGGCACCCAACGGGCGTTGGTTGCTGGTGTCCGGAGAGAAGAGCGAAAAGATCGGCAGTTACAGCATTGCCCCGGACGGCGCGTTGAAGCGAGTCAGTGAAGCACCGTCGGGCAAGGGCGCGCTGTGGATCGAAATGTTGAGTCAGCCTGCGCAATAACACCGGCCAAAAACGAGAAAACCCTGTCACAGGGACAGGGTTTTTGAGTTCAGCGCCGCCAGAGCCTCTGCGGCAATGGCACGTCTTAGAACGCTACGCCCTGGCTACGCAGGTAGTCGTCGTAAGTGCCGCTGAAGTCGGTCACGCCGCTTGGGCTCAACTCGATGATGCGCGTGGCCAGCGAGGACACGAACTCACGGTCGTGGCTGACGAACACCAGCGTTCCCGGGTAGTTCTCCAGTGCGAGGTTGAGTGCCTCGATGGATTCCATGTCCAGGTGGTTGGTCGGTTCGTCCATCACCAGCACATTCGGCTTTTGCAGGATCAGCTTGCCGAACAGCATGCGACCCTGTTCACCACCGGAGATCACCTTGACCGACTTGAGGATCTCGTCGTTGGAAAACAGCATGCGGCCCAATGTACCGCGAACCAATTGCTCTCCGCCCTGAGTCCACTGGCCCATCCAGTCGAAGAGGGTGCTGTCGTCTTCGAAATCGTGAGCGTGATCCTGAGCGTAGTAGCCGATTTCCGCGGACTCGGTCCACTTGACCGAACCGGCGTCCGGCTGCAGTTCGTTGACCAGGGTGCGCAGCAGGGTGGTTTTTCCGATGCCGTTCGGACCGATGATCGCCACGCGCTCGCCGGCTTCGACGGTGAAGCTGAAATCCTTGAACAACGGCACGCCGTCGAAACCCTTGGCCATCTGCTCGACCACCACAGCCTGACGGTGCAGTTTCTTGGTCTGCTCGAAGCGAATGAACGGGCTGACACGGCTGGAAGGCTTGACCTCGGCCAGCTGGATCTTGTCGATCTGCTTGGCGCGGGATGTGGCCTGCTTGGCTTTCGAGGCGTTGGCCGAGAAGCGGCTGACGAACGATTGCAGCTCGGAGATCTGCGCTTTCTTCTTGGCGTTGTCGGACAGCAGCTGCTCGCGGGACTGGGTCGCCACGGTCATGTACTCGTCGTAGTTGCCCGGGAACAGGCGCAGCTCGCCGTAATCCAGGTCAGCCATGTGCGTGCACACGCTGTTCAGGAAGTGACGGTCGTGGGAGATGATGATCATCAGGCTGTTACGCTGGGTCAGAATGTTTTCCAGCCAGCGAATGGTGTTGATGTCCAGGTGGTTGGTCGGCTCGTCGAGCAGCAGCACTTCCGGATCGGAGAACAATGCCTGCGCCAGCAGCACGCGCAGCTTCCAGCCTGGCGACACTTCGCTCATCGGACCGTTGTGCTGCTCGATGCCGATACCCAGGCCCAGCAGCAGTTCACCGGCGCGGGATTCGGCGGTGTAACCGTCCATTTCCGCAAACTCGGTTTCCAGCTCGGCCACGGCCATGCCGTCGTCTTCGCTCATTTCCGGCAGCGAATAGATGCGATCGCGCTCAGCCTTGACCTTCCACAGCTCTTCGTGACCCATGATCACGGTATCGAGCACGGTGAATTCTTCGTAGGCGAACTGATCCTGGCGCAGCTTACCCAGACGCACGTTCGGCTCCAGCATCACCTGACCACCCGAAGGCTCGAGATCACCGCCCAGGATTTTCATGAAGGTGGATTTACCGCAGCCGTTCGCGCCGATCAGGCCGTAACGGTTACCGGCACCAAACTTGACCGAGACATTTTCGAACAAGGGTTTGGGGCCGAACTGCATCGTGATGTTAGCTGTGGAGATCAATTACCTTACCTTCAATAACATGGGCAATAACGGGGACGCTGACCGAATATGGCATCGTTCTGGTACCGATCGCACCCCTTTGGGGAGTTTTTCAGCCCGCTGACATGAGTGCGGGCTGTTTCAACGGGCATGCGTCGACGGCAACGTCAGACTGCCATGGCTGCGTTGCCGGGATATGAATGTGGGAGTTCATGCCAGACATCGGCGCGCATTGTCGCATAGGTAAGGCAACAGTTGTATGGCGGCCTGCGCCGGATACCAACATTTGCTGGCTTTGGAACCTGTTGTTCGGGCTGAAAGGAATGCCGGGAAAATACTTATAGTTCCTCGGTGGGATGAGTGAGGACCCTTTGCAACTGTTGAAACAGGTAAGGACACGTCCACACATTGCGCTTGAAAAAGGCCCTGGCACCCGATCGGCAGTCAGGACGGACAGAAGCCTTCATGGCAAACCCGGTCGCCAGTGCCGGAAGATTTCAGCAGCATCTGATGACGCGAATCGCTGAAGCATCAACCATCAACCGTTCAAGCCAGCAAGCCCGAGCATATGCCTAACCTCATCCATGTTCAGCTTGGGAACGATGTCGTCAGGCACTCTGGACGTGCCTGAGAGGTTGTAGACCTTAAAGTCATCATTGACTACCGACGAAGACATCAATTTCAAGGAAGGCAGGATTCGCGATTCATAATGCTGGTCCAGCCCGCAAGGCGAGCGCCTGGCGCCAGGCGTTTCGTAAAACCTTCCTGCGGATTGATTCAGGTCGAAGCCCACCAGAAAAACCTTGTTGAAGCCGATGTGATGAGCGACTTGCAAAGCGAGGTACATCACCGTCCGGGCATCGAAAAAACCTTGGCCCATGTCTTTGCTGAAGCCGATGTCCTTACTGCGTTTGCTGAACAAAGACAGCTTCCTCACCAGCTCGGAGTTTTGTTCGAAAAGCGTCGCAGCGCTCCACCGGCGAGCCTTTTTCAATGCGTAAACGCGGCCTGTGGGCGGATGTTTCAGACCGGAAATCTGGTTATCCCAAAGAGCCACGTTTTCGCTGCGGCGCATGGCGGCGTCGAAGAGGTGGGGTTGCTGCCTGGAGAAATCGCGATCCGAGCAAACGTAAAAGAAAGGATTGATCCCCGCCGCAGTGAACATGGAGATCGCACCATTCATGGTAATCATCGGGAAGCTGGAAAATTCTCGGATTGGAAACTGCGCCGCAGAGGCGCCGGAACCGATCAGAAACACAGGCCCCGCCCCCGTGCCCTTGCAAGCGTCGAAGTCATGCAGGCTCGAAACATCCTCAGGGACGCTTCTGGCTGCAAGTCCGCAATAATCCAACAACTTTGACTGAGATCTAATCATGGTGATGGCTTAGTAGTATCGTTCGTGACTGTTTTCTTCAGGGCGTTATCATCGTGGCATATTAACACTGAGTATGTAGGAGTGGTCCGTAAAGTTGGTAGGATTGCTCTAGCTGCGCCTAAATAGGGGCGTGGCTAGTTGGCTGATAGATGTATGCACTCGGCATTGTGACTGCTTAAAAAAGCTGGAGTCAGGATACAAAGCGGATACTAATCGTCTGGTGCGCAAGATGTTTTCTACACGGGTATGGCGCTGAATATCAAAGAAACAGGTGGAGAAAACCCGGCAAATGCCGGGCTTCGAGTCTGTGAACTATCAGTGATTATTCTGCTCCCGCTCGCGTACGAGCTTGCGTTGCTTCAAGCGATTTTTCAGGGCATGCAGCGGGTGAATGATCATCGCAATCGCTCCAAGCAGAAAGACGATGAAGATGGAAGTCAGGGCCAAGCCTTCGTGCGCAAACATTGTGAGTTACTCCTGTGATTCACGTTGTCGGTACTGGAAGCCTAGGCGCTGAAACGTTTCACTTGATGAAGATTTCTTAAGGAACTTTGGCTTGGGGGCTCTGGAATGAAGGTTTCGGCGAGCCGCTGTAGGGTGTGAGGCGGTGTGGCTGAATGAAAAAAAGGTCTGGCCGACTTGAGAACCACCCCCTCGTGAGCAAGCGGCCATTTGATGAAGAAGGCTCTTTTCCTAAAGTCGAAAATCTGCATTCAGCCGTTTGGGCGTCCTGTTCGGGGCTGTCGAACGTCCATCGTGTGGTTGAGTGCGCAGAGTATTTTCATTGAAATACGGAACTAGATGATGTCATTTCGAGACTATAGGTTCGCGTATGATCGGGAATTCATCTGATAACGCGCCTACTCTTAGAATCTGGAGATTCATGACATGAAGTCCTTCTTTCGTCCGGCGTTATTACTGGCTGTCACCTTACCGCTATTGCTTGTCGGCTGTGGCGACAAAGAGCCGGAACAGCGCGCTGCCTTCACGCAGTTCCTGCAAACGCGCATCGTCGACAAGCCCGGAGTTCGTGTTCCGACCTTGACGGAGGATGAAAAGAAATCCTTTGGCGATTACAGCGCGCATTACGCCGTTATTTCAGATTTCAATGCCGGCATGGACGCGTCGGTCAAACCGTTGAATGGTCTGGTTCAGAAGGGCGCCATTCGGTCATTGAATGATGTGATCGAGCGTCGCGCCGATATCAAGTCCGTACAGACAGGCCTCAACGATATGGGCGGGCAGTTGACCAATGAGCAGGCCAAGGCCGATGCCGCTCACGAGAAACTGAAACAGCCCGACGATCTCAAAGCGGTATATGACAAGGCGTATGACAAGACCGTCAGCGTGCCGGCCAATACTTTTCGTGAAATTCTGCCGCAGATCAACAGCACTTTCGACAGCAGCCTGAAGATAGCCGATTACGTTGACGCGCATAAATCGCAGATTGACCTGTCCGGGTCGGTTGCCAGAGTGAATGATCCAGTGGTGCAGACTGAACTCAATAAGCTGCTGCAAGACCTGAACAATCAGGCAAAAAATGTGCAGCAGGCGCAAGCGCGTCTGCAGGCCGTCATGCTGGGTCGCTGATCGGATCCTGACGCGAGGCTTGGTGTTGTGGCGCGAGCCTCGTGTTGGCTGGGTGACATAGGACAATGAGCGGGCGCTCGTGCGGTTGCGATTTGCCCGTCACCGCCTAGTCTGTCTGGCAGACAGTCTGGCGCCCTGTCAGGCTTGCAGTGAGGAGGTATCCCATGTCGACAATACCACCACTTTTCAACGACGAAGTGCTTGCGTGGGACCGCTATGCAGCGGCCGCGCTCAGCACGACGATCATTCAGACCGAGACCGCGGAGGAAGCCGCGGCTGCGGCTGCCGACCTTGCAGATAAGCTCGTCAAGGAACGCGAGAAACGAATAAAGGCGGCCAAAGAGCACCTGTTCCAGCACTGACCGACGTTGCGGGCCTGGCCTTCGCGCCGGGTCCGGCGGCGTGCCCCTGTATACTGCGCGCATTCCCCTGCATATTCCGGTTGAGTCCCGTCGATGATTAATACCACCGCATTTGAGATGACGCTGCGTGTAGCGGCTGCCGATGACGTTCGTTGCGTGGCAGCCTTGGGGCTTCAGGTGTTTCTGGATACTTATGCCACCCAGGGTATTCGCGATGCGATCGCCCGGGAAGCCATGGAGGCGTTCTCGTGTGAGGCCATTTCAGCGCTTATCGCGTGTCCTTCTACCTTACTGACGCTTGCCGAGTCTGACGGGCACCTGATTGGTTTTGCCCAGGTCGCGCTGCGCGCCAAGCACGAGATGATCGACAGTAAACACGCCGCTGAGCTTCAACGCTTGTACATACAGGAGCGATTCACCGGGCGTGGCGTGGGCCCGCGGCTGCTCGGTGCGGTAGAGCGGCGGGCTGCTCGTGGCGGCGCATCCCTGCTGTGGGCCACGGTCTGGGCGGGTAACGAGAGGGCACTGGGGTTTTATCCTCGCCAGGATTACCAGTTCATCGGCTCGCCCATGTTTGTGTTTCAAAGCGAAGCGCACGAGAATCGGTTATTTGCCAAAATGCTCAATGGCGATGGGCCAGATAATACACGCCAAGAGTCCTGATTCTTTTAACGGAGCTGTTGCAGTGATCCTGATCAAAATCACCGCCGGTGGCTATGAGTTCATCGCCGAAACCAACCCTGATGCACCTAAAACGGTTGCCGCGTTTCTGAACCTGCTGCCTTATCGCCAGAAGTTCATTCACGTGCGCTGGAGCGGCGAGGGCTGCTGGGTGCCGCTCGATGATTACCAGCTGAAGGTCGATGATGCGCAGGTCGGTTTTGAAAACGCTACCAGCCATCCTTCAGTTGGCGACATCCTGTTCTATCCGGGCGGCTATAGCGAAACCGAAATTATCCTTGCGTACGGCTCATGCTGCTTCGCCAGCAAGATGGGGCAACTGGCGGGCAATCATTTCCTGACCGTCATCAAAGGCAAAGAAAACCTGCGCAAGCTGGGTGTCAAGACGCTTTGGGAAGGGGCTCAGGACGTCGTGTTCGAGCTGGCGTGAGTCTTCGCGCAAAACGGGGTGCTAATTCGCCAGTATTTTTTGGAACCGCTGATCTTCACCAAAGGTCTAGTCATCAATGCTTCCACGACCTGGAAGCCGAACTGGAGATCAGTCCTTGAATATTTTTGAAGCACTACGCGAAAGCCATGACCGTCAACGTGGTTATGCCGATGCACTGATTCAAACCAGCGGCGATTCGCAAGAGCGTGCGCAGGCCTACAAGCACTTGAAGGAAGAACTGCAGGCTCATGAGACAGCCGAAGAGCGCTTTTTCTATATTCCATTGATGGAGCACGACCAGGGCGTCGATCTGAGCCGTCATGCCATTTCCGAGCACCACGAAATGGACGAGATGATGGAAGAACTGGATGAAACCGAGATGTCCAGTCCTGCCTGGCTGGCAACGGCTAAAAAGCTGTCTGAAAAAGTACATCACCACTTGAAGGAAGAGGAGCAGAAGTTCTTCCAGATGGCCGGCAAGATACTGGACGAAAAGCAGAAGCAGGCGCTGGCCGGCAAGTATGTGAAAGAGTATGAAGAGCAACTGGCTGAAGGCTGATGCGTGGCTGCAGTGCTAGAATCGGTGTTTTTTCAGTGAAGGCATGACATGAAGTTCTCGATTCTGGTGATTGCAGCAACAGTTCTGGCCGGATGTGCGGCGCCGTCCAATTCGGCTCGTTCGCAAGGCCCGCTGAAGGTCCTGTCCAGCAGCAAGCAGGCGGCGGCGGTCGCGCAGTGCATTCAAGTGACCTGGCAGAGCGAAGCGATGTTTGGCACGTCTTCGGACGTGTTTATGGACAAGCTGTCGGAAGGTGGATTTACGGTGTTTACCACTGAAACCCGTTATTTTGCAGATGTCCGACCCAAGGGCACGAATACCGCTGTCGAGTTTTATGCAGCTCAAGGTGATTCGCAAACCGGCTTGCGTTCTGCTGCCATTGCCACCTGCCTCTGACACCTTTGGATAGGCCCGCCTTGTCGGGCTTTCTTCAATACCCTGCGTGTGTCCCCCCCTGTTGCTGATTGCAATCGTGCGAACCGGTGTCCGGTTGTTGTGTGCCCTTATGCGGCGCACATGCACGATGCTGGGGCTTTGTTACTCGCGTGTTGCCATCGGTAGCGGCCTCCCTTCCTGAATTTCTGTTGCGTGTGCGGCCTGCCGTTTTGCATTCCTTTGATTCGCCTTGAGTTTTTCATCTACCGCCTGACCCTCAGGTTCTGTGGCACACTTTCTGCTGTCTATTCCGTTGTTACATACACATTTCCGCTATAGCGGAAAAATACACTCTCGGTGGAGTTCATGTGATGCGCTACGGACCTTCTTTTCTGAAAACATGTGTGTTGGCTGTCGCGGCTGCGTTGGCGCTGATCAATACGGTACAAGCGGCAGAAGCCAGTAAGCTGGATGCCGTCCTGAAGCGCGGCAATCTGGTCGTCGGTACCGGCAGCACCAACGCGCCTTGGCATTTCCAGGGGGCGGACGGCAAGTTGCAGGGGTTCGATATCGACATTGGCAGGATCATCGCCAAAGGGTTGTTCAATGACCCGAGCAAGGTCGAGTTCGTGGTGCAGTCCTCGGACGCGCGTATCCCCAACCTGCTGACCGATAAGGTCGACATCAGTTGCCAGTTCATCACGGTCACTGCCAGCCGAGCGCAACAAGTAGCATTTACCTTGCCTTACTACCGCGAAGGTGTGGCGTTGCTGCTGCCAGCCAACAGCAAGTACAAGGAAATCGATGACCTGAAGGCTGCGGGTGACGATGTCACGGTGGCAGTGCTGCAGAACGTGTACGCCGAAGAGCTGGTGCATCAGGCCTTGCCAAAAGCCAAGGTCGACCAGTACGACAGCGTTGACCTGATGTACCAGGCCATCAACTCGGGACGTGCCGATACCGCCGCCACCGACCAGTCCTCGGTCAAGTACCTGATGGTGCAGAACCCGGGCCGCTATCGCTCGCCGGCGTTCGCCTGGAGCCCGCAAACCTATGCCTGCGCTGTCAAGCGTGGCGATCAGGACTGGTTGAATTTCGTCAACACCGCTTTGCATGAAGCCATGACCGGCGTTGAATTCCCGGCCTATGCCGCTTCGTTCAAGCAGTGGTTCGGCGTGGACCTGCCGGTCCCTGCGATTGGTTTTCCGATGGAATACAAGTAAGCGTATCGGACCTCTTGAAGGGCAGGGTGGCGGCAAAGCCAACCCTGCCGGGTACAGGCAAGCATGAATTATCAGTTGAACTTTGACGCCGTGTGGCGTGATTTTCCAAGCCTGTTGGCGGGGCTGGGACTGGGGCTGGAACTGGCGTTGATTTCGATCGCGATCGGTTGCGTGATCGGCCTGATGAATGCATTTGCCCTGTTGTCTCGTTATCGGGCGCTGCGCATCGTGGCGTCGATCTATGTAACGGTGGTGCGTAACACGCCGATTCTGGTGCTGATCCTGCTCATTTACTTTGCGCTGCCCGGTCTCGGTATTCGCCTGGACAAGCTGCCTTCGTTCGTGATCACGCTGTCGCTGTACGCCGGTGCCTACCTGACGGAAGTGTTTCGCGCAGGTCTGCTGAGCATTCACAAGGGCCAGCGTGAAGCAGGTTTGGCCATCGGACTGGGCGAATGGCAGGTCAGGGCCTACATCATCGTGCCGGTAATGCTGCGTAACGTATTGCCTGCATTGTCCAACAACTTCATCTCGCTCTTTAAGGACACGTCGCTGGCTGCTGCCATTGCAGTACCGGAACTGACCTATTACGCACGCAAGATCAATGTCGAAAGCTACCGGGTGATCGAAACATGGCTGGTGACCACCGCGTTGTATGTGGTGGCCTGCTATGCAATCGCGATGTTGTTGCGCACCCTTGAACAACGTCTGGCGATTCGCCGCTAGGAGGCATCATGTATCAACCCCCAAGCTGGCTGCAGGAGCTGTGGAATGCCCGTGAGGTGCTGTGGTCCGGCTTCGTGACCAGCCTTCAGTGTTCGGCGCTGGCCATTCTTTTCGGCACCCTGATCGGCATGCTCGCCGGTCTGGTGCTGACTTATGGCGGATTCTTTGCGCGCTTGCCGATCCGGCTGTATGTCGATCTGATTCGCGGCACGCCAGTGTTCGTGCTGGTGCTCGCGGTGTTCTACATGGTGCCTGCGCTCGGCTGGCAGATCAGTGCCTTTCAGGCCGGTGCGCTGGGGCTGACGCTGTTTTGCGGCTCGCACGTGTCCGAAATCGTGCGCGGTGCCTTACAGGCCATCCCGTACAGTCAGCTGGAAGCGGGCAAGGCGATCGGTTTGCGGTTCGGTCAGTCGCTGCGTTACGTACTGCTGCCTCAGGCCATGCGTCAGATCCTGCCGACCTGGGTCAATTCTTCCACCGAGATCGTCAAAGCCTCAACCCTGCTGTCAGTGATCGGCGTCGCCGAGTTGCTGCTGAGCACCCAGCAGGTGATCGCCCGGACCTTCATGACCCTTGAGTTCTACCTGTTCGCCGGATTTCTGTTCTTTCTCATCAATTACGCCATTGAGTTGCTTGGGCGACACATCGAAAAACGGGTGGCCTTGCCATGACACAAACCCACACAAAAAGCCTTGCACCGGCGCTGCTCAGCATCGAAGGTCTGCACAAGTCCTACGGCACCGTGGAGGTGCTTAAAGGCGTCGATCTGCGCATGCAGAAAGGTAATGTCGTGACCCTGATCGGCTCAAGCGGCTCGGGCAAGACCACCTTGCTGCGGTGCGTGAACCTGCTTGAGGATTTTCAGGGCGGGCACATTCGTCTGGAAGGTCAGGACATCGGCTACAGCGAAGTCAACGGCAGACGCACCCGGCATCCCGAGCGGCTTATCGCGCAGCATCGGGCGATGACCGGCATGGCTTTTCAGCAGTTCAATCTGTTCCCGCACCTCAGTGCCTTGCAAAACGTCACGCTGGGGCTGCTCAAGGTCAAAAAGATGCCCAAGGACCAGGCGGTGGCGCTTGCCGAGAAATGGCTGGATCGGGTGGGGCTGCTTTCGCGGCGCGATCACTTTCCCGGCCAGTTGTCCGGCGGACAGCAGCAGCGCGTGGCGATTGCCCGGGCGATTGCCATGAACCCGAGCCTGATGCTGTTCGATGAAGTGACGTCGGCGCTGGACCCGGAGCTGGTCGGCGAGGTTCTGAGCGTCATCAAAGACCTGGCCGAAGAAGGCATGACCATGTTGCTGGTGACCCATGAAATGCGCTTTGCCTATGAAGTGTCGGACCAGATCGTCTTCATGAATCAGGGGCGGATCGAAGAGCAGGGCCCGCCCAAGCCCCTGTTCGAACAGCCCAAGTCCGCGCGCTTGAGCGAATTTCTCAAGAACATTCGGTTTTAATATTTTTTCAAGAAGGAGAACCCCATGAGCATTACCCGTTATGGTGCTGGCAGCACTGCTGGAGGCGGTCAACCCCGTCCATTCGCCCGGGCCGTCGAAGCCGATGGCTGGCTGCACGTGTCCGGACAGGTTCCGGCGGTGGATGGCGAAATTATCGTGGGCGGTATCGTCGAGCAGACCCACCAGACCATGCGCAACCTGATCGCGATTCTCGATGAGGCCGGTTACGAACTCAAGGACGTGATCCGCGTCGGTGTATGGCTTGAGGACCCGCGTGACTTCTGGAGCTTCAACAAGGTCTTCGGCGAGTATTTCACCCCCGAGCACGCCCCGGCCCGTGCTTGTGTGCAGGCCAGCATGATGGTGGACTGCAAAGTCGAGATCGACTGTATTGCCTATCGGCAGAAATAGCGGCTCACATTTGCCGTCGGCCCGGGCTGGCGGCTCAATTCCATGGACAGTAGCCAATGACCGATGTGACTCAAGCGAGCGATGACACCATCAGGCGCCGGGCCCGCGGGCTTGACCGGGCGTTCGATATCCTCGATTTCCTCAAGGAAAAGGCCACGCCCATGCGGCCCAATGAAATTGCCAGCGGCATCGGCAGTCCCAAGTCGACGGTCTATGAGTTGGTTGCTTCGTTGCTGGAGCGACGGATTCTGGAGCCGGTCGGCAAGGACGGGCACGTTTATCTGGGGCGTCAGCTGTATTTTCTCGGGCAGGCGCACCTGCGGCACTTCGACTTCACCCGCGAGGCCGAAATCTGTCTGGGCGAGATCGTCAGCCAGACCCGCGAGACCGCTCAGATGTGCCTGCTCAACGGCCGCAAATACACCGTCGCGCTGATGAAAGAGGGCGAGCGTCATTTCCGGATCTCGTCCGACATCGGGGAGAACGCTCCAATCCCGTGGACGGCTTCCGGGCGGTTGTTGCTCAGTCATCTGAGCGATCAACAGATCGTCGATCTGATCGATCCCGAGGATTTTATCCTGCCCGACGGCGAGCGTCTGCCGCTGGACACGTTCCTGCGTGAGATACGCCAGGCGGGCGAGGAAGGCTTTTTCTCCTTCGACAGTGTGGCTGACACCTTCACCCATTGTTTCGCCGCACCCGTCAAGAACGGGCAGGGCCAGTGCATTGCCACGCTTTGCATCGTCGCCCCGCGTGCCGACGCCAAGACTCACTACAGCGACTACCGCCGAGTGCTGATCGACAGCGCCAATGGCCTGGCGAGGCGCATCAACGAATAACCCGGACTGATTGAACAGCAGGAGATTACTGATGAGCATTGCCGTCATCGACAAAGGTTTTGCCCGACCTGGCGACCGCCTGGTGAGTGATGTAAGCCTGCCCGCGCTGGTCATTCACCAGCAGGAACTGGATCACAACATTCGCTGGATGCAGACGTTCGTGACCAACAGCGGTGCTGAACTGGCGCCCCATGGCAAGACCAGCATGGTCCCCGCGCTGTTTCGTCGACAAATAGAAGAGGGCGCCTGGGGCATGACGCTGGCCACGGCGGTGCAGACCCAGGCCGCGTATGCCCATGGTGTGCGCCGCATCCTGATGGCCAACCAGTTGGTGGGCGAGCCGAACATGGCGTTGATCGCCGGACTGCTGGCCGACCCGACGTTCGAGTTTCATTGCATGGTCGACCATCCGGACAATGTCGCCGCGTTAGGCGAGTTCTTCGCTGCCCGCGGGCTGCGATTGAACGTGATGATCGAGTATGGCGTGCCTGGCGGGCGTTGCGGTTGCCGCAGCGAGGCGCAGGTGCTGGCCCTGGCGGACGCCGTTCTGGCACAGCCGGCACTGGCCCTGACCGGAATCGAGGGCTATGAAGGCGTGATTCATGGTGATCAGGCGATCGAGGGTATCAAGGCCTTCGCTGCTTCGCTGGTGCGTTTGGCGGTCGATTTGCAGGATAAGGGCGCCTTCGCGCTTGATCGACCTATTGTCACGGCATCGGGGTCGGCCTGGTACGACCTGATCGCCGAGGCGTTCGACGCGCAGGCGGTGCGTGAGCGCTTCCTCAGCGTGCTGCGCCCCGGCAGCTATGTGGTGCACGACCACGGTATCTACAAGGATGCGCAATGCTGCGTGCTGGATCGGCGCGCCGAACTGAGCGAGGCGCTGCGTCCGGCGCTGGAGGTCTGGGCGCACGTACAATCCATGCCGGAGCCGGGGTTTGCCGTGATCGCCATGGGCAAGCGCGATGTCGCCTACGACGCCGGCCTGCCCAATCCGTTGCGACGTTACCGGGCCGGTGTATTGCCCGCCAGCGCGGATGACGTCAGTGCCTGCAAGGTCACGGCCGTGATGGATCAGCATGCGTTTATGACCGTTGCACCCGGTTGTGAATTGAAGGTCGGCGATATCATTGCCTTCGGCACGTCGCATCCCTGTCTGACCTTCGACAAGTGGCGTTCAGGTTGTCTGGTGGATGATGAGCTGCGGGTGATAGAGCCGTTCAGCACGTATTTCTGATTCCAGTCTTCACAGGAGTTACCGTCATATGAGTCTTCCACGGGTCGCCCTGATCGGCGAATGCATGATCGAACTGCAACAGCACGCCGATGGCGGTCTGCGACAAAGCTTCGGCGGCGACACCTTGAACACGGCCGTCTACCTGGCACGTTTGCTCGGCAGCGGGAAGGTGGATTATGTGACAGCGCTGGGCGATGACAGCTTCAGCGATGCCATGTGCAAGGCATGGTCGGAAGAGGGCATTGGCCTGGGCAAGGTCCAGCGCCTGCCCGGACGCCTGCCGGGGCTTTACTGCATCCAGACCGACGCCCGTGGCGAGCGACGTTTTCTGTACTGGCGCAACGAGGCGGCGGTGCGCGATTGCTTCATGACCCCGGCCGCCGAACCGATCCTGGCGGCGTTGACCGGCTATGACGTGCTGTATTTCAGTGGCATCACCCTGGCGGTGCTGGGCGCTGAAGGTCGGGCGCGGTTGCTGACCATGTTGGAGAAAGCGCGGGCGCGAGGCGCCAAGGTGGCGTTCGACAACAATTATCGGCCCCGGCTGTGGGCCAGTGTCGATCAGGCGCGTGAGGCGTACCTGGCCTGTCTGCCACACGTAGACCTGGCGCTGCTGACCGAGGATGACGAACAGGCGCTCTACGGGTATACCGACAGCGAGCAGTTACTGGCGGCGTATCGCGAACGCGGCACCGATGAAATCGTCGTCAAGCGGGGTGCGCAGAGTTGCCTGGTGGAAACCGGCGGCAAACGGTTCGAGATCCCGGCGCAAAGCGTTGCGCGTGTGGTCGATACCACCGCGGCGGGCGATTCATTCAGCGCCGCTTACCTGGCCGCCAGGCTCAAGGGTGAGCACCCGCAGCAAGCAGCCGAAGCCGGGCATCGGTTGGCCAGCGTCGTCATTCAGCACCCTGGCGCGCTGGTCCCCCAATCGGTCATGCCCCAGTAATGGCATTTGTTGCATTACATGCAGTTGATCGGCTAACACCCTGACGGCAAAGCATTTCGCTGGAACCTGAGCGCGAATCCGGCCACCATAGGCGTCCTTTTTGCCTACGAGCCCACCACTGGAGTCTGCGTGCCCGACGACCTGCCTTCCGCGCTTCCTCATGACCTGGATGTCGATCTCACTGCACCTGAACAGTTGCCGTTCTTCAAGCGCCTGTTGTCGCGGCTGATTGGCCGCAGCCTGACGCGATTGGGCGCGCAGCACACGCCCTCCTGGTTTCAGGGGCATGCCGATGGCTATCTGAACGGACACATCGAAGGCGTCAGAGAAGGCTATGCCGACGGTTATCTGGATGGTGAGGAGCAGGGGCGTCAGGTCCTGGTGATCAGTGACACACGTCCGGCGCGGCACCGTGGGCCCAAGGTCGATGATCATTTGTTCGACGACTGGCGGCTGGCCTTGACCCCCGAGTTGAAGAAACGCATCAAAAGCGATGTGGCCGAAAAGCTTTCAGCCCACGCCCAGCCCAGTGCGGCGCAGTGGAAAATGATCTTCAGCGACACGCCATCGACCTACGTCATCGCCGGAGCCGGGGCGGGCAAGTCCACGTCGCTGGTGTTGCGAATCCTGTTGCTGCATCACTACCTGGGGTATGAGCTGGATGCGATGACCGTCGTGACCTTCACCCGGGAGTCGCGCAAGGATTTCATCAGCAAGCTGATCGACATCATGGCCCTGTGGGGGCATTCCCTTGGTCACAAGCAGGCCCGCGACGTGGTGCGCACATTCCACTCACGCATCCTGCCGCTGGTGCGCAGCCTGCCGGGGTTCGAACGGCTTAGAGCCTTCGAGACTCTCGACAGCCAGATGTCTTCGCAGGAGGATGCTGACAGTAATCCATTCGATCTACGAATCAACGATGCCCAGCGCCAGCAGATGAACCTCTGCTATCGAGATCTGTACGCCAGTAATGAGCGTTTTCGCGAGGTCATGGCACCGCTTTATCGTCATGCCTTGCAGCTCAAGGACCTGGACCGCGATCATCCGGATGTGCAGAAGCGTGTGGCGGTTACCGAACTGTCCTCGAAACGGGATGAAGAGTGGTGTGACACGGTCGAGGATTTGTGGATACGCGCAAAGGCGTGGCCCATAAAAGGCATTGAACCCATGCGCCAGACCGTTGAAATAAACGGCTTTGCGTTCAATTTCCATGGCTACATCGCCGAGCTGGACGCCTGGGTCGTGTTGGGGCTCGACGCCCGTGAAGACCAGCAGCTCAAGCGACCTGGAGCCAAGCTGCCCATCTGGGCGGAAGGCGTCATCAAGCGAACCCTGTTTCAAGCTTTCTGTAGTAAACCCTTGATATGGATGGATAACTACGAGTCGGCGAACAGGCTGATGCAGTCGTTGGCCGGTAGCGCCGTCGCCGGTCCCGGCTTTGAGTACCGCGTCAAAGGCGAACTGAGCGCTGCGCCGTTGCTGGACTGTTTCGTGACAGCTGCCAGTTTCATCGAGAATCTGGGGCTGGACGTGCCGAGTGCCGTGGCTGAAATGAGTTTTGCCAGCGATGACCCAGACCGCTTCTTCTTCGAAGCGCTCAGCCTGTTCTGGAAAGCTTTCGAACAGCATCTGCTGGCGCAATCGCCGCCAGTGATGACCTATAACCGGATGTTCGCGCTGTTCGGCGAAACCTCGCCGGAAAACCTCAAGCATGTCAGCGACCCGGTGTTGCGCCCCTTGTCGCACTTGATGATCGATGAGTTTCAGGACGTCTCGCCGCAGATTGTTTCGTGGATCCGTGCCTGCCTGCGGGAAATCCGGCGGCGCGGGCCTGCCATGCACGTCGGGCGTATTGCCCAGCATTCCTCGCTGCTGTCCGTGGGTGACGACTGGCAGTCGATCTATGGCTGGCGCGGCAGCTCGCCGAAGTACTTCATGGAATTTGCCAAGGAGTTTTCGTCGCCCGCGGCCACCAGGGTCATGCTCAGCGAAAACTATCGCAGCCATCAGCACATCATTGACGCTGCCGAGCATATCGTACGTGCAGCCCCTGCGATTCCGGGCAAGAAAGCCCGCGCCAGTGGTGCGCCACAGCAATTGCTGCCGGTTGTCGTGCTGGACCGTGACGAAGATGAACTCGCCGAACGTGTCGCCGAGCATTACAGCGATGGCGACTCGATTCTGCTGCTGTACCGCAAAGGCAGTGAAAAGGCGCGTTTTTCTCCGCGTTTGCAGGCGCTGATCGACGCGGATGCCTCGCAAGGCATTGAGGCTCGCCGCATCAAGACGTTGACTTATCACAGCTCCAAAGGCTTGCAGGCCGATGCCGTGTTTCTGCTGGGTGATTGCCAACACCTGACGGTATCGCCCTACAAAAACCAGGTTTATCGTCTGGCCGGGCTGGGAGAGGCGAACGACCTGCAGCCGTTCGATGCGGCGCAGAAGGATGAAGTGCTTCGT
Organism: Pseudomonas floridensis; assembly: GCF_002087235.1. GTDB lineage: Bacteria > Pseudomonadota > Gammaproteobacteria > Pseudomonadales > Pseudomonadaceae > Aquipseudomonas > Aquipseudomonas floridensis. Next base: position 36,216 of record NZ_MUIO01000002.1, on the reverse strand, counting down.
CTGGCCTACGTCGCCATTACGCGCGCGGCCCGCCATTGCTACTGGTACATCGAGGAGGGCGCGGGCGGCTCGGACACTGCACAGATGCCCAAGGCGTCGGACAGGGTGGCAGGTGACAAGCCGTTCTTCGAGGACCTGCGCCAGGCATCAAGCGCAGGTCTCGAGCATCAGGATCAGAGCCGGATTCAGGAAAAGCCTGCAACCTGAGCATGAGCGCCAAACAGCTCCAGTTCGGTTTCGATGGCTTCGATGATGCGCTCCACATCCGTGGCATTCATGACCGTGGCACATGGCAGTCCGGCAATCGCCAGCACTGTCTCGCCACTGGCGCGATCGAACAGGCGGGCGATCATGCTGCTGGGTGCATCCATGCTGGCTTCAAAGCCCACCGGATGAAAATGCCAGCGCATGAGTTGGCAGGCATTGGGAAACGTGACTTTGTTCATGACGATGGCCCACCTGATTCAATCGAGCACTTGCGTGACTCCAAAGGGTAGGGAGACCCACCGAGATTCAACCTGCAAAAGCCCAGGCGACCGAACAAGGATTTTCCAGATAAATCCCTGCCGCATCATGCTGCTTTCCTACGGTGTTATCAGAGCGGTCTGACCAGCACTAAAAATAGCACTCGGCAACACGTCGGGGGAAAAATTTTTTATGACGTTGTCAGAAATTTTCAATTAATTGATCAGCGTCAATCCCGGATATTAATCAGGTGTGTTCTGTGTAGCTATTGAAGCCTTGTCATGGACTAGGGCAAGCTGCTGCCATTGACCCGAGGAAAACAATAATGCTCAGAAAATCCCTTGCTGCACTGATGTTGCTGGCGTCCACCAGCCATGCGGCAGAAACGGTCAATATCTACAACTGGACCGATTACATCGCCCCGGACACGCTGAAGAATTTCGAGTCGTCGTCAGGCTACAAGACGTCCTACCAGACTTATGAAACCAACGAAACGCTCAATGCCAGACTGAATGCTGGCCATTCTGGCTACGACGTGGTGTTTCCTTCGGTGCACTTCATGGGACGGCAGATCGAGAAAGGCCTGCTCAAGACCCTCGACAAGCGCCAGCTCCCCAACTGGAAGAACCTCAATCCGGTGTTGCTCAAGGCACTCGACGCCAGCGACCCCGGCAATCAGCACGGGTTTCCCTACCTGTGGGGCAGCACCGGGATCGGTTATAACGTCGCGCAGGTCAAGGCCGTGCTGGGCAAGGATGCGCCGCTCAACTCGTGGGACCTGATCCTCAAACCGGAAAACATCAAAAAGCTTGCCCAGTGCGGCGTTGCAATCGTCGACAGCGCGCCGGCCATGCTGCCCATCACGCTCAATTATCTGGGGCTCGAGCCTCACAGTGAAAAGCCCGAGGACTATGCCAGGGCTCAGGCAGTGTTGAATGAAGTACGCCCCTATGTGCGTTATTTCAGCTCGTCGCAATACATCGCCGATCTGGCCTCGGGCAAGGTTTGCGTGGCGGTGGGTTATTCAGGTGACATCTCTCAGGCTCAGGAACAGGCCGGGCAGGCTGGGAACACATTGTCGATCAATTACGTGGTTCCGAAGGAGGGTGCGCCAATGTGGTTCGACATGGTCGCTATCCCCGAGGACGCCCCTGATCCCAAGGCGGCCTATGCCTTTCTGAATTATCTGCTGCGCCCTGAGGTCATCGCCGGCATCACCAACGTCGTGCACTACGCCAACGGCAACGAGAAGGCCGACGCGCTGATCAAACCTGCGTTATGGACCGATACAGACGTTTATCCGGATGCCGACATGCTTGATCGCTTGTTCGCCATGGCCCCGGTTTCGGTAAAGACCGATCAACTGCGAGCCCGCATCTGGGATTCGATCAAGGCCGGTCAGTCAGTAAGCACTGTTTTCAAATCAGATGCGCCTGCTGCAACTCGGTCAGCGCCTGCACCTTGAGGCCGGCCAGTTGCGGATCGCGCCGGTCTCGAGGCGCGGTCAGGCCAACCGTCAGTTCGTGGACGATTCTGCCGGGGCGGCTGCCCATGACCAGCACCCGATCACTCAGGTACAGTGCCTCATCCACGTCATGCGTCACCAGCAGCAGGGTGATTGCATGACGCTCCGCCAGTTGCAATAACAGGTCCTGAAGTTTCATGCGGGTGAATGCATCCACTGCGCTGAATGGCTCATCCAGCAACAGCACGGTCGGGTGCGAATACAGACCGCGAGCGATGGCCACGCGCTGTGCCATGCCACCGGACAATGCCTTGGGCAGTGCGTCAGCGAACCCGGTCAGGCCCACTTCCTCGATCAACTGTGCGACCCAGGCCTGGTCATAGTGGTCGTCATCGCTCAGGCCGATATTCTGCTCGACACTCAGCCACGGCATCAGACGCGGTTCCTGAAAAACAAAGGCCACGTCGCCGTGCAGCCTGTGCACGTCGCCCTGAAAGTCCCGTTCAAGGCCAGCAGCGATTCTCAGCAGGGTACTTTTGCCACAGCCGCTGGGGCCGAGCAGGCTGACGACTTCGCCTGCCTGCAACGACAAATCAATGTCCTGCAAAACCGTGCTTTCAGCAAATGCCTTGTGTGCGACGCGAATATCCATCAACGATGCTGACATCGGTCAATCCTCCCGGCTCTGGCCATTGAATGCATCACGCCAACTCAGAAAACGCCTTTCCAACGCCGCCAGTACACCGTCGCTCAACTTGCCCAGAGTCGCCAACACGACAATGGCGGCCAGCACGATGTCCGGGCGTGAGGTTTCACGTCCGTCGCTCAGCAAGTAGCCCAGTCCTTTAGTGGCGGCGATCAGTTCAGCGGCCACCAGAAACATCCAGGCCAGACTCATGCCACTGCGCAGGCCGGTGAACAGACCCGGCAGGGCAGCGGGCAGAAGGATACGGCGTGTCAGTCGGTAGCGACTGAAACCGTACATCTGACCGACCTCCACCAGCTTGCGGTCAATGCCGCGAATCGCCGCCACGCCATTGAGGTAGACGGGAAAGAACGCACCGATGGCAATCAGCACAATCTTGGAGGTTTCACCGATACCCAGCCACAGCAGCAGCAGAGGCACCCACGCCAGGCTTGGGATGGAGCGTAACCCGGCGAAGGTCGGCTCCAGATAAGCCTCTGCCTCACGGCTCAGGCCCACCCAGGCGGCAAACACCAGCGCCAGACTCGCGCCGATGGCGAAGCCGCTGAGTACACGCAACAGGCTGGCGCTGACATGTTTCCACAGCGCGCCATCGGCCAGATCGGTCAAGGTGACCACGATCTCGCTAGGCGCCGGCATCTGATAGGACGGCAGCCAGCCGATCCGCACGACGAACTCGAGACAGATCACGATCAGCGCGGGTAATACCAACCCTTTACCAAGCGTCTTATAGCGTCCCCCCAATCCGCGTTTTGACTCGGTCAACAGGGCAGGCTGCGCGCGGGGCAGCGTTTTCTGTGCGCTGTTCATTGCCGCGCGATCACGGCGGTCGAGAAATCAGGTGTGATCAATTGATCGACCACTTGCCCAACGTTCACCCCTTTGCGTACCAACTCTTCGGAAACAAGGATTGGCGCGGCGGCTTTTGACGCCTCCACGTCCCTGGCGCTCAGTTGCGGGGTGCTCAGATCGGTTCGCGACAGTTGCAACCTGGCGACTTCCAAGGGCAGGCCAGATTCATCAGCCAGCAATTTAGCCAGTTCGTCCGGGTTCTTGATGGCCCAGTCACGTGCCTTGTCGTAAGCGGTCAGTACCGTTTTTATCGCTTGCGGGTGCTCCTTCGCATAGTTCTCCGTAACGCTCAGTACGCCATAACTGTTGAAATCCTTGTTGCGGTACAGCAACCGCGAACCGGCCTGGATCTGGCTGGCGGCCATGTGTGGATCAAGACCTGCCCAGGCGTCGACATCACCTTTTTCAAGCGCAATGCGGCCATCCGGGTGTTGCAAGTGCAACAGTTCCACATCGTCTTTTTTCAATCCGGCCTGCTGCAGCGCACGCAACGTGAACAGATAAGGATCAGTGCCTTTGGTGGCGGCGATCTTCTTGCCTTTCAGGTCGCTGACCGTTTGCAGCGTTGAATCCTTGCGGACCACGAACGCAGTCCATTCGGCCCGGCTGTAGACATAGACCGATTTGATCGGGCTGCCGTTGGCACGGGCCAGTACCGCGGAAAGGCTGGCCGAGGATGCGAAATCAACGCTGCCGCTGTTGAGGTATTCAAGGGACCGGTTGCTGCCCTGGCTCAACACCCAGGTCACTTTCGACTGCGGCAAGGCTTGCTCCAGCCAGCCGAAATGTTTCAACGCAAGGCTGACGGGGGAGTAGTAGGCGTAATCCAGGCGCACCTCGGAGGGCCCGGTTTCAGCTGCCTGCGCACCCGCTTGCAGGGTCAGGGCCAAGGAAAAGCTGGTCAGCAGCCAGGTGGCGAGTACGCGAGGCGTGTGCAACCGAAACGTAAAACGAGACTGTGGCATAAGGGCATCCAGATCCGATAAGAAGCGGCGACGACTGAATTTTATATTTCAAAATCAGCAGTCGAGCAGGAGTAACCATAGGGAAATGGAATAATGCACGCTTTGTGCCAGCAGAATGTGCGACGGATTAGCCGGTACTTGAGCTTTTCATGCGGCATGCGTGTTGCTGGGGCGACACAGTTGTCTAGTCACTGTTGCTCAGCAAACAGTGACGTGGTCTTTTCAGTTGGATTTTCTGTGGCTATTCGTCAGAAGTTCAGCCTATTTCATCGGGGCAATGCAACAGAAACGCATTTCTGCACTCCTATCGTCGACATTCTTCATTCCGCAACATAGCCGTATTAGGCTTCAGGTGTGATCAAGGGGCACGTATTCGACTGATCCGCAGGGATTCAAAGGGTGGCGAACCCGCCATGGCTGGCGCATTCGCAGCAGCGACACGCTGACTTTCCCTTAACCGCGTACCGGACTCAGAAAATAATGAACATTCCAAAAATAGCCTTGAGCAGCCGCCTTAAGCGCCGCGTTGCCTGGATTTCTCTTCCCTCGATTGTCATGGTCTCGGCGGTGCTGCTGTTTTCCATGGGCAAGGGTGTCTATGCCGACCCCAAAAACGGCACGCAGACCTTGGTTTTCCTGCGTCACGCTGAAAAACCCTCGATGGGCCTGGGGCAACTGAACTGTCAGGGGCTGAATCGGGCCATTGAGCTTTCGGAGCTGTTACCCAAGGAGTTTGGCAAGGCTGATTTCATTTTCGCCGCCAATCCCAGTCGGCATGTGGAAGAGGGCGACGGCGACCTTTCCTACAGCTATGTGCGGCCTTTGATGACGGTCGGGCCGAGCGCAATCAAGCTTGGCCTGCCGATCAATATCGACTTCGGTGCCAACGACACCAGTGATCTGGCGGACGAGTTGATGCACGACAAGTACCACAACGCGATCATTTACACCGCCTGGTCTCATGGCTATCTGCCGGAACTGATCAATAAGGTGGCCAAGGAAGCATCGGGTAGCGATGTCAAACTGGTCAATGACTGGGAAGGTGATGATTTCGATTCAGTGGTGGTCGTGACTCTGAAGTGGGTAAACGGCAAGGCCACGCTGGACTACAAGAATCACAAACAAGGTTTGAACAACGGAACCGAGGCCTGCCCGGTTTCGACCTGATCGGTCCTTGTCGTACACATGAGCCTGCTCGCGCACGACGGTGTTCGCGAGCAGGCTGTTAAGCGACCCTGCAAAAGGTCAGCCGTTGAGAAACTTCATCGACTCGGCGCCATAGCGTTCACCGGCTGCAGCGCCCTCGGCCGGGAAGATCGCATTCAGTTGCGCCAGCTCACCCTCGCTCAGGCTCAATGAAACCGCAGCGACGTTGCTTTCCAGGTACTTGCGCTGCTTGGTGCCGGGAATCGGGATGATGTCATCGCCTTGAGCCAGCACCCATGCCAGTGCCAATTGCGAAGCAGTAACGCCTTTGGCCGCCGCCAGCGTCTTGACCTTTTCCACCAGGACTAGATTGCGGTTGAAGTTTTCGCCCTGAAAGCGCGGACTGAAACGACGGTAGTCATTTTCTGCAAAGTCGTCCGGCGTGCGCAGTTCGCCGGTCAGAAAACCTCGCCCCAGCGGGCTGTAGGCCACGAACGCAATGCCCAGACGACGGCAATTGGCGAGCACGCCGTCATGCTCGGGATCGCGTGACCACAACGAATATTCACTTTGCACTGCGGCCAGCGGATGAACTTTGTGTGCCCGTTCGATGGTGCTCGCGCTGGCCTCGCAAATCCCGATATGACGGACTTTACCTGCCTGGACCAGTTCAGCCATGGCACCAATGGTGTCCTCGATCGGCACGTTCGGGTCTATTCGGTGCTGGTAATACAGATCCAGATAATCCGTGTTCAGACGTTTTAGGCTGCCCTCGATGGCCTGGCGGATATAGTCGGGACGACCGTCGACCCCACGGGCATGCGGATCATCACTGCGCAGGATGCCAAACTTGCTGGCCAGGTAAATGCTTTCGCGCTTGCCCTGTAACGCGCGGCCAATAAGGGCCTCGTTGGTGTGCGGGCCGTACATGTCGGCGGTATCGAAAAAAGTAATGCCCAACTCCAGAGCACGATGCAGGGTCGCGACGGATTCCTGCTCATTGCTGCCGGTGGTGTAGAAATCCGACATCCCCATGCAACCCAGGCCGATGGCGGAAACCTGCGGGCCTTGCTGGCCGAATTGACGTGTGATCACGATGATTTCTCCTGCGAATGATAAGACCTGTTCAGTCTCTACCTTTTGAGGTGCTCAATAAACCGGGTGTATTTGATTTGACTGTTCGGATTATCTAAACAATTGGCGCAGTAGGGCTGGACCGGTTCCTACACTTCAGCTGGCGCGATCTGAGCAATCAATCCGACAGAACGCTCTAGCCAGAAAAAAAGCAAAAGAGTACAAATGTACTCCATGAGCACATTATCTCCCCGCCGTAGTGCAATCCTTACCTTCATCCGCGATCGCATCGCGCAGCAAGGGCAATCGCCGAGCCTGGCAGAAATCTGCGAGGCTTTCGGTTTTGCTTCGCGCAGCGTGGCGCGCAAACACATTGTGGCGCTGACCGAGGCCGGCCTGATCGAAGTCGTGCCGCACCAAGCGCGTGGCATTCGTCTGCCGCAGAACGAATCGCGCCCCGAACTGCTGGAGATTCCCGTACTGGGCCGCGTCGCTGCCGGTGCACCCATCGGGCCTGACCTGGACGTGCATGCCACGCTGCATCTGGACCGCAGCACCTTTACCCGCGTGCCGGACTACCTGCTGCGGGTGCGGGGCGATTCGATGATCGAAGACGGCATTCTCGACGGTGATCTGGTGGGCGTGCATCGCAATCCGCAGGCCAGCGATGGCCAGATTGTCGTGGCCCGTCTGGACGGTGAAGTCACCATCAAACGTTTGCGTCGCAGCGCCGACGGGTTGCAGTTGCTGCCGCGTAACCCGGCCTATCGACCGATCCTCGTGACGCCGGATCAGGACTTCGCCATCGAGGGCGTGTTCTGCGGCCTGGTCCGGCGCGAATGATGGGCGCGGTGGTCAGCCTGGACGCCCTGCTGGATGAACGCAGGGTCTGGAAAGGGCGTCAGCAGTCAGCGCCGCCGGTCAGCCAGCAGCCCAGCGGCCATGTCTTGCTCGACAGTGCGTTGCCCACTGGCGGCTGGCCTGCGGGAGCGCTGACTGAAATCCTGATTCCGGCCAATGGCAGTGGCGAGTTGCGCCTGCTGTGGCCCAGTCTGGCGCGTCTGTCCGGCATGGGGGAGCGCATTGTGCTGGTAGCACCGCCTTACCTGCCGTACCCCCAGGCCTGGCTGGCGGCCGGGGTCGATCTGCGCCAACTGACCCTGATCGAGGCAGGCAGCAAGGATGCCTTGTGGGCTGCCGAGCAATGTCTGCGCTCAGGGAGCTGTGGCGCGGTGGTGTGCTGGCCGGGCATGGTCGACGACCGGGCATTGCGACGCTTGCAGGTGGCGGCTGAAACCGGGCAGACCCTGGCCTTTGCGTGCCGATCTCAGCAGGCCGCCGCCAACCCGTCGCCCGCTGCGCTGCGCATTGCCGTCGACACTCGCCCCGCGCAACTGCGGGTACTCAAATGCCGTGGCGGGCTTGCTCCCGCCTTGCCGATCCCGTTTCCAACCGACGCTTGAGGTTCTTATGCTGTGGGCCTGCATTGTGCTGCCGCAATTGGCACTTGATGGCGTCATGCGCCGCCATACCGATCCGGATGAACCGCTGGCCTTGATCAGCGGCAGTGCGCAGCGCCGGGTGTTGCAGGCAGTCAACCCGGCGGGGCGGGCACTGGGCCTGCGCGCCGGTCAGTCGCTCAGTACGGCGCAGGCTCTGGTCTCGGGCTTTGCGATGGTCGCGCACGACCCGTCCGAAACCGAGCGATTGCAGCAGTTTCTGGCCGCCTGGGCGTATGGGTTCAGCTCCAATGTCAGCCTCAAATACCCCCGTGTCCTGCTGATGGAAATCGAGTCCAGCCTTCGTCTTTTCGGGCCTTGGCCGGTGTTCGAGGCACGACTTCGCGAGGAGTTGGCCGGGCTCGGCTTTCGCCATCGCATCGTCGTGGCCCCCAATCCGGTGGCGGCCCGCATGCTGGCCAACATGCACGACGGACTGAGCATCGATTGCCCCCATGACCTGCGCCGTACGCTGGAGCAGATGCCGGTGGACCGTATCGGTCTTGGCCGCGAGGTGGCGACCGCTTTGGCTCGCATGGGCCTGCGCAATGTCCGGCAGGTCCTGGCCCTGCCACGCGACACCCTGGCGCGGCGTTTTCCGGCCAGTGTGCTGCAGCATCTCGATACGTTGCTGGGCGAACGCCCGGTGGCGATGGAATGCTATCTGCCGCCGGACTTTTTCGACCAGCGCATCGAACTGAATTTCGATGTCGAGTCGCACCAGGCCTTGCTGTTCCCGCTCAAACGCTTGATCGCCGATCTGGCAACGTTTCTGACCGGGCGCGACAGTGGCGTTCAACGGTTCGCCTTGCATCTGGAGCATATCGACGGCCCTGACACGGTTGTCCAGGTCGGCCTGCTCAGCGCCGAGCGCGATGCGTCGATGCTGTTCGAACTGGCCCGTGGCCGACTGGAGCAGGTGTTGGTGACGTCCCCGGTGCGTGCGGTACGCTTGCTGGCGCAGGATTTGCCGGATTTCGTTCCCGCGCATCGCGAGCTGTTCGATGAGCGCGTGCAACAGACGTTGCCCTGGGAACAATTGCGCGAGCGCCTGCGTGCGCGGCTTGGCGACGAGTCGGTCAATGGCTTGCGGGCTCTGGCCGACCATCGTCCCGAATGTGCCTGGCAGTCCAGAACCGAAAGCAAGGCCACCGCGCTCATGCAGGGTCATTCCCGTCCGGGCTGGCTGCTGCATCAACCGCAGCCGTTGCCAGCACATTCTGCGCGAATCGTGGCCGGCCCCGAGCGAATCGAGTCGGGCTGGTGGGACGGTGGCGATGTACGCCGCGATTACTATCTGGTCGAGACCGCCACCGGCCAGCGAGCCTGGGCCTATCGCACCGTGGGTGAAAACGGCGAGCTTCTGCTGCATGGCTGGTTCGCGTGAGCATCGATTACGCCGAGCTGCATTGCCTGTCGAACTTCAGTTTCCAGCGCGGCGCGTCCAGTGCACAGGAGCTGTTTCAGCGAGCCAACCGCCACGGTTACGCTGCGCTGGCGATCACCGATGAATGCACCCTGGCCGGTATCGTGCGGGCGTGGCAGGCGTCGAAGGACAGCGGTTTGCCCTTGATCGTCGGCAGCGAGATGCAGATTGAAAACGGGCCGAAGATCGTGCTGTTGGTAGAGGACCTGATGGGCTACCAGACCCTGTGCCGGATCATCACGGCGGCCCGTCGCCGTGCCAAAAAGGGCGAGTACCGGCTGCTGCGTGATGATTTCGCTGCGCTGTCGGGTGGCTTGTTGGCTATCTGGCTGCCGGACATCGATGGCGATGCGCAAGACTGCGTGACTCAGGGCAACTGGTTGCGCGAACGGTTTATCGAGCGTCTGTGGCTGGGGGTCGGGTTGCATCGCGGGCCGGATGACGAGCAGCGTCTTGCCGACCTGCTCGCGCTGGCGCAGTCCCTGAGCATTCCGGCTGTGGCCAGCGGCGATGTGCACATGCATGCGCGGGGGCGGCGCGCCTTGCAGGACACCATGACCGCGATCCGCCATCACACCACTGTGGCGGAGGCCGGTCACCGGCTGTTCGCCAATGGCGAGCGCCACCTGCGGACAAAGGATGCGCTGGCCGGGCTTTACCCGGACTGGCTGTTGGCCGAGTCGGTGCGCATCGCACGCCGCTGCACCTTCGATTTCGGGCACTTGAAGTACGAATACCCTCATGAGCTGGTCCCCAAGGGGCAAACGCCGTCGTCGTGGTTGCGCGAGCTGACTGAGCGTGGCGTGCGCAGGCGCTGGCCCGACGGACTGCGCGCCTCGACTCGCGAGCAGGTCGAAAAGGAACTGGTACTGATCGCGGAGATGAAGTTCGACAGTTACTTTCTGACGGTGCACGACATCGTCCAGTTTGCCCGCAGCCAGTACATTCTCTGTCAGGGACGTGGCTCTGCGGCCAACTCCGTGGTGTGTTACGCGCTGGGCATCACCGAATTGAATCCGGAAAAGAGCAATCTGCTGTTTGAACGCTTCATTTCCAGAGAGCGCAATGAGCCGCCGGACATCGATGTGGATTTCGAGCATGACCGCCGTGAAGAGGTCATTCAGTATGTGTTCCGTCGTTATGGTCGGGGCAGGGCGGCGCTGACCGCCGTCGCCAGTACCTACCATGGCTCCGGTGCGATGCGTGATGTGGCCAGGGTGCTAGGGTTGCCGCCGGATCAAATCAACGCGTTGGCCGATGCATTCAGCCGCTGGAGCGATACGCTGCCGACGCCCAAGCGCCTGCGCGAATATGGCCTGGATCCCGAAGCTCCGATGCTCAGGCGCGTGCTGGCTCTAAGTGATGAGCTTATCGGCTTCCCTCGGCACCTGTCGCAGCATCCGGGAGGCTTCGTGATTTCCGAGCATCCGCTCGACACACTGGTGCCGGTCGAGAACGCGGCCATGGCCGAGCGCACCATCATCCAGTGGGACAAGGACGACCTCGATCTGGTGGGTCTGCTGAAAGTCGACATCCTGGCCCTGGGCATGCTCAGTGCGCTACGCAGGACTTTCGATCTTGTGCATTTGCACCGCGGCAAGCAGTGGACGTTGGCCGATGTGCCGTCCGATGATCGTCCGACCTACGAAATGATCAGTCGTGCCGACACCATTGGTGTGTTTCAGATTGAATCACGGGCACAGATGGCCATGCTGCCGCGCCTGCGGCCCGAGAAGTTCTACGATCTGGTGATCGAAGTGGCGATCGTGCGGCCGGGGCCGATTCAGGGCGACATGGTGCATCCGTACCTGAGGCGGCGTAATGGCGAAGAAGCCATCACCTATCCGCCTGCGCTGGAAAAGGTGTTCAAACGCACCCTCGGCGTGCCGCTGTTTCAGGAGCAGGTCATGGAAGTGGCGATCCTGGCCGCTGACTACACGCCCGGTGAAGCCGATCAGTTGCGCCGCTCGATGGCTGCCTGGAAGCGCCACGGCGGGCTGGAGCCGCATCGCGAGCGTCTGACTAAGGGCATGTTGAAGAATGGCTACGAACGGTCATTCGCCGACCGCATCTTCGAACAGATCAAAGGCTTCGGCAGCTATGGCTTTCCGGAATCCCATGCGGCCAGCTTCGCCTTGCTGACTTATGCCAGTTGCTGGCTCAAGTGCCACGAACCAGCAGCTTTTACCTGTGCGTTGATCAACAGCTGGCCGATGGGCTTTTACAGTCCGGATCAATTGCTGCAGGACGCCCGTCGTCATCACATTGAAGTCCGCCCGGTGGATGTGCGCTACAGCGACTGGGACTGTACGCTGGAGCCCGTCGAGCATCCGGATTACACGCGCAACCTGGCGATCCGCCTGGGGTTGCGCATGGTGCGCGGCTTTCGGGAAGAAGATGCGCTGCGCATTGAACGAGTCCGTGCGGTGCGAGCGTTCGTCGATGCCACAGACCTGACGATTCGTGCTGCACTGGACCATCGCGCTGCCGAGTCGCTGGCCGATTCCGGTGCCTTGCGCGGCCTGATCGGCCATCGGCATCGCGCCCGTTGGGAAGTGGCGGGCGTGGAAGCCCAGCGCCCGTTGTTCGATGACTTGCCCAGCGAAGAGCGTCAAGTCACGCTGCCGCTGCCCACCGTGGCCGAGGATCTGGTGGCCGACTACGCCACGCTGGGCACCACGCTTGGGCCTCATCCACTGGCTCTGCTACGACGGCAGTTGGCCGCCAGGCGCTTTCGCAGTTCGCGGGACCTGCTCACGCTGGAAAATGACCGGACCCTCAGCGTGGCCGGGCTGGTCATAGGTCGGCAACGCCCCGGCACGGCCAGCGGTGTGACATTCGTGACCCTGGAAGATGAGTTCGGGATGGTCAATGTGGTTGTCTGGCGCGATCTGGCTGAGCGTCAGCGTAAAGTTCTGGTGGGTTCACACCTGTTGCAGGTGTTCGGACGTCTGGAGTCCAAGAGCGGTGTGCGCCACCTGATTGCCCAGCGGCTCTACGACCTCACGCCATTGTTGACCGGTCTGGATGTACGCAGCCGTGATTTTCAGTGACCCGTCAAGCCAGACAGGCTCGTAACTTGCAGCGTTGATCGCCCCGATTCTGTAAACGAGAGGCCTTGCATGTACAAAGACTATCCGGCTGCTTATCAAGTGAGCAAAGGTGCCGCGCTGCAAGTGGATACGGCGTTTTACGAGCGCATACGCGCCAACGTGCAGCAGCGCACGCTGGTCGAGCAGTTCGAGGTGCCGATTCGTACTGGGAGGGCGTGGAAGGTCAAGGCCGGGCAGGTGTTTCGTGTCACCACACCGGTGGGGCCGCAGGTGGGTGATTTCAACGTCTGGAACGCCGATGACCCTCGTGAGCGGCTGTGGGCGGCCAGAACCCGTCAGTTGCAGGGCGCGCATGTCAGCACCCATGACCGGCTCTGGTCGAACCTGCCGTTTCTGCGGCCGATGGTCACCATCACTGACGACAGTCTGGCCGGGTACGGCATCGACGAGCACGGCGGTCGGCTTCACGATCTGCTGGGCACGCGCTGCGACCCTTACGTCAACAAGATGCTGACCGGCGAAGACTTCCACCATCACTGCCATTCGAACCTGACGCGCGCGGTTCTGCCCCATGGCCTGACCGAATTCGATGTGCATGATGTACTGAACATCTTTCAGTGCACCGGGCTCAACCAGGACGACATGTATTTCATGAAGGCCTGCCCGGCGAAACAGGGCGATTATCTGGAGTTTTTTGCGGAAATCGACCTGTTGTGTGCATTGTCGACTTGCCCGGGCGGTGATCTGTCGCTGCCGATGTGGGGCCCGGATGCGCAGGATCCGCTCAGCGTATGCCGACCGCTGGGGGTCGAGATCTACAGCCTCGAGGCTTGCCTGCTGGAAGGCTGGCAGCCACCCTCGCGCGCGGCCTACAACGGACTGCATGGTTTGGAGATCGCCAAAGCCGCGTGGGAGAAATGACCGCTCACGCCGAACGTGCCATCCTGCGCAACCCGTAAATCATCGCAATGCCCATGCCCAGCATGGCGACCAGCAGCGCAGGGTAGCTGACCCACCAAGGCAACGGCGCGGTCATCATGCTGAATTCGGACATACCGCCAATCCCGGCAATCAGGTTCAACGGCAGAAACACTACGTTGATCAGGGTCAGTTTGCGCAGCAGGGTGTTGGTGCTGTTGTTGACCAGGTTGCCACGGGCGTCCATCAGGCCGGCAAACACGGTCGAATAAATCTCGGCCTGTTTGTAGCACTGGTCGTTCTCGATGATCATGTCATCGATCAGCGCCAGGCTGGCGCTAGCGTATTGCTTGCCTTGGGCATGATTTCGCAACCGGGTCAGCACCGTGCCGTTGCTGTGAATCGCATTGATGTAATACACCAGGCTTTCACTGAGGTTGAACATCTGCAGCAGATGGCGATTTTCCAGTGACGAATTGAATTTCTGCTGCAGTTCACGCGCCACCATCTTGATTACCTTCAAGTGCCCCAGATAGTGATGAATGTTGTTGAACAGCATCTCCAGCAAGATATCCAGTGGCTGCTGCAGCGGTCGCTGGGCGTTCAGCGAGGTCAGCGGCTGGTCATCGTCGCAGATCAGCAGCAACTGATCCTGCCTGAGCAGGACCCCGAAAGAAGATACATCGAACGAAAAGCTGTCCTTGCCCGAATAGTTCTCGGGGCGTTTCCAGATCAGAAACAGCGCGTCGGGATGAAACTCGATACGGGAAATCTCGTCCGGGTCCAGCGCCGAAGCGACGGCATGCTCATCGAGGTGAAAGCGCTCGAGCAGCAGTGTGCGTTCGCGAGCGTCGGGCTTGCTGAACCACAGCACCTGGGCAGCCTGTGAATTGCAGGGTTGCAGACGGTTTTCATGCAGCTTCAGGCCTTTGATCATCGGGCTTCACCAGGCCTGGCCAAGGCGTTTGAGCTCCAGGCGGCGAATGAACTCCTCCAGCACCAAGCCGTACAGGTCGTCCTGCAGGCAGGCGTCTTCGATACCGGCGTCCAGATTGGGGTTGTCGTTGACTTCTATGACCACCACCTTGTCGCCGGACTGCTTCAGATCGACGCCATATAGCCCGTCGCCAATCAGGTTAGCGGTCTTGAGTGCGAGTTCGACCACGGCACGGGGGGCTTCGTGCACTGCAAGGGTGCGGCATTCACCATTGATCTCGGCACCGATGGCCTTGTGGTTGTAGATCTGCCAATGGCCCTTGGACATGAAGTACTGGCAGGCAAAGATCGGCTTGCGGTTGAGAATGCCGATGCGCCAGTCATATTCGGTGTAGAAAAACTCCTGGGCGAGCAACAGCACTGAATGCTCGAACAACTGAGTCGTGGCTGTCTGCATTTCTTCAGCCGTACTGACCTTGATCACGCCGCGAGAGAAACAACCGTCGGGGATTTTCAGCACCAGCGGGAAACCCAGGCGTCGGGCGACGTTCTCCAGCTCTTCGGGGCGGTCCTTGTAGAGAATTTCGGTGCGCGGCATGCCCAGGTCATGGCTCTTGAGCAGGTCGGTCAGGTACACCTTGTTGGTGCAGCGCAGGATCGACGTCGAGTCGTCCATGACCACCAGCCCCTCGCTCTCGGCTTTCTTGGCAAAGCGATAGGTGTGGTTGTCGACGCTGGTGGTCTCGCGGATCAGCAGTGCATCGTATTCGGCCAGTCGGGCGTAATCCTTTTTCTCGATCAGCTCGACATCGACCCCCATCCGTTGGCCAACGCGGATGAAATTGGCCAATGCCTGCGCGTTGGACGGCGGCAGTTGCTCCTGCGGGTCATGCAGAATCGCCAGGTCATAGCGCGCCACACGACGTGAACTGGGTTGCCGCCAGATCTTGCGGCTGAAGCCGTCCAGCGCGCTGGCGAATTCGTCCTGCTGATCGTCTCGCAATCGTGGCAAGGCGCCTGCCTTGATGCCTGCGATGTGCCAGTTTTCCCGCTTGCGAAACTCGACCAGCAGGAGGGGGCAGGGAAAGGCTTCGAACAATTGCTGCGCCAGGTCTTTCAACGGTTCCAGCGAAGTCTGACCAAAGTAAAGTGTCAGGGTAAACCCCTCAGTGTCATCATAAGGATGATCCTGAAGTGCATTGTCGAGAATCTTGTCCAGGTCATCCAGCACCAGCCCGTACAGAGACTTGCGGGTCAACTCGCTGAGGGTCCGCACTGAAGGAATGACATTGTGCTGGCGCGCCTCGGCCAACAACGAACAGTAATAGCCATGCCCCAGGTATTTATAACTTCGGCACAGGTTAATCACCTGAACACGCCTGCCTGCCGTGGCTTTCAGCGGCTTTTCAAGATAATCCTGAGCGCTGATCAGGTCTTCGCTGGGGAAATAAGATGCCCAGTCTTCCAGCCGCTCTACAATAATCACCAACTGACTCTGTGCTACAAAAGGCACTGCGGGATAGGCACGTTTCGTTGTTGCTGAAAGTGCAAGTTGAGCCGATACTTCGTTCATCTTCACCTGCGCCGCTGACATGGGTAATCGATCCGATGGAAAACAGTCCTTTCTATTAAGCATGCGCTTATAGAAATGTCCCGTTTCGTTACACAACTTTTACGGCGGTGCAGATGGACTTTATATTTCGCGACGCAGTGGACGCCGATGTCGAGGCGTTGCTGTTTCTGGAGAACCAGTGCTTTGAAGGCGACCGGCTGACGGCGCGCAGTTTTCACTGGATGATTCGCCGCGCCAACGCGTGCCTGGTCGTGGCCGAGCGCGAAGCGCAGCTCGTAGGTTATGCGCTGGTGCTGTTTCATCGCGGCACGTCGCTGGGGCGTCTATATTCGCTGGCCATTGCCGATACGGCGCGAGGGCTGGGGCTTGGCCGGCAATTGCTGCAGCGCGCCGAACAGCAGGCGGTCGAGCGCGATTGCGCCTACCTGCGTCTGGAAGTGCGCCCTGACAACCTTGCCGCCATCGCTCTGTACGAGCGCAGCGGTTATCGACGCTTCGCGCAGGTCGAAGACTACTACCAGGATCACGCCCCGGCCCTGCGTTACGAAAAACGGATTGTCGAGCACGCCCGGCACAACGGTCGTTCAGTGCCTTACTATCAGCAAACTCTGGACTTCACCTGCGGCCCGGCCTGCTTGCTGATGGCCATGAAAGCCTTGCAACCGGCGCGCGCGATGGTGCGAGCCGAGGAATTGCAGATATGGCGTGAAGCAACCACCGTGTTCATGACCTCCGGGCACGGCGGCTGCAGCCCGCAAGGTCTCGCGCTGGCCGCCTGGCGGCGCGGTTTCGCGGTGAAACTGCTGGTATCGGTGTCCGGCCCCCTGTTTCTGAGCGGGGTGCGCAGCGAAACCAAGAAGCAGGTGGTTCGACTGGTTCACGAGCAGTTCTGCCGCGA
The DNA here is from genome assembly GCF_002087235.1 of Pseudomonas floridensis. Taxonomy (GTDB): domain Bacteria; phylum Pseudomonadota; class Gammaproteobacteria; order Pseudomonadales; family Pseudomonadaceae; genus Aquipseudomonas; species Aquipseudomonas floridensis. The sequence goes on along the minus strand of NZ_MUIO01000002.1, from coordinate 19,240 downwards.
GCTGGACGCCTCCGGCGTACAGCGCCTGACCAATCAATCGCTGAACCTGCCCAAGGTGCTGGCGCAAGGAGGGCGGCCGCTGGTGCTGATCAGCAGCTACCGGCTGACGCGCTCCAAGGCACCGCATTGGGTCATGGTCACCGATTGCGACAGTGATTTCGTCTACCTGCATGATCCCGATATCGACCACAGCCTGCACCGCCAGGCGATCGACTGTCAGCACCTGCCGGTTAGCCACGCCGACTTCAGCCGCATGAGCTGTTTCGGCACCGACAAACTGCGGGCCGCCGTGATTGTCTATCCGGTCACGCCCACCGACTCCGATTGCGCACAGGTTTCATGAACAGGCATGGCTTTAAATCTGGCGCACGGCTAGTGTGTGCGCCGCAGCACCGGCAAAAGGTTTTAGACCGGTCATTCGGAAAATACAGTGATGAAGTCTGTTTTTACCGCCCTTTGGGTCCTGACGATTGCCCTGAGCCTGTCGGCCTGTATCAGCGCGCCGATACCGTTGACGCCAGAGACGAGCGAGCGATTGCGTCAGCAGGCCCCCGTTCGCTTCCTGCTGTCGTTCGACGACGGGCCAAGCGCTTCGACCTTTTACAATCCGACGCTGACCGTGCTCGACAGTCTGGCCGAGAATCCGATACAGCCGCACATCAAGGCTGTGTTTTTCGTGCAGACCGGCGCAACCGGGGCCGGGAACAGTGATCAGGGGCGGGCGATCATGCACCGCCAGCATGCCGAGGGTCATGTTCTGGGGTTTCACACGGCAACGCCACACCACACCAACCATCGCTCGTTGAGCCCTCAAGAGCTGGATCAATCCTTGACTCAGGGGGGCGCGATCATCGCCGCGATAACCGGCGCGCCGACCACGTTACTGCGCCCGCCGTTCTGGAATTATGATCAGCGCACGTTCAGCGCCTACGAGCAGCATCATCTGCATGTGCTGCTTACCGACTTGAGTGCCAACGACGGCAAAATATGGGGTTACAACTTCAGCCTCAGGCGTCGCTCGAACATGGTCAGCCAGTTGTCGCAAGTGCGCGAACGTATCGCCGCTGGAGAGTTGCCGACGGTCGATGGCGTGATTCCGGTGGTGGTGACCTTTCATGACCTGAACCGCTATACCGCCCGGCACGCACGGGAGTACCTGCAGATTCTGCTCGACAGCGCCGCGCAGACCGGCGTGAAGCTGGCGGCCAGGCCGTTTTATGACGACAGCGCGCAATTGCAGCGCGCCGCCCTGGCCCGTACCGTCAAGGAAGGTGCCGAGCCCGTCAGGTTACCCGGCTTGTGGAACTGGATCTGGGACCATAACGGGCATTGATCCGTCGGGTGGCTCAGTTCAGGGTGTTCTTGCGAACACGGCCGCCCTGGACGATCATCGCCAGCCGTTCGCCCTGGCCGACGAGGCAGTCGATATCGGTCAGCGGATCGCCATCCACCACGAGTACGTCGGCCAATGCACCCTTGGCGATGCAGCCCAGTTCACCCTCGCACTGCAGAATCTGCGCCGCCACGGTGGTCGCGCTGCGCAGCGCTGCCAGGTTGCCGAGCAGCTCGGCGCGGATTTTCAGTTCGTGGGTCTGGTACTCATGCATTTCACCCAGCAGGTCCGAGCCGTAGCCCATCGGCACACCCGCTTCGGCGAACAGTAGCAGGGCGTTGCGCCCGGCCTGACGCACGTCTTCGATCTTGGCGACCGAGTCGGCGGGCAGCCCGAAGCGTTCGCCGTATTCGGCCAGCATCTCGTAGGTGACTTGGGTCGGGACCGCAAACGCACCTTTCTCGGCCATCAACCGGGCGGTGTCAGCGTCCACCAGGTTGCCGTGTTCGATGGTGCGCACGCCGCACTCGATGGCCCGGCGAATCGCACGTGCCGTATAGGCATGTGCCATGACGTAGGTGTTGGCGGCGGCGGCCTCGTCGACAATTGCCCGAATCTCGGCCTCGCTGTACTGGGTGTTGGCAATCGGGTCGGTCGGTGAAGAAACGCCGCCCGAGGCCATGATCTTGATCTGGTTGGCACCTTGCTGCAGCTCTTCGCGCACCGCCAGCCGCACATTGTCAACGCCGTCCACCACTCGGGCGATGGCGCCAGCGCGAAAGCAGCACGAGCAGGGTTCATTGAGCAGCAACTCGCCACGCGCACGCATGTCTCCATGCCCGCCGGTCTGCGACAGCGCCTTGCCCGAGGCGAAAATCCTCGGTCCCGGGATCAGCCCCAACTGGATGGAGCGGGCCAGTGCCCAGTCGGCACCTCCTGCATCGCGCACGGTGGTGAAACCACGGTCGAGCATGGCCGACAGAATCGGCAGCGCACGATACATGATGATCGCATTGGGTTGCAGCGCGTTCATACCCAGGTTGGCGTTGGATGCCAGAACATGCACATGGCAATCGATCAGCCCCGGCATCAGGGTTTTGCCGTCCAGATCGATCACCTGATCATCCGGACCGGCCGGTTCGCCCGTCGGGCGCACATCGACGATGCGTTCGCCTTCGATCACGATGTCCTGGCCCGCTATCAAGCGGCCTTGGTGCAGGTCCAGCAGGCGACCGTTGCGCAGGATCAGGCGTGAAGATTCAGCAGTACTCATTGAAAAGCTCCAGTCAGTGGGCGATGGACAGCCGGTGCCCGGTCGCGATAAAGCATCGCGCCAATGCCGCTGATGATCGCGGCGAACATGATGTAGAAGGCCGGAGCAAGCGTGCTGCCGGTCGAGGCAATTAGCCAGGTGATGGTGAACGTGGCGAAGCCGCCGAAAATGGTCACGGCAAAGTTGTAGGCCACCGACAGTCCGGTGGACAGCACATGGGTGGGCAACAACTCGCCGAACGCCGCGAGGATCGAGCCGATGTAACCGGAAATCAGCAGGCCGAGCACCAGCTCGAACACCAGCAGTGAAAACAGCCCTGGCATCTGATTGATGAACAGGAACATCGGGTAGGCACTGAAGAAGATGGCGATGGCCGAGCCCAGCAGCCACGAGCGATTGCCGCTGCGATCCGCCATGGCGCCGACCAGCGGTGTGGCGATGATCAGGACCGCGCCACCCATCATGCCGGCGCTGAACCCCATCCACGATGGCAAACCCAGTACACGCTGGGCATAGGAGGGGATGTAAAACAGAATGGCGTAGGTACAGACGGTCCAGAGCACCACCAGTGAAAAGCTGATCAGGGTCTGGCGTGGATAGCTCTTGATCACTTCACGCAGAGGCGAATCGACCGGATTGCTGGCAGCGTAGGCCGGCGTTTCGTCTACCCGGCTGCGAATATAAAAGCCCACCGGGCCGATCAGCGTGCCGATCAGAAAGGGTACGCGCCAGCCCCAGCTTTCCAGTTGCGCCTGTGTCAGGTAGCTGGACAGCAGCGCGCCGAGCGCAGAACCCAGCAGCACCGCGACGCCGATGCTGGCCTGAATCCAGCTGGAATAGAACGCTTTTCTGCCTGCCGGAGCATGTTCGGTCAAAAACGCCGTGGCGCTGCCCATCTCACCGCCTGCGGAAAAGCCCTGAAGCAGACGCGCCAACACGATCAGCACCGGTGCCAGGTAGCCGATCTGCGCGAAGCCCGGCGTCAGGGCAATGATCAGCGTGCCCAGTGCCATCAGCAGAATGGTCAGCGACAAGGCCGCTTTGCGCCCGCGTTTGTCGCCATAGATGCCCAGCACGATGCCGCCCACCGGCCGCATGAAGAAGCCTACGCCAAAGGTGGCCAGGGCTAGCAGGTAGGAGGTTAGTTCGCTGCCGGTCGGGAAGAATACCTTGGCGATGATCACCGAGAAGAAGCTGTAGACCGTGAAGTCGAACCATTCCAGACCGTTGCCGATGACCGTGGCTGTGATAGCCCGGCGTGCCTGTTGGTTGTGAGGCTGCGTGAGGGATTGTTGTGCTGTGCTCACTTTGTGCTCCTGCATGCAATACACGCAGGGAACAACCCTGCATCGATAAAGGGGGCAGAGTCGAAAGGTGAAACAGAATCAGGTCTAGCGCCCGTTAGGGTTGAGAGTAGGGTGTGGGCGGATTTTGAGAAAACGCTCATTGCGCAGGTTTGCATGCGCGAGACGCATGCAGCGGATCATGCCTGCGCTGCGATTTCTTGCGTCAGCCACTTCTCGAACGCCCGCGCCGCACGCCTCGGCATCTTGCCAGCGGGTGTCAGCAGGTAGTAGCCACCCACCGCGCCGACACTGGTGTTGCAGGCCGGCACCAGTGCGCCGGACTGAACATGACGATCGATCATCGGCTGCCAGCCCAGCACGATGCCATGCCCGGCGACCGCCAGATCGACCAGCACCGGGTACAGGTTGACCGTCATGCGCTTGCGGATCAGCGAGGCATCGACGCCTTGACGTCCGAACCAGTCATTCCAGGACAACCACTGGCGCTGGCCGTCTTCGAGCATCAACAGGCAATGGTCGAGCAACTGCGCCGGTTCAAGCACTTGGCCGTTGAGGTACGCGGGCGAGCAGTAGGCGTTGACCGATTCGGCGAACAGCAACCGACTGTCCAGCCCGGCAGGCGAGCTTTCGCGCAGGAAATACAGCGCCAGGTCGAATTCGGCCCGGATCAGTGAGTCCAGCCCGTCGACGACCCGCAGACGAATATCGACCGCCGGGAACTGCTCGCGGTAGCGCCCCAGCAACGGCCCGAGCCACAGTGCCGCGACACCACTGGAACAGGCCAGCGTCAGTTGCTGTTCGCCGCTGTGAGTGATGACCTGCGCGGTGGCTTCGGCGCACAGCGTCAACACACGATGGATCTGTTCAGCGTAAATCTGCCCGGCAACGGTGAGGTGAATGCGTTTGTGCTCGCGGCGAAACAGCGCTCGGCCCAGAAACTCTTCCAGTTGCGCCACTTGCCGACTGATCGCACTTTGCGTTAGGTGCAGTTCGGCTGCGGCACGCGTAAAGCTGCCATGACGGACAGTGGCCTCGAACGCGATGAGGTTCTGCAGCGGTGGAAGCGGCTCGATGCGCATGAAAGCTCCGGGTCAGAGGCTGTCGGGAAACGGAATGGACAGCAACCAGTCCCTGAATACGCACAGCGACGGCAGGTTCTGAAAGCGTGTGGCGTAGGCCAGATAATAATTGCGACCGCTGTCCAGCGGTTCGAACAGGGTGACCAGTTCGCCGTTGCCGATCTCGTCCTGAACCAGAATGCGTGGCACCAGCGCGATGCCGATACCGGCTGCCACGGCCTGAATCAGGTGCGACGTGAGTTCGAAACTCGGGCCGGGGCGCATGATGTGATGGTCCAGCCCGTTGCGCTCGAACCAGTCTGACCAGGCGTTGGGGCGCGATACCACGCTGAGCAGCGAGTGTTGTGCAACCTGAGCGGGCGTCAGCGAGGCATAGTCCGCCAGTGCGCCGGGGCTGGCGATGAGCACCAGTTTTTCGCTGACCAGCGGGTGGGCGATATAGCCCGGCCAGTTGCCGGTGCCTGCGCAGATGATCGCGTTCATTTCGCTGGCGGCCGGGGTCAGGTCAGCGTGCACAATGCGTGAATGCACATGCACCACATACTCCGGATGCCTGGCGTAGAAATCATTCATGCGCGGCAACAGCCATTTCGAGCCAAACGTGGGCAGCACGGCCAGATGCAGGGTGCCGCCTTCAGCCTTGTGAGCGATGGTCTGCAGGGTGGCGCTGCGGATGCGACCCAGTGCAGCGGCCAACTCATGCTGGTAAAGCGCGCCTGCGGTGGTCAGCTCGATACGACGGCCATCGCGCTTGAACAGCTCGACTTCTAGCTGAGCCTCCAGCGCTTGTACCTGACGGCTAACGGCGCTCTGGGTCAGGGCCAGCTCTTCAGCGGCCTTGGTGAAACTGCCGTGCCGTGCTGCTGCCTCGAAAGCGATCAACAACGACATCGAGGGCGTCAGTCTTCTGGGATTCATTCATAAAGCTCATGGAAAAACGGCAGGTTTTACGTTTGCGCTGAGGCTTCGCAGGCCGGAGAATCATGCTTACCGTTGATAATGCCACGCTTGCAAACCAAGCGAAGCATACGTGCTCTGCATATAAAAAGCCTACCCCGTCAGGAAAACCACCATGATTGCGCTGTTGAATCCGACGTCCGCACAGGTCAGCCATTACGACCGCTTCCTCAACGCCCTGGCCGAGGGCGGTTTTCGCGGGGAGATCGCCAGGGACCTTGGATCGCGCACCGTGCTGGCGACCGACAACTCTATCTACCAGCGTCTGCCGCAGGCGGCGGTCTTTCCGATGGATGACCATGACGTGGCCATCGTTGCGCGACTGGCGGCACGGCCCGAGCACAGACAGGTGGTTTTGACCCCGCGTGGCGGGGGCACCGGCACCAACGGCCAGTCGCTGACCGATGGCGTGGTGGTTGACCTGTCGCGGCACATGAATGCGATCCTCGAGATCAACGTCGAGGAGCGCTGGGTGCGGGTGCAGACCGGGGTGGTCAAGGATCAGCTCAACGCCGCGCTCAAACCGCACGGGCTGTTTTTCGCGCCGGAACTGTCGACCTCCAACCGCGCAACCATCGGCGGCATGATCAACACCGACGCCAGCGGGCAGGGCAGTTGCACTTACGGCAAGACACGTGATCACGTGCTTGAACTGTCGACCGTACTGCTGGGCGGTTCGTACGTGCACACCCGGGCCATGAACGACGAACAGTTGGCAAGCGAGCAGGCCCGCGTCGACCGGGCGGGTGATGTGTATCGCACGGCCCGACAGATTGCCGACACCCAGTCGCAACTGATCGAGGACATCTTCCCGCGCCTCAACCGCTGTCTGACCGGGTATGACCTGGCGCACCTGCGTGAGGATGACGGGCGTTTCAACCTCAACAGCGTTCTGTGCGGCTCGGAAGGCTCGCTGGGGTTCATCGTCGAAGCCCGGCTGAATGTGCTGCCGATTCCCACCCACTCGATCCTGGTCAACGTTCGCTACGCCGGTTTCATGGACGCCTTGCGCGACGCCAAGGCGTTGATGGCGCACCAGCCGCTGTCCATCGAAACGGTGGACTCCAAAGTGCTGATGCTGGCGATGCAGGACATCGTCTGGCATGGCGTGGCCGAATATTTCCCGCAGGATCCGGCCACCCCGACGCTGGGGATCAACCTGATCGAGTTCAGCGGCGACGAATTGAACGAGGTCGAGCAGCGGGTTCATGCCTTCATCGAACATTTGCAGACCGATACCTCGGTCGTGCGCCTTGGCCACACGCTGGCAACCGGCAGCGCCGCAGTCAACCGTGTGTACGCCATGCGCAAGCGCTCGGTCGGCCTGCTGGGCAACGTCAAGGGTGAAGCGCGTCCGCAACCGTTCGTGGAGGACACGGCAGTACCACCGGAAAACCTTGCCGATTACATTCAAGAGTTTCGTGCGCTGCTGGACAGTTACGGTCTGCAGTACGGCATGTTTGGCCATGTGGACGCAGGCGTCCTGCACGTGCGGCCGATTCTGGACATGAAAGACAAGGCGCAGGCTGCCTTGATCCGTCCGATTTCCGATGCCGTCGCCGCACTGACCAAGCGTTATGGCGGGCTGCTCTGGGGTGAGCACGGTAAGGGCCTGCGTTCGCAGTACGTGCCTGAATATTTCGGCGAGTTGTACCCGGCGCTACAGGCGCTCAAGGCCGCCTGCGACCCGTTCAATCAGCTCAATCCAGGCAAGATCGCCACGCCTGCGACTGTGCCTGAAGCACGGCTCACACGAGTGGATGAGGTGACGCTGCGCGGGGATCTGGACCGCACTATTGATGAGCGCGTCTGGCAGAGTTACGACAGCGCTTTGCATTGCAACGGCAACGGCGCCTGTTACAACTATGACCCGGACGACGCGATGTGCCCGTCCTGGAAAGCCACCCGTGATCGCGTGCATTCACCCAAGGGGCGGGCCTCACTGGTGCGCGAATGGCTGCGTCTGCAGGGCGAACAGGACGTGAACGTCTTGACCTCCAGCGCCAGGGCGCGCACCGCCAATGTGCTCAAGAGCCTGGCCGAGCGCACGGTCAACAGCGTGGCCCGGGTTGCCGGGCAGAAGGATTTTTCCCATGAGGTCTATGACGCCATGGCCGGTTGTCTGGCGTGCAAATCCTGCGCGGGGCAATGTCCGGTAAAGGTCAATGTGCCCGAGTTTCGCTCGCGGTTTCTGGAGCTTTACCACAGCCGGTATCTAAGGCCGCTCAAGGATTACCTGATCGGCTCGCTGGAATTCAGCATTCCGTATCTGGCGCGTTTTCCCAGACTCTACAACGCCGTCATGGGCGCAACACCGGTGCGCTATCTGCTTGAGCACGTGGCCGGAATGGTTGACAGTCCGCTGCTGAGCCTGACCGACTTGCGTGCCGCCTGTGCACGCTGGAACGTCGGCATCGCCACGCCTGAGCGGCTGGCAGCGCTGACCGAACAGCAACGCCAGCGTACCGTGGTGCTGGTGCAGGATGCGTTCACCCGCTACTTCGAGACCCCACTGGCGGCCGACTGGCTGGAACTGATCTCGCGCATGGGTTATCAGGTTTATCTGGCGCCGTTCGCGCCCAACGGTAAGCCCTTGCAGGTTCAGGGTTTCATGGCCGCCTTTGAAAAAGCGGCAGCGTTCAACAGTCGCTCGCTGCGCAAACTTCAGGACTGCGGTATCCCGCTGATCGGCCTGGACCCGGCGATGACGCTGGTCTATCGCCAGGAATACAGCAAGACGCTGGGCAGCGAGCAGGCACCGAGCGTGATGCTGCCTCAGGAATGGCTGGCTTCGGCCCTGGCAGAGGACGGCTCGCAAGCGTCGGCCGAAACGTACTACTTCCTGCCGCACTGCACCGAGAAAACCAACGAACCGGCCAGTGTCGGTCTGTGGCAGAAGGCGTTCGCTCGCAGCGGTCTGACCCTGCAAGTGCTGGCCAGCGGCTGCTGCGGCATGTCCGGCACTTATGGTCATGAGGCGCGCAACGTCAAGACCAGTGAGACCATCTACAGCCAGTCCTGGCAGCCGCTGGTGGCCCGCCATGGCGGTGATGGCCGCCTGGTCGCCGACGGTTACTCGTGCCGCAGCCAGGTCAAACGTCAGGATGGCAAGGTGGTGCAGCACCCGTTGCAGGTGCTGTTGGAGCGGCTGCGCGCCGCTCAGTGAAACAAGGTTAGACCAGGTATTTCCTGAACCACCCCAGCGTTCGATCCCAGGCCAGCTTTGCGGCGGCCTCGTCATAGCGCGGGGTGGAGTCATTATGGAAACCGTGGTTGGCGCCCGGATAGGTGAAGGTTTCGTAGGTCGTGCCCGCCGCCTTCAGTGCTTGCTCATAAGCCGGCCAGCCTTCGTTGATCCGGGTGTCCAGTTCGCCATAGTGAATCATGACCGCAGCCTTGATCTTCGCAACGTCTTCGGCTTTCGGCTGACGCCCGTAGAACGACACGGCAGCGCCCAACTCCGGGTAGGCCACGGCGGCGGCGTTCGCCACGCCACCGGCGTAACAGAAACCGGTGATACCGACCTTGCCGGTGGTGGCGTCGTGTTTCATCAGCCATTCGATGGCGGCGAAAAAGTCATTCATGAGTTTCTCGGGGTTGACCGTCTGCTGAAGCTCGCGGCCTTTGTCGTCGTTGCCGGGGTAGCCGCCCACCGATGACAGCCCGTCCGGTGCCAAGGCAATGAAGCCGGCCTTGGCCACGCGTCGGGCAACGTCTTCAATGTAAGGGTTCAAGCCGCGGTTCTCGTGCGCCACGACGATGGCCGGCACCTTGCCGGTGACCTTGGCCGGACGCACCAGATAACCGCGAACCTGACCGTGCCCTTGGGGCGAGGGGTACAAAACGTATTCGGCAACGATGTCCGGATCGGTGAATGCCACTTGCTCGGCCAGCGCGTAGTCGGGACTCAGTGAAGCCAGCAGGGCGCTTGCGGTCAGACCACCCAGCGTGAACACCGCCGCGCGATCGAGAAACTCGCGCCGGTTGATGTGGCCATGGGCGTAATAGTCATAAAGCTCGAGCAGTTCTGGGGCAAAGTCTTTCGCGGTGAGACGTTCCATCCGTACCCTTCCTTTCGCTTGATTCGGGACCATCCGCTGCATGGCGGCGGGCTGACGAGACGGTTTCCATTAAAGCAGTGTTTGGCCCTTGTGGGGCATGTCGGCGACGTCCCTGGCCCTGCGTTTGAAAGCATTCTTGCTACTCAATAGCTCAATGCCGGCACTTTCCGCGAGTTGTGCCTTCAAACGAATCCTGTTCGGTCCGGTTGTGACGACATTTATTGTCGTGCGACGCATCAAGCGGAGCCGGTTCATGCCGACAACACATCATGAATCGTGCCTCTCGCCTGGCAGGCGCATTCAACCTGCAATTTCGAGATAACGTGATGATTCTCTCCGCCGATGACCGTTCCCAGCTGTTCAAGGAAACTGCTGTGCAGTTCTGGAAGCACATCATCCCCATCGTGTATGTCGCGCTTCTGATCCATTTCATCCTGTTCGGGTTGTTCATTGTGCTGGACGTGCCGGTTCTATGGGCCGCCAATTTCCTCAGCACCCTGATTTACATCAACTGCCTGTACCTGATTCGCGGTCGGCGCTACCGGCAGGCGGGGCAACTGATGAGTCTGGAAATCATCGGCCATGCCATTTTGGCAACGTGGATACTGGGCTGGGACAGCAACTTCAGTTTCTATCTGTTCTGCGTGGTGCCGATCATTGCCTTCACGTTCCAGTTGGCCACATTCAGGCGGGTTGCCTACAGCCTGGCGGTCTTGTTTGCAGCCGTCGGTTGCTTCACCTTTCGCCGGTACATGGGGTTGACCTCAGGACTCAGCAGAGAAGTGCTCGATGCCTTTGGCATTGTCAACGTGCTGACGGCAACCTCGTTATCGATTTACGCGACGGCCTTGTCGGTACGTTTTACCTCGGCCATGCAACTGAGCCTGTTTCATATTGCCAACAGAGACAGCCTGACCAATCTGTATACCCGCCGTCGAATACTGCACCGGGTGCGGCAGATGGAGGCGCAGCGACAAGGGCTCTCAGCCTCGCTGATCCTGCTGGATATCGATCACTTCAAACAAATCAACGATGTTCATGGCCACGAGTCGGGCGACCTGATCCTTCAACGGGTGGCCGCCGTAATCAGTTCCAGCGTGCGTAGCGGCGATATGGCGGCGCGTTGGGGCGGTGAGGAGTTTCTGGTGCTGATGCCTGACACCTCGACCGCCGATGCGCAGCGAGTGGCGGAGCGTATCTGGCTGCGTATCGGTCAGGAGGCCGGGCGGATTGACACCCGAAAGCTTAAGGTTACTGCGACGCTGTCAGTCGCGAAGGTTGATCCTGGCGAAGCGTTCCAGGAGGCCCTGAACCGGGCCGACGCCTTGCTCTATCAAGGCAAGGAGCAAGGGCGCAACCGGGTGATGGCAGCGACCCCGGCAATCAGCGCTGCACAGCCTTGAGAAAGATGAGCCGCAGGTAGTCGCTGATGGTCTGCGCACTGCCGTAGGCCTGGACGAGGTAGTTTTCCGCTGCAGCCAGATGGGAATGCAACTGGTCCGCGACTTTCTGTTCGCCATACAACGCGACCAGCGTTGATTTTCCTTTGTCCTTGCCTTGATCCTTGGCGTTATCAACGGCGTTGTCCTGCAGATCGTCGTAGAGCTGGAATGCCTGGCCCAGCTCGCAGGCAAAACCCTGCAGTGCCGTTCGTACCCGCTCATCGGCGCTGCTGATCAGCCAGGCCATGTCCATGATTGCGCCGAACAGCACCCCGGTTTTCAGGCGGTTGGTCTGGGCGATCTCTTCAGCGTCGCGACTGCGCTGGCCGTCGCGCAAATCCTGATACTGACCACGCACCAGGCCCTGCATGCCCACGGTATCGGCCATGATTTCGACGATCCGGGTGCGTATGGCCGGCGGCACCTCATGGATTGCCGCGACCACGCCGAACGCACGGCTCAGCAGCGCGATTGCGGCAAGAATAGCCACGTCCTGCCCAAACTTCAGGTGCACGGTGGGGCGTCCGCGTCGCAGTCGCGCATCGTCCATGCACGGCATGTCATCGAGCACCAGCGATGCTGCGTGGATCATTTCCACGGCACAGCCCAGATCCAGTGCATGGCGCCCGGAATGCCCCAGACCTTCGGCGGCGAGCATCAGCAGCATCGGCCGAACGCGCTTGCCGGGTGCCAGCGTCCCCTCGCGCATCGCCAGTGCGACCAGATCGCGTTCGTTACCGTCTTCTGGCAGTAATTCGTCCAGACGTCGCTCGATCTGTTGACGCATTTTTGCCAGATACTCGATCAACTCGCTGTCGAGGGAGGCGTCCATTTCCATTTTTGTCATCGCTTCTACTCTGGCTATATAGGCTCGGCAGTCCCGGCTGTCTTGTCTCAGGCTCTTTTCCCGTCTTTCAAACAAACGGAACGACCTTCGCTCCTGAGTGCCTCAAGAATCTAGAGACCACACGCACGGAAAAATGATCCAGCTAAAACGGAGCCGTCATGGACAAAAGCGACTTGAGCCGACGCAAGGATGATCATCTTGACATCGTGCTCGAACAGCGCAGCGCAGGCTCTGGAGCGGGCTTTGATGCCCTGCGTTTCGAGCATTGCGCGTTGCCGGAACTGAACCTGGCCGATATCGATTTAAGCAGCCGCCTGCTTGGCATACCGCTGCGCGCGCCGTTGTTGATCAGCTCGATGACTGGCGGCGCGCAACGTTCGGCCGCGATCAATCGGCATCTGGCGCAGGCAGCGCAGCAGTTGGGGATCGCCATGGGCGTCGGCTCCCAGCGTGTGGGGTTGCGCAGCCCCAACGATCAGGGCCTGACCCGTGAGCTGAGACGCCTGGCGCCCGATATACCGTTGCTGAGCAACATCGGCGCGGCACAGTTGCTGGAGCCGGACGGTCTGGATCTGGCACGGCGCGCAGTGGATGCCTTACAGGCCAACGCGCTGATCATTCACCTCAATCCGTTGCAGGAAGCCGTGCAGGCCGAAGGTGACAAGGATTGGCGGGGTGTCGTGGAGGCTATTGCGCGCACCGTCGAGCAGGTCGGTGTGCCGGTCATCGTCAAGGAAGTCGGAGCCGGGCTGTCCGCTTCAGTGGCTCAGGTGCTGGTCGCCTCTGGCGTGCAAGTGCTCGATGTGGCGGGCAAGGGCGGAACAAGTTGGGCGGCGGTCGAGGGCCAGCGCGCGAGCCGTGCTGCGGACCGTGACGTCGCGATGGCGTTTGCCGACTGGGGTATTCCGACTGCGGAGAGTCTGGTCAGCGTACGCCAGGCACTGCCGCACACGCCGTTGATTGCCTCTGGCGGTATTCGTAACGGTATAGACGCCGCCAAGGCCATTCGGTTGGGCGCAGACCTGGTAGGGCAGGCGGCCGGGGTGCTGCATCAGGCGCTGGAGTCGGAAGCGGCTGTTGTCGAACATTTTGAAACAGTAATCCGGCAATTGCGCATCGTGTGTTTCTGCACTGGATCACAGAATCTGGCCACATTACGCAAGGCACGACTCATCACTCTTTCCGGGTCGAGTGAAATTCAGCAAGGCGAGCCTCGATCATGAGTCATTTCGGTGTTGTCGCACCTGCGTTTTACAGTCACTTTCAAGCGCTACAGGCGTTGTCGCTGGAGCTGATTCGGCGGGGTCACACGGTGACGTTTTTCCATCAGGCCGATGCCCGGCACTGGTTGACCGATCCACGCATCCGCTTCTATCCGCTGGGCGCTATCAGCCACCCGGTCGGTAGCCTGGCCGCCGCGCTACGCCGCGCCGCCGCGCCCAACAGCCCGTTTGGCCTGCGGCGGGTGATCCGTGATCTGAGTGCCACCACGGACATGTTCTGTGCGGAGCTGCCGGCAGCGCTGGCGCATGAGGCCATCGACGCGTTGGTCTGCGATCAGATGGAAGCGGGCGGCGGTCTGGTAGCTGAAGCGCTTGGTTTGCCATTCGTTTCCGTCGCCTGCGCCTTGCCGATCAATCGCGAGCCACACCTGCCCCTGCCGGTGATGCCCTTCGCGTTTGGCACCGACCCGCGCAGCAAGCGGCTTTACGAGACCAGCACGCGCATCTACGACTGGCTGATGCGACCGCTGAGCAAAGTTCTGCATAAGGCGTCGCAGCGATTGGGGGTGACGCCGCGTGACGGCATGCACGAATACCTGTCGCCGTTCGCGCAGATCAGCCAGACCGTGGATGGCTTCGACTTTCCGCGGGAAAACCGTCCAGCGCATTTTCATGCAGTCGGCCCTTTACGCACGGTGGTGAAGCACACTCAGGGTGAATGGCCCATTGACCCGAAGAGGCCATTTATCTTTGCCAGTCTGGGGACGATGCAGGGCGGGCGTCTGGGTATGTTCAAACAGATGGTGATCGCCTGTCAGAAGCTGAATGCGCAATTGCTCATCGCTCACTGCGGCAGACTCGATGCGGCTCAGGAGCAGGTTCTTCGCGAAATGGGTGATGTCTGGGTCACGGCCTTCGCGCCTCAGCAGTGGGTGCTGGAGCAGGCCGATGTCGTGATCACTCACGGCGGACTGAATACCGTGATGGATGCGATTGCCGCCTGCACCCCGATGCTGGTCATGCCGATCGCCTTCGATCAGCCCGGCGTGGCGGCCAGGGTCTGTTACCACCGACTCGGCAAGCAACTGAACCGTCGTGCCCGTGCGGAAAAGATCCGAACCCGACTCGAGCATCTGCTGGTTCATTCGGACAAACCATTGCGACAGGTGGCCGCGCAACTGGACGCGGCCGGCGGCACATTCAGGGCCGCCGACATCGTCGAAGAGGTGGTGCGCACTCGCCAGCCGGTGTTCGCAGGGGGCGTTCATGCACTATGACTTGATTCTGGCTGGTGGCGGCCTGGCGAACGGCCTCATCGCCTGGCGGCTGAAACAACGGCGTCCCGAGTTGAGAATCCTGTGTGTCGAAGAACAGCCGACTCTGGGCGGCAACCATACCTGGTCCTTTCATGATGGCGACCTGAGCTTTCAGCAGCATCAGTGGCTGCGTCCGCTGGTGGTCAAAAGCTGGCCTGCCTACGACGTCTATTTTCCGCAGCGTTCGCGGCTTCTTGAGAGCGGCTATGCCAGTATCACCTCGGAACGCTTTGCGCAGGTCATCGAACCGGCGCTGGGTGACAGTCTGCTCGTCGGGCAGCGCATTGCCGAGGTCAACCCTCGTTCGGTGCTGCTCGACAACGGTGACAGGCTACAGGCGGGTGCCGTGATCGATGGGCGCGGCATGCAGCCCAGCGCGCATCTGGTGCTCGGGCAGCAGGCCTTTCTGGGCCAGTTGTTACAGTTGAAGCAACCGCACGGGCTAGACATGCCGATCATCATGGACGCCCGGGTCGCTCAGGCAGACGGCTATCGTTTCGTTTACGTGCTGCCGTTTTCCGCTGATACGTTGCTGATTGAAGACACCCATTACGTCGACCGGCAATCGTTGTCAGCCGACCAGCTTCGTCAGCACATTGCCGACTACGCGCATGCGCACGGCTGGGCGATCAAGGCATGCCTGCGCGAAGAGCAGGGCATATTGCCGATTACCCTGGCTGGCGACTTCGACGCGTTCTGGCGCGAGCAGCCAGGCCAGCCGCGTTCCGGTCTGCGGGCCGGTCTGTTCCATTGCACCACCGGTTATTCATTGCCCCAGGCAGTACGTCTGGCTGAATGGATCGCCGAGCAGCATGACCTTGAAGCCGATTCGCTGGCGCAGGGCATACGTACGTTTGCCCGCACGCAATGGCAACGCCAGGGTTTCTATCGTTTGCTCAACCGGATGTTGTTTCTCGCCGGACGGCCGCAAGACCGCTGGCGCGTCATGCAACGTTTTTACGGCTTGCCCGACAACCTGATCAGTCGCTTTTACGCAGGCGAAACACTGGCCCGCGACAAGCTCAGGGTGCTGGTCGGCAAACCGCCCGTACCGGTCGCTGAAGCCATGCGCGCCGCTGTACGTTATCTGCCCAGACATTACGAGAACTCTCTATGACCCCAGCAAAAAACGCCGTTGTGATTGGCGCCGGTTTCGGTGGCCTGGCACTGGCGATCCGCCTCCAGGCGGCCGGTGTGCAGACCACTTTGCTCGAGAAGCGCGACAAGCCGGGCGGCAGGGCCTATGTCTATCAGGATCAGGGATTCACCTTTGATGCAGGCCCCACGGTGATCACCGACCCGTCGGCCATCGAAGAGCTGTTTACCGCAGCGGGCAAGTCGATCAGCGATTATGTCGACATGCTGCCCGTCTCACCGTTCTACCGGCTGTGCTGGGAAGACGGCACGCAGTTCGACTACGCCAACGATCAGGCGTCGCTGGATCGCCAGATCGGCGCGCTCAATCTCAAGGACGTTGCGGGCTACCAGCAGTTTCTGGCTTATTCCAGGGCGGTGTTCAAAGAAGGCTATCTGAAACTGGGCGCGGTGCCGTTCCTGTCGTTTCGCGATATGGTTCAGGCAGGCCCGCAACTGGCGCGCCTGCAGGCCTGGCGCAGCGTGTACTCCAAGGTGTCGCAGTTCATCGAGAACGACAAGCTGCGTCAGGCGTTCTCGTTCCATTCGCTGCTGGTGGGCGGCAACCCATTCGCCACCTCGTCAATCTACACGCTGATTCATGCACTGGAACGCCAGTGGGGCGTGTGGTTTCCCAAAGGCGGGACCGGCGCGTTGGTGCAGGGGCTGGTCAAGCTCTTCGAAGACATCGGCGGACGCATCGAGTTGAACGCCGAGGTGGCCAGCATCGAAGTCAGCGGCGCACGTGCCACCGGTGTCAGGCTGCGCGATGGTCGGGTACTGAATGCCGACTGCGTGGCGTCCAATGCTGACGTGGTGCACACCTACGCCGACCTGCTGGGAGAATATCCACGCGGGGTGAAGGAGGGCGCTCGCCTCAAGGGCAAGCGTTTCAGCAACTCGCTGTTCGTGATTCACTTTGGCCTCAAGCGACCGCAGCCCCAGTTACAGCACCATACTGTGTGTTTCGGCCCGCGCTACCGCGAGCTGATTCAGGAAATCTTCAAGGGCGACACGCTGGCCGAAGACTTTTCGCTGTATCTGCACGCACCCTGCATCACTGATCCAAGCCTGGCGCCGCCGGGCTGCTCCAGTCACTACGTACTGTCGCCGGTACCGCATCTGGGCAATGCGCCCATCGACTGGGACATCGAAGGCCCTCGTTACCGGGACCGGATTTTTGCCTACCTGGAAAAATACTACATGCCAGGACTGCGTGAGGACCTGGTCACCAGCCGGATCTTCACACCGAATGATTTCCGCGACGAACTGAACGCGCATCTGGGTTCGGCGTTCTCGCTGGAGCCGGTACTGCAACAGAGCGCCTGGTTTCGCCCGCATAACCGCGACGCGAATCTGGCCAACGTGTATCTGGTCGGAGCCGGAACTCATCCGGGCGCTGGCGTGCCAGGCGTGATCGGTTCGGCCAAGGCCACTGCGGGCTTGATGCTGGAGGGCGTCCACGCATGACTTCACCGGATACAAACGATCAACAACTGGTCGAGCACGCGTTACACAGCATCGCTGTAGGTTCGAAAAGTTTTGCCGCAGCATCCAGGTTGTTCGATCCGTCTACACGGCGCAGCGCCGTGATGCTCTACGCGTGGTGTCGTCACTGTGATGACGTCATCGATGGTCAGGAAGCCGGGCACGCGGCCACGGTCGTGTCGCAGACCGAAGTGCGTGCACGGCTGGCGGACCTTATCGCTCAGACCCATGACATCTATGCCGGTTTGCCGCCCAAGGCCCCGGCCTTCGCGGCGTTCAGGGATGTCGTGTATCGACACGGCATTCGCCAGGATTATGCGCTGGACCATCTGGCCGGGTTTGCGATGGACGTGGAGCAGCGGGACTACCGTGGCATCGAAGACACGCTCGAATACTGCTATCACGTTGCCGGTGTGGTCGGTCTGATGATGGCGCAGGTCATGAGCGTGAGTGATGAGAAAACCCTCGACCGCGCTTGCGACCTGGGCATGGCGTTTCAATTGACCAACATTGCCCGGGATATCGTCGAAGACGCAACGGTAGGACGGTGCTATCTGCCCGGCGAATGGCTGGCTGAACTGTCCATTCCACGAGATCGACTCGCCGAGCCCCAGTATCGCCCGCAACTGGCAGAGCTGGCCCGACGGCTGGTGGACATGGCGGAACCGTTCTACGCCAGCGCTCAGGCCGGACTTGCGGCGTTGCCGTGGCGCTCCGCCTGGGCGGTGGCGACCGCAGGCTCGGTGTACCGCGAAATTGGTGTGAAGGTGAAGAACGCAGGCGCGCAGGCCTGGGACTTGCGCCAGTCGACCTCGAAAGCCGACAAGATCCGGCTGGTCATCACGGGCGCATGGCGGGCGTCTATTTCACGCGGGAGACGGTATCCTGCGCGTCCGATCGACCTGTGGCAACGTCCTCGTCGTGTCTATTGAGCGGCCCGCCGTGCAATTCCCGCAACTGCGCCTTCAACCTTGAAACCGAGGGCGCATACAGAAAGCCGAACGACACGCAGCGCTCTTTGCCGGACACGGCGTGATGCATCAGATGCGCCTGATAGAGACGTTTGGCATAACCGGTGCGAGGCACGAAACTGAACGGCCAGCGTCGATGCACCAGACCGTCGTGCGCAATGAAATACAGCAAGCCATAGGCGGTCATTCCGGCTCCGATCCATTCGAGCGGGTGATAACCTCCGGTGCCCAATGCAATCAGCACGATCGCAACGCCCGCGAAAACCACCGCATACAGATCGTTTTTCTCGAACCAGCCGGTCCGGGGTTCATGGTGCGAACGATGCCAGCCCCAGCCCCAGCCATGCATGACGTACTTGTGCGCCAGGAACGCGAAGCCTTCCATGCCGATCAGCGTGGCGAGAAACACCAGCGAGTTGAAAATCATCCGTTTTGTCCTCCAGGGTTGCCTGGGTTGAGACTGTGGGGGGAGGGTGAGGGTTCGATTGGATCGACCAGTTGGTTACCAAAATAGTTTACTGTGAATAATTTTAAACTCCTATCAACTGAGAAGATGCTCGACAGCGGAATGAAATTTCAAAGCACATAGAAAATGTGCGCTCGATGATTTTGGCCAGGTGATATGTTAGCTTTATCGAAAGCTGAGCGATGTGGTTTCTGTTATTTAGAAGATGTTGGGTTATCGACTTTCAATGACATGCAGCCATCTATCTCTTAGCTTTCACAATCGACTATGAAGATTAGAAGATATGCTCCTGTATCTAAAGGTATCCAGCTTCTATGAGCGTCACTAGGGATGCTCCGATCAA
>NZ_MUIO01000199.1 GCF_002087235.1 Pseudomonas floridensis | reverse complement strand
TGGCGCGGCGGTTGAGCCGCTCGTAGGTCAGTTGCTCTGCACCAAGACTCAGGGCCACAGCCTGCGGTGTTTTTGTAACCTGCGCTTCAAAACGTTGCTGAGCGCACTGCGCAGTGGGGTAAACATTCAGACCGGCATTCCACCCCTGCAAGGTCGCCTCGCGCTCTGCGGCACTCAACAGCGGCAGGTCGGCGATGCGCTGCTGAACATCGGCCGTCATGGCCTGCAACAGATTGCGCCAGTGATCGGCCATGCGTTCGATGGTCGCGGCGTCGAACAGGTCAGTGGCGTAGATCAACGACGCACCCAGCCCGTCCTGTCGTTCACAGGTGTCCAGGGTCAGGTCGAACTGCGCGGTGTGTTTGTCGGACACCTGATAGTCAAGGCGCAGACCGGCCAGCTCGCGGGCCTCGTGGCGGGCTTCGGTCTGGTGGTTGTAGGCGACCTGGAACAGCGGGCTGCGGCTCGGATCGCGTTCCGGTTGCAAGGCTTCGACCAATTGTTCGAACGGCAGGTCCTGATGGGCCTGAGCCTGCACGGCGGTGTGCCTGATCTGTTGCAGCAACTCGAGCACGGTGATGTCTGCGGTGAACTCGGCCTTGAGCACCTGCGTGTTGACGAAGAAGCCGATCAACCGTTCGGTTTCGCTGCGATTACGGTTGGCGATCGGCACGCCGACCCGCACATCGCTTTGTCCTGAGTACCGGTGCAGCAAAGTCTGGAACGAGGCCAGCAACAGCATGAACAGGGTAATGCCGTGCTGGCGTGCCAGCGCCTTGAGATTGTCCAGCAGCGCAGCGTCCAGCTCGATATTCAAGCGTGCGCCATGGTGATTGCGCGTCGCCGGACGCGGCCGGTCGGTGGGCAATTCCAGCACCGGCGACTGATCGCCCAACTGAGTCGTCCAGTAATCAAGTTGCCGCGCCTGCTCTCCCATTTCCAGCCAGTTGCGCTGCCAGATGGCGTAGTCGGCGTATTGAATCGGCAGCGGTTCATGGTGGATCTCACGACCCTGACTGACCGCCTGATAACCCTGCAACAGTTCCTCGACCATGATCGGCATCGACCAGCCATCGGAGACGATGTGGTGTTGGGTCAGGACCAGTACATGCTCGTCATCGGCGACGTGCAGCAGCCTGACACGCAGCAGCGGCCCGTGTTGCAGATCGAAAGGTTGTTGCACTTCGTGATCGACGTAGTCCTGCACCGACTGACCGTCGGCAAGCCGCTCCACGCTCAATACGAAAGCCGATGCCGGATGCACGACCTGCAGCGCTTCGTCGCCCTGCTGTTCGAAGGTGGTGCGCAGGGTCTCGTGACGCTCGATCAACGCTTCAATGCTGCGTCGCAGTGCTTCGACATTCAGCGGGCCACGCAGACGCAATGCCAGCGGAATGTTGTACGCCGCGCTGTGTGGTTCCAGTTGCCAGAGAATCCATTGGCGCTGTTGTGCGAAAGACAGTGCCGACGGTTCGTGCGTCTCCCTCGGGAAGATCGGCGTGACCCCGTAAAGATTCACTCCCTGACGCTTGAGCAGAACCGCCAGCGCCTTGCGTTCACGGGCGGACAGCGATTTTACGGAGTCAAGCAACTGTTGCACTGGTGTCTCTCCTAAACAACTGAAATGAAGCATTCCTGAGGAAACCGGCGCGAAAAACGCCCCCACGAAGTCTGCTGCACGACAGCGATGTGTCAGGGGAGAAAAACACCCCTCCCCTACGCACAACCATCACGCCAGCAAATTATCAATTTCCTCCGCTGATAAACGTTTGAGTGCCTCCAGCGATTTAGTCAATTCGTCCTGCGCGTGATCACTTTCGCCGTTTTTCTGCCCGATCGTGGCGCTGAAGTCGGCGAGCGTCGGCTGTTCGAACAGATCTTTGAGGCTGACTTCGTGCTGCAACTGCTCGCGCACCCTTACCAGCATCTGCACCGCGACCAGAGAGTGGCCGCCCAGCTCAAAGAAATTATCGCTGCGACCGACCTGCCCGACCTTGAGCACCTCGGCCCAGATCGCCGCCAGTTGTGCTTCCAACTCGCCCTGCGGCGCGACG
>NZ_MUIO01000198.1 GCF_002087235.1 Pseudomonas floridensis | reverse complement strand
TTGCCCTTGTCGTCGTAGCGGGCGCGCCAGGTGCTGCCGTCGGGGTAATCGACCTGGGTGACCCGTGTGGTTTTGTGATGATGTTGATAGCGAGTGGTGCGGCCGAGCGGATCGGTTTCCGCCGTCAGACGGGACAGTTCATCGTAGGTAAAACTCAGCGCGTTGCCGTCGGGCAGGCCTAGCCCGGTGATGTTGCCGGTGTCATCGAGGTCGATGGTGTAGCGCTCGCCACCGAAGTCGGTACTGGCCACGACGCGTCGGTCGGCGTTGTACGTTACTTCGGCGTGGCGGCCGAGCACGTCGGTAACACGGGTCTGGCGTGTTGCAAAATCGTAATCGAAATGAAAGTGCTCGCCATCGCTGGTCCAGTGTTCGACCACTCGCGGCTGGCCGTCCAGGGTTTGCCAGCGATAGTGGCAGCCTAAACCGTTCGCATTGCTGTGGCTGGCCATCACACCTTCCGCATAGCTGAAGGTGCGCACCGAATGGCCATTGCGGTTGATCACGCCGCTCAACTGACCATGGCTGTCATAGGTGTACTGCACCAGCGTCTCGACCGCCTGATTGTCGACAATGCGCTTGACCGCGCTCAGACGGGGCGAGTCTTCTTCGTAGTGCAAATGCACCCGAACGCCGCCGGTGGCGCTGATGTCGGTTAGCCGGCCCTGTGCGGTTCGGGTGAAATGCAGAAAGTGGCCCATCGCGTTTTCGATGCGCTGCACCGGCACCGGCACGTTGTTGTTGGGGACTTCACCGAAGTAGAAAAAGACATTGTCCAGCGTCTGCAGCAGATAGTGACCGCCTTCCGTGCAGACCAGATAGACCTGCTCGTGAGGGTGGTAGATGCGCTGGTTCGGCTGAAGGGGGACGAAGGGTACGCTGCGGCCCTGATTGTCCGTCAGGTAGATGAATTGGCCGTGACGGCGCAAGCTTTGTTCCCACGGCAGCACCCAGCCTTTGCCGAGCGCACTGTCGACGTTCAGGTCGCTGGCGTAGAAGCGCGACCACTCGATGGGCATCAGGCCCGGCAGGCTGAAATCGACCTCATCGATCAGCAGTTTGCGGCCTGTGGTGGTGTCGACGGGATTGCCGTGCAAGCCGCCCAACACCTTCTCGGCCACCGGGGCGACGCCGAACCGGAAGAGGGCATCGCCCAGGAACACGCCACCCATGAAGCGCAATGCGCAGGGACCGGCGGCCTTCAGGCCTTGTTGCGCTCCCAGCTTGAGAATGCTGGTCACGGCCCGGGCGCCGCCCGCGACAATCAGCAGAATGTCCACGGCGTAACGAACTCCGTCCGGAACTTCCTCGCTGACCGCCAGGTAGCGGTAGGTGCCGCCACCGATGAAAACGTTGTTTGAGCCAGAAGCGATTTTTGCGCCGCACGTCAGCTTGTCACCCTTGCGGGCGGCGGCTTTGCCATTGATGAATACGTTGCTGGAGCCTTCGGCCACCTTGACGATGGGAGCGTGCTTGTCGCATACGGCAGTGCTGTTTTCAACAATGGCGGCGGCGCGGCCGTTGATGAACACGTTGCGTGAACCGGATTCGATCTGCCCCGTTGGAGAGCTGAAGGCTTTGCCGATGGACTCCCCGATGCTGGTCAGGGCACTTCCGGCCAGTCCGACTGCAACGCCCAGCAGGATTCCGCCCAGACCGCAGGTGACGAAGGTGAAAGAGACATACGCCACCAGCGCAATACCGGCCACTGCGCCCAATAAAAGCCCGGCCATGGCACCGGTGTGTTCGATCTCGTCAAATAAACGGGCTGCCTCGAACAT
>NZ_MUIO01000197.1 GCF_002087235.1 Pseudomonas floridensis | reverse complement strand
GGGGGATCCGGTTAACTCTGCGGATCCGACGGGGCATGCGCCACTCTGGAAGGTGCTTCGATCCCGACCCCGACCTGTGATGCTGGAGGAGGTTTCTGCGGCTAGTCATGCTATTGGGCGCGCACCCGCACCCGCACGTGCCTCTTCCAGCGCCGGGTCGGCTCAGACAGCTGGAAGTATTTCCAGCTCACCAGCCGCAGCTTCATCTTCGGGATCAGGCATGGCTGGTTTATCTTCTGCACCCCCTGGTACTGCCGGTGCTGCCTCAACCTCGCAGGGGGCTGCGGGCACGCGACGGCCTGTTGCGCTTGTTCGGCCTAGCCAGTTCTTGGAGCGATCTTACAGAGAATACCGAAGAGCACTGGTAGCAGCAGGATATCCAAATGGGTTGCCCCGGGTTTTCGAACGTCCCATGAACGCGCCGATGATTAAAAAAGTTTATCAGGCGCTCCATTATCTTGCTCGAGCAAAAAGAATAAGTATGGAAGCGTATAGGGATACTGCGAGGTTTAATCAGGAAGCTTATGACGAGATAGGTAGGAGCTTGCAGAAAGTAGAAAATATTCTTAGGGTAATGCGCGATGTTCCTTAAGTTTTAATACTAATCATCCTCCTGTCTGCGTCATTATATTGAATATTTCGAAATCCGAAAAATTTCGGACTGCCAAAGACGTCAATCAAAAACACTCTCTGTTCTTTGTGTTTAAACGTCATTTCGCCCCGTACCTGTACAGTCTGGTTTTTGTGCACACCCTCAACGTTTCGCTCACTTGCCAAGTCCGTACGCTGTTAGTGTGGGCGTTAAAGTGATAGCTCGACACCTTCACCGAGGTGTCGATCGCCAAGCTGTGAACATGTGCCAACACCCGACCCCGGCCGGTGAAGGCCCTTCGGGGTTTTTTGCGTTCGCGCTAGCAGTTCTGACAGGTGCACACCGTGGGCGTTTTGCGGGAAGCTGATGGTCCGTGCTCGGGAGGGCCCGACATGGCCTCTTCAGCGTTCAATGTGCTGTGCCGCTATCGCTA
>NZ_MUIO01000196.1 GCF_002087235.1 Pseudomonas floridensis | reverse complement strand
ATCCATTCCCCACCTGCCCCTCGTCCTCGAATGACGCACGATAACGCCCCGTCGCTCATATCAAGGAATGATCCATGTCGCTGGCCATTGTTCATAGCCGTGCCCAGGTCGGGGTTGAAGCCCCGGCGGTTACTGTCGAAGCGCATCTGGCCAACGGCCTGCCGACCTTGACGCTGGTGGGGCTGCCCGAAGGCGCGGTGAAGGAGAGCAAGGACCGCGTGCGCAGTGCCATTCTCAATGCCGGGCTGGATTTTCCGGCGCGGCGTATCACGCTCAATCTGGCGCCTGCCGATCTGCCCAAGGACGGTGGCCGGTTCGATCTGGCCATCGCGCTGGGTCTGCTGGCGGCCAGCGGGCAGGTACCGTTGACGGCCTTGCAGGATGTCGAATGCCTGGGCGAGCTGGCCTTGTCGGGGGCGATTCGGCCGATTCAAGGTGTGCTGCCCGCCGCCCTTGCGGCACGTGCCGCAGAGCGGACGCTGATCGTGCCGGCGGTGAATGCCGAAGAGGCGTGTCTGGCGTCGGGGTTGCGGGTCATCGCCGTGAACCACCTGCTGGAGCTGGTGGCGCACTTCAATGGACGCACGCCGATTGCGCCGTATCAGTCCAGCGGCTTGCTGCATCAGTCCAAGCCCTATCCGGACCTCAGCGAAGTGCAGGGCCAGACGGCTGCCAAACGTGCATTGGTGGTCGCAGCGGCTGGCGCTCATAACCTGCTGTTCAGCGGCCCGCCCGGCACCGGCAAGACGCTGCTCGCCAGTCGCCTGCCCGGCCTGTTGCCGCCGCTGGATGAGTACGAAGCGCTGGAAGTTGCGGCGATTCAGTCGGTGGCCAGTCAGGTTCCGCTGACCAGTTGGCCGCAGCGACCGTTTCGGCAGCCGCATCACTCGGCGTCGGGCCCGGCGCTGGTCGGTGGTGGCAGTCGTCCGCAGCCAGGCGAGATTACGCTCGCCCATCATGGGGTGCTGTTTCTGGATGAGCTCCCGGAGTTCGACCGACGCGTGCTGGAGGTACTGCGCGAGCCGCTGGAGTCGGGCCATATCGTGATTTCCCGCGCGCGGGATCGGGTGCGGTTTCCGGCACGCTTTCAGTTGGTCGCGGCAATGAACCCTTGTCCGTGCGGTTATCTGGGTGAGCCGACCGGCCGCTGTCGCTGTTCGACCGAGCAGGTCCAGCGTTACCGCAACAAACTGTCCGGGCCGCTGCTGGACCGTATCGATCTGCACCTGACCGTTGCGCGGGAAACCACCTCGCTCAATCCCGGCCCGCAGACTGGCGACACGACTGCCAGTGCAGCCGCCATCGTTGCGCAGGCTCGCGACCGACAGAATCGGC
>NZ_MUIO01000195.1 GCF_002087235.1 Pseudomonas floridensis | reverse complement strand
CCTGATCCATTGCCGCCGCTGGCGATTCAGTACGCCGACTATGCCGTATGGCAGCGCCGCTGGCTCGCTGGCGAGCGTCTGCAGCATCAAGCCGCTTACTGGCGTCAGGTGCTGGAAGGCGCGCCGACGCTGCTGACGCTGCCGACCGACCGTCCGCGTCCGGCTCAGCAGGACTTTGCCGGTGCGAGTCTGGCCTTGCAGCTGGATGTAAAGCTGACCACAAGCCTGCGCACACTGGCTCAGCGGCAGGGTGTCACGCTGTACATGACACTGATGACCGCCTGGGCCGCTACACTTGCGCGGCTGTCCGGTCAGGACGACGTGGTGATTGGCAGCCCGGTGGCGGGTCGCGGTCGCAGCGAGCTGGAAAACCTGATCGGACTGTTCGTCAACACGCTGGCCATCCGTATCGACACCTCGGGCAGTCCGAACGGCGAAGCGCTGCTGGCTCAGGTCAAGGCCCGGGTGCTGGAAGCGCAGGATCATCAGGACCTGCCATTCGAGCAGGTGGTGGAAGTGGTACGCCCGACCCGCAGTCTGGCCCACGCGCCGCTGTTCCAGACCACCCTGAACTGGATGCCGGGTGCGCACCTTGCCGTGCCGCTGGACGGGCTGGTCGTGGCTCCCGTCGAGCAGGTCAGCCAGGTCTCCAAGTTCGACTTGTCGCTGAATCTCAGCGAGCATGACGAAACATTGATCGGCACGCTGGACTACGCCACTGCATTGTTCGACGCGGCAACCGTGCAACGCTATCTCGGTTACTTCGTGCAGACCCTTCAGACGCTGACGTCCAGTGCGCACGCACCACTTGACCGGATTGCGCTGGTGGGCGAACAGGAGCGGCATTACCTGTTGGAGACGCTCAACGCTACCGCGCTGGACGTTGCTGGCGAGCAAACGGTGCACGCGGCCATCGAAACCCTTGCCATCAGCGAACCAGAGCGTATGGCGGCACAGGTCGGCGAACGCAGCCTGAGCTACGGCGAACTCAACCACCGCGCCAACGCCCTGGC
>NZ_MUIO01000194.1 GCF_002087235.1 Pseudomonas floridensis | reverse complement strand
TCCATGGCCGGGTCGCTCAAGGAGAACCAGTTTTGCAGCAGATGAATGCGCAGCATGGTTTCCAGAGGATAAGGTTTTGCCACCGCCGGCCTTGGAGTAGAACGGTTCGATCAGGCCCAGCAGACCTGCCCAGGGCACGACCTGATCCATCTCGGCGAGGAAGCGTTCGCGGCGGGTTTGCTTGCGCTTGCCGGCGTACTCGAAGTCGGAAAAGCTCATCTGACTCATGGGCGGCTCGGATCAGGTGTTCAGGCGATGTTCGCATACCCGGGACTTGTTCGGAGATTCCATTAGGCGGGGCCGCCCTCGGCCATGACCAAAAAGTCAGGATACCAATCTTAGAACCCTCTCTTAGCCAAAACGTTTCACCAGAATTTTTGAAAAACGTTAACTCTTGCTATCTATGCTGAAACGAATGATAGCTCCGTTTCATGACGACGACTCAGGTTGACGTAATGTATCGCCTTGCCACATTTATAACCTCTTCTGGAACATACACCCCCGCCATTGCTAACTCAGAGCTCCGCCTTTCTAAGAAATCAATGCGACCAGTTCCAGCAGCAATTTTAAGCCCGAACACAAAGCAACATTCTGATTCGGCGCCACTTAAAGCCATTTGCCCACAGGCGTATTGAAATGCTGCCTCCATTACCTTAACACTAACCCTCAGTTGATTAAAACCCATCTCTGCAAATAAATTTGGGGCATCAGTTTCCTGAGCAAATTTATTGCTCCATACTTGGGTAAAATTCGCCTGGGCGCTCCCCCAACTAAAATTTCGAGCGGTCATCTTTGCCTGTTTTTTAGACTTATCCATTAAAGCACCTAGTTCAGTGCCTAAACGGAAGGCGTTCACGGCGGACTCGTTATCACTCTCGATTTCGACTTTAGTCATAGACTCTAAAGGAGTCAGCCAAGTCAAAGGATGCCAAGTAGCCAGGTACATAAGATCTGGTACCACTGAGGATAATGCGAACCGATTCCGCTGTCGCCAATCGCTAATGTAATCCCCAATCCCTCCAAAAGCGTCAAAACTAAAGATATTCGCGCCATCTTTGTGAAGCCTCTTTTTTAAATCCTTCCACAGCCCCTCACATTCAGATGAGTAGCACTGTAAGTCTTTCAAGATTTCAAGCTCTAAAAACAGTCGCGTGGCAGTGTCATCATACAACTCACTCACGCTATTGAATAAAGCAAATTCAAAAGCCTCGTCTTCACTTTCGAACGCTGGAATCTCCTGCTTACGGATAGAGTTTCGCACCGCAATAGATACATACAGTCTGGTCTGCGATTGATCAGGCTTTTCGGTTGGGTGCCACCACGTAATCACAAAGCCAGACGCACGAGTTTTTTCCGCTTCTCTTAAAAGCCCAGATATAGCATGAGTTATTACATTAACCACATTTGTGCTAAACCATGTCTCAGGAAGCCAAAACACCTTAGTTTCGACTCGCAACGCTTCAGGAGGAAAACTTACCACATCGTCTTCGACAAGTAACTCCGAGCGAACCCAGAGAGTTTGATAGTTTTCGGTGGCGCATTCCTCCCGATACTCCAATGCTATGCAAGGAACGCCCCAGTCGACTAGCTTAGCGAACGCATGCCTTTCAAGTGTAGACCAGGACGTAGATATGACCACGAAAAAAACTTGCGCCCCATGATGTTTACTAGACAAGGCCTTAGCATAAGCTAGCAATTCTGTAGCATACTCACGCGCAGCCTTTCGACTGCGTTTTATTTCAATAATTACAAACGCACCACTGATTTCATCTTCTAGGATTATATCTGGCCTTAGGACATCTGACGGCGTGCCAATGTTTTCATCGGCACTATAAAATCTTGGCTCAATGAGACTGCTCAATACACGACACGCTTCATGGACGGCCCGCGGACGATCACGGCCGACCTTTTGCTCAACGGAGTGCTCTACAGTTCCTTTGATCTCTTGGCTTAACTGGCTTTCATCATATCTAATCGCTTCATAAGGGCTGCCACTCCCAATAAGGCTCCCCTTACCGGCCAAAGCTTCAAGCCACCTCTGAATTTCTTTCTCAGGCCTCACTTGCAAACACCCCTCCTCCATGATGTATCGATTATATCCATTCAACAGTTTGTGCTGCCAGGTAGGTGCCCTGCCCTTGAGCGCGTTAGCAAACGGAGTACGAAGATCGACTCTACCGCTGTTCGCGCTACCCGAGCCTCATCTGGCGCGCGGGGAAAAAAAGGGGCCTGACGAGCCTGACGATCACGATCTAGGCCGCAGTCGCGGCAACCTGACAACCAAAATCGACATGCTCTGCGGCGCCAACGGGACACCGTTGCGCTTTCTCCTCTCTGGCGGTCAAGCCAGTGACATCAGCTATGCCCAGCCACTGCTGGACGAAGTCAGCATTCCGTCGAGCCAACGGGGCCGCCCGCGCAAGCGCTGTAAATGGCTGCTTGCTGACAAAGGATGCATCAGCCATTGATCCATCTCCACCGCTAGATTCCGCTTCGAGTGGATCCTCCTGAATAGTACCCTTCGTCAGCGCGGTCCTGCCTGGAGCAATCGCTGCCGCAAGCATGTGAGTGTTGAGCTGGCGCTCTGTCCAACACAAGATGAATACACACCTTAGTTTTCCAAAATTTTAGAAAAATTAGTTCAAGCCCTATGAACCGAGTCACGCGGCAGGCGGTCTGGGACAATGGTTCGTTTTACCATGCACTGAAAACCTACATGTTGTCGCCAAGGCTGAATCAGCCTTGGCGAACTGAACGACTGAATACACCGCAGGACCGCACAGGTCCTGTGGTTGAAACGAATCGCTGCAAACGCTATCGACCCTCGCCAGCTCCTCTCGGCACAGCCTCACTTCCCCGCATCATCTCTTTCTGCTCACCGTCCAGATCGCCACTGCCCACATACGCATAGACATGATCCTTCGCGACCAGAAGCGCAGCCATGGCCTGACCTCATGGCTATCAGCATGACAACAAACTGCCGCTGGACTTGCTATCGCGTGCCGGGAACCAGGTCGAGTATCTCGTCAATGCCTAGACAGCGAGGTTCAACCTCCAGCGTCCGGCCGTGGGCAAGTATGCCTTGGGCGATATCTCTCATGGCCAGATAGGCACTGCGCAACATGTGATTGGCATAAATCACGGCGTTGAAACCTGCCGTTTCCAGCACGTCGAAGGGTACGTGAGCGTAGCTCGTGGGCACACAGATCAGTGGCACCTGCGCACAGTGCTGACGGAATCTTCTGGCGAACTCAAGAATTTCCATCCCATCCTTTTCGCGGCTGTGGATCATGATGCCGTCGGCACCTGCATCGACGTACGCCAGACAGCGTTCAATGGCATCGTCCATGCCGTTGCCCAGAATAAGACTTTCACAGCGGGCAATGATCAGAAGCCCCCCGCTGCCACGATTGCTGCAACCCGCCCGAATCTTCTCGCAAAACGCTTCGATGGACTCCTGCTGCTGGACCACACTGGTACCAAACAATGAGTTCTTTTTCAGCCCGCATTTATCCTCGATAACGACTGCCGATACCCCCGCTCGCTCGAGCATTTTGATATGAATCGCAAAATGCTCAGGCTTGCCGCCAGTGTCGGCATCGAATATCAGCGGCATGGAACAGACATCGAAAATCTCGCGGATACCCTGCAGCCGGTTGCTGGGGGAGAGAATCTCGATATCCGGCAAACCGCGCTGAGTGGAGTCGGTCAGTGAACTCGACCAGATCGCATCGTAAGACACGCTCTGCCCCGCAGTGGGTTCGAATGTCGCACGCTCCGCCAACAGAGCAGACATCGGACTGTGGGCTTCCAGTACACGAAGGCAACGCTTGCTTTTGAACAGTTCGGCCAGATTGGCCCGACGGGTTTCGGTATCCATCATGTGCTCACGACTCCGTTTTTATTATCTGCCAGCGAACGCTGAACGCTCGTCCGAGCGTTCCTTTCAATCAATGCATTGAATCGATACGCTCAATCCCAGGCAGGCATTTCACTCTTGAGCACAGACGCCATTTTCTCGAGGTGCTCGCACGCCCTGACCACGTACTCCTTCGACAGCCGCTCGATGCGCAGATAATCCATAGGCTGGCCGGTGGCGTCGGCATACAGTTCCAGCGCCTGTGCGGCGTGCTTGAAATGCCGGGCCTCGACGCTGCCGCAGTGGACACTGAGAAAAGTGGCAACCCGGTTGGCCTCACCGGATGGATAGCCGCGCACTTCCCGCAGCCATTGTTTCCACATGGGCGTCATCAGGTTGTATTCGCCGGTGTTGAACAACTCGGTCATCGCCATCATTTCCAGCGCTTCAATGAGATCGGGTGCCAAGGGCCTCGTCTGCCCTACCCAACCGGAAAACTCCTTGGTGATCGGGTCTAGGTAGCGGTCCTGAAGACGCCAGTCATCCGAGCCGCAAATGGCAGACGCCATGCGGTAATACAGTTTTGAATGGTGCGGATGACCGTGCATTTCCCCGAGTCCGACATCCTCGACGATGATTTCCCCACAGTGTCGCGCCGCTGCCAGCATTTTGAGCTTGGCGTCATCACCCAGCGCTTCGGACTCCTGAAGTATGCGCACGATAATGCTGGAAACGGCATGCGCGGCACCGTCCGGACTTCGCCAACCGCAAAAGAACGTACAGAGTGACGATTCAGTCCATTGACTGGACGTCATGTCTGAGTAAGTTTCGCAGTAAGTATCCAGTTTATCCGGGTGGGTGCGAAAACCACTCAGCAAAGCGTCAACGAGTTTCCTGTCCTCTACATCAACCAATGCCTGATTGACATACGAGATCAAGTTTCGGGTTAGCGGCTCCATGTTTTATTCCTTATAAGATGGACCAAAGCAGGACGTGACCATGCAGGACTGCATGGCACTCGACACACCTAAACACTCCACGAACACGTTATGACGTCTGAGTGACTTCAGACATGAACTGTCCCAGTCGGGTCAGCCCTTGAATCAATTCTTCGCGCTCTACGGCATATGAAATCCGGATGCACTCCGGCGCACCGCAGCCGGAACCTGGCACGACGGCAATATGCGCCTCGGTCAATAACAATTCGGCCAGGTGATCGACGTCCTGAATCGTTGTTCCCAGATAGTTACCGCCCAACTGGCGGGCCACATTGATGAACAGGTAAAACGCGCCTTCAGCCGGTGCACAGGTGACTCCATCGACATAACCGAGACAGATAAGAGCCGCCTGCAATTGTTGATCGAGAAAGGTATTCACTTCACGGGTAAAGTCCGGTGAGCCGGCGTTCAAGGTGTTCAACGCTGCATATTGCGCAAGGCTGCTGGGGTTCGAGGTGGTGTGGCCTTGCAGGTTGTGCATGGCCGACACGACCTCGACCGGCGCACAGACGTAACCTACCCGCCAACCTGTAACGGCCTGACTCTTGGAAAAGGAATCGACCAGAAGGGTCTGAGCCTTGAGGGCCGGAAACAGCGATACGATGTTGTGATGCTCATGGGGTTGGCGGACCAGTTTGCGGTAGCACTCATCGAAGACCACCCACACCTGATGATCGAACGCGAGTTGGGCAATCTGCATCAGTTGGTCGCGTTGATACACCGTTCCCGTCGGGTTATTCGGCGTATTGATCACGATCATTCTGGTGCGCGGCGACAGGGCCTGTTCGACCGCCTTGAAGGTCAGGCGGTAGTCATCCGCCTGGGTGTCCACAAACACGGGAATCGCACCGGCCAGCAGAATCTGCGTAGGGAAGGTCTCCCAGTACGGCCTTGGCACGATGACTTCGTCACCGGGGTTGAGCAACACCATTGCAGCGTTATACAGCGCCTGCTTGGCACCTGCGGTCACTGCCACTTCACTGGCCGAATAGGCAACGCCACAGCGTTGGCTGACCTCCTGCGCCAGGGCCTCACGTAGTGAGGGCATACCGATAGGCGGGGTATAACGGTTTCGTGCGCTTTTGACAGCCTCCATGACGCCAGTTTTCATCGCGTGAGAGGCATCGAACGACAACTCGCCCGCCGCGAAGTTGATCACGTCAATACCACGCTCTTTCAACGCGTTGGCCTTACTTCGCATACTGGACGTGCCTGGAGCGCTGAGTTCACGCGCACGCCGTGAAAGAGACAATCGATTTGCAGAGGATTCATTGTTATTCATTTTGACCTGCCAAACGATTAAAGCAAACGAACGAGCGCACAACTTGCAAACCAAACGACACTTAACGTTTGGGAAAGCTGATCACAGTCCGGCTCGGTTTTTTATATTCTGATCATGTATCCGCAGGCGAGCCAATACTCTTTCTGTCGTCATCGATACTGCAAAAACCCGCTTGAGTCGTCGTTGCAAACGTTTACTCGTTGCAACTTCCATAGCCAGGCAATCCCTGTTTCGCGAGACCTGACAACATCAATCCGCAACAAGCTGATCGCGCGCGTCGGCGTCCAGCCCTTTCTGCACGAACCACGTGAGCGGCAATGTCAGCAACAGCATCGCGGCCAGCAGCATGACCGCGACGGGAACGCCGATCATGTCACCCAGGCCACCAAACAGGATCGGTGCCAGCGCGCCGCCTCCAATCGTGCCGGTATAGAAAACGGCAAAAGCCTGGTCACGCCTGCTCGGCCCCGCCAGATCCGGCACCGCGCCGTATAGCACCGAAGACGTGCCATTCAACGCCAGGCCGAGCAATGGCAGGACCATCATCAGGCTGAAGAACGGCAGGTACACAGCCATGACGATCAGCACAGCGGTGGTGAATTCCGTCAGCCATACCGTCTTCACCATGCCGATGCGTGCTCCGAGGTAGCCGCACAGCAGCTTGCCGAACGCACCGCCCACGAACAGCAGCGTCAATGCCAGACCAATGCCTGCCGTACTGGCGCCCTTGTCTTTCAACAGGAACGGCAGGAAGGTGAGAAAACCCATACGCACCGCACTGTCCAGCGTGCCGGTCACAATCAGCGCGCGCAATCCGCTGACCGACCCATTGCCTGCCGAAGCTCTGGCCGCTTTGACTTTCGCCGGAGCAGCAGCGCCGCGAGACGGAATCAACCACCACAAAAGACCTGCAGCGGCCAACCCGAGCAGCCCCAACAGCGTCACGCTGGTACGCCAACTGATGACCGTCAACAGCAGACCGATCAACCCGGGCACCAGCATCTTGCCGATATCACCGGCGAAATTGTATTGAGACAACGCCTCCTTCACGCCGCCACCCGCTTCGTGGCTGTCGGTGATCAACGAAGACGCCAGCGGGTGTTGCGTGCTGGCGCCCAGACCGCCCAGAAGCAGCGCCAGCAGCAACACTGCCAAACCACTCGCCTGCCCGGCCAACAGATACGCAAGACCCGCGAGCGCGGTTCCCCCCACCAACAGCCGATCACGCCCCCAGCGCCTGGCCGCTCGGCTTGCCAGCAATTGGAAACCGGCCATCATGCCGGCATAAGCGCCGCGCAGCAGACCGATCTGCGCGTAGCTCATACCGAACTGCAATTGCCAGATCGGCAGCAGCACATAAATGACATCGGTCAGCCCATCGTGCACCGCGTGAGCGCCACAACCGGCCGCCAGGGATCTGCGACGGGCAGACACCTCGGCCGACGCGGGCGCATGCTGATCGGAGGTTTGAGCGTTCATCGTTTTGAATGGCGTCCTGTGATGGGTTCGGCGTTGTCAGTGCATCAACCGCGCACAGTCCTTCATGACACTGGACTTGCGTCGCAGGTACTCAGAAAAAATCTGCCGTGCGGCCTCGGGATCAACATCGATCTGCATCGCTTCGACGAACGCATCGATCGCTGCGACGGCGTGAGCAAAGTGGTTACTTTCAGTGCCTCCGGTATGCACCGTGACCCAGGCAACGGTGGAGCGGAGTCTGGAGTCCGGGATATCCATGTCGCGAACGAACCAGCGGCTGTATAGCGGATGAAGATACTCCACCTCGCCGTGGGTATAGACCTCATGGACCAGCGTGGTCAGCAAACCCTGCATGAGATCGCGATCACGCAGACGCCTGGTGTCGGTCCAGTCCTTGAACATCTGCGCCGATGACAGGCAATTCTCGCGCAGCAGCCATTGATCATCACCGCACAATGCCGTGGCCATGGTGTAGAACAGATCGGCATGCTGCGTGTTGCCCAGTGCGCCAAGGTCTTCATCGGTAATTCGCTGCAGACTGCCGCAAGCGCGGTACAACGGCTCGGCCACGCTAAAACCCTGTTCCGAACGCGCCAGCAAGGTAAGGCGGTTGGCAAGGCCCGACACGCTGGCCGCAGAATTGTTGGTCTTCGACCAACTGGCGAAGAACTTGCGCAACACGACGGGTGAATGACGACGCGAAGTGAGCTGTTCGAACGACTCTTCAATACTGAGCAGGGCCTCTTGTTGCTCCCAGAATGTCTCGAACAAGGCATGCTTCAGGACACCGGCGGGCATGTCGTTCAACACCGGTTCAATGATTTTCAGCAGCTGACTTTGCTGCGCCAGTACATCACTCATGATCACCTCTTGTGCCTTGTAGGATTGGATGACGAATCAGATAAACCCGAGGGTTGGGTCAACGCCGCCGCGCTGTCGAAACGACGTCTGTCGGGATTCGGTGATTTCCAGCCCGACAGGCCGATCAGCAGCGAGAGCAGTTGTGAACCGATGATGAGCGCCACGCATCCGTGCCAGCCCCAGAGGCTCCAGATCATGGCGGGCGCGACGGCACCGACACTGCCGCCCAGGTAATAACCCGACAGGTACAGCCCGACCGCGCCCGATTTGTTAGCCCCGGCCGTTGCGGCGATGAACGCATTGACCGAAGCCTGTGCCAGAAACACGCCCGTCGAACTCAAGGCCAGCCCCAGCACGATCATCCACAACGAGGGCAGCAGGGTCAGAAGCGAACCGCAGACACCCAGCAGAACGGCCACTATCAGCAACTCGGATTGCGGCCGCGATTTGCTCAAGCGCCCCGCCACCGGAATGACCACCAGAGCGAGCAGGAATACCGCATACAGGGCGCCCAACGCCGCCGGCCCCAGATTGAACGGTGCCTGGCTGAGGTACAGGCCGCAGTAGGTGAACATCGCTACCTGCGAGAACAACACGCAAAAACCAACCCCATAGGACGCCAGCAAGGGCTTGCGACACAGTTCGCGATACACCTGCAAACGCAGCGGCGGCGCCTTGGGCACCGCCACCGAACGGGCCGGCATCAGAAAATGAATGGCGATGCCCACCACCAGCCCCAGCACCGTCAACAGCTCGAAGGCTTCGCGCCAGCCGACGTACTGCGTCATGACACCCGACACGAAGCGTCCGGCAAAACCGCCCAGCACCGTCCCTGCCACGTAAAGACTGGTGATCTCAGTGATGGCCCCGCCTTTCCAGTTATCGCCGATGTAGGCCACGCTGGTGGCGAACACCACGGGAATCACCATGCCTTCGACGAAACGCCAGAGCAGAAACTCGGCAAAGCTGCCAGCCTGTGCGGCAAGCAGCGCTGGCAGCGCCAGCAACGTTGCCGCGACGACAATTACCGAGCGCTGCTCGAAGCGACGTGTCAGCCGACTGACAAAGGGCGCAGTCATGGCGACCGCCAGCGTGGTGACGGTGATACTCCAGCCCGCCTGCCTGATACTCAGCTGGAAGCCTTGAGCCAATTCCTGAAGAATGCTCTGGGTCGAATAAAGGTTTAGAAAGGCCGCACAACCACACAAAAACAGCGCGACGCGAGCATGCTGCAGGCGCGAATTCATGAGACCCCTCGTTTTATTACAGTGGGCCTTTATAGAATGAGCAGCCTTGCGAACACCAATACCGAATTCAGACCGATCGATACCCAAGGAACAGGATGCTCGACTTACGCAAGTTACGTTACTTTTTGACGGTCGCCGAAGAACTGCACTTCGGACGCGCAGCCGTGCGCCTGCACCTTGCACAACCGCCCTTGACCCGACAGATCTCGGCACTGGAAACCGAACTGGGCTTTCGCCTGTTCGACCGCACCAGCCGCACCGTAACCCTGACTGCACAAGGGCGTCATTTCCTGCCCTATGCGCGCGCCGTACTGGAACAGGCCAGCCTCACGGAAGTCATTGCCGGCAAGCTGGCATCGGGAGAAGCCGGGCAATTGATCCTGGGCTACGCCAGCTCGATCGCGCTTTCGGACCTCTTCAGCAAAACCATCCAGGCCTTTGCCCAGCGCTTTCCCGACGTGCAACTGACACTGGTGGAAAGTGCGTCCAGCAGTCTGTATTCGCAAGTGCTCGACGGCCGCATCGATGTCGGCCTCAGCCGACTGCAGCCTGAACGCGAGCAGACCGGCGTCCAGACCCTGTCACTCATGAACGAACCTCTGGTGGCCGCCCTCGCCAGCGACAACCCGCTGGCCAGTCAGGACGAGGTCAAACTTGCACAACTGGCCACCTATCCGCTGATTCTGTTCCCGGCTGATTACGGCTCCGGTCTCAACGAATCAATCCGCCATCTCTACCGCCAAAACGACCTCCCCATCCAGCCTGGCCCCTCCGGACGCCAGATCACCTCGATCATCGCCCTGGTGGCCGCAGGTCAAGGCGTCGCCCTGGTCCCTGAATGCACCCGAACACTGGCCAAGACCGGCGTCGTCTACCGCCCACTCGATGAGGCGAACGCGCGTGTGCACCTGCTGATGCTGACCCGGACACAGGGG
>NZ_MUIO01000193.1 GCF_002087235.1 Pseudomonas floridensis | reverse complement strand
TTCAACAACCTGCTGACCGGGATTACCGGTTCACTGGAACTGCTCAAGAATCGCCTCAGCCAGGGGCGCTTTACTGAGATCGACCGCTATGTGGCCGCTGCTCAGGATGCGTCCAAGCGTGCTGCCTCGTTGACGCATCGGCTGCTGGCATTCTCGCGGCGGCAGACGCTGGACCCCAAACCGGTCGACATCAATCGGCTGGTGGTGGGCATGGAAGAGCTGATCCGCCGAACCGTGGGGCCGCACATCACGGTGGAAGTAGTGACCTCGGTGGGCCTGTGGTCGACGTTCATCGATGCGCCGCAACTGGAAAACGCACTGCTGAATCTGTGCATCAACGCGCGGGACGCCATGCCGCGCGGCGGACGGATTACCATCGAGACTGCCAACAAATGGATCGATGAGCGCGGCTCGCAGAGCCGAGATCTGTCACCGGGGCAGTACCTGTCACTGTGTGTCAGCGACACCGGAACCGGCATGACGCCCGAAGTGATGAACCGTGCGTTCGATCCGTTCT
>NZ_MUIO01000192.1 GCF_002087235.1 Pseudomonas floridensis | reverse complement strand
GACAAGTCTGCTCCCACGATCCAGTGCATAAAAAAACCGGCACAAGGCCGGTTTTTTTACAGCTGGAAAACGCGATCAGAACGAGGCGTTCGCCAGGCCGTCCAGGTAACGCTCAACGTCCAGTGCCGCCATGCAGCCGGCACCGGCCGAGGTGATGGCCTGACGGTAGACGTGATCAGCCACGTCACCGGCGGCGAATACACCCTCGACGCTGGTGGCTGTCGCGTTGCCTTCACGGCCGCCCTGCACAACCATGTAACCGTCCTTCAACGCCAATTGGCCTTCGAACAGCGACGTGTTCGGCGTATGGCCGATCGCGATGAAGACACCGTCGACTTTCAGCTCGTCGCTGCTGCCGTCGTTGTTCTTCAGGCGAGCGCCGGTCACGCCCATGTTGTCGCCCAGCACTTCATCCAGCGTGGCATTGAGCTTGAGTTCGATCTTGCCTTCGGCAACCCGTGCATGCAGCTTGTCGATCAGAATCTTCTCGGCGCGGAACGTCTCGCGGCGGTGAACCAGTGTCACCTTGCTCGCGATGTTGGCCAGGTACAGCGCCTCTTCGACAGCGGTATTACCGCCACCGACGACCGCGACTTCACGGTTACGGTAGAAGAAGCCGTCACAGGTCGCGCAGGCAGAAACACCTTTGCCCATGAATGCTTCTTCCGACGGCAGACCCAGGTAACGAGCGCTGGCACCGGTTGCGATGATCAGTGCATCACAGGTGTACGTTGCGCTGTCGCCTTGCAGGCTGAACGGCTTGCCAGCCAGATCGACCGAGTTGATGTGGTCGAACACGATCTCGGTTTCGAAACGCTCGGCGTGCTCGCGCATGCGCTCCATCAGCACCGGACCGGTCAGGCCATGGGGGTCGCCAGGCCAGTTATCGACTTCGGTGGTCGTGGTCAACTGACCGCCAGCCTGCATGCCGGTGATGAGCAGAGGCTTGAGGTTGGCACGCGCTGCATAGACAGCGGCGCTGTAACCGGCAGGGCCGGAGCCGAGAATAATCACTCGGGAATGACGTACGTCTGACATGACACACTCCTATCGACCGG
Source organism: Pseudomonas floridensis (assembly GCF_002087235.1). GTDB lineage: Bacteria > Pseudomonadota > Gammaproteobacteria > Pseudomonadales > Pseudomonadaceae > Aquipseudomonas > Aquipseudomonas floridensis. The sequence goes on along the minus strand of NZ_MUIO01000192.1, from coordinate 1,272 downwards.
CCGTTTTGCCGCGGTCGGAACGGCTGGATAAGAACGATGACCGAGGCATCGAATGCCGCTCGGCCATCCTGAAAGTTCTGACGCGACAGCCTGATGCTGAGTCAGGCCATCGCTGTCGATTACAGAGCCTTGGCGTTGGACGCCAGGTAATCAGCAACGCCCTGTGCGTCGGCCTTCATGCCTTTCTGGCCAGGACGCCAGCCTGCCGGGCAGACTTCGCCATGCTCTTCGGTGAACTGCAGGGCTTCGACCAGACGCACCATGTCGTCCACATCGCGGCCCAGAGGCAGGTTGTTGACCACCTGGTGCTGGACCACGCCAGCCTTGTCGATCAGGAACGAAGCACGCAGTGCAACGCCATCGTCATGCTCGATGCCGTAAGCGCGAGTGATCTCGTGCTTGACGTCGGCCACCATGGTGAACTCGACTTCGCCGATGCCGCCTTTCTCCACCGGCGTGCTGCGCCATGCGAAATGGGTGAATTGCGAATCGATGGAAACACCAACCACTTCAACACCCAGATCGCGAAACTTGGCGATGCGGTTGTTGTGGGCGATGATTTCCGAAGGGCAGACAAACGTGAAATCCAGCGGCCAGAAGAACAAGACCACGTATTTGCCGCGCAGGGAGGACAGCTTGAAGCTGTCAACGATGGAACCGTCACCCAATACTGCTGCCGCGTCGAAATCCGGTGCTGCCTTGTTTACCAGTACGCTCATCTATAACTCCATGAAAAATTGAAAGGACAGGTCCTGAAATTGCTGACAAGCCTATCGGGGTGGCAGAGAGTAAGGAAATATCGTTTCACAATCCACCTCATAGGTCACTTCTATAGCGGCTGGGAAATGTACATTCTGCTCATAACGCGCCTGTCAGCCTAATCTCTCCACTTGTCACAGACTGACCGCAAGTCGGCCAGTGCCGAAAAAACCTCTTTTCAAGCGCCTCTTTTACCGCTTCCGCAAAGCCGGTAAGGTCACGCCTTTCGAGCTTTCGGAGGCTGCCATGCCTGCTCCCGCCCTTACCGGCCCGCAATACCTCAGTGAAGGCCTGAAGCTGGTGCTCAGCCCTGGACTGCGCCTGTTTGTCCTGCTGCCCCTGAGCATCAATCTCGTGCTGTTCTGCGGAGTGATCTATCTGGCGATTCATCAGTTCGAATTGTGGGTCGACGCATTCATGCCCACGTTGCCGCACTGGCTGAGTTTTCTCAGTTACATCCTCTGGCCGCTGTTCGTTGCGCTGGTGCTGCTGATGGTGTTCTTCACGTTCACC
>NZ_MUIO01000191.1 GCF_002087235.1 Pseudomonas floridensis | reverse complement strand
GGTGTTCTTCACGTTCACCATGGTCGCCAACATCATCGCCGCACCGTTCAACGGTTTTCTATCGGAGAAGGTCGAGGCGGTGGTGCGCGGCGTGGACGAATCCCCTGCTTTCAGCTGGGCTGAACTGGTGGCGATGGTGCCACGCACACTGGCCCGTGAAGCGCGCAAACTGGGCTACATGCTGCCACGCATGCTGGGGTTGTTCATTCTGTCCTTCATCCCGGTGGTCAACATCATCGCCGCTCCGCTCTGGCTGTTATTCGGCGTCTGGATGATGGCGATCCAGTACATCGACTACCCCGCCGACAATCACAAACTGGGCTGGAACGAGATGCTCGGCTGGCTCAAAAGCAAACGCTGGCAGAGCTTGAGCTTCGGCGGCATCGTTTACGTCGCGCTGCTGATCCCGGTGGTCAACCTGCTGATGATGCCTGCGGCCGTGGCTGGCGCGACATTGTTCTGGGTGCGTGAACGCGGTGCTGAGGCATTGCCGACTCGCGTGACGCAAGGCTGATCGACCCGATCCGGTTACCGCCCGCCTTGCGTGTGATGACCGGATATCCCTTTCGCGTGCCAACGCCTGTGCTGCGTCTCCAATCACAAATCCATCACAAACCCGCCACATAACCGACATGTCTTCGGCCGAAACTCTTCCCATGAGCCAATCCCTGCATGTCACCCTTATCACTGAAACCTTCACCCCCGAGATCAATGGCGTTGCCAACACCCTCGGGCGGCTGTGTGACGGCTTGCGGTTGCGCGGGCATCGGGTGGAGTTGATCCGCCCACGCCAGAGCGAAGAGGCCGTGGCGAGTGCGGCGGATGATCTGATGCTGTGCCGGGGCTGGCCGATTCCGGGTTATCCGGGGTTGCAGTGGGGTCAGTCGTCGATGCGCAAGCTGCTGCGGCGCTGGCAGCGCAAGCGGCCGGACGTGCTCTACATCGCAACCGAGGGGCCGTTGGGGCTCTCGGCACTGCGGGCTGCCAGACGCCTGGGGATCGCAGTGGTCAGTGGTTTCCACACCAACTTTCCGCAGTACACGCAGCAATATGGCATGGGGTTCATCACTCGCCTGCTGACGCATTACCTGCGCTGGTTCCACAACCGGTCGCGGGTCACGCTGGTGCCCA
>NZ_MUIO01000190.1 GCF_002087235.1 Pseudomonas floridensis | reverse complement strand
TGCGCCACGGCCACCAGCAATTTGCCCTGAGGCGCCAGCGAATTGAGGCTGTTGACTAGCGTGTTGGCCAGGCTGTAGTTGCGTGCCTGGGCCGCCAGCTTGGCGCGCTGCCAGCGTTTCTGCTCGGTCAACTGGCCGGCCGCGGCCCACTGTGCGAAGAAACCATCGCAGGCAGCGGGCAGGGTCTTGCCGGTCATCCAGAGTTTTTCGGCGCTGGCATAACCTTCGGCGCGTTTGTTGTTGTTCAACTGGTACTGGCCGTACAGGCAGTCGAGCTCGACGAAATTCATCTTCGGGTCGTAATACTTGACGAACGGCTGCCAGTCGCCGCGCTCTGCCAGCCAGCGCAACCAGCGCAGTTTCATCCAGTTGGCCTGCGGCAGGTCACCGTGCTCGGCGAGAAACTTCTCGATCTCGGCGTTGCTCGCGGTTTTCAGGCGCGCGGTCAACTCGTCGTATTCCAGATACGGCTCGAGTGGATAGTCGGCGAGTGCGGTGCTGTACATTTGGTAGGGACCGGAGTCGCCCTTGGCCAGCGCACGTTTTGCCTCGTCGTAGTATTTGCGTTGTTGGGTGATGTCTACCGCATGAGCAGTCTGGACGGCGGCGGCGGAGAGGAGCAGGCACGATAGAAAGCTGTACAAACGACTGCGCATGAGACTTCCGAGCAGATGAGTCGTGAAAAGTGTCGCTAGCTTAGCCTTTTGCCAGCTCATGGTGAAAGCACTGCCGACAAGGTTGACTCATGTCGAAATAATTAGCCGCTATAAAGAAGGACTCGCGCCGACCTTCTGTGTGACGAATCCCGACATCCACCGGCTATCTCAGGTAGAATGCGCGCCCGGTTTTTGGAGAAGCTCATGACCCTGCTCAAATTCAGCGATGTGTCCCTTGCTTTCGGCGCCATGCCGTTATTGGACAAGGTGTCCTGGCAGATCGCCCGTGGTGAGCGGGTGTGCATCATTGGCCGCAACGGTACTGGTAAATCCAGCATGTTGAAGCTGGTCAAAGGCGTTCAGAAGCCTGATGACGGCGCGGTCTGGCGTGCCCCCGGTCTGAAGATCGGCGAGTTGCCTCAGGAATTGCCGGTAGCCGACGGACGGACCGTATTCGACGTGGTTGCCGAAGGCCTGGACGGTGTCGGCGCTTTGCTTGCCCAATACCACCATCTGGCGCAGAACTGCGTGACCGAGGAAGACCTCGACAAGCTCATGCACGTGCAGCAGGATCTCGAAGCCCGCGATGGCTGGCGTCTGCAGCAACTGGTCGAAAGCACGCTCAGCCGTCTTCAGTTGCCCGCCGACAAGACCCTGGCCGAGCTGTCGGGCGGCTGGCGTCGTCGTGTGCTGCTGGCACAGGCTCTGGTTTCCGAGCCGGACCTGCTGCTGCTCGA
>NZ_MUIO01000019.1 GCF_002087235.1 Pseudomonas floridensis | reverse complement strand
AGTGAACAGCATTACGCCTGGTGCGGGTTTTTTTCTGCCTGGCGTTTGGCCATGCGGTTGTACTTACCAGTCGAGCGTCAAGCGGCTCTGAAATTCACGCGCTGCGCCGCTGAGAGGATCGTCGAAACGCAACGCCCTGGCGAGCAGCTTGAGCGGCTGCTGGTAGTCATCGACGGCATCCCGGATCACCTGCGGGTAGAACGGGTCGTTGCAAATTGCGGCACCGAGCGCCGCCATGTGCACGCGCAACTGATGTTTCTTGCCGGTGACCGGGTACAGCCCGTAGCGCCAGAGCGGACCATTGCGTTCGAGCACCTCGATGCGGGTCTGGGTATTGGCCGGGCCGGGCCCTTCTTGCATGCGGAAAAACGGCTCGCCATCGACCAGACGGCTCTCATGCACCCGCGGGAACGTCAGCGACGACAACGCCGGTGCAATGGCCTCGTAGAATTTATCGATACGCCGCGTTGGAAACAGCGCCTGGTACGCCGACCGGGTCTGCCGGTTGGCGGAGAACAACACCAGCCCGGCCGTGTGGCGATCGATGCGATGCAGCGGCACCAGGTCCGGGTTGTCGAGGCGGCGTATCAACCGGCGCAGCAGCGTCTGCTCGACGTATTCGCCCGCGGGCGTAACCGGCAGAAAGTGCGGTTTGTCGGCAACCACCAGATGTTCGTCGGCGTAGAGAATGGTCTCGACGACCGGAATCGGCGTCTCGTTTGGCACTTCGCGAAAATAATGGATCTTCAGCCCCTCGCGGTACGCCAGATCAACCGCAATGGCGTTCCCGTCGGCATCCAGCACACGAGCGCGAGCAATGCGGTCCAGCCATTCTTCGCGACCGATGGCCGGAAACTTCGCGCACAGGCAATCCAGCACCGTCGTCCAAGGGCCTGCTGGCAGGTACAGCGTGCTGGCTTGTTGGTGCGCGGCGCGGAAAACGGACTCGGACATGCGTGGGCTCATCATCTCGTGGACAGGCTGGGGCGGCTGGCCGGGCATTATCACTGATCGGGGCGATCACCGCACAGAATCAGCGCATGACAAACGATCGGGCACTGCGTCACTATTAACCATCTGGTACATTTTTTCGACAACTGCCCACATGCGGGTGGCAAGACAAAAACAAGAGACCTATTGTCATGAGTCACGCTGAACACACCTCCATCCTCGCCGGCCTGATCGGCTCGGGCATCCAGGCCTCGCGAACCCCGGCCTTGCACGAGCACGAAGGCGATGCGCAGGGCATCCGTTACCTGTATCGCCTGATCGACATCGATGCGCTCAAGCTCGACATCGACGCCCTGCCCCGTCTGCTCGAAGGGGCCCGCGATTGCGGCTTCACCGGGCTGAACATCACGTTTCCCTGCAAGCAGGCGGTCATCCCGCTGCTGGACGATCTGTCCGAAGAAGCCCGGGGCATCGGCGCAGTCAATACTGTGGTGTTCAAGAACGGCAAAAGCACCGGCCATAATACCGACTGCCTGGGGTTCGCCGAAGGCTTCAAGCGCGGTCTGGATCAGGCACCCCGTCAGCATGTGGTGCAGATGGGTGCAGGCGGTGCAGGCGCAGCGGTGGCCTACGCATTGTTGAGCGCAGGCGTCGAGCGCCTGAGTGTCTTCGAGGTTGAAACGCAACGCGCCCAGATGCTGGTCGACAACCTCAACCGGCATTTTGGTGCCGGCCGAGCGCACGTGGGCCTGGACCTGCCCGCAGCTATGGCCGAGGCCGATGGGGTGGTCAATACCACGCCGGTCGGCATGCTCAAACTACCCGGCACCCCGTTGCCGCTGGAGCTGTTGCGCGCTACGCAGTGGGTCGCGGAAATCATTTATTTTCCGCTGGAAACCGAACTGTTGAAGCATGCCCGCGCGCTGGGATGCCGCACGCTGGACGGCACCACCATGGCGGTGTTTCAGGCCGTAAAAGCCTTCGAGCTGTTTAGCGGTCAGCCGGCAGATGCCGAGCGGATGATGCAGCACTTTCACAGCCTTTGACGCTCAGCCGTCCATCAGCCCTTCAAGTAGCGCAGGACAGCGTCACAGATCATCGCCTTGTGACGCTGTTTGACTTCATCACTCCAGAGTTCGATCTGAAAGATCTCGCTGAACGTGTGCCGGTTGGAAATGCGATAGAAACAGAACGAGCTGATCATCAGGTGCAGATCGATCGGGTGCACGCCCTGACGAAACGCCCCGCTCGTCTCTCCGCGACGCAGAATGTCTTCCAGTGCCTTGATGATGTTCTGGCTTTTGGCCTGAATCGTGTCCGACTGCTTGACGTTTTCACCGTAGTGAATGTTTTCGATGCACACGATGCGCACGAAATCGACGTTGCTGTCGTGGTGATCGAAGGTGAATTCCACCACGCGATGAATCGCCTCGACCGGTTCCAGTTCGCTGAGGTTCAGCTCGCTTTCAGTGTTGCGAATCGCACCGTAAAGCTTTTCAAGCACTTCGACGTAAAGCTGTTCCTTGCTGCCGAAGTAGTAATAGATCATCCGTTTCGAGGTCTTGGTGCGCTCGGCGATGGCGTCTACCCGTGCACCCGACAGCCCATGGGCAACGAATTCGGCCACGGCGGCCTGAAGAATGTCTTCGCGGGTCTTTTCCGGATTGTTCTTGCGCCCCAGCGGCCGCAATGCAACAGGCTCAAGGGCAACGGAGTCGTCAGTTGTTTTCATTATTGGCTCATGACCACGGGTGATACGCCGAGTATGCCGTCGCGTGCCGAGGCAGGGAAGCTGCGCGACGTTTCAGTGTCCCGCAGCACCTCACCGGCTCAGGTCACAAGGTCAGAGCCGCGCCTGCCGTACCGCCACGCTGCGCGCCTTGGCCATCGCGGCCAGACGCACCGGAACGTTGGCGGCGCCATAGCCGACGTAGCCGTTCTTGCGTTGCAGAATCTCGAAGAAAAAACGCCCGTCGAACGCATCGGTATAAACGTGAAACAGCTCGCCACCCTGTGCGTCGCGGTCATACAACACGTTGTAATACGCCAGCTCGCTGAGGAATTCATCATCGAAATCGAAGCGCGCCGCCAGGTCGTCGTAGTAGTTGAGCGGGATGTCCAGCAACGGAACGCCGGCTTCCTTGGCGCGGCTGACTTCGGCAAAGATGTCCTCGCAGGAAAACGCGATGTGGTGCACGCCGGATCCGCGATAGCTGGACAGCGCATGGGAAATGGCAGTGTTGCGGTTTTCCGAGATATTCAGCGGCAGGCGCACTGTGCTGCAACGACTGCGCAGCGCACGGCTTTTGACCAGGCCGTACGGGTCCGGCAACACCACTTCATCGTCGGCCTCGAAATCCAGAATGCTTTTGTAGAACAGCACCCAGCTGTCGAGGCTGTCGGCTGGCAGGGCCATCGCCATGTGATCGATACGTTGCAGACCGCCTTTGCCAGCCGCCTGCGGATCAATCACGAAGTCGCTGTCGTAGATCGAGTCGCCAGGCGCAGCGGTGTCGACCAGATAGATCAGACTGCCGTCCGGAGCGCGCACCGAAGGAATTTCGCGCTCGTTTGGGCCAACCAGTCCGCGATAGGGCTGGCCCTTGAAAGCCCGTGCGCGCTCCAGCGCCTGATGACCGTCGTCGACTCGCAATGCGGTCGCACACAACGACGGACCATGAGCCTCGAAGAAACTGTGGGCAAAGGAATAGGGCTCGGCGTTGAGGACAATCTTGATATCGCCCTGCCCCAACAGGCTGACAGCCTTGGAGCGGTGCTGACCCAGCCTGGCGAAACCCAGTCGTTGCAGCCAGCCGGACAGACGCGCGCCGTGACTTTCATCGACGGCGAACTCCAGAAACTCGACACCGTTGTAGGTGCTGGCCGGTGGCGGGTTGAACAGGATGTCCGGGACTTTCGCCTCGGCTTCACTGGCCAGCAACTGACGTGTCTTTTCTTCCAGATACAGCAACGAACGCAGACCGTCAGCGGCGTTAGCACGTGTCGGCGCAGCGCGAAAGCCATCGTTGAAGACTTCCAGCGACAGCGGACCGGTGTAACCACTGCGCAGAATCGGCGCGAGAAAGCCCGCCAGATCGAACTCGCCCTGACCGGGGAAGCAGCGGAAATGTCGGCTCCACTCCAGCACATCCATGGCCAGAATCGGTGCGTCGGCCATCTGCACGAAGAAGATCTTGTCGCCCGGGATCTGCGCAATCGCGCTCGGGTCGCCCTTCAACGACAGGGTGTGGAAGCTATCGAGCAGGACGCCCAGCGCCGGATGATCGACCTGACGCACCAGGTTCCAGACCTGCTGCCAGGTGTTCACGTGACGCCCCCATGCGAGTGCTTCGTAACCGACCCGCAGACCACGGGCACCGGCATGTTCGGCCAACAGGCTCAAGTCGTCGAGAAGGATGTTCTCGTCGCCCACCGAATCGGCGGACGCGTTGCTGCAGACCAAAACCAGATCCGTGCCCAGTTCCTGCATCAGATCGAATTTGCGCTCGGCGCGGTCCACATTGCGCTGCAACCGATCACGGCGGCAGCCTTCGAAGTCGCGGAACGGCTGGAACAAGGTGATGGCGATTCCCAGATCGGCGCATATCTGCCTGACATTGCGCGGGCTGCCGTCGTAATACAAAAGGTCGTTTTCGAAAATCTCGACGCCGTCAAAGCCGGCCGCGGCGATGGCTTCGAGCTTTTCGGGCAGAGTACCGCTCAAGGATACGGTCGCAATTGAACGCTGCATGCTTTTCAGCTCCTGAATGAACACGACCCTGGCGGATCGTGACTGGACAGCACCGCATTCCCGGCCTTTCTCGGCCTTATTCAGAGGTGCGAGTAAAGTATTTGCCTGTCAAAATACTACAGCAACACAAAGTGTACGAACTGGTTAGTTTTACGTTCGATTATCGAACAGAAGCCGTGTTACTTGATTGACGCTGCGTGGCGCAATGCTCAACATCAGCTTCCAATTGCAACGCAATCAGTCGTTTCGAACTCCCGTTACCCGTAGCAAACCATAACAATTCAAACAACAGGAACATTGCTCATGTGCAGCCTTTTCGCCCCGCTCGCCCGTTCGACCTTCCGCCACGCCCGATTGCAGCATCGATGCCCTTCATTGGCCATTGAGCCGGTGCTTACGTGCGTCGCTTGAAACAATCCTGCGCACTCGCAAGCGACAGCCTGTAAATTGTCGGCCCGCCGGATCGTCTCGAACACCTTGAATCACCGGTTTCGAACAGATGAACCCACGGTCTCACTGTACAAGCATAACGCCTGAATCGAGTGGACTTCTCAGTCCGACTGTCGCCAGCAGCGCAGTCTTGGAACGGATGGTTAGAACATCATGCTCAATACCCAGACCAACCCAGTCGTCCAGGCCGCCCGTGCGGGCATGGGCGAAAAAATTCGCGGCGCACTCGCCGTGGGCAAGACTCGCTGGGGCATGCTTGCTCTGGTGTTCTTCGCCACCACCCTGAACTACATCGACCGCGCCGCACTCGGGGTCATGCAGCCGATCCTGGCCAAGGAAATGAGCTGGACGGCGATGGATTACGCCAACATCAACTTCTGGTTTCAGGTCGGCTACGCCGTCGGCTTCGTACTGCAAGGCCGGTTCATCGACCGGGTCGGCGTCAAACGCGCGTTCTTCCTCGCTGTTCTGCTGTGGAGCCTGGCGACCGGTGCTCACGGGCTTGCCACCTCGGCGGTCGGTTTCATGGTCTGCCGGTTCATTCTGGGCCTGACCGAAGCGGCCAACTACCCGGCCTGTGTGAAAACCACGCGCCTCTGGTTCCCTGCTGGCGAACGTGCCGTTGCAACCGGCATCTTCAATGCCGGGACCAACGTTGGCGCGATGCTGACTCCGGCCCTGCTGCCCGTGATTCTGACCGTATGGGGCTGGCAGGCGGCGTTCATCGCCATGGGCTCACTGGGTCTGATCTGGGTCATCCTGTGGCGCCTCAAGTATTACAACCCTGAAGAACACCCGACCGTCAGCAAGAGCGAACTGGACTACATCAATCAGGAAGTCGAACCCGACCCGGTCAAAGTGCCCTTCTCCGGCATTCTGAAAATGCGCGGCACCTGGGCCTTCGCCCTGGCCTACGCGATTACCGCGCCGGTGTTCTGGTTCTACCTCTACTGGCTGCCACCGTTCCTCAATCAGCAATACAACCTGGGCATCAGCGTGACCCAGATGGGCATTCCGCTGATCCTGATCTGGCTGACCGCAGACTTTGGCAGCATAGGCGGCGGCATTCTGTCCTCGTGGCTGATTGGCCGTGGCGTGCGGGCCACCACTGCACGACTGGTGTCGATGCTGATTTTCGCCATCACCATCTGCAGCGTGGTCTTCGCCGCCAACGCCAGCGGTCTGTGGGTCGCGGTACTGGCCATCTCGCTGGCGGTCGGCGCGCATCAGGCCTGGACCGCCAACATCTGGAGCCTGGTGATGGATTACACGCCCAAGCACATGATGAGCACGGTGTTCGGTTTCGGCGGGATGTGCGCGGCCATCGGCGGCATGTTCATGACCCAGATCGTCGGTGCAGTGCTGACCGCCACCAACAATAACTACAACGTGCTGTTCACGATGATCCCGGCGATGTACTTCATCGCACTGATCTGGATGTATTTCATGGCCCCGCGCAAGGTGCCTGATCTGAACGAATGACCGCTCGATACGATGGGAAAGGCCCGTTCATGTGAGTGAACGGGCCTTTTCGTTTTGGCGGTCAGGGCATGAAACGGCTAGCCACCCTTGCGTCGCTGCTGCCACGCCGCCGCCAGACCACTGAGGCAGATGATGGCGATGCCAGCCTGAGCCGTGGGCGAAGGCATGTGATCGAAAACGATGAAACCCAGCAGACCGGCAAACACGATCTGGCAGTAGCTGAACGGCGCCAGCATTGCCGGTGCGGCGAAGCGGAACGCCTGGGTCAATAACAGGTGCGCGGCCATGCCGCAGGCGCCGAGTGCCAGCAGGAACGGCAGATGCCGCAGCGCAGGCACTTCCCAGAAGAACGGCACCAAAGCACTCATCACCAGGGTATTGAACAGCCCGGCGAAAAAGTTGCTGGTGGTCGGGGTGTCGAAGGGGCTGACCAGACGGGTCAGCAACTGATAGAGCGCAAAGCACAACGCAGAAGACAGCGGCAGCAGGATCGCCGGTGTGAACAGCTCGCCGCCCGGATGAATGATGATCATCACCCCCATGAAACCGACGATCACTGCAATCCACTGCCCGCGCGTGACACGTTCATGGAGCAGCGGCACCGACAGCGCGGTCACCAGCAGCGGCGCAAGAAAGTTGACCGCAGTGGCCTCGGCCTGCGGGATGAACATCAGGCTGCTGGTGAACAACAGACTGGTGCCCAGCAAAGCGAGCGCACGCAACGCCTGAAGGCCGGGACGCTTGGTGCGCAGCACGCGCAGACCGGAGGACGGCATGAAGATGCAGGCCATCAGCAGCGTGTGCACCAGATAGCGTGCCCACACCACCAGGATGATCGGATAGAAACCGGAGAGGTACTTGGAGAGTGTGTCGTGACTGGCAAACAGGAAGGTTGCCAGCAGAATGAAACCGATACCTTTGAGGGGTTGATTGACGCCGGACAGGGGCGTACTGGCAGTGCTCATCGGGCTTCCTTACTCAATTATTGTCAGGGTGAACACGCATCGCAGCGGTGCAGAACGGTACACAACAGCGCCTTGGGCAAAGCATCGCAGCTAGCGTGTGCAGCGTCCCTTGCAAAATGTTCGAACCGGTTCATTAACGTTCGATAATCGCCCAAAACCTCATTTTCACAATTGCAGGCAGGTGCGGGGCCTTTCACTATCACAGCCAGCTTCATCGACTGAATAATTACAAAAAAGGTCTGTTTTCATGCGCTCAACTCTTCCCTGCAAAGCCGTTTGCGGTCTTTGCGCGGCTCTCGCCGCCAGCCTGACGCCCACTGTCACCCAGGCCGCCGGGTTCGTCGAGGATGCCAAGGTGAATCTGAACCTACGCAACTTCTACATCAACCGCAACTTCGTCGACCCCGCCAACGCCCAGAACTACGCCGAGGAATGGACCCAGAACTTCATTCTCGACGCCCGCTCCGGTTTCACTCAGGGCACCGTGGGTTTCGGCGTCGATGTGCTGGGGCTTTACTCGCTCAAACTGGACGGCGGCAAAGGCACCGGCGGCACACAATTGCTGCCGATACACAGCGACGGACGTCCGGCCGATGACTTCGGGCGGCTTGCCGTGGCGGGCAAGGCGCGCCTCTCGAAAACTGAACTCAAGGTCGGCGAATGGATGCCGGTGCTGCCGATCCTGCGCTCAGATGACGGGCGCTCCCTGCCGCAGACTTTCCAGGGCGGGCAAGTCACGTCCAGGGAAATCGACGGGCTGACGCTGTATGGCGGCCAGTTCCGGGGCAACAGTTCGCACAATGACGCCAGCATGGAAGACATGTCCATGAACGGCCGCGCCGCCTTCACCTCGGACCGCTTCAACTTCGGCGGCGGCGAATACCTGTTCAACGAAAAACGCACTCAGGTGGGCGTCTGGTACGCAGAACTCGAAGACATTTACCACCAGCAGTACGTCAACCTGCTGCACAGCCAGCCATTGGGCAACTGGACGCTGGGCGCCAACCTCGGTTACTTCCAGGGCAAGGACGACGGCCAGTCGCTGGCAGGCGATCTGGACAACAAGACCTGGTCGGCGCTGCTCTCCGCGCGTCACGGCGGCAACACGTTTTACGTGGGCCTGCAGAAGGTCAGCGGCGACAGCGCCTGGATGCGGGTCAACGGCACCAGTGGCGGCACGCTGGCCAACGACAGCTACAACTCCAGCTTCGACAACGCCCGGGAAAAATCCTGGCAGTTGCGCCACGACTACGACTTCGCCGCTCTCGGCGTGCCCGGCCTGACGCTGATGAACCGCTACATCAGCGGCGAAAACGTTCACACCGGCGCGATCACCGACGGCCAAGAATGGGCGCGGGAAACCGAGCTGGCCTACGTGTTCCAGAGCGGCACGTTCAAGAACCTGTCACTGAGATGGCGCAACTCGACCATGCGCCGTGACTACAACACCAATCAGTTCGACGAAAACCGGGTCATCATCAGTTACCCGCTCTCGCTGCTCTGACCGCGTCCCGTTGAAAACGCCGCCGCGGTCGTTCATTGCGGCGGCGTATTCGGTGACGCATCAGTCCTGATCAAGCGACTCCACGCCCATTTCGTCCCATACCTGTTCCGCGAGGTGGAAAGTTGCGTTGGCGGCCGGAATGCCGCAGTAGATCGCACTCTGCATCAGCACTTCTTTGATCTCCTCGCGGGTCACGCCATTGTGCCTGGCAGCCTTGAGGTGCAGACGCAGCTCACCTTCGCGGTTCATGCCGATCAACATGGCAATGGTGATCAGACTGCGCGTATGACGCGGCAGGCCAGGACGTGTCCAGATGTCCCCCCAGGCATGCCGGGTGATCATTTCCTGAAACTCCTCGTTGAACGGCGTCAGTTTTTCGAGGCTGTTATCGACATGCTTGTCGCCCAGCACCGCACGGCGCACCTGCATGCCAGCCTGATAACGTTCGTCTTCGGTCATTGCGTGATCCTTGTGTGTTCAGCCACGGCGCGTTCGACCCAACGTCGGGCCTGGCCAAGGTAATGAGCCGGATCGAGCAGCCGATCCAGTTCTTCGGAGGAAAGGTGCGCCGTCACCTCAGAGGTCTCGCCCAGCACCTGCCGCAGATGCGCGCCCTGCTCCACGGCCCGGCGACAGCTTTGTTCGATCAGGTGATGGGCTGCGTCACGGCCGATACGCTGAGCCAGCGCAATGCTCACGGCCTCGGCCAGCACCAGCCCCTGTGTGGACTCCAGATTGACGCGCATCCGCTCGGCATCGACCTGCAGACCGGGCACCACCTGCAGCGCCTGTTGCAGCGATCCCGACACCAGGCAGCAGAGTTCGGGCAGGGTTTCCCACTCGGCGTGCCACAGTCCCAGGCTGCGTTCGTGCTCCTGCGGCATCGCGGCGAACATCGTCGAGACCAGGCCCGGAGCGCGTGTCGCCGCCGCGATCATGACCGCCGCACCGACCGGGTTGCGCTTGTGCGGCATGGTCGATGAGCCGCCCTTGCCCGGCGCAGTCGGCTCGAACACTTCGCCCACTTCGGTCTGCATCAACAGGCTGACATCGCGCCCCAGCTTGCCCAGGCTGCCAGCGATCAGGCCGAGCAGCGCGGCGAACTCCACCAGCCGGTCGCGCTGCGTATGCCACGGCTGTTCGGGAAGCGCCAACTGCAACTCATCGGCCAACGCTTCGGCCACCGCAAACGCCTGATCGCCCAGTGCCGCCAGGCTGCCGGAGGCACCGCCGAATTGCAGACACAGCAGGCGCGGCTTGAGTTCTGCCAGGCGTTGGCGATGGCGGGTCACAGCGCCCAGCCAGCCGGCGATTTTCATGCCCAGCGTGACCGGCGTGGCCTGCTGCAACCAGGTGCGTCCCGCCAGCGGCATCGCGGCATGAATCTGTGCCTGCTGCGCCAACGCCGCGCCCAGTTGCGCCAGGTCGCGCTCCAGCAAGGACACGGCCTGGCCGATTTGCAGGATCAATCCGCTGTCCATCACGTCCTGGCTGGTTGCGCCCATGTGCACATACCGCTCGGCCTCGGCGTTGCGCTCGGCGATCTGCCTGCCCAGCGCCCTGACCAGCGGAATTGCCGAGTTGCCTGCGTTGCCGATGGCCAATGCCAGCGCATCGAAATCGAACAGTTCGGCGCGGCAGCTTTGCGTGATGTCGGCCACCACAGCCTGCGGGATCAGCCCCGTGCGGGCTTGAGCACGCGCCAGCGCAGCCTCGAAATCGAGCATGCCCTGCACGCGGCCTTCATCGGAAAAAATCCGTCGCATGTCGGCCTGTGTGAAGTAGCCGTCGAAAAGTTGATTACCCGGTCTGCTCACAGCAGCGCTCCAAAGTCAGATGTTTCAAGTGGCGTCCGAATGACTGACCCAACCCTTGATCAGAATCGCCAGAGCCGCCAGCGCAGCGGGCACGACGAGCGCGGTCAGCACTTGCTCGAACGTCCATCCAAGGCCCAGCAGCGTCGCGCCGGCCCATGCGCCAAGGATTGCACCGAACCGGCCGATGCCCAACATCCATGACACACCTGTAGCACGTCCCTGAGTCGGGTAGAAACGCGCCGCCAGAGACGGCATTGCCGATTGCGCGCCGTTGATGCACATGCCCGCCACCAGCACCAGCGTCGCCAGAACCGCAACATTGCCCAGGCTCTGCCCGACCAGCCAGGCGAACACGCCCGCCAACGCATAAGCCACGCCGATGACCTTGTGCGGGTTGTAACGGTCCATCGCCCAACCTACGCCCACCGCACTGAGCACGCCGCCAAACTGGAACAATGCACCGATGAACGCCGATTGCTCCAGGCTCGCGCCGCTGTCACGCATCAGCGTCGGCAGCCAGCTGGTCAACAGATAAACGATCACCAGCCCCATGAAATAGGTCAGCCACAACAGCAAAGTGCCCGCACTGTAAGTGCCGGAAAAAATCACCTTCAGCACATTGCGACTGCGGACGGTTTTCTGTTCCGGCACGCTGAAGACCGTAACGCCCGCGACTTCTTTGGGCGCGATCGGCGCCAGCACCTTGCGAATCCGCTCGACGCCCAGGTTGCGCACTACCAGAAAGCGCGCCGACTCCGGCAGCCAGACCATCAGCACCGCCGCAAGGATCAACGGCAGAATACCGCCGAGCATCAGCAGGCTGTGCCAGCCCAGGCTGGGAATCATCTTCGCGGACACGAAACCGCCGCAGGCCATCCCAAGGTTGAAACCGCAGAACATGCTGGTGACCAACAGCGATTTGAGCCGCTCGGGCGTGTATTCGGACAACAGCGTGGTTGCGTTGGGCATCGCCGCGCCCAGCCCCAGACCGGTCAGCAGGCGCAGCACCAGCAACTGATCGATATTGGTGCTGTAGGCCGACGCCAGGCTGAACAGCCCGAACAGAAACACTGCGACCACCAGCACCACTTTACGGCCGAAGCGATCGGCCAGCGGACCGGAACCCAGCGCGCCAAACACCATGCCGATCAGCGCGGCGCTCATCACCGGCCCCAGACTGGCACGATCGATCCCCCAATCCTGGCTGAGTGCCGGTGCAATGAAGCCCATCGCCGCCGTGTCCAGCCCATCGAGAAAGACGATCAGAAAGCACAGCACCACCACCCGCCATTGATAACGCGACAACGGTTGGGCATTGATGAAAGCCTGAACGTCGAGCGTACCCGTTGCCGGTCCGCGAGCTGAAAGTGTCATGAGCATTTCCTTTTATTGTTATGAGGTCGCCTGCGCACAGGTGCCCTATCGCCAGGCTCTGTATGAACAGTGGCTGCGCTCGGTGATGCTGCGTTAAAAACAGGCGCGCAATGCTCATTTGCACCACGTCGACTCCGCTTCCTTGCCTGTTTTTGCCTTGCCTGACCTTCGCTCGCCAACGTTTAGCACAGCGGCTGGAGCACCACATCGACTCAGAAATCGAAGAACACCGTCTCGCCTTCACCCTGTACGCGAATGTCAAAACGATAGGCCGGTTGCCCGTCCACCGTGCACCGACGCGCAATCAGGGTTTCGCGGCGTTGCGGCTGCTCGATCAGATTGAGCACCGGATCGACGATATTGGCCTGCGCCTCGTCATCGAAATACAGCCTTGTCTGCAAATGAATGTTGATGCCGCGTGCGAACAGCGAAACGTTGATGTGCGAGGCCATGGGCACGCCAGCGGCATTGCGCATCGAGCCGGGCTTTATGGTCTTGAGGATCCACTGGCCGTCGTCGGCCGTCGCAGTGCGGCCGAAGCCGTTGAACGGCCTGACCGGGTCATATTCGCTGTGATAGGCGCCTTCGTGATCGGCCTGCCAGAACTCCAGATAGGCATCACGAATCAGGTGACCATTGCCGTCGAAGACGTTGCCCAGCAACACGATGTGTTCACCGGGTGCGCCGGGCCGGGCCATCTCGTTCCAGATTTCCAGCTCGCGGGTCGGATTGCCGGCCACTTGCGGTGCCAGGCCGATGTGCACATAAGGGCCAGCGGTTTGCGAAGGGGTTTCCTGCAGCAGTTGAACGGGCATGGCGGGCCTCCTCAGCCGTTTTCGAAGTGAGTCTTGCGCTGGCCGCGCAGAACGATGTCAAAGCGGTACGCCAGGCAATCCATTGGATTGCCCATCGCCAGGTCGAGTCTGGCGATCAGGCTCTGGACCGCCTCCGGGTTGGCGATGGACTTGACGATCGGGCAGATCGGAATCAGCGGATCACCCTCGAAATACAGCTGGGTGATCAGACGCGTGGCAATCGACGGGCCGCTGATCGACACGTGAATGTGCGCCGGACGCCAGTCGTTGGGCCCGTTGCGCCACGGGTAGGGGCCTGGCTTGACGGTGCGGAAACTGTAATTGCCGTCGCTGTCGGTCAATGCACGTCCCACCCCACCAAAGTTTGGATCGATGGGTGCCAGATAGGCGTCGCGCTTGTGACGATAGCGACCGCCTGAATTGGCCTGCCAGATCTCTACCAGTGTATGGGGGATCGGCTTGCCGTATTGATCGCAGACGCGACCGGCCACCAGAATGCGCTCGCCGATCGGCAAGCCGCCGTTATTGAAGTTGAGCAGCAGGTCGTTATCGTGCCGACCGAACGTCAGGTGCGAGAAGTCTGGCCCCGAGGCTTCGGAAATCGATTGGGGAATGCTGACCAGCGCCTGACGCGGCGAGCGCAGGATCGAGGTCTTGTAATCAGGCGTCAGGGCTTTGGGGTGCCAGTTGCGATCACGAATGACGAAGCGGCTGTTGTCCGCGACAGACATGGCGTTCTCCTTGTTATTGGCTTTCTTGTAAGCGCGCGGGCGTGAGGCACTCGCGCGACAGGCTGTGGCGAAGTGTCGCGGGTTCACAGCCGTTGGAAAACTGAAAAAATGCCTCTTATCCATAACCAAACGGTTATGTATAGCGCCCATTGCGGTAGGCCTCACCAACCACCCGCAACTCATCCACACACCACTGCGCTGCCCGCGTCAGAGGCACCGCCGGGTTGCTGCACAGCCCTACGGAACCGCCCGGCTCGCGAATACCCATGTCCAGTTCAACCAGCGAGCCGCTCTGCAACTCCTGCAGCACTGCATCCAGCGGCGCGATCCAGATCGCATCACTGCACTGCAAGTAACGCCGACTGAGCGTCAGCGACAGGGTTTCCAGACGCTGGGGCGGCGGCTGAATGCCGCACTGCACGAACAGGCTGTCAGCGAATTTGCGGATGGTGGTGCCCGCCAGCGGCAGCACCATCGGAAAATGCTCCAGACTTTCGCGCTTCAGAGGGGCCGCCAGCAACGGATGACCGCTGCGTACCACCAGGGTCATCGACTCGTTGTACAGATGCTCGAAGGTCAGTCCCTGAATCTGCGGACTGTCAGTCATGCGCCCGACCACCAGATCCAGTTCCCCGACCCGCAACTGCGACAGCAGGTAGGCACTCGGCCCGGTCATCACACTGACCACCAGTGCCGGATGCCCCTGATGCAACCGATTGACCACTTCCGGCACCAACAGACTCTCGGCCGTGGACAGCACGCCCAGCCGCGCCGTCACCGTCTCATGCTCCCCGGAGCGCAGGCTGTTCACCCCTTCGCGCAGAGCCTGCACACTGGGCCCGGCAAACCGCATGAACGCCACGCCCGCGTCGGTGAGCGCCGCACCGCTCTTGCTGCGCACGAACAGCGTCGTGGCCAGCAGCGTTTCCAGCTCTTTCAGGCTTTTGGACAAGGCGGGCTGGCTGATCGAAAGCACGTTGCAGGCCCGCGCCAGACTGCCCTGACGTGCAACTTCAAGAAAGCACACCAGGTGGCGGAACTTGATTCGGGTATCGATATTCACTGCGTGCCTTGCCTTGGAGGGAAAAGAAAAACGCTCACTTGCTCAGAAAGGACGCCACCTGAGGCGCATCAAAAGGCCAGTCCAGCTCTTCACCGGTGTCCACGCGCCGCAGCACCGGCACCCGCAGTTCGTAACGTTCGAACGACCACTCATCCTCGCAGATGTCACGCCGCTCAACCAGTAGCCCGCACTCGTCCACGAAAGGCAGCAATACCGCTTCGGCGATATCGCACAGATGACAGCCCAGGGTGCCGAAGAGTTGGCATTCAGGAAGCATCGAAACATCCTCGCGGTGAGCGCACAACGAACTGAAATCCATTCTAGGCCCGACCCGCGGCTGCGTCGAGGCAGCCGACCGGTGCAAGGTGCCGTGTAGTCAAAGCGCTTGCACCGGCACCCGCCAGTCCGGTTGTTTGAAGGCCCGCTCGGAACCGGACATTTTCACCGATATACGGTCCAACAGCCGCTCGGCGTTGTACTGGGTGGTGGTACTGCTGATCGCGATGAACAGCAGACCTGCGAGTACGGCTGAGGATGGAATTCGTCTGGCGGTCTGGTTTTCCAGATACAGCAAAAACACGCAAGCGGCTAAGGAACCGAGCAACGCACCGGCCACTGCCTCGGCCAGCGGATGAATCAGCGGCGCAACGCAGAACACGCTGTAGAGCCAGCCCAGCGACAGCCCCAGCAGCGCACCGGGCCAGCGCAGAGGCCGACTTCGCTGACGCGCCAGCAGGCTCAGCCCGACGGTCAGAATCAGACAGGTGTTCATCGCATGTCCACTGAGCACATAAATGCCCAGGCTTTCGATGGCCACACCCCAGCCCTTGAACAGAACTTTGCTGATCACCACCGCCGAATAGGCCACGAAGATCGTTGCGGCCCACAATAAGGCCGAGCGTCTCGAGCGCGCCATCCACAACCATGCACCGATTACCAGCGCGGCAGGCAGCATCACGGTGATGCCGCCGTAAGGTGTGAACAGGTGTGGACTCATGGGCAAGGCGTCCTCGATCAGCCGTCGTGACAAAGACGTATCTCTACCGAAGCACGCCGCCCGGCGCCAGGCAAAACTTTCTATGCACTGGCCTTGGCAGCGTCAGTTCTAAAGCGCCGTTTACCAAACGCATTGGCGCGGTCCAGCACCGGCTTCTCGAAACAGCGATAGCCGACCCAGCCGTAGCACACCGTGGCCGACAGCATCAGAACGGCAAACAGCAAGTTATCCAGATAACTCTCGGGCCAATTCCCGACCAGGCTCCAGACACGCCCGATCACGCCCAGCACCAGCAAGTGCGACAGGTAGATCGTGTAGGACATATCCCCGACAGCAACCAGTGGCGCCGGTATGGAAATCCGCCTGCGCCGCTCCAGCAAGGCGAGGGTCAGCACCAGCAGGCCGAACGTGGTGCCCACCATCACCATGCGCAGCAGCCCCTGGCTGTCGTAGAGCCGATTGACTGCAATCAACGGAATCCCCACCAGCAGCGCGGCGGCCAATAACCCCCAGACAACCGGCGTCGGCACCCGTGCGCTGTGCTTGCCGTAGAAGAACAGGGCCAGCGCCGCGCCGACGATAAATTCCAGCGAATAGGGATGCAGAATGATTTTCAACGCCGAGGAATATGCCTGCCAGTCTTGCAGCGCATTGAACATGACGATGACCGCTGCCCATACGACCAGCAATACCGGCAGGCTGCGCTCGCGAAACAGCAGGAATCCGGAGAACACCAGGTAGAACCACAGTTCGAACAACAGCGACCACGCGACCATCACCAACAGCACCTTGTCGTTGGGCAGCAGCAGGAATGACATCAACAGGTTCGATGACCCGTGGCCACTGTTGACCAGGCCGGGCTGCACCAGATACACCGCCAGCGTGATGAAAAAATACAGCCAGTAGGTTGGATAGATCCGTGACAGCCGGTTGAACAGAAAACGCTGGGCCTCGACCGTGCTCTGGAAGCGGCCACGACTGACGATCACCATCACGAAGCCGCTGATGACAAAAAACAGATCGACGCCCAACTGGAAGAAATCCAGCGACGGCGGCAGCAGCGTGTCGCCACCCGAGAACCTCGCCTCGATCGGCATCATGTGAAACAGCACCACACCCAGAACGGCCAGGCCCCTCAATCCTTGCAGCGAATACAGCCGCTCCATGCCCATCTCCATCACTGACCGACGCTGCGTCGGTACTGCCAGAATCACCTCCCGGAACCACTCCGGGCCGAATGACCGATCAATTGTTGTCCTGCCCTGCGCGGCACTCCAGAAGCGCCGATCCCGAACGGTTCGCAGGTGCGGGGTCGGCAGATTAGTCATTCCATGCGACTGAGCATAGCCAAGCGAAGCGATTATGAAACCGCACGCTCAATCGCCGGGCGTTGCGGTCGCAGGTGCCGGTTATGGAGTAAGGTGACCGGCACAGCGCAAAACCTCGCGCGCCTCAATGGCGCGAGCGCTCTGGCACACGCACCAATGCGAAGCGAAAGCGGCGGCGATACGCTGACATCAGGTCATCGCAATCGGAATGAACCTTCGCCAATTCCCTGTACTCGAAACATCCATACGCCACCAAACGGAGAAAACCATGCCTCGCCAAACCGCACAGAATGCTCAGGAAATCTTGATGGCAGACTTCCAGGTCCTGGTCGCCGACACCGAGAAACTGCTGGCGCACACCGCGACCCTCGCGGGCGATCAGGCAGATGAATTGCGTGCCCAGATTCAGGAAAGCCTGTTGCGCGCCAAAGAGACGCTCAAGCAGACCGAGGAGTCTCTGCGCGAACGCGGCGAGGCTGCGATCATTGCGACTGAAGAATACGTACAGAACAATCCCTGGCAGTCGGTCGGCCTCGCCGCCGGTGCCGGCTTTCTGATCGGCCTGCTGGCCACAAGGCGTTGATACCATGACTTTGGGAACGGAATCAGGTCCGCCCCACGCGGACCAAGGCTCTTCACCGCGGCGCCTGGGTGCCGCTTTTCTGGGTTTGCTGCACAGCCATGTCGAGCTGTTCGGCATCGAATTGCAGGAACAGAAAGCGCGCACGGTCACGCTTCTGCTGTTCGCGGGCCTGGCGCTGGTCTTTGGCCTGCTGCTGCTTACCGGTCTTTCGGCGCTGCTGCTGATCGTGCTGTGGGACAGTTACCGACTGGCCGGCATCGTCGGCCTGTGTGTCTTTTACTTCCTGGCTGCGGTGTTCTGTGGTCTGCGCTTGAAAGCGGCGGTTTTCGATGAGTCCTCGCCTTTCCACGCGACGCTTGAAGAACTGGCCAATGACCGTGAGCGACTGCTGCCATGAGCGAACCCAAGTCACATCAGGGCAATACCCGCCGCGAACTGCGCAAGGCGCTGATTCGTCTGCGCATGGAAATGCATCGCCAGGAAATACGTCACGAGTCCACCACGCTGTTGCAACCTCTGCAACGCTTCAGGGGCCTGCGGCATGACTGGAAAAGCGCACTCGGCATTCGTCATGCGCCGTTGTGGGGAGTCGGGTCGGTCGCGCTGCTGGGCTTTCTCAGCGGCAAGCGGGCCAAGACCGGACGTACCAGCATGCTCGGCAAGCTTCTCAAGCTGGGCATCACGCTGACGCCGCTGATCAGGGTCGCGCTTCAGAGCCGCACTCGCAGACCCTGATTCAACTGGTTGGCTGCATTCTTGCTAATGCCTGCACGATAGCACTTTGCCCGCAGTGGACATCCACTGCGGGCAAAGTGCGTCTGTACTCTACTTTTTTCATCCTTCACTAAGGAGGATCACGTGACCTCAGGGCAACCTCTTGCCTGCTTTCAGCCCTTCATCGATACCGCCACAGGCCGCATTGCGGGTATGGAGGCCCTCGGCCGGTTACGCGACAGCCAAGGCCGGTTGCAGTCTGTAGGCCCGCTGTTCAACGACCCGCACACACCCGCTGCCGAATTGCGCCGCCTCGACCGACTGATCCGCGATCACGCACTCAGCCGCCTGCACGAGGCACCGCAAGACTGGTTTCTGAGTCTCAACATTTCGCCGCGCTGGATCAGCCGACTGCGCCCTGGCCAGGCGCTGCCCAGCCTGGCCCAACTGGCGCAGCACGGCGTTCCTGCGCAACGGGTGGTGTTTGAAATCACCGAGCTGGGTGGCGACATTCAACGCCTCAGCGAGGTTGTCGATCGCTATCGCCAGGCGGGTGCGCGCATCGCCATCGATGACTTTGGAGCAGGTTATTCGCAACTGGACAGGGTGCTGGCGTTGCAGCCGGACATCCTCAAACTCGACATGCGTCTGTTCCAGGCTGCGGCCAAGGGCGGTCCGAGCAGCGACGTGGTCAAGGCTCTGGCCTTGATGGCGGAAAAAACCGGATGCTGGATCATCGCCGAGGGCGTAGAGACCGAAGCCGAGTTGCACTTCGCGCTGGAATGCGGTGCCCGTTACGTTCAGGGTTACCTGTTTGCCCGAGGCGAGCTGGAGTTCTTTGCCGCCGACGCCTTCGTGACCAGGTTCGCCGAACTGCGTGACGGGTATGTGCTGCGCAAGGTCGCTGAACGGGCGCGCCTGATGAACCTGCGCCAGAGCCTGGCCACGCTGATGGACAGCCTGCAGCGCTGGGCGCGCACAGAGGCGCCGATCAGCGAACTGCCGCATTTGCACGACTACCCTCGCCTGCTGCGTTTCTACCAGTGCGACCGCCATGGCACTCAGTTGACCCCCAATCTGGAATGGAAAGACGGCGGCTGGCACGCCGATGCCCGTTACCTGGGCCACAACTGGTCGTGGCGCCCCTATTTCTATCACCTGCTCGCCGAGGGCTGGCACGAACGACGGCTGACCCTGTCGAACACCTACCGCGACGCCACCACTAACCAGTATTGCCTGACAGCCGGTCAGTTCTTTGACAATGGCAATCGCCTGCTCCTGATCGATATCGATGCCGCCGGGCTGTGAAGACCTTGCGGCGAGCGCCCTGAACCGGGAAGCTAGGCCAATACGACTGACGGAGTGACCGCCTTGGATTGGCAAACCCTGCTTAATCGCGAACGACTCGGCAAGACCCTGCACAGCCCCGAAGAACTGGGCCGCAGCCCGTTCCACAAGGACCATGACCGCATCATCTTCTCCGGCGCCTTTCGCCGCCTCGGACGCAAGACTCAGGTCCATCCGGTTTCCAGCAACGATCACATCCATACCCGCCTGACCCACTCGCTGGAAGTCAGCTGTGTGGGCCGTTCGCTGGGCATGCGCGTTGGCGAGACCTTGCGCGACGCCCTGCCGGACTGGTGCGACCCGAGCGATCTGGGCATGGTGATTCAATCCGCCTGCCTGGCACACGACATCGGCAATCCGCCATTCGGTCATTCCGGTGAAGACGCCATCCGCAACTGGTTCAGCCAGGCGGCCGGGCGCGGCTGGCTCGACGCGATGAGCGAAACCGAGCGCAACGACTTCCTCAACTTCGAAGGTAATGCCCAAGGCTTCCGGGTCCTGACCCAGCTCGAGTATCACCAGTTCGACGGCGGCACCCGCCTGACCTACGCCACCCTGGGCACCTACCTGAAGTACCCGTGGACCGCGCGACATGCCGACTCGCTGGGTTACAAAAAGCACAAATTCGGCTGTTACCAGAGCGAGCTGCCGATTCTGGAGCAGATCGCCGCCAAACTGGGCCTGCCCCAGCTCGAGGAACAGCGCTGGGCGCGGCATCCGCTGGTTTACCTGATGGAAGCCGCCGATGACATCTGCTACGCCCTGATCGACCTCGAAGACGGGCTTGAGATGGACTTGCTGGACTACGCCGAGGTGGAGTCGCTGTTGCTGGGACTGGTGGGCGATGATCTGCCGGAAACCTACCGTCAGCTGGGGCCTGACGACTCGCGGCGACGCAAGCTGGCGATCCTGCGGGGCAAGGCCATCGAACACCTGACCAATGCCGCTGCCCGCGCTTTCGTCGAACAGCAGGATGCCTTGCTGGCCGGCACGCTGACGGGCGACCTGGTGGAGCATATGCATGGCCCGGCGAAACACTGCGTGCTGAGCGCCAAGGACATGGCCCGCAAGAAAATCTTCCAGGACAAGCGCAAGACACTGCACGAGATTGGCGCCTACACCACCCTGGAAATTCTGCTCAATGCGTTCTGCGGTGCGGCGGTGGAACAGTTCGGCGGACGAACACCGTCGTTCAAACACCGACGCATTCTCGACCTGCTGGGCAACAGTGCGCCGGCCCCCACGGCACCGCTGCATGCCTCGTTTCTGCGCATGATCGACTTTATCGCCGGGATGACCGACAGCTACGCCACGGAGATGGCCAGAGAGATGACCGGACGTTCCGGCCAGATATGAACCGCACCGCGCGAGCCGGGCCCGTCGAGGCCCCGGCTCGTGTGCTCGGTCAACGCTCGCCGCACCACAACTTCAGAACCGTCCTACATCTTTGTAGGAAGCGTCTTATCGCAGCGTTTTCAACACGCCCCAATAATCCCGGCACTTCATGGCCGAACCGGTAAGCCATCCAGCTGCCTGCCGTCCCTTCCGGGGCCGCACGATACCTGTCGACCCGGCTCGACCCCTGCCAGCCTCGCCTCAGCCGGAAACCTCATGCCCAAGCACAACCTGCGAATCCTGTTGGTGGAGGATCATCCCTTTCAGTTGATCGCCACCCAGATACTGCTCAATAACCTGGGGTACTTTCTTCTGACCCCCGTCCTGACCGCAGTCGAGGCACTGGCGGCCCTGGAACGCAGTCCTGCGCCCTACGACCTCATTTTGTGCGATCAGAGGCTGCCTGATCTGGAAGGCCTGGACCTGATCGACAAAGCCTGGCAGAGCGGGCGGGTCCGTCAGGCCATCGTTCTCAGCGGGCTTCCCGCCACACACCTGATGGAGCTCCAGCAGCTTGCCGGTCAGCGAGGGCTGCCGTTGCTGGGCTGCCTGAGCAAACCGTTGAACGGCCCTGACCTTGTTCGCCTGCTGAGCGACGCACCTGCTCCACGCTGATCCGCCACTCCAAGCGTCGCCAGCCATGGAATCGTAAGGCTGGCTTTACACATTACACACCCTATGTTGTAGGAACAGAGCCATAAACGTGACAGTCAATTCCCAAACGTAATAAATACGCTTCAAAACCCCAACTAACCTTCAGAATAAATCGCGCAACCTTTTTAAACATCGAGCATTAAAAGTAGGCCCTTACGTACTCCGATACTCTAATTACTGTAGGAACTTTCCTATATATACCTGCCGACCACGTCTCTTCATGGGCCTGCCCGAACATCTGAGCTAAGGTGCGCGCTTTCTTCGCTGCTTGTATGGATTGAAATATGAACTCAGTTTTTATCATCGACGACCACCCCGTTGTTCGACTGGCCGTGAGAATGCTGCTGGAGAACGAAAACTACGAGGTCGTCGGTGAAACCGATAATGGCGTGGATGCCATGCAGATGGTCCGCGAGTGCATGCCCGACCTGATCATCCTGGACATCAGCATTCCCAAGCTAGACGGGCTGGAGGTACTGGCCCGCTTCAACACCATGGGCCTGCCGTCCAAGATCCTGGTCCTCACTTCGCAGACCCCGAAACTGTTCGCCATTCGCTGCATGCAATCCGGCGCAGCCGGTTACGTGTGCAAACAGGAAGACCTCAGTGAATTGCTCAGTTCGGTGAAAGCGGTATTATCCGGCTACAATTACTTCCCCAGCCAGGCACTGACACCTGCCGTTCGCGAAGATGGGCAGCCGAGCGAGATCGAGTTGTTCAAGTTGGTCAATGATCGCGAACTGATGGTATTGCAACTGTTTGCCCAAGGCCGTTCCAACAAGGAAATAGCCAAGGGTATGTTCCTCAGCAACAAGACGGTCAGCACTTACAAAACCCGGCTGATGCAAAAACTGCAAACCAAGACCTTGGTAGAACTTATCGAGATGGCAAAACGCAACGCGCTAGTGTGAGAGACCGGATGTCCAAGCGCTTCAAGCAATTTCTGATACTGGCCACAAGCCTGTGCCTGGGCTGGGGTCTGACGGCCCGCCTGGAGGCCGCCGACCACTATACGCTCCTGGGCCGCTCGAGCCCGGCTCACATGGATGTGAAGCTGGACCGCGAACAATGGCAGTGGGTACGCAGTAAGCGCGAGTTGATCCTCGGCACTTCCGCACCCGACTACCCACCCTTCGATGTCACTATTTCCGGCAACGACTACGAAGGCATCACCGCCGACTACGCCGGCATCATTTCCCGAACGCTGGACCTGCCCGTCAGGATCCAGCGTTTCGAAACCCGTGACGCCGCGATCGAAGCGCTGGTTGCCGGTGGGATCGACCTGCTGGGAACCGCCAACGGGTACGAAGCCAAGGAGCGTTACATCACGCTGACACACCCTTATTCGGTGGACCAACCGGTACTGGTCACGCGTATCGGCGAAACCCGGCCACTGACCGAAGGCCTCAAGGGCATGCGCCTGAGCATGGTCTATCACTACCTGCCGCTCAAGGACGTCAAGGCGACCTATCCCGACGCGATCATCGACACCTACCCGTCCTTTCAAAACGCGATCAACGCCGTGGCGTTCAATCAGGCCGACGTATTTCTCGGCGACACCATTTCCACGCAGTACATCATCAACAGGGGCTACCTGAACAATGTGCAAATGGCCAACTTCGGCAAGCATGAAGCCAACGGTTTCAGCTTTGCCGTCAGTCAGAGCAACCGGCAATTGCTGGACATCATCAACCAGACCCTCAAAGCGATTCCGGTCGATGAGCGTATCGACATTTCCAAGCGCTGGAGCGCCGGCAGCGACCTGCTGCTCACCGACCAGAAGCTGCAACTGACCCAGCGCGAGGAGCGCTGGATCGCCCAGCACCCGACCGTGCGCGTGCTGGTCAACGAGTCCTATGCCCCGCTGACCTTCTTTGACGCCAACGGCACCTTTCGCGGCATTACGGCCGAGCTGCTCGAGCTGGTGCGCCTGCGCACCGGCATCAACTTCGAGGTCAGGCGCGCTGCCAGCCTGAGCGACATGATCAACCAGGTCAGCCAGGGCCAGGCGGACATGATCGGTGCCCTGGATGCCAGCGACGAGCGGGAGGACCGCCTGAGCTTCAGTCGCCCCTACATCGACAACTCGTTCGTGCTGGTGACACGCAAGGAAGCCGGTTCACCCTCTCACCTGGAAAACCTCGGCAAGAAGCGCATCGCGGTGACTCAGGGCAGCGCGCTGTTGAGCTGGCTGCACCGCGAGCACCCCGACATCGTGAGCGTCGAAGTCGACAACCCGTTCCAGGCCTTGGACATGCTGGCCATCGGCAGAACCGAGGCGGCGGCAACATCGCTGCTCAGCGCGAATTACTTTCTGTCCTCCGGCATCTTCGGTGAGCGCCTGCAGATCACCGCCACCACCGGCAAAGACCCGGCACTGATTTCCATGGCCACCTCGCGCAATGCCACGGAGCTGAGCTCGATTCTAGACAAGGCACTGGCCAGCATCGCGCCTCAGGAACTGGCGGTGATCAACAACCGATGGCGATCCTACGCACCGGCCAGTGCCAACTGGCACGACTACCAGCGGCTGATCTACCAGATTCTGACCGGTGCCGGTCTGCTGCTGATCGGCCTGCTGATCTGGAACGCCTACATGCGCCGCCAGATCAAGCAACGCCTGGCCGCCGAGCGGGCACTGGGTGACCAGTTCGAGTTCATGAGGGCACTGGTCGACGGCACCCCCCACCCGATCTACGTCCGCGACCGCGAGGGACTGCTGCGCCTGTGCAACGATAGCTACCTGACTTCGTTTTCGGCGAAACGCGACGACATCATGGACAAGAGCACCACCGAAGGCGTGCTGGGCAACGAATTCGAAGCGCGTGAATACGCGGCGGATTATCAGCGCGTGATGGCGACCAACACCGCTCTTATCCAGGATCGCACCCTGAACATCGGCGGCCGACAACTGACCATCTACCACTGGATCCTGCCCTTCCGTGACTCGCTTGGCGAAGTGCAAGGCATCATTGGCGGCTGGATCGACATCAGTGAACGCCGACAACTCATCGAAGACCTGCAGACCGCCAAAGAGCAGGCCGACGCAGCCAATCGCGCCAAAAGTACCTTTCTGGCCACCATGAGCCATGAAATCAGGACCCCTATGAATGCTGTGATCGGCATGCTCGAACTGGCGCTCAAACGCGCCGATCAGGGCGAGCTCGACCGATCGGCCATTGAGGTGGCGTATGGTTCGGCCAAGGAACTGCTCGACCTGATCGGCGATATCCTCGACATCGCACGAATCGAATCCGGACGCCTGACCCTCAATCCCGAGCGTGCCAATCTGCGTCAACTGGTGGAATCGGTAGTGCGCGTGTTCGACGGGCTGGCTCGCCAGAAGAATCTGGTACTGGCGCTTGAACTGGACAGCCGCATCAATACCGATGTGCTGGTCGATCCGCTGCGCTTCAAGCAGATTCTTTCCAATCTGGTCAGCAACGCCATCAAGTTCACGCCACAGGGTCAGGTCAGGATCAGCCTGCAGGCCGGAGACCTGGCCGATTCACAACGCTTGCAAGTGAACCTGACCGTGCAGGACAGCGGCATCGGTATCAGCGCGCCGGATCAGCAAAGGCTGTTCGAACCCTTCGCGCAGGTCGACAGCAACGGTCAGATGGCCCGCACCGGCGCGGGGTTGGGTCTGGTCATCTGCCGCAGCCTGTGCGAGATGATGGGCGGCACCCTGACACTCGAAAGCGAGCCGGGACAAGGCACCCAGATCAACATGCAACTGGTGCTCACCTCGCTCGACCCACTGGCCATCGAGCCCGTCAGGCAGGCAGCCGAACCGGCACCTCATCATGTGCTGCATATCCTGATTGCCGATGATCATCCGGCCAACAGGCTGCTGCTGTGCGAGCAACTCGGGTTTCTGGGGCATCACTGCGAAGTCGCTGAAAACGGTGCGCTCGCGCTGGAGCGCTGGCTGACGAGTGATTTCGACCTTGTAGTCGCCGACTGCAACATGCCCGTCATGAACGGCTATGACATGAGCCGCGCGATCCGCGAGCATGAGCGCGCCGCACAGTGTCAGCCCTGCACGATCTGGGGGTTTACCGCCAATGCCCAGCCGGAAGAGATGCAGCGTTGCCGGGAGGCAGGCATGGATGACTGCCTGTTCAAACCCATCAGCCTGGCGCTGCTCAACGAAAAACTGATTCTGCTGTCGCCGCTGGAACGCTCGACGCCTGCATTCAGTCCCGGCAGCGTCAGCAGCCTGACCGGTGATCGTCCAGAAATGGTAAAGCGCCTGTTGACCGAGTTGCTGCGCAGTAACCGGGAAGATCGCC
Organism: Pseudomonas floridensis; assembly: GCF_002087235.1. Classification (GTDB taxonomy): domain Bacteria; phylum Pseudomonadota; class Gammaproteobacteria; order Pseudomonadales; family Pseudomonadaceae; genus Aquipseudomonas; species Aquipseudomonas floridensis. Next base: position 126,768 of record NZ_MUIO01000019.1, on the reverse strand, counting down.
AGATACTGGCCCGACACATGCTCGAAGGGCGGCGCGAAGACATTCGCGACATGGCGCACCGCATCAAGGGGGCGGCCCGCATCATCAGCGCTTCACGCGTCGTCGAAGCCTGTCATGAGCTTGAACAGGCCTGCGAACCGGAGAACGACGACAACCAGGTTCACGCCTGCCACGCGGTGGTCGACAGCGCCCTGCTCGAACTCGAACGCGCATTGAGCGCACAGCAGGAAAAAACCGGGGCGGCCAAAAAGGCCAACGGCTGAAAAGGCGCAGCACACGCGATGTCGTGAACGAATAGCGAAGTGAATCAGAAAATACGAGGGCATAACGAGGGGAGAAACAAGGAAGCAGGCCAGGACCTGCTTCCTGATACATCAGGCGACCGGGTTGATTTCTTTTTCCGGGTACCAGACGTCGAGCAGCGGGCTGACAGTCACTTCTGTCAATTCGCTGCGGCCTTTGAGCCAGGCTTCAACGGCAGCGCGTTGCTCTTCGCTGACCGAGCCACGCTTGCTCAGGCAAACCAGACCGAAGTCATCGCCGCCAACATAGCCAAGACCGTTGGCTTCCATTGCTTCTTTCAAAAAAGCGTCGAGGAAAGCATCGATTGCCTGGTCATCCAGCTCTTGCTTGAAGTCCAGGTTCAGCTCAAAACCCAGCTCCTGAAATTCATCGACGCAGAGTTTTTTGCGCAGACGGCGGGAACGGTTAGTGGCCATGGGACAATCCTCATCAGTAAATATCGGGCGGCACTTTACCAGTTCGGTCACGTAAAAGCCCGACAATTGAAGGTTCAGGGCATTGTTCGACGCATTGACTGACATACGGGTCGCGCCAATAAAAAAATAGCGGTTTCATGACGACTGCCCCATCACAGGCAGCCCTTGCTTGGGGCATAATGCCGCCGGTTGCGGGCGTTAGCCTTCGGCATGACGAAAACGCAGCCTGTTCACTCTCTATTCTTCACCTGTTCACTATAGTCATTGTCAGTTATCTGGAATTACCGAGGGAATTCATCCATGCCCTCTTTTGTTTCCCCTTTTGCAGTAGGGATTATTCATGATCAAGTCGTTACGCCCTCTTCTGATTGCTTCATTGCTCCTGCCACTGGCGCTCCCTGTCAACGCGGCCGTCATCAATTCAACACTCTCTCCCAAGGTTCAACAGGCACTCAGGGCCAGCAAGCTGGGCGATGACGCGCTCTCGCTGGTCATGTTGCCCCTCAACGGTCCGGGCACTCCAACCGTGTTCAATGCCGATGTGTCGGTCAATCCGGCCTCGACCATGAAGTTGATCACCACCTACGCCGCGCTGGAAATTCTGGGCCCGACCCACCAGTGGAAGACCGAATTCTTTACCGACGGCACCCTGAGTAACGGCGTGCTGCGTGGCAACCTGTATCTCAAGGGCGGTGGCGATCCCAAACTGAACATGGAAAAGCTCTGGCTGCTGATGCGTGATCTGCGCGCCAACGGCGTGCAGCAGGTGACGGGTGATCTGGTGCTGGACCGCAGTCACTTCGTGCAGCCGCAGTTGCCAGCCTTCAATGACGACGGCAACGACGATAACAAGCCGTTCCTGGTCAAGCCCGACTCGTTGATGGTCAACCTCAAGGCGTTGCGCTTCGTCACCCGCAATGACGATGGCCGCATTCTGGTCTCGGTCGAGCCGCCCATCGCCACGATCCGCATCGACAACCAGGTCAAGGCCGTCGCTTCCAGACAGTGCACGGGAGACGTTCGCTACAACCCGGTGACTCAGCCTGACGGCAGCGTCAATGTCACGGTTACCGGCCAGTTGGGCAATGGCTGCAACTCGCAGACCTACCTGTCGCTGCTCGATCATCCGACCTACGCTGCTGGCGCGGTGCGCGCTATCTGGCAAGAACTGGGCGGCACCATTCAAGGCAAGAACCGGGTCGATGTCGTGCCTTCCAGCGCCAAGCTGCTGGCCAAGGCATTCTCTCCGGATCTGGTCGAAGTCATTCGTGACATCAACAAGTACAGCAACAACACCATGGCGCAGCAGTTGTTCCTGAGCCTTGGCGAAGAGTTCCGCAACGACGCCGACGGCGACGACGCCAAGGCCGCGCAACGGGTGATTCGCGGCTGGCTGGCAAAAAAAGGCATTACCGCGCCGCATCTGGTGATGGAAAACGGTTCGGGCCTGTCCCGTGCAGAGCGCGTGAGTGCGCGTGAAATGGCTGTCATCCTGCAAGCCGCCTGGCGCAGCCCGTACGCCGCCGAGTTCATGAGCTCAATGCCGTTGGCCGGGCTGGACGGCACCATGCGCAAACGCCTCAAGCGCACACCGCTGCTGGGTGAAGCGCACATCAAGACCGGCACCCTGAATACCGTGCGCGCCATCGCCGGTTTCAGCCGTGACAGCAATGGCAACACCTGGGCGGTCGTCGCGATCCTCAATGATCCGCGTCCGTTCGGTGCCTCGTCGGTACTTGATGAAGTGCTGGTCGATCTTTATCGCCAGCCCAAGCTGAGTAACACCACAGTGTCCATCCAGCAGCCCTGACCCTTTGAGTGGACGCCGGACAGGATCTGAACCGATCAGGCCTGCTCCGGCTCCACCCGATCCCGACCGGCCTGCTTGGCCGCGTAGACCCCGGAATCGGCGCGCAGCAACATCGCATCGACACCCTCGCCTTCCCGCCAGCTGGCAATGCCGAAACTGGCAGTGACCCGGCCCACGCCTTCGATCTCCTGACGGTTCAGTTCCTCACGCAGGCTCAGCGCCAACTGGTAGGCCTGATGACCTTGAGTGCCGGGGCACAGCACCATGAACTCCTCGCCGCCGAGACGGCAGAACACATCATCTGAACGCAGCCGATGGGTGATGCATTGCGAGATCGCCTTCAGCACTTGATCGCCAACGCCATGTCCGAACCGGTCGTTGACGCGTTTGAAGTGGTCGATGTCGAGCATGATGATGGACAGGTGGCCTCCATGCCGATCGATGCGCTTGAGCTCGGACTGCAAGCGGTCCTGAAAATACCGACGGTTGTAGGCACCGGTCAGCACGTCGGTGACTGACAGCGCACGCAGTTCCTGCTCGACCCGCTTGAGGTCGGAGATGTCCGATACGAAGCCGTGCCACAGCACCGCGCCGTCCGCCAGTTGCTCGGGGGTAGAGGCGGCGCGCAGCCAGCGCAAGCCCTTGCGCGGCAATTCCACACGGTATTCTTCGGCCCACGGCGTCAGCTGTTGAGCACTGGGAATGATCGAGTTCCTGATTCGGGCCAGGTCCATGGGATGGATGCGCTGCAGCAGGACCTCCGCATCAATAAGCAACTGCGCTTCATCAAGCTCAAACAATTCGCACATGCCGACACTGACGTAGCGAAAGCGTGATCGGCCATCGGTGTCCAGTTGGTACTGGTAAATGCCGCCAGGCACCTGCGAGCCCAGTTTTTTCAATAACTGCCCCTTCGCCTCCAGCGCGTCATGCACTCGCCGATACTCGGTCATGTCTGTGCACACTGCGAGGCAACCGTTCCACTGCCCCTGATCGTCATGCATGGCGGTGATCAGCAGGTTGACAATCAACGTGCTGCGGTCGCGTCGCTGAAAGGTCAATTCACGCGCAGCATGGCTGCCGTCATGGCTGGCGGCGACCAGCATGTCCTGCAGGATCCGGGCTTCGCTGATGCCATCAGCCGCTGCCGAACCCGCCCCGGACGGCTGAAAATCGCTGAGCCTGAAGCGGCCCAGCACCTCTTCGTCCGAATATCCGAGCATGCGTTGCGCGCCCACGTTGAAGGTATTGATCAAGCCATCCGGGTCGGTGGCGATGATTGCCACCTCGGTCGCGGCGTTAAGGATGTTGCGCAACTGACCATTGGCAACGCTCAGTTGCTGCTCACGCACCCGCAGCTCACGGGTGCGCTGCGCCACCCGCAACAAGGCTCGCTGACGCTGACTGATCAGGCTGTACAGCAATGCGCTGAGTAGCAGGCTGAGCAGTCCGCCAAACCACAGAACATTGCTGGAAGTCGATTGATTATTCGCCTGAAAAACCTCGGTGGGGCGTACTTCGAACAGGTAATCCCGATCACCGAGGCTGAACAGCGTGCTCTGGTACAACTCGTCGGAAGCCGCCGCGGCGGGAGACCGATAAACCTGCTCGGGCTCGGGTTGCGCATTGAGGTCCGTGAGGGTGACCGCCAGGGTGTCGCGCTCCGCCGCACCGACGCTCATCAGTTGCGAAAGGCCGATGATCGCAGTCAGCACGCCTCGCAATTCCGGCGACTGGTCCGGCGCGTTGGTGCTGGAGAACACTGGCGCGATCAACAAGACACCTCGGGTATTGGCCGGGTCCAGCCCCAGCAACTGAATGCGCGGTGTCGCTGTGATTCGGTTGAGCAGCCGCGCTCGATCCAGGGTCTGGCGCCGGATGGTTTCGGAATAGATATCGAAGCCCAGCGGCACCGGCCGTGTACTGATCGAATCAAGGTAAAGCACCGGAAAGTACTCAGCGCGCGCCTGTGCGATCTGGAGCGTGCCATTCTCGTCCAGTTCGCGAATCGCAAAGTTGGCCAGCCCCTCCTCGCGCACCGCCGCTTCGAACGCAGCCCGCTCGGCGTGAGTGACCCTGGGGTTCCAGCCATAGGCTTGGGTGCCGATCAGCAACGGACCGACGAAACCGTCGTATTCGGTCCGGGTGATGCCATCGGAATAGAGAAAGAAACGACGGACGGTATCCAGCCTGCTGACCTGACGGTCCAGGCGCTCCTGAATACGGCTGAAACGTTCGCTGGCCAGAATGTCGAAGCGCTGGCGCAATTGATGCTGATAGGCATCGTGGTCAGCCAGTGCCAACATGGCCGTCAATGCGGCACCGACCAGAAAGGTCAGAACCGCAACCAGCCACGCTGAAACCTGCTCACTGATGAAGCCCAGCACTCTGAGCCTGAACCGTTTAGCCGTCATAGAAAACACAACTCATGACGCCAACATGGTATCGCGGCACGCTGGCTGTGCATTCTGTTATAGCTATTCGCCAGTAATTTGCCTAGTCGATATTGAACGAATCTGTACCTTGAGGCACAGATTCGTTCATTCGCATCACGCGCCGGATTCAAGCCTTGGCGGTGATTTTCCAGGCGCGATGGATCTTGCCGTTGCGAGCGAAATCCTGATCGATGGTCTGCGACGTGATTTCCTCGACGGCGTAACGCTGACCAAGGTTTTCATCGAGCACGAACTTGCGGAAGTTGTTGGAGAAGTACAGCACACCGCCCGGAGCCAGACGCGCCATGGCCAGGTCGATCAGCTCAACCTGATCACGCTGCACGTCGAACACCCCTTCCATGCGCTTGGAGTTGGAAAAGGTCGGCGGATCGATAAAGATCAGGTCGTACTCGTCGCGGCACGCCTGCAGCCAGGCCATCACGTCGCTCTGCTCCAGACGGTTCTTGTCCGAGAAGCCGTTGAGCGACAGGTTACGACGTGCCCAATCCAGGTAGGTGCGCGACAGATCGACGCTGGTCGTGCTGCGCGCGCCGCCCTTGGCAGCGTGCACGCTGGCGGTCGCGGTGTAGGCGAACAGGTTGAGGAAGCGCTTGCCCGCCGCTTCACGCTGAATGCGCATGCGCATCGGCCGGTGGTCGAGGAACAGGCCGGTGTCCAGGTAATCGGTCAGATTGACCAGCAGCTTGATGCCACCTTCGTTCACTTCCAGGAACTGACCCTGAGTGCTCTGACGCTCGTACTGACGGGTGCCGCTCTGCCGCTCGCGGCGCTTGATCACCACACGGCTCTTGTCGATGTTCAGTGCCTGAGGAATGGCCGCCAGCGCGTCGAACAAACGGGCCGAAGCTTTTTCCGGGTCGATGGACTTGGGCGCTGCGTATTCCTGCACATGGACCCAGTCGTGGTACAGGTCGATGGCCATCGAATACTCAGGCATGTCGGCGTCGTAGACGCGGTAGCAGTCGATACCTTCACGGCGCACCCACTTGCCCAGCAATTTTAGATTCTTCTGCAGCCGGTTGGCGAACATCTGCCCGCCTTCACTGAGGCGCGCCTGCTCGACCACCACAGGGGCGGGCTTGATCGGATTGCCGTTCTTGTTGAATTTCTTTTCCACTTCGACATCGGCTTCGACCGGCGTTTCGCGCTCGATCTGACGTTGCTCCGGTGTGCGGCGCTCGCCCGTGACGAATTGATCCGGCAATACCTTTATCAGCAGCAGCTTGCACGGCAACGCGCCGTTCCAGAACGAATACTGTTTGTGGCTGCGAATGCCCATGCGCTTGCCCAGGTCGGGCGCGCCAGTGAACACCGCAGCCTCCCAGTTCAGGCACGACTGACGCAGCCGCTCGCCGAGGTTCTGGTAGAGATACAGCAGGCTGGCTTCATCGCCCAGACGCTCACCGTACGGCGGGTTACAGATGACCAGGCCTTTCTGGTTCTGGTCCGGACGCGGCTCGAATGTTGCGACTTCGCCTTGATACACCTTGATCCAGTCACTCAGACCGGCACGCTCGATGTTGTTACGGGCAGGCTGAATCAGACGCGGGTCGGCTTCGTAGCCACGAATCCACAGCGGCGGCCTGGCAAGGCCCGCCTCGGCACGCGCCAGCGCTTCGTCATGCAGCTTGCGCCACAAGGCCGGCACGTGACCGAGCCAGGCGGAAAACCCCCAACGCTCGCGCTTGATGTTCGGTGCGATATCAGCGGCGATCAGACCCGCTTCGACCAGAAAGGTCCCCACGCCGCACATCGGGTCCGCCAGCGCGCCACCTTCGGCAGCAATACGCGGCCAGCCGGCACGCACCAGGATGGCCGCGGCAAGGTTTTCCTTCAGAGGTGCCGCGCCCTGCTGCAGACGATAGCCGCGCTGGTGCAGGCTGTGGCCGGAAAGGTCCAGCGACAGAATGGCTTCGCCGCGGTCCAGACGCAGGTGCACGCGCAAGTCCGGGTTGATCTTGTCGACCGAAGGACGCTCGCCGTCGGGGGTGCGCAGTTTGTCGACAATCGCATCCTTGACCTTCAGCGCACCGAAGTGAGTGTTGTCGATCCCCGAGCCATGGCCGCTGAATTCAACCGCGATGGTGCCGTCCGGTTCAAGATGGTCGTGCCATTCAACATCGAGAACGCCGTGGTACAGGTCCTCGGCGTTTTTCATCGGAAAGCGTTTGAGCACCAGAAGCACCCGGTTGGCCAGCCGGGACCAGAGGCACAACCGATAAGCCGTCTCCATGTCGGCCGAGCCACGAATGGCCGAAGTGTGTTCGCGGGTCTCCTGAAGACCGAGTGCAGTGGCCTCCTCAGCAAGCAACCCTTCAAGGCCTTTGGGGCAAGTGAGGAAAAGTTCGTAGCGATCCGACATGTGTATTCCAGGGCCTGAGCCGTCAGCGGTGGGCAACGCATTACCCGACCAGATTTTAAACAGGCGCCTTTCTTGGAGTACGCCTGCGTGGCACGTCAAATGTGCCTTTCCGCCGCATGAACCTGACTCGATGTGAGGCAATGTCATTACGGCAGCTTTGATTACATCTAAAACGAATATTCAACCCGACGAAGTGGGCAACAAAAAGTCACATCTCGACCCTTCGTCGAATAGGCCCTTAAAGCAGTCAGCCATCACCTGCACCTGAGAAGCGGTCGCAGTTCAGTCTGAAACGCCCGCGTCAAAAGGCCTGCGTCAAAAATCAGTGCTGAAACACGCTATCGCTTATCGCTCGACAGACCTAAATGTGACGTGCTTATGACAAAACGGTCATTCACAGGGTCCGACGCTTTGGTTAGAAATCACCTCAGGTCATTACTGCAACGGTTATGACACCAAGGCCCGCGACGCCGGCAGCGGGCACCAACGGCAGAAATTTTCTGCCCGACCTCACCATGAGGTCTCAGGGATATAACAGTCAACAGACGAGGGCAATACCCTATGAGAAGACTTAAGCGTGATCCGTTGGAAAGAGCATTTTTACGCGGATATCAATACGGCGTTCATGGTAAATCCCGTGAGCTTTGCCCTTTTACTCTACCGTCAGTACGCCAGGCATGGATCAATGGCTGGCGCGAAGGACGCGGCGACAACTGGGACGGTATGACCGGCACTGCGGGAATCCACAGACTCAACGAACTTCACGCGGTCGGATAAGGCGCTTCTGGAGATACAGGCCCCGACCAGTCCATCAAAGCTTTATTGACTGACCTTCTACACCCACACCATGCACGCCCCATCCGGGCGGCGGGCCAAAAGCCCAGGGGCTCTTCAAGAGCCCCTTTTTTTGCCTGCGAATTCAGCGCGGCACGCGCGGCATTGCCGCAATCGCATCCACCGACTCGCGAATCAGCGCCGGCCCCTTGTAGATGAAACCGGAATAGATCTGCACCAGACTCGCCCCCGCCGCCATCTTCTCGGCCGCGTGACGCCCTTCGGTGATGCCACCGGCGGCGATGATCGGCATGCGGCCGGCCAGTTCGCCCGCCAGTACCCTGACCGTGTGCGTGCTTTTCTCACGAACCGGCGCGCCCGACAGTCCGCCCGCCTCGTCGGCATGCGGCAGCCCTTCGACGCCTTCGCGGCTGAGGGTAGTGTTGGTGGCAATCACCGCGTCCATGCCCGACTCGATCAGCGCGGCGGCCACCAGCACGGTTTCCTCATCGGTCATGTCCGGCGCGATCTTGATGGCCAGCGGCACACGCTTGCCGTGACGCTGCGTGAGTTCCTGCTGACGCAGGCTCAATGCTTCAAGCAACTGCTTGAGCGAATCACCGAACTGCAGGCTGCGCAGGCCCGGTGTGTTCGGCGAGCTGACGTTGACGGTCACGTAGCTGGCGTGGTCGTAGACTTTGTCCAGGCAGATCAGGTAGTCATCCACGGCCCGCTCGACCGGCGTGTCGAAATTCTTGCCGATATTGATGCCCAGAATGCCGCTGTACTTCGCCGCCTGGACACGACTGACCAGATTGTCGACGCCAAGGTTGTTGAAGCCCATGCGGTTGATGATGGCTTCGGCGTGGGGCAGACGGAAAATCCTTGGCTTGGGGTTGCCTGGCTGAGGACGCGGGGTGACCGTGCCGATCTCGACGAAGCCAAAGCCCAGTTGCGCGAAGCCGTCGATGGCCGCACCATTCTTGTCCAGACCGGCCGCCAGACCCACCGGATTGGGAAACTCGAGGCCCATGACGCTGACCGGCAGCTTGACGGGCGCCTTGGTCAGCAAACCATTGAGGCCCAGCCGTCCGCCGGCACCGATCAGGTCCAGCGACAGGTCATGGGAGGTTTCCGGGGAGAGTTTGAACAGTAACTGGCGGGCCAGGTTATACATGGGCGGGCTAGGCTCGTAAGAAGCTGAAGGCAGGGGCGCGATTATAGCCGCGTGAGGGCGTCGCACGCGAGGCGTGCGAAAAACTTGTTGCCCTGCGCCGCCGAGCGCTGGCATATGCCTTGCTTGAATCCGTTATCGGCACCCTCTCCAATGGCGGAGAGGTGCCCGGACAACGGCGTCGCTGCGGCCCTTGCTTCAGGCAATGGGCGGCGCGACGCCTTTTTTCTGGATGTCCTTGATGAAGCTGTCGGTATGAACGAACGAACGAGCAATGCGCTGGATTGGGTAAACGGCAGCGATGCCCCCGAGATGAACAGCCTGGACGTGGGCTTCATGGCCCTGACCGACTGCGCCTCGCTGGTGGTCGCCGCGACTCAGGGGTTTGCCCAGCCTTACGGCCTGACCCTGAACCTCAAGCGCCAGACGTCCTGGGCCGGTCTGCGGGACAGACTGGTCAGTGGCCAGCTGCAGGCGGCGCACAGCCTTTACGGCATGATCTACGCCGTCGAACTGGGCATCAGTGGCGGCCCGGCCACCGACATGGCGATTCTGATGGGCCTGAACCAGAACGGTCAGTGCATCAACCTGTCGCGCGGCCTGCAGGAAAGCGGCGTGATCACTCCTGAAGCACTGGATAAACGGGTGCACCAAAGCGGCCCGAAACTGACCTTTGCCCAGACCTTTCCCACCGGCAACCACGCGATGTGGCTCTACTACTGGCTCGCCAGCCAGGGCATTCATCCTCTGGAGGACGTGAACAGCGTGGTCGTGCCGCCGCCGCAGATGGTTCAGCACCTGCAGGCCGGTCGAATCGACGGCTTCTGCGTCGGCGAACCCTGGGGCGCCAGCGCGGTGAATCAGCAGCTTGGTTTCACGATGGCCACCAGCCAGGCTATCTGGCCCGATCATCCGGGCAAGGTGCTGGGCTGCACCCGCGAGTTCGTCGAGCAAAACCCCAACACGGCACGGGCGCTGGTCAGGGCGGTACTGGAAGCCAGCCGCTTTATCGAAGAGAGCGAGCACAACCGGCGCAGCACGGCACAATTGCTCAGCGGCGCCGATTACCTGGACACGCCTCTGGCGTGCATCGAGCCACGACTGCTGGGACATTACAGCGACGGCCTGGGCAATCACTGGGGAGACCGCCACGCCGTAAGCTTTCATGATCAAGGTCAGGTCAATTACCCGTGGCTGTCCGACGGCATGTGGTTCATGACCCAGTTCCGACGCTGGGGCCTGTTGCGCGAAGACCCGGATTACCTGGCCGTCGCCCAGCGCGTCCATCGACTGGACCTGTATCGCCAGGCAGCCGCAGGACTGGACATTGAGGTACCAAGCGCCACCCTGCGCAGCAGTCAGTTGATCGATGGCAGGATCTGGGACGGTAGCGATCCCGGCGCCTATGCACGCAGCTTCAAACTCAATGCCTGGGCCGATGTCGCGCCCGTCGCCGCCAGTCGTTGAAGGAGGAGGTGACCATGCTGCGTATCCTGCTCATCAACGACACGGCAAAAAAAGTCGGTCGTCTGAAATCCGCGCTCATCGAGGCGGGCTTCGAGGTCATCGACGAATCCGGCTTCGTCATCGACTTGCCGGCACGCGTGGACGCCGTGCGCCCGGACGTGATCCTCATCGACACCGAATCACCCGGCCGCGACGTGATGGAACAAGTGGTGCTGGTCAGCCGCGACCAGCCCCGCCCCATCGTGATGTTCACCGACGAGCACGACCCTGGCGTCATGCGCCAGGCAATCAAATCCGGGGTCAGCGCCTATATCGTCGAAGGTATCCATGCGCAGCGCCTGCAGCCCATTCTCGATGTGGCCATGGCGCGCTTCGAAAGCGATCAGGCACTGCGTGCGCAATTGCACGCCCGCGACCAGCAACTGGCCGAGCGCAAACGCATCGAGCTGGCCAAGGGGCTGTTGATGAAGATGAAGGATTGCAACGAGGAAGAGGCTTACACGCTGATGCGTCGTCAGGCGATGAGCCGCCAGCAAAAGCTGATTCAGGTGGCCGAGCAGATCATCGCCATGAGCGAACTGCTGGGCTGAAACATAAAGGGTGAACTGCATGCCTCATGGAACGCCTGTCTACAGGGCGTTCCATGAAGTCAGCGTCATCAGGTCGGATTCAGACCGTCATGGCGCCTGTCACTGAGTCAGTACGACATTCTTCATCGGCGGGATGTAACCGTAATCGTAAGACTCCTGCACGAACGAACGATCACCCTGCAAAAGAATTCTCACTGTCGGCGCTTCAGTGCCACCGATACGGTAATCCTGCCCGGAGGTGGGCACGCTGTCGATGAATGAGGTGACCAGACCGTTAGGCATGACGCAGTGCGAATAGGTCTGGAATGGCTGCGAAGGCGGGTTGCCCAGCACCAGGCCGGAGGCATTCATCGGCCGGTACGGACCAAACAGGTGTTCACCGACAAACCCGTAGACCCCATCCGGACCGGTTATGCCATCGGCGTACGTGAACTTGTGACTGATGGTGAACAAGTAATACTTATTATCCTGAAACACATAATGCGGACGCTCGGTCTGATCGTTCACGCCGACTGCCGTCACAAGTGGCGGCAGGATTTCCCACTCTTCACCGGTAAGATCCTTGGCCACGGCAAGTCCGATACAACCCACTTGAAACCTGGCACCACCCACTTCTTCGTGACCCGGTGGCAAAGGGCCTTTTTCAGTCGGACCTATTTCATGCGTGCCGCGCTCTCCAGCCACATTACCTTCAAACACCATATACAACTTGCCATCAGTGGGATCAATAAATGGACTGGGATCACGAAAGTTCCACGTGGCGTTCTGGGCTTCGGTCTGATAATAAGTGCCGTCGGCTTCAAATAATGTTTTGACGTGATTGAAATCAGTCAATATCACACCGCTGTCTGACGTTACAACGCGGCCGCGAACTTTGGCAATCGCCGCGCCCGGCGTGACGCAGGTGTAATACAGGTCGATTTCGCCCTTGTCGTTGAGCAGGATCGGCGTGCCCGCCCACTCGCGCGTAGTGGGCGATACGCCCTCGGCCATGACCCGGCCACCGAAGATCCAGTCCTTGCCGGTGCGCGAGTACCAGTAGCACATGCGCGCCCGGCCGTGGCGATCTTCCCAGTCACGTTTGATATCGTAGCGCCCGTTGGCCCCCAGGTATTGGGGATCGTTCGGGTGCCGGTCGGCCGTCAGGGTCAGGATCACCGACCAGCCATTCACCGAGACCACCGTACCGTCCAGTTGTCGCAGGGGCATGGTGTCCCAGATGAAGACCGTGTCGCTCATCACCGGAAAGTCCGGGCTCACCAGCGGCTGGGTCGTGGTGGGATCGTTTTCATTGACCTTGAGCGCGTCGGCGCGGGTCCACACAGTAGGCTTGTAATTGACGTTACTCATGTTGATGTCCTTTATGAACGCTCATTGAAAGCAGCGCGGAGATGAAGACAAGGCAGCATGCAAACTTCTTACATCGCTGAAGTGCGTTAAACAGAAGCGCCTGACTCGGCAATGACCGAATCAATCAAGCAACTGACGCCACCCTTATAATAAGGATGACTGTTTGATTCCAATCAGCCACTTGATACATAAGCGTCATGATTGAATGAGTCATGCCATTGCCGTGGATGGGCCGTGGCAGACACGACACTGAAGAGCCTGTCAGAGAACACCGCGAATGTAAATTAAATATTACTTACCGTTGCGCGACACCCGGACACACACAATAAACATGAACCATTATTAATATTCACTTTCGTTCAGTATTAAGCCTGTCATACCAAGGCATCAAAACAGTGTCATTGTGCTTCACTATAACGACTTGAATAGTGGCCTTTGTTACTGGCGCGTATATTTCCACTGCGTTACTGCAAAAGGCTATTGGCGCGCAGGCGCCGAAGACAAACGGTCTGTCACAGGAACCACTGCGCACCTATTTGCGGCGTCAGCACACATCAATGCCCGCTTCAAGTTCATCGCCCGTCAGCGACAGATACCGGCATGAACCGGACAGAGAGCAAGGACTACCGCCTGCCGCACGGGTTTTCACGACCACCACTGCCTATCCTGTCATCTGGCCCGCCTCTTGCTTCAACACTCCTCAGGTAGCCAACGGCGGTTACCACCACTCAACGACAAAGACGTCGCTCATCTCTTTTCGCTCACGCGGACAGAGAGGCGACGTTTTTTGCGTTTGGCCCCGGTGATGGGGCCGGTGGAGTCGCCGGCATCCGGAACACTCCACCACAGCGTCTGGAAATTTTCCGTGTCGAGGCCCCCAGCCCGACTGACCCGCTAGCAGATGATGAGGTGTGCACATGGATACAAGCTTCTGGAAGGCCGGTCACAGACCGACCCTGTTCGCTGCCTTTCTCTACTTCGACCTGAGCTTCATGGTCTGGTATCTGCTGGGCCCGATGGCGGTGCAGATCGCCACCGACCTGCACCTGACCACCCAACAACGCGGCCTGATGGTCGCAACGCCGATCCTGGCAGGTGCGATCCTACGGTTCTTCATGGGCCTGCTCGCCGACCAATTGTCACCCAAGACGGCCGGCATCATCGGTCAGGTCATCGTTATCGGTGCCTTGCTCGCTGCCTGGCAGCTGGGTATCCACACGTATGGCCAAGTTCTGCTGCTGGGCGTGTTCCTCGGCATGGCCGGCGCCTCCTTCGCCGTCGCCCTGCCACTGGCTTCACAATGGTATCCGCCGCAGCATCAGGGCAAGGCGATGGGCATTGCCGGTGCAGGCAACTCGGGCACCGTGCTGGCGGCGTTGATCGCACCGGTACTGGCCGCCAGCTTCGGCTGGGGCAATGTCTTCGGTCTGGCGCTTATTCCGCTGGTGCTGACACTGATCGCGTTCACCCTGATGGCGCGTAACGCACCGGAACGCAGCAAACCCAAGTCCACTGCCGACTACCTCAAGGCGCTGGGCGACCGGGACAGCTGGTGGTTCATGTTCTTCTACAGTGTGACGTTCGGTGGCTTCATCGGTCTGGCGAGCGCCCTGCCCGGCTACTTCAACGACCAATATGGCCTGAGCCCGATCACCGCTGGTTATTACACGGCAGCCTGTGTGTTCGGCGGCAGTCTGATGCGTCCGTTGGGTGGCGCGCTGGCTGACCGCTTCGGTGGCATTCGGACCTTGACTGCCATGTACGCCGTGGCCGCCATTGGCATCGCCGCCGTCGGCTTCAACCTGCCCAGCTCGTGGGCTGCACTGGCGCTGTTCGTCGCCGCGATGCTTGGCCTGGGCGCAGGCAACGGCGCAGTGTTCCAATTGGTGCCGCAGCGTTTCCGCAAGGAAATCGGCGTCATGACCGGGCTCATCGGCATGGCGGGCGGCATCGGGGGCTTCCTCCTGGCTGCAGGCCTGGGCAGCATCAAGCAGAACACCGGCGACTATCAACTCGGCCTGTGGCTGTTCGCCAGTCTGGCGGTCCTGGCCTGGTTTGGCCTGATGAACGTCAAACGCCGCTGGAGAACCACTTGGGGTTCGGCAGCCGTGACCGCTGCGCGGGTTTGAGCGGAGCATGACGCTGCAGTTGCGCTTTGCCGAGTTCAGCGCCAGCGGTCCGCGGCCGGAGAATCAGGACGCCATGCGCCTGGTCACGCCGGTCGCGGCACTGGCGGCCAGCAAGGGCTATCTGTTCGCCCTGGCCGACGGGGTCAGCCAGTGCGCCGACGGTGCGCTGGCTGCCCAGTCGACCTTGCAGGCGCTGGCGCTGGACTATTACGCCACGCCGGAAACCTGGGGCGTGGCCCAGTCACTGGATCGCCTGCTGCTGGCTCAGAACCGCTGGCTGCTGGCCAACGGTTTACTCACCACTCTCAGTGCACTGGTGCTGCGCGGCAGGCGTTTCACCCTTGCCCACGTGGGTGATTGTCGCGCCTACCGCTGGCAGGCCGCAAAGCTGACACGCATCAGCGAAGATCATGTCTGGGAACAGGCCGACATGCAGCACGTGCTCAAGCGCGCGCTGGGTCTGGACCAGTACGTAGTGATGGATTACCTGGAAGGCGAGTTATGCGAAGGCGAGCGTTTGCTGCTGGTCAGCGATGGCATCTGGGCGACGCTCGGGGATGCCAGCATCCGCTCGATCCTCACCGAACAGGATGACCTCGAGGCGGCCGTCAAAACGCTGGTCAGCGCCGCCCATCTGGCCGGCAGTCAGGACAATGCCAGCGCCCTGTTGATTCAGGTCGACAGCCTTGGCGCGGACGATCTGGGCGACGCCCTGGCGCAGTTGCAACAATGGCCTCTGCCGCCAGCGCTCAAGTCGGGTCAGGCATTCGAAGGCTGGACTCTGGGCAACGTCGTCGCGCAGTCGCGTCAGTCGATCCTGTACCGCGCCCACGATGCCCATGGCCTGCCGTGGCTGCTCAAGACCCTGCCGACCGCCCGGCATGACGAACCCGGTGCAGCTCAAGGCCTGTTGCTTGAAGAATGGTTTCTGCGCCGCGTGGCCGGGCGCTTTTTTCCGGAAATCCATCCACTGCCCGAGCGCCAGCATCTGTATTACGCAATGCGTGAATACTCAGGCCGCACTCTGGCCAACCTTTTCACCCTGAGCGGACCGCTGCCGCTGGCTCAATGGCAGGATCTGGCAACCCGCCTGCTGCGGGCGACCGGCTTGCTGCATCGCCGCAACATCATTCATCGCGACATCAAGCCCGAAAACCTGCTGCTTGGCGACGATGGCGAGTTGCGCCTGCTGGACTTCGGCCTGGCTTTCTGCCCCGGTCTGTCAGCGACCAATCCCGAGGACTTGCCTGGCACACCGAGCTACATCGCTCCGGAAGCGTTCAACGGTGCCGAGCCTGGTCCACAGCAGGATCTTTACGCTGTTGGCGTCACGCTCTACTACCTGCTGACCGGTCAGTACCCTTATGGCGAAATCGAAGCCTTTCAGCATCGCCGCTTCGGCACGCCGATTCCCGCCAGCCGCTACCGCCCCGATCTGCCGCTCTGGCTGAGCCTGAGTCTGGACAAGGCCGTGCAGGCCAACCCCGCCCAGCGCTATGAAACGTCCGAGCAATGGCTGCTGGAAATGGAACAGGCAGAACAGCGCCCGGTCACGGTTCGCCCACGTCCTCTGCTGGAACGCGAACCCCTCAGAGTCTGGCGCACGCTGGCGCTGACCTCACTGCTGATCAACCTGATCGTACTGATCTGGATCATGAGCCGGCACTGAGTCGGCACAGCGCGTCACCCCGTACGTACCTCCCAACTGCAATAGTTCGCCCCGCTTCTGTGCAACACGCCTCAAGGCAGTGCAGACACACCCCACATCCTTTGCACCCCCCCCCAGCATTCCCGGCCTGCGCTGAGTTGGCACAACCGCTGCATGGTCTCTGCCAATGATTCATAACGCGCCGCCCTCAACGATGAAGGCTGCGCATCCCGAGAGAACGGGACCGGACAAAGGCGTCCTCGTCAGGCAACTGACGGGACGCCTTTTTTTGTTTGCGCGCAATTTGTCGAGCGCACCCTGACGGTGACTCGGAGGCAAGATGAAAAAACTCAAACTGGTGATGATTGGCAACGGCATGGCCGGCGTGCGCACACTCGAAGAGTTGCTCAAATTGAGCGAAGACCTGTACGACATCACGGTGTTCGGCGCCGAGCCGCACCCCAACTACAATCGCATCCTGCTGTCGCCGGTACTTGCAGGCGAGCAGACGTTCGACGACATCGTGCTCAACGACCTGGCCTGGTACGAAAGCAACCGAATTACCCTGCTGCTCAACCGCCGAGTGGTCAAAATCGACCGTATCAAGCGCCTGGTGATCGCCGATGACGGCACTGAAGCCCACTACGATCGTCTGCTGATCGCCACCGGCTCGAGCCCGTTCATTCTGCCGATCCCCGGCAACACCCTGGATGGCGTGATCGGTTATCGCGACATTGGCCACACTCGGCAGATGATCGACACGGCGGCGACGCATAAGCGCGCAGTGGTGATCGGCGGCGGCCTGCTGGGGCTGGAAGCGGCAAACGGTCTGAGCATGCGCGGCATGCAGGTCACGGTGGTTCATAACGGTCAGACCCTGCTGGAGCGTCAGCTGGACAGAACCAGCGGCCTGATGCTTCAGGCGGCACTCGAAAAGCGCGGTCTGAGCTTTCGCCTCAACGAACAGACCGAAGCGTTACTGGGCGACGAGCAAGGCCGTGTGCAGGCTGTGCGCTTCAAGAACGGCGACGTCATCGCGGCCGATCTGGTGGTGATGGCGGCCGGTATTCGCCCCAATACCGAACTGGCCGAACAGGCCGGCCTGCCCTGCAGCCGGGGCATTCTGGTCAATGACACACTGCAAACCTACGACCCGCGTATCTACGCGATCGGCGAATGCGTCAGTCACCGTGGTATCGCCTACGGGCTGGTCGCTCCGCTGTTCGAACAGGCCAGAGTCTGCGCCAATCACCTCGCTCAGTTGGGATTCGCACGCTACCCGGGCTCGGTGACCTCCACCAAGCTGAAGGTGACCGGCATCGATCTGTTTTCCGCTGGCGACTTTCTGGGCGGTGAAGACACGGAAAGCATCACGTTCTCAGACCCCATCAGCGGCGTGTACAAAAAACTGGTCATCAAGAATGACGTGCTGGTCGGCGCCTGCCTGTACGGCGACACCGCCGACGGCAGCTGGTATTTGAAGCAGATTCGTGACGGTCAGGGCATCGATGCCATTCGCAATCACCTGATGTTCGGCGAACCTGCCACCACTGAGGCCGCTTGCGCATGACCCGCCTGAGCCTTACACCCGTCCAGACCACGGCATCCACCTGCTGCTATTGCGGAGTGGGCTGCGGCGTACTGATTGAGCACGACGGGCAGAGCATCCTGGGCGTGAGCGGCGACCCGCAGCACCCGGCCAATTTCGGCAAGCTGTGCAGCAAGGGCTCGAGCCTGCACCTGACCGGCGACCTGGACGCCCGCGCGCTGTACCCGGAATTGCGTCTGGGCAAAGGAATGGCGCGCAGCGTCACCGACTGGGACACCGCACTGGAACACGCCGCCAATGTATTTGCCGACAGCATCCGCGAGCATGGTCCAGACAGCGTGGCGTTCTACATTTCCGGGCAGTTACTGACTGAGGACTATTACGCGTTCAACAAACTGGCCCGCGCCCTGATCGGCACCAATAACATCGACAGCAATTCACGGCTGTGCATGTCCTCGGCCGTGGCGGGCTACAAACGCAGCCTGGGCGCCGACGCACCACCCTGCAGTTATGAAGACATTGAATTGAGCGATTGCGTGATGATCGTCGGCAGCAACATGGCCTACGCTCACCCGATCCTGTTCCGTCGCCTGGAGGAAGCCAGAAGTCGCCGACCGCAGATGAAAATCATCGTCATCGACCCACGGCGCACCGACACCTGTGAACTGGCAGACCTGCACCTGGCGATTCAGCCCGGCACCGACGTTGCCCTGTTCCACGGCATCTTGCATGTGCTGATGACCGAAGGATGGGTGGATACAGCCTTCATCGCCGCTCACACCCAAGGCTATCAAGACCTGGAAATGCTGGTGCGCGATTACCCGCCGGAACACGTGGCGCAGCTGTGTGGGATTGCCTTGGAACAGTTGCTGACCTGCGCCCGCTGGATCGGCGAAACGCCCCGCTTTCTCTCGTTGTGGTGCATGGGGCTGAATCAGTCCACCGCCGGCAGCGCCAAGAACAGCGCGCTGATCAACATTCACCTCGCCACCGGCCAGATCGGCCGGGTCGGCGCGGGCCCCTTCTCCCTCACCGGCCAGCCGAACGCAATGGGCGGGCGTGAAACCGGCAGTTTGTCCAACCTGCTACCGGGTCATCGCGATGCGGCCAACGCGCAGCATCGCGCCGAGGTCGCCGAATACTGGGGCGTCGATCAGTTGCCTGAAAAGCCCGGTCTGTCAGCCATCGAATTGTTCGAACAACTGCAGAACGGCACGATCAAGGCGCTGTGGATTGCCTGTACCAACCCTGCGCAGTCGCTGCCCGATCAGAACCGGATCAGGGCCGCGCTGGAAACTTGCCCGTTCGTGGTTCTGCAGGAAGCATTCAAGACCACGGAAACCGCGAAGTTTGCCGACCTGTTGCTGCCTGCCGCCAGTTGGGGTGAAAAGGAAGGCACCGTTACCAACTCGGAACGGCGTATCTCCAATGTTCGCAAGGCCGTTCAGGCACCCGGCGAGGCACGAGCCGACTGGGCGATTACCGTCGATTTCGCCCAGCGCCTGCAACACCGGCTAACGCCTGATACCCCCGCGCTGTTCGATTTCGAGAACCCTGCGGCACTGTTCGACGAGTTCAAGGGCCTGACCATCGGGCGCGATCTGGACATGTCCGGCATCGACCGCGCCCTTATCGACCGCCTCGGCCCGCAGCAATGGCCGTTCACGCAGGACGCCCGCATTGGTACGCCGCGCCTGTATACCGATGGCGTCTTCCCGACGGCATCGGGTCGGGCCCAGTTTCTCAGCGAGCCTTACATTGCCGCCCGGGAACTGCGTGATGCCGAGTTTCCGCTGACGCTCAATACCGGCCGCCTGCGTGATCAATGGCACGGCATGAGCCGCACCGGCACTGCCGCACGGCTGTTTGGCCACGTCAGCGAGGCGGTGCTGAGCCTGAGTCCGCAAGACATGCAAACGCACGAATTGCAGCCCGGCGATCTGATCAGACTGATCAGTCGCCGTGGCGAACTGTGCCTGCCGGTTGCCAGCGATAACAGCGTGCGCACCGGCCAGGCCTTTCTGCCCATGCATTGGGGCGACCGTTTCCTCAAAGGTGGCGTGAATGCACTGACGCAACCGGCTTTCGACCCGATATCCAAACAACCGGAACTCAAGCATTCCGGTGTCAGGATCGAAAAAGCGGCATTGCCCTGGCAGTTCTTTGCTCTCGTGGAAGGCAATGTGCAGCAACAACTGGAGCGCTTGCGCACAGCGTGCGAGTCATTCGCCTACCTGAGTCTCGGACTGGTCGGTCGCGAGCGCCCGGCCCTGGTGATCCGCGCAGCCAACGCTACAGCGCCAGACGCCAGCCTGTTGCAGCACATCGACACACTGCTGAATC
Source organism: Pseudomonas floridensis (assembly GCF_002087235.1). Classification (GTDB taxonomy): domain Bacteria; phylum Pseudomonadota; class Gammaproteobacteria; order Pseudomonadales; family Pseudomonadaceae; genus Aquipseudomonas; species Aquipseudomonas floridensis. Next base: position 106,397 of record NZ_MUIO01000019.1, on the reverse strand, counting down.
TGGACGACGGCCCGGTCATGGCCTACGACGATCCCAAGCGCGCCATCGGCAAAAAAGTGCGCATCGATGACGGGCGCATCACGGCCATTCGCCTGGCCGGTGAAACCCTTGCGCAGCATTGGCTGCAGACCCTCTGGCTGGAAGAACGCGTCGATGCACCACTGCGCCGCTGGCTGCTCGCGCCGCTGAGCAGCGAACCAGGCAAAGGCGCCGCTACGCGTGACAAGACCCTGTGCAACTGCATGAACGTGAGCCAAAGCGCAGTCATGAAAGGCATCGAATGCGGTCTGGACCTGAATCAACTCAAGCAACAGTTGGGCTGCGGAACCCAGTGCGGATCCTGCGTCCCGGAAATCAAAAGACTGATCAACACCGTGATGGTCACTGAATGAGGAACACAGCATGAGCGCAAAAGTCTGGCTGGTCGGCGCAGGCCCGGGTGATCCCGAACTGTTGACGCTCAAGGCGGTACGTGCCTTGCGCGAAGCGGATGTGGTGTTGATCGACGATCTGGTCAATACCGCCGTGCTCGAACATTGCCCGGCCGCACGGGTGATTGCGGTGGGCAAGCGCGGCGGCTGTCGCTCGACGCCACAAGCCTTCATTCATCGCCTGATGCTGCGTTATGTGCGACAAGGCAAATGCGTGGTGCGACTCAAGGGCGGCGACCCCTGCATCTTCGGTCGTGGCGGTGAGGAAGCCGAGTGGCTGCAAGGCCATGGCGTGAACGTGGAACTGGTCAACGGCATCACCGCAGGTCTTGCTGGCGCGACCCAGTGCGGTATCTCGCTGACACTGCGCGGCGTCAGCCGTGGCGTGACGCTGGTCACCGCACACACACAGGACGACAGCAGCCTTAACTGGCAGGCTCTGGCACAGAGCGGCACGACACTGGTGGTGTACATGGGCGTCGCAAAACTGCCGGAAATCCGCGAAAGCCTGTTGGCCGGTGGAATGAGCGAAAACATGCCGGTGGCGATGATCGAAAACGCTTCGTTACCGTGGCAGCGCGAATGCCGCAGCAGCCTTGCGACCCTGCAACGTGACGCGCAGGCGTTCGGACTGAAAAGCCCCGCTGTGCTGGTCATTGGCGAAGTGGCTGCGTATGGCCAGGTTGCCCTGCCTCATGACCTGCTGGACGGTGTGCGCAGTCAAGCGAGCTGATATCCAGTCCGTCTTATCGCTACGCCCATCAAATCGCAGGCAAAGAAAAGCCCGGCCTGAGCCGGGCTTTTCAGTACAAGCGGCTAATTACTTAGCTTGAGCTTCTACTTCTGCTTCTACGCGACGGTTAACTGCGCGGCCAGACTCAGTTGCGTTGTCAGCAACTGGACGGGATTCGCCGTAACCAACCGAGTTTACGCGGCTAGCGCCAACGCCGTACTGGTTGACCAGGACCTGCTTAACGGCGTTTGCACGACGCTCGGACAGCTTCTGGTTGTAAGCGTCAGGACCGACGGAGTCAGTGTGACCTTCAACAGTGGTGGTGGTCTGTGGGTACTGCTGCATGAAGTCAGCGAGGTTCTTGATGTCGCCGTAGCTGCTAGGCTTGACTACGGATTTGTCGAAATCGAACTTCACGTCCAGCTCAACGCGGACAACTTCAGCAACGGCTGGGCAGCCATCAGCGTCAACAGTTACGTTTGCAGGGGTGTCTGGGCACTTGTCAACGTTGTCGCAAACGCCATCGTTGTCGCTGTCGGAGCACACTTCAGCTACTGGAGCAGGTGCTGCTTCAACTTTCTTGCTGCCGCCACCGAAGTTAACGCCGATACCGACGCTAGGCGCCCACTCGGTGTTGCCTTGGTCGATGTTGTACTGAGCTTCAACGCCTGCACGGGCGTAGAAGTTTTCAGTGAAGTACAGCTTCGCGCCGCCGCCGATGTTGGCGAAGGTGGAGCCGTCACGGCCGTTGCGGGCGTCCTGGCCAATGCTCTGGTCAGAGAAACCGGCAGACAGGTAAGGACGCAGCATGTCGCCCGGGTTGTTGAAGTGGTACAGAGCGTCCAGGGCAGTGTTGGCGCCCTTGATGTTCTTGCCGCTGTCGCTACGAACGTTGTGAACTTCGTCGTAGCCCAGACGCAATTCAACGTCGTCGGTCAGGAAGTAGCCAACGGAGCCGCCGAACAGGTTGCCGTCGTTTTTGAAGTTACGATCGCTATCGTAATATTCTTTCTTGGCGAAGCCTTCGATTTCGACCGCGCCTTGGCCTTGTGCCAGAGCGCCGAAAGAAGTTGCGGCAACAATAGTACCAATGGCCAAGCCCAAGGTGTTTTTCAGTTTCATCCGTTAAATCCCCATCTGGTGATTGTAAAGCAGTCCCACATAACTGGGGACAACTCGTCGGCAAGTCTACCAGACCTTGCCAGTTCGTTAGAGATATTTGCTCGCCGTTAAGTTTCGGCGATACCAGCAAATTTCTCGCGTAGTTTATCAAGCGCCCGCTTGTAGCGCATTTTCGTTGCGCTCAAGCCCATGTGCATAATGTCTGCAATCTCCTGAAATTCAAGCTCTGCGACAAATCGCAGCACCAGAATCTCCCGATCGATCGGGTTCACATGCACAAGCCAGCGATCGAGACCGCCCCGCTCCTCAGGTTTTGGCGTCTTTTCTTCCGACGCTTCCTCGAGCGGATCCAGACTCAAAGCGTCCATCAAGCGACGCTTACGCCGTTCCTTCCTGTATTGAGTGATGCACTCGTTGTAAGTGATGCTGTAGAGCCAGGTCTTGAATTTCGATTTTCCTTCGAAATTCTTCAAGCCATACAACACCTTAAGCATCACCTCCTGACAGACATCGTCAGCGTCGCGATCGTTCCCCAAATAACGTGCACAGACGTTAAAAAGTGTTCGTTGGTAGCGACGCATCAATTCTTCGTACGCCCGGGTCACATTGAACAGCTCACCATGGGCGCGCGCAACCAGCTCCTCATCTGTGAGCTCGCGTGGATCGTAGCGCGTTGAAAGCGGTTGAGGTTTATTCAAAACGAATCTTGCCGACAGTCAGGTCAATGTCCGCCACGGCCTGTTCCGGCAACTTGGCGGCATAGATTAGCAGGTTAGCCGCTTAACGGCTGCTTACTCTCTGATCGAGGAGGATGCGGTTCGAAAAAGACACCAGCTCGCCCTCATCTGTCAGCAGGGTCGTCTTGACCGTACCGATTTCTTCTATCTGGCCCTCGGTGTCGCCTATCTGCACCTGCTGGCCTACCTGATAGAGCTCACGCACATAAATTCCAGCGATGATCTGACCCGCGATTTCGCGACTGCCCAGCCCTAACGCCAGGGCAACGGCCAGACCAACGGTAAGCAATGCGATCACGATAACGTGGTTCAGCAGGTCGGTCTTGACCTCCAACTGGCTGATCGCGACCGAAATGCTGATGATGATGACCAGTCCCTGAGCGATTCGCCCAAGGCCTGCGGAGTAATCGATGCCGACACCTTCGGCAGCGCCGCGCACCAGTCCGTTGACCAGTTGCGCCAGCAGCACACCCACCAGCAGCACCAGCGCCGCGCCGAACACTTTCGGCAGGTACAGGGCCAGCATGTCGAGGGTTGCCGATACGCGTTGCAGGCCCAGAGACTCGGCGGCAGACACCAGAAAGATCAACAGCACGAACCAGTAGACGATCCTGCCGATCAGCGTCGAGATCGGCACCTTGACGCCGGCGCGCCCCATGATCTTGGTCAGGCCGGTGCCGCCCACCAGGCGATCGAGGCCCAGCTTGGCGAGCAATTTGGACAGCAGTGCATCGAGTAGTTTGGCTACCGCAAAACCCAGCACCACAACGACGAGGGCACCAAACAGGTTAGGGATGAAGTTTGCGACTTTGGTCCACAATGCAGTCATTGCAGCAAGAAGACTCTGCGTCCAGAGGTTCAATTCCATGCTCAATCAGCCTTATCGGTAGAACGGGCACCAGGTCTGGTGCGACGGGAAACGGGAGCGACATGGGCGGAACCGTTGTTGAGCGCGATCATCATCGCCTCGGACCAACGGCCCAGCAGCCCGAACAACACACCGGCACCGACCTGGCGGTTGGCGGTTTTCAGGACTCGCCCCAGACATGCGTCGTCATCCCGGCTGGAGGATGACGATTTAAGCATGTCACGTAAAGATTCTTCGAACGGATCGTGCATCAGGCACCTCACGCAATGTCAGTCAAAGACGTGACGCATCCCGGGCAAGTCACACAGGCTTCATGAAAAAACATATAAGTAATAAGCCTTATACCCAACGCAATCGTCTGAACAACCACCATTGCCCCGCCGCCACCGCTACGATCAGCCCGCAGGCGGCAAGAAAACCGTACGGGTTTTCAGCACCCGGAATGCCGCCGACATTGATACCCAGCAACCCGGTCAGAAAGCTCATGGGCAGGAAAATCCCGGTGATGATCCCGAACCGGTACATGGTGCGATTAATGTGTTCGCGCAGACGCCGGTCCTCAGACTCGAGCAATAGCCCGACGCGCTCGCGGGTCAGCTCCAGTTCCTCGAGGTAACGCGTGAGGCTGTTGTTCAACTCGTTCCAGTAATCGGCATCCTCGTCATCGAACCATGACAGTTTGATACGCGAGAGCTGCCCATAGATATCACGCTGCGGGCCGAGAAAGCGTCTCAGCCCTGCGGCTCGGCGACGAATATGCAGCAATTTGCCATGATCGGGGGTGTACCGTTCGTCGGCATCGGTATTTTCTTCTTCCCCGTCGACCGATTCGGTCAATTCGCCGACCAGGTCCTGAACCTTGTCAGTCAGGTATTGGGCCAGATAGAGAATCAGCTCCGAGGCCGTTTTCGGGCCTTTGGACTGACCAAGCAGTTCGATCAACTCTTCGGTCGCCCGCAGCGGGCGCAGCCGCAGCGAAATCACTCGCTGAGCCGCGGCAAAAATCCGCACCGATACCATGTCTTCCGGCTCTGCACCGGGATTGAGGTTGACCCCGCGCAAAAACAGCAGCAGTTCCTGATCGGGTAACGGCAGCAGGCGCGGCCGGGTATTCTCTTCGAGCAGCAGGTCGCAGGCGAACTCGCTCAACCCACTGCCGGTGCGCAGCCATGTGTGAGTCTGCGGGTGACTGCGATCCCAGTGCAGCCACAGGCTTTCCTGCGGCTGCAGCTGGAGGTCCTGAAGTTCGGTTCGAGCAATGAAACGCGCTCCACCCTTGCCGTCCAATACGAGGGCGTGAACCAGCCCCCACTGCGCGTTTGCTTCATCGAACATTGAGACTTCGCTTATTCCGGCATGGTCAGGGGAGAAGGAGAAATGATGACGCCGTTGTTGTCGGCGTAGAGATAGTCCCCCGGTCTGAACGTCACGCCGCCGAAGGTGACCGGCACATTCAGATCGCCGATGCCACGCTTCTCGGTTTTCCGGGGATGGCTGGCCAGTGCCTGCACGCCCAGATCGGTCTGGGCGATCATGTCCACGTCGCGTATGCAACCGTAGATCAACAGACCTTCCCAGCCGTTCTTCGCCGCTTTCTCCGCCAGCAAATCCCCCAGCAACGCGCAACGCAGCGAGCCGCCGCCATCGACCACCAGCACCTTGCCCTTGCCGTCGAGTGCCACTTGATCTCTGACCAGCGAGTTGTCTTCGAAACACTTGAGGGTGACGATCTGTCCACCAAAGGAATCGCGTCCGCCAAAGTTGCTGAACATGGGCTCTACAGCCTGCACCAGGTCCGGATAGGCGTCGCACAGATCGGGGGTGAGGTAGTGCATGAGGTCAACTCCTGTCGTCGAGGCATGGGCTCACGAATAATACGCAGTCAGGCCAGACCGGCCGGACTCCGATTTCACGGGCAGCATAGTGACTTTAAGCGTTAATTGCCCACCGCCACCTTAAACTCTGCCGCCTGTTCAGGAACAGACCGTTCGCGCAGCCAATCGATCACTCGCGGCCAGACCTGCTGCTGGGCGCCTTTGCTGACCAGCATCTGCACGTGCCCGAAGTCTTCATTGAACCCGTGTTCACGCCCCAGACAGAGGAACTGCTTGTGCGGCGAACCGATCTGATCGAACAGCATGCGGCAGGCCCAGACCGGATCCTGATGATCGCCGACGGCAGCCACCGCCAGAACCGGCACCTGAACGTCCTTCAAACCGGCCCACCAGTCGCCGTGACGATCACCGAAACGGCCGAACAGGCCATGCCAGCGCATGCTTTCCAGCAGCACACCCATCGGCTCGTCTTCCGGACCGCGCTTGAAGCGTGGCCCGGACACGTGCTCGAAACGTTTCAGTAACAAGCGACCGGACCACTGCAGTGGCGGGATTTTCAGCGGCCAGTAGGTCCGGCTGACCTGACTGCCAAACAGGGCAACCGATGCCGCGCTCTCGACGCCCAGGTATTCCCCGCCCAGTGCCGCGGCCAGTGTGGTGCCGCCCAGTGAATGCCCGATCCAGTGCGGCAATTGCCCGCTCTGCTCCTGTACGAATGCCGCGATGACGGGCAAGTCGTAGCGCGCATAGTCGGCCACGCAATTGGCGCGATAATTCTGATTACGCGCCGACAATCCGTGCCCGCGCATCTCGGGGATCCACACGTCATAACCGGCGCGCGCCAGCAAGGGTCCCAGGCCGATGCCTTTGGGTGAGTACCAGAACCGGCGATTGGAAAAACTGCCATGCAACAGGATGACCGGCACGCCGCGCCCCGACGGCTGATCGACCAGCCCCAGCCGGGTCACGGCCAGCTCGACGCTCGGATCAGGGCTGTTGGCAGGCTTGAGGCGGTAAACGTCCTCGACCAGATCACCACGACGCTCGGCACTGATCAAGGCAACGGGAAATAAATGGCTGCTGCTTTGCATATTGCTCTTTTCGGAAATTCAAAGGCATCGGCTCGCCTCTGACAGACTGAATGAAACTGCGCTTACGGGAGCCCTGAAGGCGTCGCATAAAAAAGGCGGTTTCCGAGAAAACCGCCTTTCGTTGAAAAACCCGAACCAGAGGACGGCTCAGGTGATTACCGCGTCACATCACACTGGAGACTGCGCTTCGGCAAGGAAGAACCAGGTTTCCAGAACCGAATCGGGGTTGAGCGACACACTCTCGATACCCTGATCCATCAGCCAGCGCGCCAGATCCGGGTGATCGGACGGGCCCTGACCGCAGATGCCGATGTACTTGCCAGCCTTGTTGCACGCCTGAATGGCATTGGACAGCAGCTTCTTGACCGCCGGATTGCGCTCGTCGAACAGGTGCGCGATGACGCCGGAATCACGATCCAGCCCCAGTGTCAGCTGAGTCAGGTCGTTGGAGCCGATGGAGAACCCGTCGAAATACTCGAGGAACTCTTCGGCCAGGATCGCGTTGGACGGCAGTTCACACATCATGATGATGCGCAGACCGTTCTCGCCGCGCTTCAGACCATTGGCCGCCAGCAGGTCGATGACCTGGTTCGCTTCACCCAGAGTGCGCACGAACGGCACCATGATTTCGACGTTGGTCAGGCCCATGTCTTCACGCACACGCTTGAGGGCGCGGCATTCCAGCTCGAAGCAGTCGCGGAAGTTCTCGCTGATATAGCGCGACGCACCGCGGAAGCCCAGCATCGGGTTCTCTTCTTCCGGTTCGTAGAGCTTGCCGCCGATCAGGTTGGCGTACTCGTTGGACTTGAAGTCCGACAAACGCACGATGACCTTCTTCGGCGTAAATGCGGCGGCCAGGGTGCTGATGCCCTCGACCAGCTTCTCGACGTAGAAACCGACCGGGTCGTCGTAGCCTGCAATACGCTTGTCGACGCTGTCCTTGATTTCCGGTGGCAGCAGCGAGTAATTGAGCAGTGCCTTGGGGTGTACGCCGATCATGCGGTTGATGATGAATTCCAGACGCGCAAGCCCCACACCGGCGTTGGGCAACTGGGCGAAATCGAATGCACGGTCGGGGTTGCCGACGTTCATCATGATCTTGAACGGCAGCTCAGGCATGGCATCGACCGAGTTGGTCTTGATGTCGAAGCCCAGTTCGCCTTCGAAGATGTAACCGGTGTCGCCTTCGGCGCAGGACACTGTCACGCCCTGCCCGTCCTGCAGCAACTGGGTGGCGTTGCCGCAACCGACCACGGCGGGAATGCCCAGCTCGCGAGCGATGATTGCCGCGTGGCAGGTACGGCCGCCACGGTTGGTGACGATGGCACTTGCGCGCTTCATCACCGGTTCCCAGTCCGGGTCGGTCATGTCGGAGACCAGCACATCACCCGCCTGGACCTTGTCCATCTCGGAAACGTCCTTGATGATCCGCACCTTGCCCGCGCCGATGCGCTGCCCAATGGCACGGCCTTCGACCAGCACCTTGCCGGTTTCCTTGAGCAGGTAGCGTTCCATGACATTGGCCGATGCGCGGCTCTTCACGGTTTCAGGACGCGCCTGAACGATGTAAAGCTTGCCGTCGTCCCCGTCCTTGGCCCATTCGATGTCCATCGGGCACTTGTAGTGCTTTTCGATGATCATCGCCTGTTTGGCCAGCTCGGACACTTCGGCGTCGGTCAGGCAGAAACGCGCACGGTCGGCGGGCTCGACATCGATCACCTTGACCGAGCGACCGGCCTTGGCCTCGTCGCCGTAGATCATCTTGATGGCCTTGCTGCCCAGGTTGCGACGCAAAATCGCGGGGCGGCCAGCGGCCAGGGTGTCTTTGTGCACGTAGAATTCATCAGGGTTGACCGCACCCTGCACCACCGTTTCACCCAGACCATAGGCACCGGTGATGAACACCACGTCACGGAAACCGGATTCGGTATCCAGGGTGAACATCACACCCGCCGTACCGGTTTCGGAACGCACCATGCGCTGCACGCCAGCGGAAAGTGCCACCAGCTTGTGGTCGAAGCCCTGGTGTACGCGGTAGGAAATAGCGCGGTCATTGAACAGCGAGGCGAACACTTCCTTGGCGGCGCGAATCACGTTCTCGACGCCACGGATGTTCAGGAACGTCTCCTGCTGGCCTGCAAAGGAGGCGTCAGGCAAGTCTTCGGCGGTGGCGGAGGAACGCACGGCAACCGCAAGATTCGGGTTGCCCGCCGACAGGGTGGCGAACGCGGTGCGAATCTCGGCGTTGAGCTGCTCGGGGAATTCGGCTTCCATGATCCACTGACGAATCTGCGCGCCGGTACGGGCCAGAGCGTTGACGTCGTCGACATCAAGAGCATCCAGAGCTGCGTGGATCTGATCGTTCAGACCGCTGAGCTCGAGGAAATCACGGTAGGCCTGGGCCGTAGTCGCGAAACCGCCGGGCACGGAAACACCAGCGCCTGCGAGGTTGCTGATCATTTCGCCGAGGGATGCGTTCTTGCCTCCCACGTGCTCCACATCATGGACGCCGAGCTTATCGAGGGAAACTACGTACTCTACCAAGGTGATCTCTCCACTAACTGTGTTTGTTGTATGGGAAAAGCTCATTCGCCGCAGCCCCCATGCACTGGGATCGCAAGCGTTTCTGGTCGGGCGCAAGCCTGAACCTTCAAAATAGGCGAGAATGCAGACCTCCAGGGCCGGCAAGCGCGCCTATGATATCCAAGAATCGTCAACTGCTTAAGGCCAGAGGCGCACATGAAACGATCCGCTTTCTTCATCTCCGACGGCACCGGCATCACGGCCGAAACCCTGGGGCAGAGCTTGCTAGCGCAGTTTGAAAACATTACGTTCAACAAGTTCACCAGGCCCTATATCGACAGTGTCGAGAAAGCGCGGGCGATGGTACAACAAATCAACAATGCCGCCGACAAGGACGATGTCAGGCCGATCATCTTCGATACCATCGTCAATCAGGACATTCGCGAGATCCTGGCGACGTCCAACGGCTTCATGATCGATATCTTCTCGACCTTCCTGGCACCGCTGGAACAGGAGCTTAGTTCACACTCTTCGTATTCGGTGGGCAAATCGCATTCCATCGGTCATAACTCCAACTACATGGAGCGCATCGAAGCGGTCAATTTCGCACTGGACAACGACGACGGCGCGCGCACGCATTATTACGACAAAGCCGACATCATTCTGGTCGGCGTCTCGCGCTGCGGAAAAACCCCGACCTGCCTGTACATGGCCATGCAGTTCGGTATTCGTGCGGCCAACTATCCGTTGACCGAGGACGACATGGAACGCCTGCAACTGCCGGCAGCGCTCAAGCAGCATCGCGAAAAGCTGTTCGGCCTGACCATCGATCCCGACCGTTTGACCGCCATTCGTCACGAGCGCAAACCCAACAGCCGCTACTCGAGCTTTGCTCAATGCGAATTCGAAGTGCGCGAGGTGGAAAACCTGTTTCGTCGGGAAAACATCCCGAACATCAACTCCACGCATTTTTCGGTGGAAGAGATCTCGGCCAAGGTGCTGGTGGAAAAAGGCGTCGAACGACGCTTCAAGTGATCGGGCCTGCCACCCACACCTATCATTTCTGACAATGTTCATGGGCCCGGCATACGCCTAGGGTGAGGTTGACCGTCGCCGTCCCGACTGCGACGCCCGTCAACCGGAAGGCAGGATGCCTCAGGCCATTGCTCATGAAGACATCAGATGGGCAGACTCGCCATGTAGCGCGGTGCATGAAACGACTCACGATTAAAGCCTGGGTCGTATCCTTGCTACTGGGCACCTCGGTGCAGGCTCAAGAACTTCAAATCCCGTGCGTGCCCACACCGCTACCCTCTTCGACGACGTCGGCCCACGCTGGAACTTACGAAGACCCGAAGACTTGGGAGGAACCCAGCGATGCCGTAGGTACCGTGTATGCCGAATGGGATTCGACAGTCGGTAGGCGACAGCTTTACAGCGCTCGATTCACAGGATACCCAAGCCAGCAACCAAAGGGCTTTCCGGCCCTCCCTGATTATTATTACGACCTGAACGATCAATACACGCTTCCGGCCATAGCTAACGAGTCATGGGTTTACAGAGGTACGCACGCAGGCACCTACGCCGATCCAAAGAAAGCGTGCGAAGCCACTTACTGCGGCGCAATCAGTGGGGCTACGCTGGCCGGAGGGCACCAGGCTTTTTTCAAAACCGGTGTAGATCTGGATGGTGCGACCTGCAAGGACACAATACCCACCACTGAAACCTCCACTGAGTCCTGGACTTACGTGGGTACCAGCAGAAACTCAGGTACTTACACGGATCCGAAAATCGACAGAGCTGTTGGCGACTACACCTGGCCTGGCGCCGTTCATCTTTTTACGACCATGACTGACGCCAAACCTAGATTTTATGCCGCTCGCCATGAAGGCATTGTCAGCGAAAACTGGTCAGCACCTGCCTCTGGCGACGCGAGCAATGACCACTGGCAGTACCTCTCCCGGTATGAAGCCGGAAGTTACGCCAATCCAAAAACCGATCAGTGGTCTCCCAACGCCACCTGGATCGGCGCCATCTACCGCTTCGATATCGGCGGTCAGCCCTCCTTCTTCGCGTCGAGGTTCGAAGGCGTCAAAACGCACGATGAATGGAGGCCGCCGACACGAGCCGAAAGCGATGAAAACTGGACTTACATAGAGCCCATCGTTGACGGTACTTACGAACATCCAAAGGGCTGGAATGATCTTACATGGCAGGGCCAGATCCATGTATTCGAGGTCAATAGCCAACAATTGTATTTCCGTTCGCTGGTATCGAAAGGCGCGCCATCTCAGCAATACGCGTCCGTGGGCGAACTGATCGCAGACACGGATAACTGGCAGAAAACAGGCGAACGCAAGCACAGTGGTACGTACCAGAATCCCAACGATGGCGACGAGATAACGTGGCCTGGCGCCATTCATGTCACGGCCGATACCACTGGACGCCAGTCCTATTACCGGTCATCGCTTGAGGGCGTGAATATCAACTTTCCACCCCCGACCGATCGCACCAGCAATGAGCACTGGACGTACATAGCGCCCCGCGGCGCAGCGGGGACGTACCTCGACCCACGGGAGCGCGATGATCCAAGCTGGACCGGCGCCATACATTTCACGACTTATAACCATGGTCGGGGCCGGATGTATTACCAGTCACTGACCGATGGCCTTGCGCCAACGGGCGGACGACCCTGGCCGAGTCCGGGAGACAAAAACGACTACTGGCAATACATCGGCAAGGACGTTCACGATGGCACTCTTTTAGATCCAAAGCCCCCCGGCGAATTCACCTGGCCAGATGCGATCCATGCGGTGCCCGGCGAAGGTCATGTCAGATTTTTTCGCTCGAATTTTCTGGGCATCACGCCGCCTGAAACCGGCTGGGAATTCCCCCGCAACGGTGCGAGCAACGCTCAATGGACACTGCTTAATACCTCTCGTCATACAGGCAACCTGGCGGATCCCAAACCTTGGGACGATCTGACCTGGCCCGGCGCAATCCATGACTACCGGTACGCAGGCAAGCACTGGTACTTCAAATCCAGACGCGACGGGATTCCTTCGCAAAACAACTGGTATTACCCGACCTCCCCCACCAACAACGAACACTGGACCTATTACACCGTCGAGCAATTTGCAGGCACTTACGATTCGCCCAAAGATTCCAATGATCCGAACGTTGTTGGCGCCATTCACGCCACTGCGGGAGTCAATGGGACAAAGGACTTTTACCGTTCGCTGATCGCGGAGCGCCCTCATGATCTGCTGATCCCTTATCCGCAGTCTGGCGAAGACAGCGAATACTTCGTTTATCTTGGCTCATCCAGGCATGCCGGCACCTACGAGGCCCCGAAAGACTGGGATGAATTCACCTGGCCGGGGCGTATTCATCGATACGATTACGCAGACAAGGTTTTATTCTTCTCACCTCTGAGCGCCGGAACACCATCAGAAAGGTTCTGGCACTACCCCACAGAGGCGGTATCCAACGCACACTGGTACCTCGTTGCAGCAAGCGCTCATGCCGGTACCTTCAAAGACCCAAAGGACTGGACAGATGTAACCTGGCGCGGCGCGATTCACGCCAATAGCGCCAATAGCGCCAATAGCGCCAATGGCACGTTGCTTTATTACGCGGCCAAGAAAAATGGCATCCCCTCACAAAACGACTGGGCTTATCCCGACGGCCCGGACGATAACGAGCACTGGACATTCCTGGCGGCGGGCAAACATTCCGGCAGCTACCTGGACCCCAAAGAGTGGGATGAACCGACCTGGCCGGGTGCCATTCATGCGCGGCAAACCGGAGTTTCGCGTGATTATTTTTCCTCCCGAAACGATGGCATCCCTTCGCGAGAGGGATGGGATTATCCGGTTTCATCTGTCAGTAACGAAGACTGGATCTATGAGGGCACCCGCAATCATGAAGGCACTTATTTCGACCCGGCCAAGTGGGATGAGCCTACCTGGCAAGGCGCCATTCATGATTACAGTTATGCAGGCAAACACCTGTACTTCGAGTCACGGATAGAGGGAGTACCCTCGAAAACGAACGCTTATTACCCGACCGGCGAGGCCAGTAACGATCAGTGGACCTACCTGGGCAATGACCGTCATTCCGGCCAGGCCGGGGATGCCAAGCAATGGGATGAATTGACCTGGCCCGGCGCCTTGCACTATGACGTAATCAACGGCGTGCGCGTGCTGTTTCGTTCTCTCGTATTGGGCATTCCTTCTGCCAATAACTGGTATTACCCGACCACGCTGAGCGATAACGCACACTGGCAATACGCAGGGAAACACGCGGGCACCAGGAACGATCCAAAAGGAGAAAAAGAACCCACATGGCCCGGCGCTTATCACGTTGCGCAGCGAAGCGGTGTCAGCGTTTATTACATGTCACGCGTCAATGCCGGGATGAACGATGTGCAGCCTCTCCCGGCTACGGCTGAAGACAATGAGCATTGGTTGTACGTGGGCAAATATTCCGGCACCTTCGAACATCCGAAAGCCTGGGAAGGCATGACATGGGCGGGAGCGATTCACCGGGAAGACTCAGAAGACGGCGGCCACTACTATGAGGCTCGCCAGGACGGCACCCTGTCTGGAGCTGACTGGCACTACCCTGCCTCCGGGGTCAGCAACGGCTACTGGACGTACAAAGGGAAACACGCCGGGACCATGAGGGAACCCAAAGACTGGGATGAACCGACCTGGCCCGGCGCAATCCATTTGTACCGCCAGCCAGCTGGAAACCTGTATTTCACTTCGAAAGTTTCAGGCGTTCCCAGCGAATTGAACCGGTATTACCCGGTCACGGCCACCAGCAATGCCTGGTGGGATTATCGCCCTACGCCACCGGAAACCGCCCCGGGCATCAATGACTTCTCCAGACCGTTCAATGAGTACACCTGGGTCACAGACCACAACGCGTACCTGAATGACATGAATCAGTTACTGGCACGCGGTACGCGCGGGTTCATGCTCGATCTTTATCCTGAAGACGAGACGGCAACCACCGTCAAACTCTATATGTGTCATAAAAAGACCCCTGACGGTGCATGCGTCCAGGCATCCGAGGCGCCTCACAACTTCGATGAAGCCTTGAACGACGTCTTTCTTCCCTACCTGCAAGCCAACCGGACTGCGGTCGTGACCCTGCATCTGGAATCCTACGCTTCTGCCGAGCAAATGCAGAAGTCGCTCAATCTGGTAAAACCCGAACTCGCGGCGATGGTGTTTGACCCCGAGGCATTCAACGGTAGCGACTGGCCTGTACTGCAGGAAATGATCAATAAAAACAAAAGACTGATCATCATCTCTGACCGCTACTCTCATGGAAACTTCACCGTCGGCGACCAACGAGTCAATATCCTGAAAAGCACCGATATCGAAGTTGAAAACACCTACGACCTGGGCCTCACGGTCCTGGATCATGACTGGAGTTGTGCATCGAGAAACAACGTGCCACTCGACTCGCCACTCATCAACGCCCCGCTTGCGTGGCCTCCGTTATTCGTGATGAACCAGATTCATGGCTGGGGTTCCACGCTCGCCCATGCCGCCGATGTCGATAACAACCTGACTTATCTGCAACGGCGAGTCGAGAATGAGTGCTATCCCGCCAGCCAGAAAAAACCGAATTACATCGCGATAGACTTTAGTGCGGGCGGTGACGCCTATCGCTACGCAGCCACGCTCAGTCAGGGAGGTTTCTACTTCTATGAGAGGCAGAACGCCGACCGTGATGGGGATACCGTCTGTACGTTCCCCGCAGGTCGTGAATACGACTTCAAGCACGGCGCGTTCGGCTGCGAAAACGATGAGATGCAATCCATGGAGTTGACCGGCGTCGGGGCAGGCACGCGGATATCGCTGTTCGATTCGCCTGATGCCAACAAATCGGATGACTTCACTTACATCGACGTCAAGCGAACGATCCCGCTCGGCGAGGTCCTCAAACTGGCGAACTTCAACAGCAACTACAGCAATGAAAACGTCGCGGTCAACACGTTTTACAACAACGGCCTTGGCGGCAAGATATCCCGCGTGAAGGTGGGCAAGACGCCCGTTGCCACCGACTTTTCAGAGGCAGAGATCGTGTTTCACGAGGGTAGTAAGGCGACCGAGAATATCGTCTGTACGGTACCGTTCGCCAAGCATGACCAGTTCAAAATGGGCGCTGGCAATAACCCTTATGGCTGCGACAACGACGAGATCCGATCCGCGACCATCGTCAGAGCCAAAAAAGGCTCTTATTTCAGCCTTGTCGGCAATCCGAACGGCACCTTCAACCAAGGCAAAGCCGCAGTGACCATCAAGCAAGACATCGTGTCTCCAAAGGTCATAGACACGTTCGACAAAAACTTCGAAGACAGCGTTATTCACGTTGAAATTCTAGGCGGCGGTGTGGATGGCAAAAGTTCATATGGCTATTTCGAACCCGTGCAATGAATGCTGAAGAGAATCCTGTCGATGACACCTCGGTACTATTTGAACGCTGCGGCGTTATCACCCGCAAGACGCTACCGATCATCGGGGTAAAGATGACGCCTGGAACAGGAGGCAGGATGCCTCTCATTCGACGCTTGAGCGCCCCAAGTGCCGGACCGAAAAAGGAGTGCACACATGAGAATTTCCATTGCCAATATCAATCTGTCACTGGTCATCAACGTAGCCCATGATCCCGCCACGGCGAAAACCGATGACATCACGCTGCCCGACAGGTCCTCGAAAACGACACATACGGGCACCTATGTGGACCCCAAGACGCCGGAAGAGTACAGCGATGCGCCTGAAACGGTGTACGCAACGCTTGATGGGACGGGAACCAGAAGATTCTTCACATCCCGTTTCACTGGATATCCGGCCGACCACACGCCCTTCCCCGTAATTCCCGAACGGGCTGATGAGTTCTCGCCCGCCAGCCCCGCACAAGGATTTGCCAATGAAGACTGGATATACCGAGGCGTCCATGCGGGTACTTACGGTGACCCCAAACAAGGCTGCGAAGTGACTTACCTCAATGCGATCAATCTGGTTGAACTGACTGACGGATCAAAAGCGTTCTTTCGCACCGACTTTGAGATGAATGGCATGACCTGCTGGTTCCCGCTGCCGACCACCGCAGCCTCCGTGGAGGGCTGGGGTTACATCGCCAGCAGCAGGGCGGCAGGCACCTACACCGATCCAAAACGTGGCGCGGAAACCGGCGACTTCACCTGGCCTGGCGCCGTTCATCTGTTCGGTTTCATGCCAGACGGCAAGCACCGTTTTTATGCCGCATGTCGCCAAGGCCTGGTGGGCTTGAACTGGGTATTACCTGGCTCTAATGACGTCAGCAATGAGTACTGGGAATACCTTTCCAGATACGAAGCCGGCAGTTACGCGAACCCCAAAAGCGCACAGTGGAGCCCTAACGCAACGTGGCGCGGTGCGATATACCGGATTGAAATCAGCGGTCAGCCTTACTTCTTTTCGTCGCAAGTCGAAGGGGTCGTGCCGCAAAGTGACTGGAAAGTACCCTCGCAGCCAAAGGATGAGGCTGGCTGGAAATACCTGGGATCGGCCGTGGAGGGCACTTATGAACACCCAAAGGGCTGGGACGATCTGTCATGGGCCGGACAGATCCATGTGTTCGACGTTGATGGCAAACAACAGTATTACTTTTCACTGGAGGGCGAAGGTGCACCCTCGCAGCGATATGAATCGGTGGAGCAACTGATCGCCGATTCCGACATCTGGCATTGCCTCGGCGAGCGCAGGCATCTCGGAACCTTCGGCGACCCCAAGGATCCTGACGAGCCGACCTGGCCAGGGGCGATTCATGTCAGCACCGATGAGCTGGGGCGCCAGGCCTATTACGCGTCCAGGCTGGAAGGCGATCCAGCCGGGTTTCCGATGCCTGCCCTGAACGCAAGCGATGAACACTGGACCTACATCGAGGCACGCGGACCAGCGGGCACGTTTCTCGACCCTCGGGAGCGTGATGCCCCAAGCTGGGAAGGAGCCATACATGTGGGCACCTACGACCACGGGAGGTTGCATATCTACTACCGGTCCAGGGTCGAAGGCACAGCACCGGAGGGCGGGCGAACCTTTCCGCAGGACGGCGAGCAAAATCAATATTGGCAATGGGTAGGCAAGGACCTGCACGACGGAGACCTCGGGGACCCGAAAACCATTGCGGAATTCACCTGGCCCGGAGCGATCCATGCAGTGCCGCAGGACGGATCCGTCAGGCTCTACCGCTCGAACTTTCTGGGCACCCAGCCGCCCGTAGCCGGCTGGCACTTCCCGACTGAGGGCGGCAGCACTGAAGACTGGACGCTGATCCCCGATGCACCGGAAAAAAACCTTTGATGTCCGGCTTGCGCAACGGCCGTGTCATTCACGGCCGGTGACGCCCATCATCGATCACGCTTTGACGCCACGTTGACGGCCGTATCGCCCGGGCGATCGACGGTGAACCCTCTCCAGATCAGAAAGCCCCATCCGGTACGCGCACCCAGCCTTCCATCAGCACCCGGGCGCTGCGGCTCATGATGACCTTGCCGACCGTCCACTCACCCTCGACATTTGCCGCTTCGGCCCCCACTCGCAGGGTGCCCGACGGGTGACCGAAGCGCACCACGCTGCGCTCGACGCCGCCTGCGGCGAGGCTGACCAGCGTGCCGGGGATCGCCGCCGCAGTGCCGATTGCCACTGCGGCCGTGCCCATCATGGCGTGGTGCAGTTTGCCCATGGAAACGGCACGCACCAGCAGATCGATGTCCTCTCGGGCAACCGGTTTGCCACTGGACGACACATAGTCCGCCGGAGCAGCGACAAACGCGACCTTTGGCGTGTGCTGCCGCCGGGCGGCGTCGGTGACCTGACCGATCAGCCCCATGCGCACCGCGCCATAAGCCCGTATGGTTTCCAGCCTCGCCAAGGCGTCCGGACTGCCATTGATATCGCCCTGCAATTCGGTGCCGGTGTAACCGATGTCGGCGGCATTGATGAAGATGGTCGGGATGCCCGCGTTGATCATCGTCGCCTTCAGTGTGCCGATGCCCGGCACCTCCAGGTCATCGACCAGGTTGCCCGTAGGGAACATCGAACCGCCCGCGCCCTCTTCATCTGCCGCCGGGTCAAGAAATTCCAGTTGCACCTCGGCGGCGGGAAAGGTCACGCCGTCCAGTTCGAAGTCACCTGTTTCCTGCACCTCGCCGTTGCTGACAGGCACATGGGCGATGATGGTCTTGCCGATGTTGGCCTGCCAGATTCGCACCAAGGCTGTGCCGTCACGCGGGAGGCGGCTGGCATCGACCAGACCGCTGAGGATCGCGAACGCCCCGACTGCTGCCGACAGGTTGCCGCAGTTGCCGCTCCAGTCCACGAACGGCTTGTCGATGGACACCTGACCGAACAGGTAATCCACGTCGTGATCGGCCTTGCTGGAGCGGGACAGAATCACCGCCTTGCTCGTGCTGGACGTCGCCCCGCCCATGCCGTCGATCTGTTTTTCATAGGGATCGGGACTGCCGATCACGCGCAGCAGCAGCGCGTCTCTGGCCGGTCCCGGCGTCTGCGCAGCTTCGGGCAGATCATTCAGGCTGAAAAACACACCCTTGCTGGTGCCGCCCCGCATGTAAGTGGCGGGGATTCTGAGTTGCGGTAAATGAGCCATGTCCGTTCCTGTATTGATTGCCTCTGCCTGCGAACACCTGTCGTGCGGCGTAGGGACGCTCGCTCGCGAAACGTGGCGTGCATCCTATGACGCAGTCGCCTCCAGGAAGTCTTGGGCGAAGCGTTGCAGCACGCCACCTGCCTCATAAATCGAGACCTCTTCAGCAGTGTCCAGACGGCAAGTCACCGGCACCTCAAGGCGCTCACCATTTTTGCGCTGGATCACCAGCGTCAGCGTGGCACGCGGCGTACGCTGGCCGATCACGTCGTAGGTTTCGCTGCCGTCGATCCCCAGCGTCAGGCGATTGGTGCCCGGCTTGAACTCCAGTGGCAGGACGCCCATGCCCACCAGGTTGGTCCGGTGGATACGCTCGAATCCTTCGGCCGCGATGGCCTCGACGCCCGCCAGTCGCACGCCCTTGGCCGCCCAGTCGCGAGACGAGCCCTGGCCGTAATCGGCACCGGCGATGATGATCAGCGGCTGCTTGCGCGCCATGTAGGTTTCGATGGCTTCCCACATGCGGGTTACCTGCCCCTCAGGCTCGATACGGGTCATCGATCCCTTCTTGACCTTGCCGTCCACCACCGCCATCTCGTTGACCAGTTGCGGGTTGGCGAAGGTGGCACGCTGGGCGGTCAGGTGATCGCCGCGATGGGTCGCGTAGGAGTTGAAGTCCTCCTCCGGCACGCCCATTTTCGCCAGGTACTCACCTGCCGCGCTGTCGAGCATGATCGCGTTCGACGGCGACAGGTGATCGGTGGTGATGTTGTCCGGCAGCACCGCCAGCGGGCGCATACCCCTGAGCGTGCGCTCTCCGGCCAACGCGCCTTCCCAATACGGCGGACGGCGGATGTAAGTGCTCATGGGGCGCCAGTCATACAGCGGTTCGACCTTCGGGCCGGAATATTCCTCGATGGCGAACATCGGGATGTACACCTGCCGGAACTGCTCGGGCCTGACGGAAGCCTGCACCACGGCGTCGATCTCTTCATCGTCGGGCCAGATGTCCTTGAGGCGGATCGGCTTGCCATCGACGACGCCCAGCACGTCTTTTTCGATATCGAACCGGATGGTACCGGCAATGGCGTAGGCCACGACCAGCGGCGGCGAGGCCAGAAACGCCTGCCTGGCGTAAGGGTGAATGCGCCCGTCGAAGTTGCGATTGCCGGACAGCACGGCGGTGGCATACAGGTCGCGATCAATGATTTCCTGCTGGATGACCGGATCGAGCGCGCCAGACATGCCATTGCACGTGGTGCAGGCGAACGCAACAACGCCGAAGCCCAGTTGCTCCAGTTCACTGGTCAACCCCGCCGCATCCAGGTACAGCGCCACGGTTTTCGAACCGGGCGCCAGGGATGATTTGACCCACGGCTTGCGCATCAGCCCCAAGCGGTTGGCGTTGCGCGCCAAAAGGCCAGCGGCAATCACGTTGCGCGGATTGCTGGTGTTGGTGCAACTGGTGATCGCGGCGATGATCACCGCGCCATCAGGCATCTGGCCCGGCACATCGTCCCACTGCCCGGCAATGCCTCTGGCGGCCAGATCGCTGGTCGCGACACGCGCATGGGGATTGGAAGGCCCGGCCATATTGCGCACCACGCTGGACAGGTCGAAGCTCAAGACACGCTCGTATTCAACCTGCTGCAGTGTGTCAGACCACAACCCGGTGTGCCGGGCGTACAACTCGACGAGCTTGACCTGTTCTTCCTCGCGACCGGTCAGGCGCAAGTAATCGATGGTCTGCGGGTCGATGGAAAACATAGCTGCCGTCGCACCGTATTCCGGCGCCATGTTGGAAATCGTCGCCCGGTCGCCCAGGGTCAGGCTCGTCGCGCCTTCGCCATAGAACTCCAGGTACGCGCCCACCACCTTCTGTTGACGCAGGTATTCGGTCAGGGCCAGCACCACGTCGGTGGCGGTAATGCCGGGCTGTCGGCGGCCGGTCAGCTCGACACCGATGATGTCTGGCAGGCGCATCCACGACGCACGGCCCAGCATCACGTTTTCCGCTTCCAGACCACCAACACCGATGGCGACCACACCCAGCGCATCCACATGCGGCGTGTGGCTGTCGGTGCCGACCAATGTGTCGGGGAACGCCACGCCGTCAAGCACCTGCACCACAGGCGACATTTTCTCCAGATTGATCTGGTGCATAATGCCGTTGCCGGGCGGGATCACCTCGACGTTCTTGAACGCCTGCCTGGTCCAGTCGATGAAGTGAAAACGGTCCTCGTTGCGCCGATCTTCGATGGCACGGTTCTTCTCGAACGCCTGCGGGTCATTGCCACCGCACTCAACGGCAAGCGAATGATCGACGATCAATTGCACCGGCACCACCGGGTTGACCAGCGCGGGGTTGCCGCCCTGGGAAGCAATCGCATCGCGCAACCCGGCCAGATCCACCAGCGCGGTCTGGCCAAGAATGTCATGGCACACCACCCGCGCCGGGAACCAGGGAAAATCCAGGTCGCGGCGACGCTCGATTAACTGGCTCAGCGAAGCGTTCAGGGTTGCCGGATCACAGCGGCGCACCAGATTCTCGGCCAGCACGCGCGACGTGTAAGGCAAGGTGGCGTAGGCGCCGGGCTTGAGGGCTTCGATCGCGGCCTGCGCATCGAAATAGTCGAGTCGGGTGCCGGGGAGCGGTTTGCGGAATTCACTGTTCATTTCGGGACTCGGTCACGGAAAGTTCGAAAAGCGGGCGGGAAGCTCGTGGGCGGCTCCCCTGCCCGTCTGGCTCAGCGCTGCTCGATGGGCACGAAACTGCGTTGCTCGACGCCGGTGTACTCGGCGCTTGGACGAATGATGCGGTTGTTGCTGCGCTGCTCGAACACGTGGGCCGCCCACCCGGTCAGGCGCGAACAGACGAAGATCGGCGTGAACAACTTGGTGGGGATGCCCATGAAGTGATAGGCCGAGGCATGGTAGAAGTCAGCATTGGGAAACAGCTTCTTCTGCTCCCACATGACCTTGTCGATGGCCTCGGACACCGGAAACAGCACGGTGTCGCCCACTTCATCGGCGAGCTTTTTCGACCAGCCCTTGATGACCTCGTTGCGCGGGTCGGACTCTTTGTAGATCGCATGGCCGAAGCCCATGATCTTTTCCTTGCGCTCCAGCATGCCCAGCGTGCCCTGAGTCGCTTCATCGGCCGAGCCAAAGCGCTGGATCATTTCCATGGCCGCTTCGTTGGCGCCGCCATGCAGCGGGCCGCGCAAGGTGCCGATGGCGGCAGTGATGCACGAATACAGGTCGGACAGCGTCGAGGCACAGACACGGGCGGTAAAGGTCGAGGCGTTGAACTCGTGCTCGGCGTACAGAATCAGCGAGACGTCCATGACCTTGCGGTGCAGCTCGCTGGGCGTTTTGTCCAGCAGCAGGTGCAGGAAATGCCCGCCGATAGAGTCCTCGTCGGTGACACAGTCAATGCGCTTGCCTTCATGGCTGAAGCGATACCAATAGCACATGATCGCCGGGAAGGCGGCCAGCAGCCGGTCGGTGGCGTCGCGCTGCTGCTCGAAACTGCGTTCCGGCTCGAGGGTGCCGAGCATCGACGCACCGGTGCGCATGACGTCCATCGGATGGGTGTCGGCGGGAATGCGTTCCAGCACCTCTTTCAGGGCCTGCGGCAACTCGCGCAGCGCCTTGAGCCGCTGCAGGTAGGTGGTCAACTGGATCTGGGTGGGCAGTTCGCCATAGAGCAGCAAGTAGGCGACTTCTTCAAAGCGTGCATCGGCAGCCAGTTCGCGTACGTCATAGCCGCGATAGGTCAGACCGGCACCGGCCATGCCCACTGTGGACAGGGCCGTCTGCCCGGCAACCTGACCCCGCAGCCCGGCGCCGCTCAATACTTTTGCTTCAGCCATTGCATTCTCCAGTTTTTGAAATTGTCGGGAATTGGCGATTCGTGAAAACGATCATGCCCCGCTCCGCAAAGGCGCGAACGGCGATGGAACGACTGTCGCTCATCAGCCCTTCTTCTGCGCGAACAGTGCATCGAGTTTTTGCTCGAAGGTGTGGTAATCGATGGCGTCATACAGTTCCATGCGGGTCTGCATGGTCTCGATCACGTTCTGCTGCGTACCGTCGCGACGGATCACGCCGTAGACATTTTCCGCAGCCTTGTTCATGGCGCGGAACGCCGATAAAGGATAGAGCACCAGTGATACGTCGGCCTCTCGCAACTCGTCGACCGTGAACAGCGGCGTCGCGCCGAATTCAGTAATATTGGCCAGGATCGGCACACCGGCGCGGTTGGCGAATTGTTTGTACATGGCCAACTCGGTGATGGCTTCCGGAAAGATCATGTCCGCACCGGCTTCGATGCAGGCCGCGGCACGTTCCAACGCGGACTCGAGGCCCTCGACCGCCAGCGCATCGGTGCGCGCCATGATCACGAAACTCTCATCGGTGCGCGCATCGACGGCGGCCTTGATGCGGTCGACCATTTCCTGCTGTGACACGATTTCCTTGTTCGGACGATGCCCGCAGCGCTTGGCGCCGACCTGATCTTCGATGTGAATCGCTGCGGCCCCCGCTTTGATCATCGAACGCACGGTGCGCGCCACGTTGAATGCAGACGAACCGAAACCAGTGTCGACATCGACCAGCAAAGGCAGGTCGCAGACATCGGTGATGCGTCGCACGTCGATCAATACGTCCTCCAGCCCGGTGATGCCCAGATCCGGAATGCCCAGCGAGCCGGCAGCCACACCGCCACCGGACAGGTAGATCGCCTTGAAACCGGCACGTTTGGCGAGCAATGCATGATTGGCGTTGATGGCACCGACGACCTGCAACGGTTGTTCGGCGGCGACGGCGTCACGAAAACGCTGTCCGGGAGTTGGGGTGTCGCGACTCATTGTTCACCTCGGTCTTTAGCCGCCTGATAATGGCGCTCGATGTTGCGTCTGGACGCACCGATGTGGCGGCGCATCAATAATTCGGCCAGTTCGCCATCGCGCTCGGCGATGGCATCGAGAATGCGGTGGTGCTCGGCGAACGCCTGGCGAGGCCGATTGGGCGTGGTGGAAAACTGAATGCGGTACATGCGCACCAACTGATAGAGCTCGCCGCAAAGCATTTGGCTGAGGGTGCGGTTGCCGCTGCCCTGAATGATCCGGTAATGGAAGTCGAAGTCACCTTCCTGCTGGTAGTAACCGACACCGGCCTGGAATGCCGCGTCGCGCTCATGGGTGTCGAGCACCCGGCGCAGCTCGTCGATGTCCCCGGTGGTCATGCGCTCGGCAGCCAGTCGGCAGGCCATGCCTTCGAGGGATTCGCGGATTTCATACAGCTCGATCAGCTCGGCATGACTGAGCGACACGACGCGCGCGCCCACATGCGGGACGCGTACCACCAGCCGCTGACCTTCAAGGCGATGAATGGCCTCGCGCAGCGGACCGCGACTGATGCCATAAGTACGCGCCAGTTCCGGTTCGGAAATCTTGCTGCCGGGCGCGATCTCACCCTTGACGATGGCCGCCTGAATGCGCCGGAAGACGTTCTCGGACAGGGTTTCCGAATCGTCGCCAAACGCAGTGGCACTTTCGAGTACGCTCAACATTGTTGACACCTGACTCTTCGATGACGACAAATCTAGCTCCATGAGCCCTTAACGTCAAAGGCAAAACCCGGATTGTCGACAATCATCTAATGGCGAGCTTCTTACCGACGCCAGATTTCGTAGCGCGGCAGCGGCGTAAAACTGGCGCCTCAAAGGCATCATGCTAGAATGCGCGCCACGTCTGCACTGCGCCGTCCCGGTCCCGGACCTCGGCCTGCGACCCCCGACTGCCCATCATCAGGCCCATCCCGTTTGCGCCCTGACCTTCAGTTTTCGCTCATCGCGCCAGGATTTATGAGACCACAGACCTTCACTACGCTGCTCTGCCTGCTGTTTTTGCCGACGTTCTGCGTCGCCGCCACCAAGACAGTCTATGGCCTGAACGAATACGCACAGCTCGCCGACATTGACCTTGAAGTCGCCGCCAAGCTCGACACCGGGGCCAAGACAGCATCGCTCAGCGCCCGCGACATCAAGCACTTCAAGCGCAACGGCGAAAGCTGGGTACGCTTCTATCTGGCCATCGATGACAGTCACGCTCACCCCATCGAACGGCCGCTGGCACGGGTCAGCAAGATCAAGCGGCGCGCCGACGACCGCGACCCGGATGACGAGAAACAATACACCGCCCGCCCGGTCATCAGTCTGTCGGTCTGCATGGGTGAAGTTTTACGCACCATAGAAGTGAACTTGACCGACCGAAGTGCTTTCCAATACCCGCTTTTGATCGGCTCCGAAGCCCTGAAACACTTCGATGCGCTGGTCGATCCAAGTCTTAAATATGCGGCAGGGAAGCCTGGCTGCGCTTCCGTCGCTCAAAACGCAGAGTAAATACATGCGCTCTCTCACGCTCCATCTGAAAATCCTGATCACTGCCCTGGTGACCCTGGGCATTGCGATCACGGCGTATCAGATACTGGCGCTCGGCATCCCGGTGACCGAAGACGAAACCGATGACCTGTGGAATATCGACGCCAAGGTCGAGTTCGTTGCCAACCCCAAGGACTCGGTCAAGATACAGATGTTCGTGCCGCCGCTGGCCCACGACTACATCAGTCTCAATGAAAGCTTCATTTCCAATAACTACGGCGTGAGCGTCAACCGCGGCGACGGCAATCGCAGGGTGACCTGGTCGACCCGACGCGCCACCGGCAACCAGACGCTGTACTACCGACTGGTCCTGACCAAGCGCTACAGCGGTGAAAAGCCCAAGCTCAAGGGCCCGATCTTCCGTGACAGCCTGCCGGTCGAAGGCCCGGAAAAGATCGCCGCCGAAGCCTTGCTCGCGCCGATCCGTCAGCATTCGGCCGATGTCGAAACGTTCATCACCGAGGCTATCAAACGCGTCAACAACCTGAACGACGATAACGTCAAACTGTTGCTGGCCGGCGACATCTCGGCCGGCAAGAAAGCCCAGGTCATCGAATTGCTGCTGTCGGTAGCCCATGTGCCGATGGAGAAAGCCCACACCATTCGCCTGCAAGCCGATCAGCCGCAGACACCGGAACTGTGGCTGCGCAGCTTCAACGGCAAGGAATGGCTGTACTTCAACCCGGAAACCGGCGAAGCAGGCCTGCCGGACGACCGCCTGCTGTGGTGGACCGGTGACGAAAACCTGGTCACAGTCGAGGGCGGCAAGAAAGTGCAGGTCACGTTCAGCCTGAACAACAGCGAAATGAACGCCATGCGCCTGGCCAAGCTGACCGACGCCAGCACCGACTCGGACTTCCTCGCCTATTCGCTGTACGGCTTGCCGCTGCAGACTCAGCAGACGTTCATGATCATGGTGATGATCCCGATTGGTGTGCTCGTTATCCTCATTCTGCGCAACCTGATCGGCTTGCAGACGCTGGGCACGTTCACCCCGGTGCTGATTGCGCTGGCCTTTCGCGAAACCCAGCTGGGCTTTGGCATCGCGCTGTTCACGGTGATCACCGCACTGGGGCTTTCGCTACGCTCGTACCTGGAACACCTGAAACTGCAGATGCTGCCAAGGCTGTCGGTGGTATTGACCTTCGTGGTGGTTCTGATCGCCGCCATCAGCCTGTTCAGCCACAAACTGGGGCTGGAGCGCGGATTGTCGGTCGCCCTGTTCCCCATGGTGATTCTGACCATGACCATCGAACGCCTGTCCATCACCTGGGAAGAACGCGGGGCCAGCCATGCAATGAAAGTCGCCATCGGTACACTGTTCGCGGCTTCGCTGGCGCATCTGATTATGAGCGTGCCGGAGCTGACCTACTTCGTGTTCACCTTCCCGGCCGTGCTGCTGGTGCTGGTCGGCTTCATGCTGGCGATGGGCAGGTACCGTGGCTATCGCCTGACCGAGCTGATGCGCTTCAAGGCATTCCTCAAAGAGGAACAGGCCAAGTGATCGGCTGGTGGAAAACCTGGAAGGCGCTGGAAGCGCGCGGCATCATGGGCATCAACCGGCGTAACGCTGATTACGTGCTCAAGTACAACAAGCGCAGCCTGTACCCGATCGTCGATGACAAGATCATCACCAAGGAACGCGCCATCCAGGCGGGTATTCATGTGCCCGAGATGTATGGCGTGATTTCCACAGAAAAGGAAATCGATCAGCTCGACGAGATCATCGGCGGACGCAACGACTTCGTGATCAAACCGGCTCAGGGTGCGGGCGGCGACGGCATTCTGGTAATCGCCGACCGCTTCGAAGACCGCTATCGCACGGTGTCGGGACGCATCATCAGCAAGTCGGAAATCGAGCACCAGGTGTCCAGCATCCTGACCGGGCTGTATTCGCTGGGCGGGCACCGCGATCGGGCGCTGATCGAATATCGGGTCACGCCGGACCCGATATTCAAGAGCATCAGTTACGAAGGCGTGCCGGACATCCGCATTATCGTGCTGATGGGCTACCCGGTGATGGCCATGTTGCGTCTGCCCACACGTCAATCGGGCGGCAAGGCCAATCTGCACCAGGGCGCCATTGGCGTCGGTGTCGATCTGGCCACGGGTATTACTTTGCAGGGCACCTGGCTGAACAGCATCATCAGCAAACACCCGGACACCACCAACTCGGTCGATGGCGTGCAACTGCCTAACTGGGACGGTTTCATGAAGCTGTCAGCTGAATGTTACGAGTTGTGCGGGCTGGGCTACATCGGCGTCGACATGGTGCTCGATCAGGACAAAGGCCCCCTTATCCTTGAGCTCAACGCCCGTCCCGGCCTGAATATCCAGATTGCCAACGACAGCGGCCTGACTCACCGCACCCAGGCGGTGGAAGCGCGCATTGAGCAACTGGCTCTGGAGGGTCGGCAGGAAACGCCTCAGGAACGGGTCGACTTCGTGCAGGCGCTGTTCGGCCACGTACCCAGCGCCTGATTGCGCTGATCGGCTGCCCAATCCCGACATACCCCTAGGAGGCATCCGGCCGGCGGATTACAATCCCCGGCCGCGCCTCCCCACTGACGTTACGACATGCCCATCTGCTCATTACACTCCCTGCCGTACAGCGCCGACCCGGCCGTGTATTTTTCACGGATTCGCCAGGCACCGGGCGCAGTCCTGCTCGACAGCGGCAGACCCACGGCGCAACGTGGTCGCTTCGACCTGCTGAGCGCCTGGCCGCAGCAGACCCTGGCGGCAGAGGATAGAGAAAGCGCCAGCGCCTACCTGGGCCGACTGCGCGAAGGGCTGGCGTCGATGGGTCGCGCCGACCTGCCACCCGGCTGCCTGCTGCCGTTCGCCGGAGGACTGATCGGCTACCTGAGCTACGACTTCGGCCGTCGTCTGGAGCCATTGCCGAGCCACTCCCGCGATGACCTGCACCTGCCCGACGCCCGGCTGGGCCTGTATGGCTGGGCACTGATCAGCGACCATCAGGCGCAGACCAGCCAGTTGATGTTTCATCCGGTCATGACCGATACCGAGCGGCACCGGCTGATCGAGGTGTTCAGTGATACCGGCGTCGCCAGCCCGACTTCTGCTCCGTTCGCCCTGCAGCGGCCGTTCCAGCCGGGCATTGACGCCGCCGATTATCGAACGGCCTTCGAGCGCATTCAGGCATACATTCAGGCGGGCGACTGTTATCAGGTCAATCTCACGCAGCGCTTCCAGGCCCCCTGCTCGGGAGACGCCTGGCAAGCCTATCGCGCCTTGCGCGCAGCCTGTCCGACACCCTTTGCAGGTTATCTGACCCTGCCGGGCGACGATGCGATTCTGAGTCTGTCCCCTGAGCGCTTCGTCAAAGTCAGTGATCGGCAGGTCGAAACCCGCCCGATCAAAGGCACCCGCCCGCGTGGCGCCGACCCGGCGCAAGACGCTGCCTTTGCCGAGCAGTTGCTGGCCAGTGAAAAGGACCGTGCGGAAAATCTGATGATCGTCGACTTGCTGCGCAACGACCTGGGCCGCAGCTGCCGAACGGGATCGGTGAGAGTGCCTGAGCTGTTCAGCCTGGAGAGTTACCCCAACGTGCACCATCTGGTCAGCAGCGTGACCGGTGAGCTGGCGGCGGACCATGACGCTCTGGACCTGATCGCCGGCAGCTTCCCCGGTGGTTCGATCACCGGCGCGCCGAAGATTCGGGCCATGCAGATCATCGACGAACTGGAGCCGACCCGACGCAGCCTGTATTGCGGCTCGCTGATCTACCTGGACGTACGCGGAGAAATGGACAGCTCCATCGCCATCCGCAGCTTGCTGATCAAGAACGGCGTGATTTCATGCTGGGGCGGCGGCGGGATAGTCGCAGACTCGGAGTGCGAGGCGGAATACCAGGAAACGTTTACCAAAGTCCGCGTACTGCTCGACACCCTGAACGCGCTCTGAAGCACTGAATGTGCACGCCCACATGCAGTGGGCACGTTCAGCAAACGGCAACTTCCGCCAGCCATGCGCGAAGCGTTTCTAAAGCGTCAGGTCCCTGTTCGAAGCATTGATGAACGCCGTCTTCAAGTCCTCGAAGGTATGCACCGCCGGGAACTGCGGAAACTCGCGGATCACATTTTCAGGGGCGTGGAACAGAATGCCGACATCGGCCTCGCCCAGCATGGTCGTGTCGTTGTAGGAATCGCCCGCCGCGATGATGCGGTAATACAGACTCTTGAAGGCCAATACCGACTGGCGTTTGGGGTCTTTCTGACGTAACTGATAGCCGATGACCCGATCGGTCTCATCGGTGATCAAACGATGACACAGCAAGGTCGGAAAGCCCAACTGACGCATCAGCGGCTGGGAGAACTCATAAAAGGTGTCCGACAGAATCACCACCTGAAAGCGCTCGCGCAGCCAGTCGACGAACTCTACCGCGCCGTCCAGCGGTTTGAGGGTGCCGATCACTTCCTGAATGTCTGACAGCTTCAGGCCATGTTCGTCGAGAATGCGCAGACGCTGCTTCATCAGCACGTCGTAGTCGGGAATGTCCCGTGTCGTGGCGCGCAAGGACTGGATACCGGTTTTCTCGGCAAAGGTAATCCAGATTTCCGGTACCAGCACACCTTCCAGATCGAGACAGGCAATTTCCACAAAACACTCCTCAAAGGGCACTTCACGACAAAGGGAAGCCGCACTCTAGCCGCTCGACCTACCCCGCGCAACGCACCACGGGTTGGTGCGCAGCGGCCACGGCACGATGGATTTTGTTACCATTGCCGCCATCACGAGCGCTTAAGCGCCACCCTTTACCCAGGAAGCCGCCTGATGAGCCAACCCTTCGACGTCGCCGAGCTGGCGACGACTTATGCGAACAAGTCTGCGCAGGACATTCTGAAACTGGCCTTCGAACATTTCGGTGACGAGCTGTGGATTTCCTTCAGCGGCGCCGAAGACGTGGTGCTGGTGGACATGGCCTGGAAGCTGAACAAAAACGTCAAGGTGTTCAGCCTCGACACCGGGCGTCTGCACCCGGAGACCTACCGTTTCATCGAACAAGTGCGCGAGCACTACAAGATCGACATTGAGATCATGTCGCCAGACCAGAGCAAGCTCGAACCCTTCGTCAAGGAAAAAGGACTGTTCAGCTTCTATCGCGACGGTCACGGCGAATGCTGTGGGGTGCGCAAGATCGAACCGCTGCGACGCAAGCTGTCGGGCGTCAAGGCCTGGGCCACTGGCCAGCGCCGCGACCAGAGCCCGGGCACGCGCAGCACGGTGGCAGCGCTGGAGATCGATACGGCGTTTTCGACACCCGAGCGCACGCTGTACAAGTTCAACCCGCTGGCGCAGATGAGCAGTGAAGAAATCTGGGGTTATATCCGGATGCTGGAACTGCCTTACAACAGCCTGCACGAGCGCGGTTTCATCAGTATCGGCTGCGAACCCTGCACACGTCCTGTACTGCCCAACCAGCACGAGCGCGAAGGTCGTTGGTGGTGGGAAGAGGCCACTCAGAAAGAGTGCGGCCTGCATGCAGGCAATCTGATCGCCAAGGTCTGACCGATCGGGGATTGACGTTTTGCGGCGTCATTGCGGGCGGCGAATCAGGCCCGCAATGAACGCTGTCTGGTGCAGGGCCGGTCAGTGAACCGGAAGCTCGACGTTGGCGAACAACTCTTCCATGTCCTGCTTGTTGTGGCAAGTAATCGCCTTGGCCATGACTTCGCGGGTCAGGTGCGGGGCGAATTTTTCGATGAAGTCGCACATGAAGCCGCGCAGGAACGTGCCGCGACGGAAGGCGATTTTGGTCACACTGGACTCGAACAGGTCGCTGGCATCCAGAATCACCAGATCGCTGTCCAGCTCCTCGTCCACTGCCATCCTGGCGACGATCCCCACACCCAGATTGAGCCGCACGTAAGTCTTGATCACGTCGGCGTCCGCCGCTGTGAACACCACCTTGGGCACCAGGCCACGATGACTGAAGGCTTCGTCCAGCTTGGAGCGCCCGGTAAAACCGAAGACGTACGTCACGATCGGGTATTCGGCGAGCAGCTCCAGCGTCAGTTTCGGCGCCTTGGTCAGGGGATGACCCTGAGGCACCACGACGCATCGGTTCCAGCGATAGCACGGCATCATCACCAGATCACTGAACTGTTCGAGCGCTTCAGTGGCGATGGCGAAATCAACGGTACCGTCAGCCGCCATTTCGGCGATCTGCGTGGGCGATCCCTGATGCATGTGCAACGCCACATCCGGGTATTGCCTGATGAAATTGCTGATGACAGGCGGTAAGGCATA
This sequence comes from Pseudomonas floridensis, assembly GCF_002087235.1. Classification (GTDB taxonomy): domain Bacteria; phylum Pseudomonadota; class Gammaproteobacteria; order Pseudomonadales; family Pseudomonadaceae; genus Aquipseudomonas; species Aquipseudomonas floridensis. The sequence goes on along the minus strand of NZ_MUIO01000019.1, from coordinate 74,670 downwards.
GCGCGCCTGAGTGTGCGTCGTTGCAATCGACAGCGTACCCTTTTTCTCGTTGGAGAATTCCTGGGCGATCTGTTTGATGCTTTCGACCTTGCGCAAAATCTCACCCGCCGTGGTGATGATGCGCTCGCCTGCCGGTGTGACACGCGTCAAGTGCTTGCCGCTGCGCGCAAACACCTCGACCCCCAGTTCGTCTTCAAGCAGACGGATCTGCTTGCTGATACCGGGCTGTGACGTGTAAAGGCTCTGTGCCGTCGCGGAAACGTTGAGGTCGTGGTGCGCCACTTCCCAAATGTAGCGCAGTTGTTGGAGCTTCATATGTATCCCTCAAAGCAGATAAACCCTAGGGGCATCAGCGACGGTATATAACTGGATTAATGGTCAGGCGAATAATTCTAGAACTTTTTATCACCTTTGTAAGGCGATGGCACGCTCGATTTCACTTAAACCGCCAATTAAACCTCTGAACCTTCGCTCTACCCTCGCCCTCTGTTCTGCATCATGGGCACCATGTAAACCGGTACTTCGGAAAGCTGTAGAACCCTGGCGGCCGTACGACCGATCGACGCGCCCTCTTTCGCCCTGTGGCTGTGACTGCCCACCACAAGCAAATCCACATCCAGTTTTCGCGCCTGCTCAAGAATAACGCTGGAGGGTTCTCCCTGAACGACCCGCACTGTGCGGATGAAAGACAGGTCTTTATGACCTTCACCCAGTTCTTCACGAAACCCGTCGAGCATCCGTTGCTCTATTCCATCCATGAACGCACTCACACCCCTGTTGTGAAGTTCCTTCAACGCATCCTCACCCAGATAACTCTGCAACACCGACTCGGCGAACAGCCCCATGGGCTCTACGACATGGATAACGTAAAGTTCGGCATCGAACGTCCGGGCCAATGCCAGCGCATGCTGTGTCACATAGGGCGCGTACAGACCGAGGTCTGTGGCATACAGCATCGAACGAACCATACAACCTCCCTAACAGCCACAATGGCGGAGATTGATTCAGCTTAGCAGCGCGCCAAAGGCTGCGACGGCGGACAATTGACGGTCGGTCCGCTCAAAGCTTGATCTCATTGGTGATTCCGTGGGGCACGTGGCCGGTCGCCACTACCTCGCGGGCCCTTTCGCAGTGTCCCGGTTGATCGTCGAAGAACACATCGGCGGCGAACGCTTCAAGAAATGCCGCCTTCTGCAGCCCGCCGAGAAACAGTGACTCATCCAGCCGGATATCCCATTCACGCAGGGTACGGATCACGCGTTCATGGGCAGGCGCCGAACGGGCGGTCACCAGCGCGGTGCGGATCGGACAACTGGCCTCGGGAAACTCACGCTGCAACAGGTTGAGCGCCGCGAGAAACGGCTTGAACGGCCCGCCCCGCAAAGGCTCACGGGCCGACTCGCGCTCGCTGGCCTGAAACGCGGCCAGGCCACCTGACTGATAGACGCGCTCCGACTCATCGGAAAACAGCACCGCATCGCCATCGAACGCGATGCGCAACTCCGCGCTGGCCGCCCGTCGCGCCCCTCCGGACAGGATGGTCGCTGCAGCAAATCCGGCGTCCAGCGCACTGCGCACGTCCTCAGCATGGGTCGACAGAAACAGATGGCAGCCAAACGCCGCCAGATAAGGATAAGGACTGCGGCCGCCAACGAAAGCGGCGCGGCTGATGTCCAGCCCGTAGTGCTGAATCGAATTGAACACCCGCAGTCCGGTGTCGGCACTGTTGCGCGACACCAGCACCACTTCGACCCGCGCCTTGCTCAGGCTGGCGTTGAGGCTGAGCAGCTTCTCCACCAACAGATAGGCATCGCCCGGCTCGAGAATTTCGTCTTCGTGCTCGATCTGATACTGGCGGTAGGCCTCGACCCCCTCAGCCATGTACACCGCATGGCTGTCGCTCAGATCGAACAGCGCTCGCGAAGAAATCGCCAGCACCAGCTTGTGGTCTTCAGCATCGGCCATAGGGACGCTCACCTTCAGGGTTTGTACTCATCAAGGGTTCCGATCGACAAAGGCCAGCGCCTGATACAGCGTGCGCATTCGCGGCATGTCGCAGCCCGCCTCGAGCGCAGCGGCCAGTGGACGAGCATAAATGGCGTCCAGCTCTAGCGGACGTTTTTCAACCAGATCGTGATGCATGCTGGGTTTGTAGTCCGGCATGCTTTCAGTGACGGCAAACAAGTGCTGTGCGAACCCGTCAGGCAGGACATGACCGCAGGCCCGAGCGCCCTGCACGACCTCATCCATCAATGCCATCACCAGTTCGCGGCTGGCGGGGTCACTCATGAGTTGCGAGGTGCTGGTACGCAGCAATGCCGAGAGCCCGTTGTACGGCACGTTCCACACCAGCTTCTGCCAGCGCGCCTGCTGCAGATCGGCCATCACATGCGCCTCGACCCCGGCCTGCCTGAACATCTGCGCGCCAGCCTCGACAATTGACAGACGTTCAGCCTGATCCGCTGCCGGACCACTGTGATAGCCCACGCTAACAGCTCCGAACGCTTGATGCGTGACCATGCCCGGAGCAGTGCGGTGCACACAGACGAAACACAACCCGCCCAGCAGGTGCAGATTTTCCGGCAATACGGCTCGCAGCTGCTCTTCAACCGCCAACCCGTTCTGCAGCAACAGGACTTTCGCGCCCTCAGCCGCCATCCGAGTGATGATCGGCCCCAGCGCGGCGTTGCCGGTGCTTTTGGTGCCGACCAGCAACCAGTCACAAGGCGGTACATCAGCGGCTGAAGAGTACGCCTGCACCGGATCAAGATGCAGATCGCCATGAACGGCGCTGTGGACCTGCAGGCCGTTGCTGACCACGGCGTCGAACTCACTGCGCAGCAGGAAATGCACATCGAATCCGGCCCGCGCCAGCATGAGGCCATAAAAGCCGCCAATGGCACCGGTGCCCACGATGCCGATTCGCGGCCGCTTCGTTTCACTGCTCATAACGTCTCTCTTGCTGACTGTCTGTTTCAGGGCAATTCGTCAGGTGTCCCGCACAGCGCACGGTCCAGCGCCGACGCCAGCCCTTCGAAGGTCAGGGGCGCTCGAAGCCCACCGTAGAACACGCCGTCCCGGACCACGAACAGCGCGGGCAGATGAAATACCTCATAACGCTGCACCGCGCCGCCATTGTCCTGAGCGTCGATCCAGCACAACCGATCGACGGGCAGCTCCATGCCGGGCAATTGCTGCCGGGCCCAGCGACAGGCGGAGCAGCCGACGCTGGTGAAAATCAGCAGTGAAGTGCCGCCCAGCCCGAGCAATTGATGATCAATGTCGAAGTCGCTCAGTTGCAGTTCTCTCAACAAAATACCCTCACCTCTGGACGCACACTATCCGTCGCGAGGCCCGCGGTTGCAAATGACAGATGCGTCAGCCCCGGCAGGACACACGGTGAGCCAAGGCCAAAACGGGCGAAGACGCCCGGACTGGCGGACGGTAAACCGGCCCGATGCCCTGCTTTGCCCATTGTCGAACAGCGGGTTAACGCGCTAAGGTTCCGCTCCCCACTGCGCTCAAACCTGCTGGGCACCGCCGCACAGGGGATCGCAGGCGGCCAGTACCCGCGACCTGATGAGTAACACGATGGCTGATTTACCGATTGACGACCTCAACGTTGCATCCAACGAGACTTTGATCACGCCGGATCAGCTCAAGCGCGACATCCCTCTGACCGACGCTGCCTTGCACACCGTCAGCCAGGGCCGCGAAGTGATCCGCAACATTCTCGACGGCAATGATCACCGCCTGTTCATCGTGATCGGCCCGTGCTCGATCCACGACCTGAAAGCGGCGAAGGAATACGCCGAACGCCTCAAGGCACTGGCGGCCGAGGTTTCGGACACGCTGTATCTGGTGATGCGCGTCTATTTCGAGAAGCCTCGCACGACCGTCGGCTGGAAAGGCCTGATCAACGATCCGTATCTGGACGACTCGTTCAAGATTCAGGACGGCCTGCACATCGGTCGTCAGTTGCTGCTGGACCTGGCCGAAATGGGCCTGCCGACCGCGACCGAAGCGCTGGACCCGATCTCCCCGCAATACCTGCAGGACCTGATCAGTTGGTCGGCCATCGGCGCCCGGACCACCGAATCCCAGACGCACCGCGAAATGGCATCCGGCCTGTCCTCGGCCGTTGGCTTCAAGAACGGCACCGATGGCGGCCTGACCGTGGCCATCAATGCCTTGCAGTCAGTTTCCAGCCCGCATCGTTTTCTGGGTATCAACCAGGAAGGCGGCGTGTCCATCGTCACCACCAAAGGCAATGCCTATGGTCACGTCGTGCTGCGTGGCGGCAACGGCAAGCCCAACTATGACTCGGTGAGCGTCGCGCTCTGTGAACAGGCGCTTAACAAGGCCGGCATTCGTCCCAATATCATGGTCGATTGCAGCCACGCCAACTCCAACAAGGACCCTGCCCTGCAACCGCTGGTCATGGAAAACGTCGCCAACCAGATTCTGGAAGGCAACGAGTCGATCATTGGTCTGATGGTCGAAAGCCACCTGAACTGGGGTTGTCAGGCGATTCCGAAGGACCTGTCGGAATTGCAGTACGGCGTATCCATCACCGACGCCTGCATCGACTGGGAAAGCACCGAGAAGACCTTGCGCGGCATGCACGCCAAGCTCAAGGACATTCTGCCTGCCCGCACACGCAAGTAACTGTCCTGCACTCACGAAAACGCCGAGCACATGCTCGGCGTTTTTCTGTTACAGGCATTATGACCTGACGCGAATCAGATCTTGGCAGCCTGCCGTTGATGACGCTCCATGTAACGCTCGACATAGGAGCAGGACGGAATCACGGTGTAGCCCATGCTGTCGGCGTAATCGAGGGCCTTTTCAGTCAGGGCCGCCGCAATACCTCTGCCGCGCAAAGCATCAGGGACGAAAGTCCGGTAGAAATCCAGGGTCTGTTTCCCCAGATCCATATAGGTCAGGTAGGCACGATGACCGTCGATATTAATTTCGAACTGGTGGCCGGTCTGATCATGGTGGATGGACAACGCCTCGCTCATCGCTACTCCTCGCGGGTCTTGGAATTTGACCCCTACCTTACCGATCTTTTTCCGGCGAAGGAACATCTACGCCACCCTGTGCCTGTTTTTGACACCGAGAAGAGCCTGGCTGATCTCTGCAAAGAGCACCTGTAAATAGTAGGCGTCATTGGCGCAGATGCTCAAGTGTGGTGCATATAAAAAAGCATAAAAACAAGCGCGGACAACGCCACAACTCCCGGCGACCGGCAATCCGATTGACGTGCGACGGTTCAGACCCGCTTAGTCCATCACGGTCTGAAAGCGCAATACCGGGCAAACGATGGCCGATATCAAGCCGCAGCAAGATGGATAGTTTTTAGACAGTTTGCATGAGAAGTAACGCGGAACACTTTCAAAGCCAAGAAATTTATGCCCTTCTTGCGCTTCGTGCGTTTACTTACTACAAACAATGGGTACTATGTACGCCGGTCATTTTCTCACTTTCGAGAGATGACTAATTTGAAAAAAGTCCTTGAAGGGGAACACGATGAACAACGTTCTGAAATTCTCTGCTCTGGCTCTGGCAGCAGTTCTGGCCACCGGTTGCAGCAGCGTATCCAAAGAAACCGAAGCTCGTCTGACAGCTACCGAAGACGCAGCAGCCCGTTCGCAAGCACGTGCCGACGAAGCCTACCGCAAGGCTGACGAAGCTCTGGCTGCTGCTCAAAAAGCACAGCAAACTGCTGACGAAGCCAACGAGCGCGCCCTGCGCATGTTGGACAAGGCTAGCCGCAAGTAATAATCCCCTCGGGATTGTTGAAAAGCCGACCCGACAACGGGTCGGCTTTTTTATTGGGCGCGCTCCTGGATATTCAGAGCCCGCCATGACACGAAGACTGGCCACAGACGCCGAAGCAAAATACTGACATCCCGCAGCTCCATACCCAACGGTGACGCAGAGCGTCACGGGCGACATACCCATGTGAAGCGACGGGCACGATCAAAAAAACCAACCCCTCGCCAATTACTGAAAGATCACCGGCGCTTCAGCCGCAGCCGACGCAGCACCCGGTACAGCGATCTCAACCGGCATACCATCCTCAGCCGCAACCACATCACGCACCAGATCCCAGTTCATCCGCAGGTTATTGGCCAGATCATCACGCTTGAGCAACGCATTGATGACCGCCGTGTGCTTGTCCACCACCGACGGATTGCCCAGATCATCCACAGGTGTATGCGCCTCCAGATACACCTTGCCACCGCTCAGACCAAACTTGTAAGGCTCACTGATGATCCGCACCGTAGTCCCGACCGGAGCCATCTCAGCCAACTCAAGCACGTTGTCGTTGTACATACGGAAGCAACCGTGACTGGTGCGCATGCCGATGCCGAACTTCTTGTTCGAACCATGAATGAGGTAGCCGGACATACCCAGACCGAACTTGAACGGCCCCAGCGGATTGTCCGGACCGGCCGGTACGACGTTAGGCAACGGGTCACCGTCGGCGGCGTGTTCGGCCTTGATCGAGGCAGGCGGCGTCCAGGTCGGGTTCGGCGTCTTGGCCGTCACCTTGGTCACGCCGATCGGCGACCCCCAGCCTTCACGGCCTACGCCCAACGGGTAGGTGTGCACCACGTTCTGGCCTTTCGGGTAGTAATACATGCGGTACTCGGCCAGATTGATCACGATCCCTTCACGCGGACCCGGCGGCAGGATGAAACGGGTCGGCAACACGATATCCTTGCCCGCCCCCGGCAGCCACGGATCGACACCAGGGTTGGCCGCGATCATTTCCAGATAGCCCAGATCGTATTGCGTGCCAATGTCAGCGAACGTGTCTTCGTACTTCGCCTTGATGACCTGCACCTGACCGACGATGTCTTCGCCGGGCGGCGGCAAAGGAAACTCCAGGGCATGGACAGAGCTCGCCGCGCAGAGAGCAGCAAGTGACAGACAGCGGGTAACGGCTGGAATGCGCGACAACATCCGGGAAGATCCTTCGGGTAACGGGGATATGGGAAAGAACTGAAGTGTACACCTGCGTCCGGCGAAGCGGGGAGATCTGCTCCACCGTGCCGGCAATGATTACAACTCGGGCCAGATGGGGTTCATCCCGCGCCGCTGGGCATCGAGAATCGCCTTGCACAGCGGACAGAGGCGCTCATCGCGCAGCGCATCGAGCTCGACCGCCGCCAGATGCGGCTGAGCCGGCAACAAGGTGCCGCACAAGGTACGGTCGATGGAGCCGCCCAGTTCCAGTTGACGAGCGATCAGATGCACCCGTACTTCCTGGCACGCGAACAGATCCAGTTGCTCATCGGGCTCGAGCATTTGGTAGGCATAAAGGGACCAGGCGGGACGCGGCATGGGGGGCTCCAGATCGGGGGCGCCACATTAGCCGAAAGCTCTCGCCTGGAAAAGCCTCAAAGCAGCGGTTTCAGGGTCGGCCAGACATTTTCCAGCAGTTTTCCCTGAGCATCCGCGGCAGGATGCAGTCCATCGGCCTGCATCAACCGGGGTACCCCACCGACCCCCTCGAGAAAGAACGGCACCAGCGGGATCTTTTTCTCTTCGGCCAGCGTGCTGTAGACCTCCTCGAAGGCCTTGGTGTATCGCGCGCCGTAGTTGGGCGGAATGCGCATCCCCAGCAACAGGACCTTCGCACCGGCGTCGCGGGCGCTGTCGATCATCGACGAAAGGTTTTGTTGCAATTGCGCAGGCAACTGGCCACGAAGGCCATCATTGCCACCCAGTTCGAGAATGACCAGCTCAGGCTTATGCTCTGCAAGCAGCGCAGGCAGCCGCGCGCGGCCTCCGGCACTGGTGTCGCCACTGATCGATGCATTGACCACCTTGTCGTCGAAACCCTGCTCCTTGAGCCGCTGTTCAAGCAGGCTGACCCAACCGACGCGGGTATCCAGTCCGAAAGCCGCGCTGATACTACCCCCAACGATCAACCCCGTGCCCGCCACTGCGCCCTGTGACAGCAGCAGCAACCCCAGGCCAGCACTTAAAAACCACGCACGCATCGGATTCTCCATGAGTGAAAGTATTCTCAGTGCCCAAAGCCTCAGTAAAGTGGTCCCCAGCACCGAAGGTGACCTGACTATCCTGCACGAACTCTCCCTGGAACTAAACAAGGGTGACACGCTGGCCATCGTCGGCGCGTCGGGTTCGGGCAAATCCACTCTGCTGGGTCTGCTCGCCGGACTGGACCTGCCCAGCGCAGGCTCCGTCATCCTCGCCGGTCGCAACCTGAGCGAACTGGACGAAGACCAGCGCGCCCGGGTGCGTGCCGAGCACGTCGGATTCGTTTTTCAGTCGTTCCAGTTGCTCGACAGCCTCAATGCACTGGAAAACGTCATGCTGCCGATGGAGCTGGAGGGCCGTCGCGACGCACGCGAGCAGGCCCGCGACCTGCTGCAGCGTGTCGGCCTCGGGCAGCGCCTGACTCACACCCCGCGTCAGTTGTCCGGCGGCGAGCAGCAGCGTGTCGCCATCGCCCGCGCCTTCGCCGCGCACCCGGACGTGCTGTTTGCCGACGAACCCACCGGCAATCTCGACAGCCATACCGGCGAGCGGATCAGCGACCTGCTGTTCGAACTGAACAAGGAGCGCAATACGACGCTGGTGCTGGTCACTCACGACGAGCGCCTGGCCCATCGTTGCCGGCGCTTGATCCGTCTTGAAGGGGGCCGCCTGGTCGCCCCGCTGGAGCCTTGATGGCACGCCTGCCTTTTATTCGCCTGCTCAGCCTTGCCGCCCGCCAACTGTTGCGCGATGCCCGCGCCGGTGAGTTGCGGGTACTGTTCTTTGCCCTGCTGGTCGCCGTCGCCGCCAGCACCGCCATCGGATATTTCGGGGCCCGCCTCAATGGCGCGATGACGCTGCGTGCCACCGAGTTTCTGGGTGCCGACCTGATTCTGGAAGGCTCCAGCCCTGCCCGCCCGGAGCAGGTTCAGGAAGGCGAAAGGCTGCAGCTCAAACACGCGCAGATCGTGGTGTTCTCCAGTGTGATCGCCACGGACGCCGGTATTCAGCTGTCGAGCATCAAGGCTGTCGACGACGTCTACCCGCTGCGGGGCGAGCTGAAAAGCGCGGCGGATCTCTATCAGACCGAAGAGACCAGTCGCGGGCCAAAACCCGGCGAAGCCTGGGCCGAGGCTCGGCTGTTTCCTGCGGTGAACCTCAAGGTCGGCGATGACATCGACGTCGGCTCCAAGACCTTGAAGCTGACCCGGGTACTCACCTACGAGCCAGACCGCGCCGGAAACTTCTACAGCCTCACCCCGCGCGTAATGATCAACCTGCAGGATCTGGCCGCCACCGGTGTGGTGCAGCCCGGCAGCCGGGTCACCTATCGCGAAATGTGGAGCGGCCCGCCGCAGGCGCTGGCCAACTATCGCAAGGCCATCGAACCGGGCCTCGAACCGCATCAGGAAATCAAGGACGCGCGCGACGGCAGTCAGCAAATCGGCGGCGCACTGGGCAAGGCCGAGCGTTATCTGAACATGGCCAGTCTGGTCGCGGTGCTGCTGGCTGGCGTTGCAGTTGCATTATCAGCGTCGCGTTTTGCTGCACGGCGCTTCGACGCCAGCGCCCTGCTGCGCTGTCTGGGCCTGTCGCGAGGCGAGACGATGGCGCTGTTCAGCCTGCAACTGGCGATCATCGGCCTGCTGGCAAGCCTGAGCGGTGCCGTGCTGGGCTGGCTGGCGCAACTGGGCCTGTTCGCCCTGCTGCAGAACCTGCTACCAACTACGGTTCCAGCGGGCGGTTTGCTGCCCGCCCTTGCGGGCATGGGCACGGGGCTGGTCGCACTGGCCGGTTTCGCCCTGCCACCGCTGGCGGCACTGGGCCGCGTCCCACCGCTACGTGTCCTGCGTCGCGACATGCTGCCGATCCCCGCCAGTTCATGGCTGGTGTATGGCGCGGCCTTACTCGCGCTGGGTCTGATCATGTGGCGCTTGAGTCTGGATCTGGTGCTGACCTTTGCCCTGCTTGGCGGCGGCATCGTTGCTGCGCTGGTACTGGGCAGCCTGTTGCTGCTGGGGCTCAATAGCCTGCGTCGCCTGCTGTCGGGCGCTTCGCTGACCTGGCGGCTGGGCCTGGGTCAGTTGTTGCGTTATCCGCTGGCCGCAGCCGGTCAATCGCTGGCATTCGGCCTGATCCTGCTGTCGATGGGCCTGATCGCGCTGCTGCGCGGCGAGTTGCTCGACACCTGGCAAAATCAGCTACCCAAGGACGCGCCCAACTATTTCGTGCTCAACGTACTGCCCTCGGAGAAGGAAAATTTCGCCCAGACCCTGAGCAAGCTGTCCACCCACGCAGCACCGCTGTATCCGGTGGTGCCGGGACGCCTGACCAGCATCAATGGCGAACCGGTCGGCAACTTCGTCACCAAGGACTCACGCGGCGAAAACGCCACACGACGTGACCTGAGCCTGACCTGGGCGGCCAATCTGCCCGAAGGCAACACACTGACTGCCGGGCACTGGTGGAAGGACTTGCCCGCAAGCGGCCAGACCGATGCCGCGCCGGGCGTTTCGATCGAAAGCAAACTGGCTGACAGTCTGCAGATCAAGCTGGGGGATCGCCTGAGCTTCATCGTCGGCGGTCTGAACCGCGATGCAATCGTTACCAGCCTGCGGGACGTGAACTGGGATACCTTCCAGCCCAACTTCTTCATGATCTTCCAGCCGGGCACGCTTGCCGACCTGCCAACCACCTACCTGACCAGCTTCTATCTGCCAGCCGGACAGGACAGGCAGATCGTCGAACTGTCGCGAGCGTTTCCGTCCATCAGCATTCTGGGCGTGGAAGCCTTGCTTGCGCAGGTGCGCAGTATTCTGGACCAGGTGACACTGGCCGTGCAGTTCGTCTTGCTGTTCGTGCTGGCCGCGGGTGTCGCCGTGCTGTTTTCAGGATTGCAGGCGACGCTGGATGAACGCATCCGTCAGGGCGCACTGCTACGTGCCTTGGGTGCGGAGCGCGCGCTGCTGATCCAGTCACGCAGGATCGAGTTCGGACTGCTGGGTGCGGCGAGTGGGCTATTGGCGGCACTGGGCTGTGAACTGGTGAGCTTCGTGCTGTACCGCTACGCGTTTTCGCTGGAATGGAGCCCGCACCCGTGGCTGTTGCTGCTGCCCCTGATCGGCGCATTGCTGGTAGGCGGCGCCGGTGTGTTTGGCACCCGACGCGCCCTGAACGCCAGCCCGTTGACTGTGCTGCGCGAAAGCTGAGTCGTTAACAGACGCAGAGTGCCTGAGCGCTCTGTGTCTTGCTCACTTTTCGTAAACGATGCTGTTCACGAACCACAGCTTCTCGCCCTCGGGCGTATTGACGATGACTTCGTCACCCTCTTCTTTCTTCAACAGCGCTCGGGCCATCGGCGAGTCGATGGAAATGTAGTCGTTGCGGCCGTAGATCTCGTCATAGCCCACGATGCGGAATTTTTTCAGAGCGCCGTCTTCATTTTCGATCTCCACCCAGGCACCGAAGAACACGCGGCCTTCCTGCTCGGGCGAGTATTGCACCACGCGCATGTCTTCCAGTCGTTTGCGCAGGTAACGCACGCGACGGTCGATCTCGCGCAACAGCTTTTTGTTGTACTGATAGTCCGCGTTTTCACTGCGGTCGCCCAGCGAGGCTGCCCAGGCGACCTTCTGCGTGATGTCGGGGCGGTGTTCGCGCCACAGATAGTCGAGCTCTTTCTTCAGGGCATCGTGCCCCTGTCTGGTGATGATCTTTGTACTCAAGGCGGTCCTCCGGACACACAAAAATCAGCTCGACAGACGCTCGCTGAACGCTTAGCGGCGCGCCACCTCGTGGCGAATGCAGCCGTCGTAGTAGATCTGCTTCACGCTGTCAGGCTTGAGACGCGAATCGCTGTCGTAGGTCTGTTCGGTAATGCCCAGCGCCATCGGGCGCATCCACTGTTTGGCGAATTTACGCGCCTGAAGTTTCTGCCGCGCCCCGTAGCGGGTAACGCCCGACAGCTTGGACGCCTGCGCGCCGCCCGCGATGGTTGAGCCCCAACGGCACAGATAGCGTTCACTTTCCGTCGCGTTTCGAGCCTGGGCATACACCGCAATGCCCGACAGCGTCAGGCACGCCAGAGCACAATAAACCAATCGCATGCAGACACCACCTAATCCTTTGATAAGGCGGCGATTTTGCCTATCAAGCGAAACGGTGGGGGCCAGCATAATGCCTTATAAGCGAAACAGCACGGGCGCGGATCAACCGAAGTTGATCAGTCCCTGACGAGCGATACGCGTGAGGTCACCAATCATCTGCTCGACAGCGTCGGCGTTTGGCGACTGAATGACGGCCAGATCGAACTGATCGTTGGCAAAATGGCCGAGCGACTGGCGAGCGTCGACGAACTGGATCAGGAAGGCACAGGAACCACCACGACGACGTGGCCAGCCATCCAGATACCGCAGCAGCGTGGGCTGGTGGGAACCGGCGAGGAGAATTTTGGGATTTTTGCGCGTCAGCACAGTGCTGATCGGCGACAGACGAAGAAGGGGGCGCAGGTTGTTCATGTTTTTTCTCTGCCTCAGAAGCTCCGCTGGGCAGCGGTGAGAGGCAACACCGAACCAACGTTTTAGCGGTATTTCGACAAGACTTGAGCCTTGTCAGGCGCCCCGCAAGTAGTTGTTAAATCGGCGCTTGAGCACGCATCCTAGAGAAACGCGCCATTTGTTGTCAATTACCTTGCCCTGCAATCCCGTTGAAATGCGAAAGGCCCACTGTCGAGTGGGCCTTGGCATGAATGCGCCGCGATTATCGAGCGATCACCCGATCCAGTGACAGCCTGCCTGCGCCTTCGATCAATACCGCCAGCGCACCGCCCAGCAATGCCAGGGCATATTCATAACCGTTGTTGGCCATGAAGAAGCCGTTACCGATGTGCACGGTGAAGATCGCCACCAGCAGCAAAACGGTCACCAGTGCCGCAGCCGGACGGGCCAACAGCCCTAACAGCAAGCCCAGACCGCCGAAGAACTCGGCCCCACCGGAAAGCAGCGCCATCAGATAACCCGGCGTCAGACCGAGGCTTTCCATGTACTGCGCAGTGCCTTCCAGACCATAGCCGCCAAAGGCGCCAAACAGTTTCTGGCTGCCGTGGGCGATGAATGCGATGCCGACAATGACTCGCAGAATGGTCAGGCCGTAGCCGGCGCGGCTGGTGAGAACCGATTTGATCATGGCGTTCATAGGGGTGTTCCGTAACTGATTAAGTAGGATTGACGCCATCATAATCAAGCTGATTCATATGAGTACCCCAATATATTCGTCATACCTATCGAATTTTTAGATCATCGTTTGACCGTTGATTTTCCGGCACCCTCTTTTTCCAGCGAATCGCGCTGACGGTCGAACGCCAGATAGTACTTGTTCACGCTATTGACGAACGTCACGACATTCGCGCCGCCCTGCTCCATCGCAATACGTTCGGTCTGAAAGAACCACTGATTGGGGTTGAGACCGCGTTTGCGTGCCTCATCACGCATGCCCTGTACGCGCTCCGGTCCCATGTTGTACGCGGCCATCGTGAACGCCATGCGCTCACGTTCGTTGACCCGGGGACTGGAAAAATACTTGCGCTTGATAGCGGCCATGTAACGCGAAGCCGCACGAACGTTGTCATCGGCATTCTGAATGTTCGAGACACCAACGCTCTTCGCCGCCGAGGGCGTGATCTGCAGCAAGCCGGTTGCTCCGCCACTGCCCTTGGCCGCCGGGTCAAGTCTGGACTCCTTGAACGCCAGGGCCGCCAGATCCAGCCAGTCCATGCCCTGCGCATCGGCATGACGCTGCAGCAACGGGCGTAACTGTTCCAGCCGCTGAATGTTGCCGCGCACCAGCGGATTGTTGACCCGATACATGTTCTTGTAGGCCTTTTCGAACGCCACATCCTGGTTCGTGGACGGCTTGTAGCCCTTCAGGAAGTCGTCGATGCTGGCGCGCAGCACCGTCGCGTTGTCACGCACGAACCAACTGACATCGCCGTGGGTTTTCAACGACAGTCCGCGATCCAGACGCAGCCTGGGCATCACACCGGCCCAGCGTTCGGCAATCGGCTGCTCGACCAGGGTCATTGGGTAGATTCCGGCCTGGACCATTTCCAGCACGTCTTCGACCGCCAGGCTCGGATCCACCCACTCGATCTTCACCGGCGGCAGCTTGCGCAACTCCAATTGCCGGTTGACCTGGTGCAATGCCTCATCGGCGGCGCTGCCGGTCGGCAGGCTCAGGGTTCGACCGGACAACTGCTCGACACGCCTGAAGCTTCGGTCACCGCGTAACCCGACCAGCACCAGCGGCACGTCGTGGATGATCGGGGTACTCGCCTGAACGCCCTTGGCCTCGCTGACATCCAGCAGCTCACCCGGCGCGATCAGGTCACCGTCGCCACGCTGCAGCGCAGTAAGCAATTGGTTTTTCGCCTTGGGAATGATTTTGAAAGTGACCTTCTGGCCATCGCGCGCGTGGTTGTTGAGGTAACGCTCGAAAGCCTGCAAACGGTGGTACTCGATGCCGATCTCCTGGCCCTTTACGTCGCCGGAGCTGTTGCGACTCTGATTGACCAGCACACGCAGCACCTTGCTGCTGCGAATGGCGGCCAGATCGCGTACCGGCGCATCATGCTGCGCGGCAACCGGGCCGGCAGACGCTGGCGGACGGGCCAACACTTCAGTCGATAACAGTGGTAACAGACAGACAATGGACACAAGCGCGGATCGGATCATTCATTCCCCAGTGGCATCGCCGTAACAGGAAAAAGAAACTCTGGAAGTCACGCAGCAGCATCAACATTGCAGAAAAGCATCGAGTCCTTGAGCTCAACCAATTGAATAGGCAGCGTTTTCTTGTTTTTGCCGAAGCTCTGATATGCTCGGCAGCCTTGCGCTGGAGGTAGCACCATGCAACTCATCGACATTGGCGTCAATCTGACTAACGCCAGCTTCGCTTCACAGCGACAGGCGGTACTCGACCGTGCCTATGCCGCAGGCGTCGACCAACTCGTGGTCACGGGCACCAGCGTCGAAGGCAGCGAACAGGCCCTGCAACTGTGTCAGGAGCTGGATGACAGCGCTCTAAGACTGTTCTGCACGGCCGGCATTCACCCCCACTCGGCGAGCGATTGGACCGGCGACACCGAGAAACAGTTGCATGCGCTGCTCAAGGAAAATCGCGTGCGTGCCGTCGGCGAATGCGGGCTGGATTTCAACCGCGACTTCTCCCCTCGCCCGCAACAGGAAAAGGTTCTGGAAGCACACCTGGCGATGGCCGTGGAACTGCAATTGCCGGTGTTTCTGCACGAGCGCGACGCCAACCAGCGCCTGCTGGACATCCTGCGCGACTACCGCGACCGCCTGCCTGCAGCCGTCGTACACTGCTTTACCGGCGAGCGGGCCGCGCTGTTCAGTTATCTGGATCTGGACCTGCACATCGGCATCACCGGCTGGATCTGCGATGAACGTCGCGGCACTCACCTGCATCCGCTGGTAGGCAATATCCCTCGCGGTCGTCTGATGCTGGAAAGCGACGCGCCTTATCTATTGCCGCGCAGCCTGCGCCCCAAACCGAAAAACGGCCGCAACGAGCCCGCCTACTTGCCCGAAGTGCTGCGCGAGGTCGCGCTGCACCGGGGTGAGACCGAGGACGATCTGGCCCGCCACAGCACGGCATGTGCCCGGGATTTCTTTGGTCTGCCGGTGCTTGCGAAAGCAACCGACGAAAATCCGCGCTTTTCTTGATCCGCGTCAACGGCGGCACTGAAGGCTGGATTAGGGTAATGGCATCTTGCTGCTATCACTACCTACCATCAAAGAAGACCGCTCATGGGCTCATGGCTTGGCAACCTGTCACTCAAGTACAAATTCTGGGCCGTCAATGCGGTTGCCTTCGTCACCACCTTGCTGCTGGTGCTGTACGCCGTGCAACTGGAGCAGCAGTCACTGCAGAACGCGGCCCATGACGTCGAGCAACTGATCACGCACTGGCCGGTCGGTCAGCCACTGCCCGCCGATAACGCCGCGCTGACGAATGCACCTACCTTCACCGAGGTGCTTGAACGGCATTTTGCTCATTACGCGATCGCCGTCTTCGTCTTGATGATCGTGATGCTCGGCGCGTCGCAGCTGCTGATCCGCTTTCTGCTCAGCCAGCTCAATACACTCAAGGATGTGATGCTGCATGTGGAAAAGACCGGTGACCTGTCGGCCCGCGTCCCCAATGGCAGTGATGACGAAGTCGGGCAGATGGCCAAGGCATTCAATGCCTTGCAGGCCGGGTATCAGCGCGTGGTCGCCACCGTTGCGCAGACCGCTGTCAGACTGGATCAGGGTGCCGCCCACCTGGCAGCGGGCATGACCGACGTTCGTCACGGCATGCTCGGCCAGCAGAGCGAAACCGATCAGGTCGCCACGGCGATCAACGAGATGACGGCCACCGTCCACCACATCGCGCAGCATGCGACTACCACCCGCGACCAGTCGCAGACCGCCGATGCGTTGGCAGGCAGCGGCAAGGCGGTGGTCGAGCGTGTTCAGCTGTCGATTGCCAGCCTGTCCAGTGGCGTGCAGCAGACGGCGGGGATGATCCAGCGCATGGCTGCGGACAGCCAGAAAATCAATGGCGTGGTCAGCGTGATCCACAGCATCGCCGAACAGACCAACCTGCTGGCACTCAACGCCGCCATCGAGGCCGCACGCGCCGGTGAAATGGGACGTGGCTTCGCGGTGGTCGCCGATGAGGTGCGTAACCTCGCCAAACGGGTGCAGTCCTCCACCGACGAAATCACCACCATGGTGTCCACCCTGCAAAGCGGCACCCGCGATGCCGTGGACTTCATGCAGGACAGCTCGTTCAAGGCCGATGAGTGCGTGAAGCAAGCCCGGGAAGCCGGTGAGGCCCTGGAGGCCATCGCCGCAGCCGTGGGCCAGATGCGCGAAAGCAATACGCAGATCGCCGTGGCCGCCCAGCAGCAGAGCCAGGTTGCCGAAGAGATGAACCGTGCGGTGGTGAGCATTCGCGATGTGACCGAGCGCACCGTGTCACAGACTGTGGAATCCGCCACCACCAGCGGCGAACTCGCGGTACTGGCGGGCGAGCTGAACACCGCTATCGGGCAGCTCAAGCTGTAACCACCTATCGAGCCGATAGTCAGCGTTGACTCGCGGCACGACGAGGTCGGGCCTATTCTTCAAGCATCGAGCAGTGCGTTGAATGCGTGACGCACTGCCTGCATCACAACGGATGCATCAAGCATTGAAGAGGACAGCAGTATGGGCAAGCGACTTCCCAATCTCCACACATGGCAGTGGCGTGGCTATGCCGACAATCATCAACATCCGGCCAATCTGGTGCTGCACCTGATCGCCGTTCCGTTGTTCATTCTGGCCGCCCTGCTGATCGTTGACGGGCTGTTTTCGCTGAGCATTTCCTCGATAGCCATCGGCGTCATCGGCCTGATCGCGGCACTGGCTTTTCAACGCCATGGTCACACGCTGGAAACGCAGTCGCCCGAGCCGTTCAGTGACCGCGGCGATGCGGTCAAACGCTTGCTGGTCGAGCAGTTCGTGACCTTCCCGCGCTTCGTGTTGAGCGGCGCCTGGTGGCGCGCCTGGAAACAGCGGCACCGGCGATAGTTTCCATGACGGCTCTTGCAGATAAGGTGTGCCGTTCAGCCCACCGCTAACCCAGTGCTAACCAAATACCGTTACCGCCTGACGGCTGATTGCGATCAGCGCACCGTCGGGCGACCACATCATTGCAGCCGTGTGCCCATACCCATCCTGAGCGTGTTCGATCACTGCGCGATAACTGCACCATTGCAACGTGTCGAGCTGCGGTTGCGGCTGCACGAACTCGATGGTCCAGGTCAGCGAGCTGCCGGGTGCAGGCCGGTTCAGGTGTGGCAATACCGCAGGCGGCCAGGTGTCGACCAACGCCAGAATGTGCGCTTCGGTCATCGGCTGCGACTGCGTGGTGTCGCGAAACCGGGCATAGCCGCCAATGGCAGGTGAAGGGGTGTTGCTGAAAGGCAAGCCGCCCAGCGCCCAGCGGATTTCCATGAAGCGCAGGTAGTCGGGCATCAGACCGCTGACGAAAGGCAACTCGGGACACTGCTCCACTGATTTGAGCGACGGTGCGGATTCGGCCATGACCGAAATCATCGACTCGCGCGATGCACCGAAACTGCCCTGCATCAGCGTCATGACCTGACCGTTCTGCAGCGCACGCCCCAGCACCTGGCTGACAGCCTTGCCATGGCGCAGAATCTCGACCTCGAACGAGATTGGCACACCCGGCTCGGCAGGCCCGACGAACGTGATCCCCAGCGAACGAACCGGTCTGCCTTCCGGGACCTGGCTGCGCATGGCTTCATAGGTCAGTGCCGCCATCAGGCCGCCGAAACAGGCCCGGCCTTGAGACCATTCGGCAGGAATCGTCACAGCGCCGGGATTATCACGTACAGCGTCGATCAGTTCGGAAAAAGTCATGAGGCGTCCCTGCGGGGTTCGAGGCGAATAAGCATGATGGTACTCATCCTATGCCCCACTGACATGCCACGTATCAGCCATAATTGCGGCCTGAATGACCTGCTCGTCGTAGGAAAACTCCTTTCCCCGTCTCAGACTTTAAAAACAGGCCTTGGCCAGACGCTTCAGCGACGCTTCGCCCTTGCGCTCGGCGCGAAGGATTCCGATCTGCCAGCCTGCAATGCAGGGTGCCAGGTCAGGCTGTTCACCTGCCTGCGCCAACCACTGCAGATGATCGTGCCAGTCGCCCAGTGCACTTTGCGCCGCCTTCAGACGCGCCTGCATATTCTTCGGCTGATGACTCAGTTCCGGATAAGCCTCGGCGGCGTAGCGCACGCGCTTGATCAGCAAACGCAGGTCGTGGCGATCATGGTCGGGCTCGGCCATTGCCGTGCGCAGTTTGCGCCACTGCTTGTCCATTCGCTTTTCGATGGTCTTGCGCAGCCCGCGCAACAGGCCTTGACGCTGCTGCATGCGCAGCAGGGTCGGGAACTGATCGATGAGGGTCAGCAACTGGCCAAGTTCAGCGGACTTCGCCACGCTGGGGCAGGCGCTGCTCAGGTGGTCATTGCGCTTGCGAGCGGCCTCGCTCAGGCCCTGCTCTTCGAGAAACGCCGCCAGCACCTGCATGTCGCGCAACGGGGTGGTCAACTGGCCGACGGCTTTCGCTGCATCCTCCAATTGAGTGACACCGGAGAATTCGCGCAAGGGCCGCAACACACTGCGCAGGCGGCGCACGGTGGTGCGCAGGTCATGCAGCGCTTCACTGTCGGTCGAGACAGCCAGACGCGCCTGGCAGGCGAGTAATTTGACATCCAGCGCGAGGACTTCGGCGACTAGATGATCCACCATGGAAGACATGCAATTTCCTCTTACAAAAGATCCTGTTAATGATGCTTACGGGCCGCCGACAAGCGCCAGGGCAATTGCCGACGCAACTGCTTCAGGCGGCTGCGCAAGCGGCTTGCCGAGGCAGGATGTCCCGCATAGCGCTGCGTCTGAAACTCAACGACAAAGGCCTCGATCGCTTCGGCCTGCAAAGGAAAGTAGCGCACCGCACGCTCGCAAAACGCCTCGGCACCTTCGCCCGGCATACGACGCAGACCATGGCGGGCCAGCAAGCGTTCAAACACGATGAACGCTCGCAACTGTGAATCACTTTCCCGCTGCCAGGGTTTGAACAGCCACAAAGCTGCCAAACCCAGAGAAAGTACGATGCCCGCCACGAACACCGGCGCCTGAAAATCCGAAAACCAGCGGCTGAGTACCTGTAACTGTTGTTGCCCCTGATAACCCAGTACCCAGCGCTGCCAACCGTAGTTGAGGTTGTCCCAGCTCAGGCGCAATGCGTTGATCCACGGCACATGGCGATAGCGCAAAGCGGACATCGGTGAATCCTGAAGAAAATCTTCGTCGGCGGCCAGTGCCTGTTCCAGCCCCTGTTCGATGCGCTGAGGCGCGACTGCGGCGGTCGGGTCGACACTGCGCCAGCCTACATCCGGCTGCCAGTATTCCACCCAGGCGTGTGCATCGAACTGGCGCACCGTCAGGTACTGGCCGTCCGGGTTGAGTTCGCCGCCTTGATAGCCGGCCACGACGCGCGCCGGAATGCCCGCCGAGCGCAGCACGAAGGTCATGGCGCCAGCGTAATGCGCGCAAAAGCCACGGCGGCTGGCAAACAGGAAATCATCAATGCTGTCGGTGCCGAGCAGCGCTGGTTTGAGCGTGTAGTGAAAAGGCTGGTCGGCGAAGTAGCCAAATATCGCCTGCACCAGCGCATCAGGACCGGCATAGCGACGCCGCAACTCGTCGGCCCATTGCCTGGCCTGTGGATTGCCCTTGGCAGGCAGTTGCAGACCCTGACGCTGGATCTGCTCGCTGATCTGCGCGTCACGCAGGCTATCAGGCCAGGACTTGACGCTGTACATCAGCGACTGCTCGACCGGACGGCGGTGTTGCAGGCGGAAGTCGCTCATCTGGCGCACGTCGGGCAGCGGGGTTTCGCCCACATCGAGGCTCGGCAACCAGGGCCGCCCACTGGCTTCCATGACGACGCTGTAGCTGAGCGCCTCGCCGCGCTTCTGCCACTGCGGGATTTGCACGGTCTGGGCCCGCGCCGACTGTGACCAGCGACGACCGTCGAACTGCTCGAGCGTCAGACCGCGCCAGTACAATTGGCTGCGCGCAGGGATCGGCCCTTCGAAACTGGCGCGAAAAACCAGCGCGGGGGATCGGCTCAACTCGGCCATGTCGCCCGGCGCCATGTTGTCCGACAGGCCGGTTAACCCTCTATTGCTGGGCTGTGGCAGTGACCAAAGGGGATCCAGACGCGGAAAGAACAGGAACAGCAAGAGCATCAACGGTACGGCCTGAGCCATCAGCTTGAACGCCAGCTTCAGGGTTGCGGCTGGCCGACCGGCCAGACTCGGTTGCTGCAGACCGATCAACGCCGCCAGCAGAGCACCGATCGGCAACAGGCTGAACAGCGCCCATAGCAGACTGTCTTCGAACAGGTAGCCCACCACCACACAGAAAAAGCCGAGGAAGATCAGCACCCGGGCATCCCGGCGGGTGTTCATCTCCAGCATTTTCAGGACAAAAGCCGCCACCAGCAGCGCCGCCCCGGCGTCCAGCCCGACCAGGCTGCCACGGGCCAGATAGACGCCACCCGTCGTGCCGACCAGCAACCCGGACTTGACCCAAGTGCCGGGCAGTCGCACGCGCATGCGAAACGCCTGAACCCGCCAGATCGCGCAGCCCAGCCACAAGACCATGATCGACACCGGTACATGCCACGCGAACGGCACCACCACCAACGCCTGCGCCAGTAACAGCCAGGTCAGGCTGACACGCGGAATGGGCTGACTCACCGCCGCTTTGCCGATCATGGTCGCTGTCCGTACAGCGCCAGCGCACGCAGACAGGTTTCCCGGTGCGCGTCGCCGCTGTCCACGCTGGACAGAAAGCCCGGCAGGCGCAGTGCAAAGGGTTGGCGACGCTCCGACAACTCCAGCACCCAATAACACAGGCGCGACAGGCGCTCTTCGATGTCGCCGCCCAATGCGAGAAAATCCAGGCAAAGCTCGTGGCCGCTCAAATCGGTGAAATCCTTGACCAGCAGCCCCTGCCCTCGAGAATAGGCTTTCCAGTGCAAACGCCCACGGTTATCGCCCGGCTGGTAGCCGCGCAATCCCTGATAGTCATCCACGCCCGCACCTTGAGTCGCGTGACCGTCATCCTCGGCATGAGGCTGCACACCCGTGAGCAACGGCATGGTGCCAGCCAGCGGTCTGGGGTAGATGAGCGCCGTCTGCTCCAGATCCAGCCAGGTCCAGGCGCGAAAGATGCCCAGTGGGAACAGGCTTTCCACCCGCAGCCGGGGCGCACGCAGCCAGCCACGCTGCTCTGCCGGCAGCGTCAACTCGACTTCGCTCATTCCTTGAGCGCTGACGTCGCCGTGTTGCAGGTTCACGGCGTCCCATCCAAACCCGAGTGCCTGATGCGCCTGGCTTGAGCTTTCCAGGCGCAGACGCAACTGCACCGGTTCGCCAACGAACACCGAACGTGCCGGCCCGGCACTGAGGATCAGCCCACTCAGGTTTCGGTAGGTGTGCAAAATCGCCAGCACCCCGACCGACAGCAACAGGAAGGTCAGGCCGTACGCCAGGCTGTTCTGATAGTTGATCGCGACCAACAGCATCAGAACCAACACTACGGCGAAGGTCGCGCCGGTGCGGGTCGGTAGAATGAAAATGCGCCGATGATCGAGCACGATACGCGACGCTGCGGGAATGCGCTTTGCCAGCCAGCGTTGCCAGAACGGTTTGAGCGGCGGGATCAAAGCACTGGCACCTCACGCAGCAGCCATTGCACCAGCGCCCCGCCGCCATGGCCGGTCGGGTCGGTCCGCTCACGCAGCCGGTGCCCGACCACCGAAGGCAGCACCGCCTGCACGTCTTCCGGAATCACATAATCGCGCCCCGTCAACATGGCCCAGGCCCGCGACGCGGCCAGAATCGCCAGACTGGCACGTGGCGATAACCCATAAGCGAACTGCGGCTGACTGCGAGTCGCATCCACCAGGCGCAGCACGTAATCGACCAGCGCATCGCTGGCCCTCACCTGCCGAGCCTCGGCCTGTAACTGACCGAGCAGCGTGTGGTCGAGCATCGGCTGCAGACGCGGTAGCAGTTCACGCCTCGACTCGCCCAGCAACAGTGCCTTTTCGGCGGCCCTGGCCGGATAGCCCATGGAAATACGCATCAGGAAGCGATCCAGCTGAGACTCTGGCAACGCGAAGGTGCCGCCGGAACTGAAAGGGTTCTGGGTTGCGATCACGAAGAATGGATCGGGCAAAAGACGGGTAGCGCCTTCGATCGACACCTGCCCTTCTTCCATGGCTTCCAGCAAAGCGCTCTGACTTTTGGGCGTGGCCCGGTTGATTTCATCGGCTAATACCAGTTCGGCGAAGATCGGCCCCGGATGAAAGGTGAATTGTCCGGTGTCGCGGTCGAACACCGACGTGCCGAGAATGTCGCCTGGCAGCAGATCGGAGGTGAACTGGATACGCTGATAGCTCAGCCCCAGAATCTTCGCCAGCGCATGGCTGAGCGTGGTTTTGCCCATGCCGGGCAAGTCTTCGATCAGCAAATGCCCGCCACCGATCAGACAGGTCATCGCCAGACGTACCTGTGCTTCCTTGCCCAGCACCACTTCGTTAATGGCGCTCAGGCATGCATCAAGTCTGTTGCCCATCGAAACGCCTCCCCGGCGACTGCTTGATGTCTGGTCAGACGTGAAAAGATGCCAAACGTCCGAACCCTTTACGGTTAGCGTAGGCCGTTTCGCAAAAGGAAGTGGGGATTTGCTGAAGCAGAGGTAAAACGGCAGTGGGCAAGCGCCAGAACAGCGCTTGCCCGCAGGGATCAATCAACGACCGGCGCGCGACTCACGAATGTAGAAACGGGCTTTTTCGGATTTCTCGGTGCAGCCTTCGAACGCTTCGAACTGTTGCTGGGTCTTGGCACCGGTCAGCAGCGAAAGCGCCTTGGAGTAACTCACGGTGCCGGCAAAGCCTTCGGCCTTGGCCAGATCGAGCTCATGCCAGGCAGCGTCGAGCTGAGTGGCGCAGCTGTCCCGATACCCGGTCTTGCCAGCACAACCTGCAAGAACCACGATGAACAATGGCAGACAGATCCAGGCTTTCATGGGTGTTACCTCAAAGAGTAGAAATGGAATGTGCGGCTTTGACGGCGTTACCCGGTAAAAGTGCCATCACGCGCGGCCCCAAGGGTAACTCTTTTCGTCGCGTGACGGCGGGTGTTACAGGTAAGGTAAGCCACTGCTCAGGAGCGTACGGATGAAAAAACGCATAGCGCTGGTACTGGGGTCGGGCGGAGCACGGGGTTACGCCCACATTGGCGTGATCGAGGAACTGGAAAAACGCGACTACGAGATCGCCTGCATCGCGGGTTGCTCAATGGGTGCGGTGGTCGGCGGGATCTACGCGGCGGGCAAGCTTGGACAGTACCGCGAGTGGATTGAAAGCCTGGATTATCTGGATGTCCTGCGGCTGGTGGACGTCAGTTTCCGGCTTGGCGCGATACGCGGTGAAAAAGTCTTCGGTCAGATTCGCGACATCGTGGGCGAAATCGACATCGAAGACCTGCGCATTCCCTACACGGCGGTGGCCACGGACCTGACCAACCAGCAGGAAATCTGGTTTCAGGAAGGCTGTCTGCACCAGGCAATGCGTGCGTCTGCCGCCATTCCCAGCCTGTTCACACCGGTCATGCAGGGCGGCCGGATGCTGGTCGATGGCGGTCTGCTGAACCCTCTGCCCATCGTGCCGGTGGTGTCCAGCCACTGCGATTTAATCGTGGCGGTCAACCTCAACGCCACCCATCAGCAACATTATCAATTGCCGGTCATCGAGCGGCCGCCTGCGGTAAAGAAACGCTTTGATCTGCTGATCAATTCGCTCGGCTCGCGTCTGCCGTTCCGGCGCAAACCCGATACCACCGGCGTAACGGCGATCACCGCCGATGCGAGCAGCCTGAAAACGGCCGCCGCCCGCGTCCCCAGCCCGTGGCTCGGCGAAGCCAGTGCAGACCCGCAGGGCCAGCAACCCGCCGCCGGGCCACAAGCCGAAGGCGCGCCGAAATCGGCGAGCGGCTCGGTCATCATCGACAACGTGGGGCCTGCATCGCTGCTGGACCTGATCAACCAGAGTTTCGAAGTGATGCAGACATCACTGGCGCAGTACAAGATTGCCGGTTACCCGCCGGACATTCTGATCAACGTACCCAAACGTGTCTGCCGGTTCTTCGAGTTCTACAAGGCCCCGGAACTGATCGCCCTGGGCCGGGAAATCGCCAGTGACACGCTGGACAGGTATGAACGTGACCAGCGTTGAACCTGTGCGCCTGATCACGCTTTCCGGGCAACTCCAGCGCCTCGGTGTAGTCAGCCCCCTCCAGGACGCCATGCGTCAGTCGTCAAGCGGCGCAAAGCGTCACGGTTCCCTGGCCAGCAGCCGATAGCCGACGCCAGCCTCGGTGATGATGAACCTTGGCGCGGTCGGGTCATCGCCCAGTTTCTGACGCAGGTGCCCGACCACAATGCGCAGGTAGTGACTGTCCTCGGTGTGGGTCGGTCCCCAGATGTCCTTGAGCAGTTGCTGCTGGGTGATGACCCGTCCGGGATGGCGTGCCAGTTGCGCCAGCACGGCGTACTCCTTGCGGGTCAGCGCGACTTCGTTGCCGTCCAGCAGCACGCGCCGGTACGCAAGATCCACAGTCAGCGGACCAAAGCCGAGCGCAGACTCGGGCTTTTCGCTGCCCGGCACCTGACGCAGCAGCGAGCGGATCCTGGCGAGAAACTCTTGAATGCCAAACGGCTTGGTCACGTAATCGTTGGCACCGGCATCCAGCGCCTGAACCTTCTGAGCCTCGCTGGCGCGTACCGAGAGCACCAGAACCGGCACCGCCGACCATTCGCGGATATCGCTCAGCACCTGCTGGCCGTCCATGTCCGGCAGCCCCAGGTCGAGCACCACCAGATCGGGCTTGTTCAACGCCGCCTGAGTCAGACCATCGGCACCGGTGGCGGCCTCCAGCACTTTGTAGCCTTGGGACACCAGGCTGATGCGCAGGAATTTGCGAATCTGCGGTTCGTCGTCGATCACCAGGATGGTTGCCGTCTGACTCATGAGCGCGCTGCCGTTTCGTTGCCGTCAGTAAGCGCTAGCGTAACCCGGGATCGACTCAAGCCTGCTCCTCCTGCTCAGCTTCAGGTTGAGCCTGCAAAGGCAGGAACAGCGTGATGCGCGTGCCCAGCCCGTCGATGCCGTCCTCGACACTCAAGCGTCCGCCGTGCGCGCCGACCATGCCCTGACAGATCGCCAGCCCCAGACCTGTGCCCTGACCGCCCCGATCACCGCGTGCGGCGGTGTAGAACATGTCGAAGATCTTCGCCCGTTCATCTTCGGGAATGCCTGGCCCTTCGTCACTGACCGAGAAAAACAGCTCACTGTCGATCACCCCCGCCGCCACGTGCAGGCGACCGCCCGCTGGCGAAAAACGGGCGGCGTTTTCCAGCACGTTGACCAGCGCCTGTTCGATCAACGCGGCGTGCACATACAGCAACGGCAAGGCGTCGGCGACCTGGGTGCTGACCTGCAACGACGCCATCACCGCGCGCAGCCGATTGAGCGCGCTGCCGACGATGTCGGCCGGCGACACCCAGTCACGCGCCAGCTTCAGCGCGCCGTGGCCCAGTCGAGTCATGTCCAGCAGGTTCTGGATATAGCGATCCAGACGTTCGGCCTCATCGCGGGTACCTTCGAGCAGTTCGCGCCGGTCCTCCAGCGGGATGGCCTCACCCAGCGCCAGCAGACTGTCGATGCTGCCGCGCATGGAGGTCAATGGCGTGCGCAGGTCATGGGACACCGAGGCCAGCAAGGCGCTGCGCAGTTGTTCGGTTTCGCCGTGCAGACGAGCAGCTTCCAGCTCTTCGGCCAATTGCGCACGCGCCAGAGCCTGGGCCAAAGGCTGGGTGAGCGCAGCCAGCAGACGCCGGTGCTGCGCAGTGAACGACTGGCCTTTTCTGGCGCTGACGCCGAGCAGCGCCAAGGGGCCTTCTTCAGCGGTGATCGGCCACCACCACCATTGCCCCGACGGCAACGTGCCGGTGCCGCTGCCCGCCGGTTGCTCGTGCTGCCAGGCCCAGTCGGCCGCGGCGCGTTCGGCTTCGGAAAAGGTCAGCGGCCCGCCGGCTTCCACCGTCCAGCCGCCCTGCCTGTCGCGATCCAGCAGGCACAGCTTGAGCTCTTTCCAGCCACTGAAATGCTGCTCTGCCGCATGAAAGACCGCCTTGCTGTCGGTTGCGGCAGTCATCTTGCGCGACAGGTCGAGCAACTCGCTGGTCTGTTCCTGCGTGTCGCGCAGCGCCTGCAGTTGCCGACGCTGCCGCGCTGCCAGTTTGCCGGTCAGCGCCGACATCAGCAGGAAAAACAGCAGGGTCAGTACGTCTTCGTCGCGCTGGATGCTCAATGAAAAGCTGGGCGGAATGAACAGAAAGTCATAGGCCAGAAACGACAGACCGGCACAGGCCAGCGCCGGCCCCATGCTGCTGCGCACCGCCACCAGCAGTACAGCAGCGAGAAAGATCAGCGAGATGTTGGGCAACGCCAGCACCCCAGACACGCCCCACGCCACCAGACTGGCCAAAAGCGTGGCCGCCAGCGCCAGGCCGTAATCGAACCACACCACGTCACGCAGCGGGCGGGCACGGGGCGGCTGATCGGTCAGTTGCTCGCTGTCATCGAGCACGCAGACTTCCAGACCGTGCCCCTCGCGCAGCAGCCGCGCCGCGACACCGCCGCCAAACAGGCGACGATGCCAGTGCCTGTGGGACTGACCGACCAGCACCACGTTGGCACGCCGTTCCACCGCGTGCTGGATCAGGGTCCGGGCCACTTCTCCGGCGCGCAGCGAAACCACTTCGCCGCCCAGCCGCTCGGCCAGTTGCTGGGCACCTTGCAGACGGGCCCGGGACTGTTCGTCCAGCGTCTGCCCGTCATCCACATGCACCGCGCTCCACGGCAAATGGCGGCGCTGAGCGACGCGGCTGGCATGACGCACCAGGCTTTCGGCCTGCATGTCGCCGTCGATGCCCACCAGCAGACGCCCGCGCACCGCCGGGGCGGCCTGGCCCAACTGCCGATAGCTCTGCGCCAGATCGTTATCGACCTGAGTCGCGGCGGTCTGCATTGCCAGTTCGCGCAGTGCGCTGAGGTTGGTCGGCGTGAAGAACGCATCAATCGCGGCGCGCGCCTGCTCCGGGACGTAGACCTTGCCTTCGCGCAGACGCTCAAGCAGTTCACGGGGCGGCAAGTCGATCAGGATCAGGTCGAACGCTTCCTGCAACACCCAGTCCGGCAGCGTTTCGCGCACCTGCACGCCGGTGATGCCACGCACCTGATCATTGAGACTTTCCAGATGCTGAACATTGACCGTGGTGTAGACATCGATACCCGCAGCCAGCAGTTCCTGAACATCCTGCCAGCGTTTGGCATGGCGACTGCCGGGCGCATTGCTGTGCGCCAGTTCGTCGACCAGCACCAGGCTCGGTGCCGCCTTGAGCAAGGCGTCCAGGTCCATTTCTTCCAGCGTCATGCCGCGATACTCGCTGCGCAACAGCGGCTGCTGCGGCAGACCGTTGAGCAACGCCTCGGTTTCGGCGCGACCGTGGGTTTCCACCACACCGGCCATGACGTTCACGCCCTGACGCATCTGTTTGTGAGCGGCCTGCAACATGGCGTAGGTCTTGCCCACGCCCGGCGCGGCACCCAGAAAGACCTTGAGCCTCCCCCGGCCGTCGCGGGGCAATTGAGCCAGTAATGCGTCTGCTCGACCGGAATCACTCACGTTGGGTATCACTCTCTTTTCATTGTTTCAGCGGATGTTACAACTGCGCGTTGCGTTGTGCAGACGGTAACTGATTCAGGCTCATATTCAAGGTCAATACATTGACCACGGGCGGACCGACCAGCGGACGCCGGATGTTGGCCTCGATCAATGCCTGAACCTGCTCCAGCGGCAGTTGACGCGCCGCGGCCACCCGCGAGGCTTGCCAGGCCGCCGCTTCGGGTGACAGATGCGGATCGAGGCCGCTGCCGGACGTGGTCAGCAAGGCCAGCGGCACCGGGCCCTGACCGGCAACCGCCAGCCTGGCCGCGTCTTCGGTGACGCGAGTCGCCAGCGCCGGATTGCTCGGCGCAAAGTTGCTGGCACCACTGGCAACGGTCGCGAAAGCACCCGCCGAAGGGCGAGGCTGAAACCACTCATCGCCGGTGAACGCCTGGGCGATCCATTCCGAACCACGCACCTTGCCGTCCTGGTCGTACAGCAGGCTGCCGTTGGCCTGCGCCGGGAACGCCACTTGCGCGACGCCCGTCACCAGCAGCGGGTAAGCCACGCCCGTGATCAGGCTCATCAACACGATCAGGCTCAGGGCCGGACGCAATACATTGGACATCGTGTACATCCTCAATCAGGTGAAGCTGCAAGCCGACCGGCATGCAGCCTGGTCAACGGTTCAGACAAGGCCCACGGCAACCAGCAACATGTCGATCAGCTTGATCCCCAGAAACGGCACGACAATGCCGCCCACGCCGTAGATCAGCAGGTTGCGTCGCAGCAGATGCGCTGCGCTGGCGGCCTGCACGCGCACGCCGCGCAATGCCAGCGGGATCAGCACCACGATGATCAGCGCATTGAAGATGATCGCCGACAGAATCGCGCTCTGCGGGCTGGCCAGTTGCATCACATTGAGCACCGCCAGTTGCGGGTAGATCGCCGCGAACAAAGCAGGCAGAACCGCAAAGTATTTGGCCACGTCGTTGGCCACCGAAAATGTGGTCAGCGCGCCGCGAGTCACCAGCAATTGCTTGCCGATCTGCACCACGTCCAGCAGTTTGGTCGGGTCGCTGTCCAGATCGACCATGTTGGCCGCTTCGCGTGCCGCCTGAGTGCCGTCGTTCATGGCCATGCCGACGTCAGCCTGGGCCAGCGCCGGGGCATCGTTGGCACCGTCGCCGCACATGGCGACCAGCCGCCCTTCGCCCTGCTCCTGACGAATCCGCTCGAGCTTTTTCTCTGGAGTGGCTTCGGCCAGCACGTCATCGACCCCGGCCTCGGCAGCAATGGCCGCTGCGGTCAGCGGGTTGTCACCGGTGACCATGACGGTACGGATGCCCAGCTTGCGCAGTTCTTCGAAGCGCTCGCGGATGCCCGGCTTCACCACGTCCTTGAGGTGAATCGCGCCCAACAGACGGCCGTTGGCGCACACCAGCAACGGCGTGCCACCGGTTTTGGCGATTTTGTCGACTTCACGCGCCAGCGGTGCAGGCAGATCGATGCGTTGCAGTTCGATGAACGCCAACAACGAATCCACCGCGCCCTTGCGGTAAACATGGCCCTGATAATCCACACCGGACAGCCGGGTGTCGGCGCTGAACGGCACAGCGGTCACCGAACCCAGTGTCGGCTCGTTCATCGGGTGCAGGTTGCGCAGGAATTCGACGATGGATTTGCCTTCGGCGGTATCGTCGGCCAACGACGCGAGCAATGCACCTTCGGCCAGTTCCTTGGGCGTCACGCCCGGCGCTGCATAGATCGCCGCGCAACGACGGTTGCCGAACGTGATGGTGCCGGTCTTGTCCAGCAGCAACACATGCACGTCACCGGCCGCCTCGACGGCACGACCGGATTTGGCGATCACGTTCAAGCGCACCAGGCGGTCCATCCCGGCAATACCGATCGCCGACAGCAGGCCGCCAATGGTGGTCGGGATCAGCGTCACCAGCAGCGCCACCAGAAACACCAGCGGCAGGCTGCCACCGGCAAAATGCGCGAACGGCTGCAGGGTGATCACCACCAGCAGGAAGATCAGGGTCAGGCCGATCAGCAGAATGTCCAGCGCCACTTCATTCGGCGTCTTCTGACGTTTCGCGCCTTCCACCAATGCAATCATGCGGTCCAGGGTCGACTCGCCGGGGTTGGCGCTGATGCGCACCAGCAACCAGTCGGACACCAGGCGCGTATTGCCGGTAACCGCCGAGCGGTCACCACCGGATTCGCGTATCACCGGCGCGGACTCGCCGGTGATCGCCGCTTCGTTGACGGCGGCAATGCCTTCGATGACTTCGCCATCGCCGGGAATCATCTCACCGGCCTCGACGCGCACCACATCGCCTTTGCGCAGCTCGCTGGCGTTGATCGTGTGCAGGCTGCCGCTCTCGTCACGGATGCGCGCTTTCAGACCCTCGCTACCCGCCTTGAGGCTGTCGGCCCGCGCCTTGCCACGGCCTTCGGCCAGCGCCTCGGCGAAGTTGGCGAACAGCACGGTGAACCACAGCCACAAGGCGATCTGTACGCAGATCGAAGTTGGGACCTGCGGGTCGGGAATGACACACAGCACCGTGGTCAGAATGGCGGTCAGTTCCACCACCAGCATCACCGGGGAACGTTTGAGCAGACGCGGATCCAGCTTGACGAAAGCCTGCAGCAGTGCCGGACGCCAGAGCGCCGACAGGCCGGTTTTGGCAGAAGCGGGCGAGGCCTGTGGGTCGGCCTGTTTGACAGAAGAAATAGGCATATTCATGGTCGGCTCCTCAGAAACCCAGGCTCAAATGTTCGGCAATCGGACCTAGTGCCAGGGTGGGCAGGAACGTCAGGCCACCGACCAGCAGAATGGTCACGGTCAGCAAGGTGACAAACAACAGGCCATGCGTGGGAAAGCTGTTCTGGCCCTGTGGCACGCTTTTCTTCATTGCCAGGCTGCCCGCCAGGGCCAGGACCGGCAGGATGTAGCCGAAGCGGCCAATGAAAAGTCCTGCGCTGAGCATCAGGTTGTGGAACAGCGTGTTGGCACTGAAGCCGCCAAACGCCGAGCCGTTATTGGCCGTGGCCGAGGTGTAGGCATAAAGCAACTGACTGAAGCCATGCGGTCCAGGGTTGCTGACCGCACCCGCCGGGCCTGGCAGGCTGGCGGCAATGGCGCCGAGCACCAACACACCGACCGGCATCACCAGCAAGGTCGCGACCAGCAATTGAACCTCCCGGGCCTGCAGCTTCTTGCCCAGGTATTCCGGCGTGCGGCCAATCATCAACCCGGCGAGAAACACCGCGATCAGTACGTTGAGCAGCATGCCGTTGAGGCCGACCCCGACGCCGCCGAAGATCACTTCGCCGACCATCATGTTGACCAGCGCAACCATGCCGGCCAGCGGATTGAGGCTGTCATGCATGCCGTTGACCGAGCCGTTGGAGGCCGCCGTGGTCGCCACCGACCACAACACGGTGCCGGTCGTACCGAAGCGGGTCTCCTTGCCTTCCATCGGCGCGGTCTGTTCGACGCCCGCCAGGTTCAGCGTCGGGTTGGGCTGGTATTCGGCCCACAGCGACACCGCGCCACCGATCAGCAGCAGCGCCAGCATGCAGCCGAGAATCGCCCGGCTCTGACGCATGTCCTTGACGTAGTGGCCGAAGGTGAAGACCAGCGCGGCCGGGATCAGCAGGATCGATACCAGCTCGAACAGGTTGCTCCAGGCCGTCGGATTCTCGAACGGATGCGCCGAGTTCACGCCAAAGAAACCGCCGCCGTTGGTGCCCAGTTGCTTGATCGAAATCTGGCTGGCGGCCGGGCCCATCGGCAGGCTTTGATCGGTGCCTTGCAGCGTCAGCGCGTCGATGTAATGCGCGAAGTTCTGCGGCACACCCTGCCAGACCAGAAACACGGCCAGCACGATGCTGATCGGCAACAACCCGTAAAGCGTGGCGCGGGTCATGTCGGCCCAGAAGTTGCCCAGGCTGCTGGAGGAGCGTCGGCTGATGCCTCGGCACAGCGCAACCAGTACCGCCAGGCCAGTGGCGGCGCTGACGAAGTTCTGCACGGTCAGGCCGACCATCTGGCTCAGGTAGCTGAGCGACGCTTCACCGCTGTAGGCCTGCCAATTGGTATTGGTGACGAAACTCATGGTGGTGTTGAACGCCAACGACCATTCCATGCCCGGCAATTGTTGCGGGTTGAGCGGCAGCACGCCTTGCAGCAGCAGGATCGCAAACAATAAAACGAAACCGGCCAGATTGAAGGCCATCAGCGCCCAGGCGTACTGCTTCCAGGACTGCTCCAGCCGTGGATCGACCCCGGAAATGCGGTAGCACGCTCGCTCGACTGGCCCCAATACCGGACTCAACCAGGTTCGTTCGCCTTCCATGACCCGATAATAGAAACGTCCCAGCCAGGGTGCAGGCAACAGCAGCAACACCAGAAAGGCCAGGATCAACAGGTAGTCATAACTGTGCATGGCCGCTCCTAGTTCTGGTCGGCGCGCAACAGCGCCACCAACAGATAGATGAACAGCCCGACTCCCATCAACAGAGAGATACCATCCATAACGCTCATTGCAATTTCCCCATGATCAGGCCACATCGGATGCGGTGATGGCCGTGTGCGAGCATTGTCGGGAATCAACGCGTAAAGACACGAGATCGACAACCCGGGCGAGGCGTAAAGAAGCTGTAAAGAAGCGTCAAGACGCGCGCTGGACAGGGCATTCAGCGTTGGCAGCGCTGTCAGTTATGTCAGGTTCGTGATGGAACGGGTGGAGGTATCGTGGCCTGGCGATCTTCAGGGAAAGGACTCCGCCATGCGTCGCGACAAGGAAACAGCGTTGAGTACCGGATCGCGGCCTCCCGCCGGGCCAACGTTCGTCAAACTGACGGTCAAGGAATTGCAGGTGCTGGAGTGGGTAGCGATAGGCAAATCCGCTTGGGAAATCTCGCGCATCCAGGGATGTTCCGAAGCGACTGTGTACTTTCATACCAGCAATATTCGCCGCAAGTTCGGCGTGCACTCATTAAGAACGGCACTGGTGATAGCGATCAGGGAGGGGATTATTTCTTTGGGATGAGAAGTGTGGGGCGGATAGTCGTGCAATGGTGCACTGTAAGAGTGAGCGGGACTGCAAACACCGCTCACTGATGCTTACGTTTCGATCATTGTCACGCTTCAGGATCAAATGCCCTATTTCTGAGCATACCTGTTGCGGCCGCGTTTATCTTGCGCAGACAGCCCAGCTATTATTTGCTTGTTAGCTCCCAGTCTCTGGTTCATTTCTTCTTGACCGAGACCTTCCTTCTCCTTCCTGATTAAATCTCTGGACATGCCAGTAATTCCGGGCTTGCCCTTATGACTACGCAAATATAGATAGGTTTTTTTCGAGGTCTCCAACCTGGCTTCCATTTGAGCCGCTTCACTCCGATAGGACTCAAGCTCGCGACTCACCGCCTCCTTGTTTTTAGCGTAACCAGATCTCTCGTAGCCAGACGTCTTAGAGTTCAACCTCTTTACGGCACTGTCGTAGCGCTCTTGCAGTGCTTCTTTTATCGTCTCATAATTTTTCACATCTTTATCTGTTATCTTGTGCAGTTTCTTAGCTCCGGAGTATTTTGCCGTTTGTTTGAGAGCACTCGGAATAGACCGCGCCTCCATGGACTGAGTTGTCAGGACATTTCTAGAACTGAAGAGCCGACTAAACCACCCTGCATGCCCATCCGGGTCTACCGCATTCACCGGATCCCCATTGCAATACGCATACGCGTTCAAGCCTGCCTTGCCAAACGGGCTCAGGCTGTCGGGGCTGTGAAAACGCATCAGCGTCGGGTTGTAGGCCCGATAGCCGTTACCGAGCAGTTGCCAGCCAGTATCGGATTCGGTGTATTCGCCGTTGAACGCCAACCGGCTGACCGGAGGCGGTTGACTGCTGCGGTGGCCATAGGCGGTGTACGCCCCCTGATTGACACCCTCGACCTGGACTTCGGTCAGCACGCTGCGGTTGTCGTCGGTGGCCAATAGCACAGCCTTGCCGTTCTGAACTTGAGCAATGACTTCGCCATCGCCCCGCATGAAGGTGCTGCCCTGATTACCACTCACTTGATTGGCCAAGGTGCCATCGCGGTAAAAAAGACGGTCGGTGTTACCGTTGCGGGTCGTACCACTGCGCTGATCATCAGGGCCGAAGTTGTGGCGGGTGGTATGGGGCAACGTGCCCACTTCAATCAATCGCCCCAGCGCGTCGTACAGGAGCGTGCGCCCCGCCTCGTCGAAGGTCAGATTGCCGTCCGGATCATAGTCCAGCAAGATCTCCTCCCTCGGCAAATAACCTGATTTCACGATTCGGCTTAACTGCACAGGGTCGTCACCTTCATAGCGGTATTGGGCAAGAATGATCCCTTTTTCGGTGGTCGTATTGACCAGCGTCAGGTTATCCATGCCATCAAATATGAAGGTCTGCGCATGAATGGGATCGCCTTCGGGGCCAACCGGTTTCAGCGTGCCTGAACAGGTGTAGTTGACCAGACGTCCACGTGCATCGTAACCATAATCTTCGTCACGCAGAACTGTACCGCCTTCACTAAGCGTGCGTTTGACCATGTCATCGACATCGTCATAAACCTGCACAAGTTTCTGCTCAGTGCCGTTCAAATTGAACGTGCGCAGAATCTCCCGGCCCAGATCGTCATATTCCAGATCGACCGTTACATATTGCCCGCTGGCGCTATCCTCGGTGTGGATACTGGCGGTGCGGCCCAAGGCGTCGTAGGTGAAATCGGAACACAGCGTGTCCAGCGAAGTCTGTGTCAACCTTCCATGAGCGTCGTATGTGTACCCCTGATTCTGCTCCAGTACATCGGCATACAGCCTCAGTCGACCGAGTCGGCTATACACATAGAACATGTCTTTCGCATCGCCCGCGGAAACACGCGTTTCGTTCTTCAACTCCCCGGTGCTGTAATACTCGCGGTTCAGCGCTTCGCCCTGTTCACTGGAACTGACCAGGCGTGCATTTTTGTTATCGTAGGTATAAACAGCATCTGCGCCGGGGATGGCTCTCGACTTCGGTTCGCTGCCTAACTGCGGTTCATACTCATACTTGATGAGCTGCCCACTTGGCGTCGTGACCTGTGCGGGCTGCATCTGCCCCGGGTCATAGACGAATGAACGCTCGCGTCCGCCAGTAATGGATTTGACCATTCGGTCCAGGCCGTCGTACACCTGTTCGCCGAGCACTGAAAGCGTGGCGTTGTGCTCGACACTGACACACGTCGGCAGATCTTCGCTGCTATGCGTGGCAAAGGTGTGTCGTACGAGGCTTCCGTCGGGCAGCGTGGTTTCGACAACCCGGTCGAACGCATCGTAGGTGTAGAGCGTGGAGCGCGCGAGGTCGCCAGAGCCGACGATCTCTTCGGCGCTGCGGCCCAGTCCATCATAGTGATAGACGCTCAGGCTGATCTGCTTGTCGGCAAGGTCCAGGCGTACGCTGCGGGTCGGCTTTTCGAACAGATTGAGCCAGGTTTCACTGACGCCGCTTTTGACCGCCGACTCACCGCTGCTTTCGGTCCAGCTGCGCTGAATCGGCCCCTGAGACTCCGGTGTCCCGACAGGATCGGTTTCCTCGACGGTCCTGACGCCATCGGGCCCGGTGACACAGCGTTGCTCGCCCCAGTCGTCATACTCGACCGCGCTGGTCAACGCCAGAGCATACGCCTCAAGCCAGTCGTATTCGGTTTCCTCGATCAAATGACCCCACGCGTCATACACGGCAGCGTACGTCTGGCGCGGCTCGCCAGACTGTTGGGTTTTCAGGTTTTCAAGAACGGCCTTTACCGATTTCTCGGTTGCAGGGGCCGTTGCAGGTGCGGTGTCTTTGAGTTTCAGCTGTACAACAACGGTCTTTTCCAGTTCCAGCTTTGCCAGGTTGTCGGCATCATCGCGCTCCTCGTAGACCACCCGGTGCAACCCGTCAAAACGGCTGCAGGTCTTCACATTCTTGACGTCGGACAGCTCCTGCCCAGCCTGGTCCGCAGTGCTGGCACAGAGCTGATATTTATAGTTGCGGGTCGCCGTATACGGGGTATCCGGCGCTACGGTCTCGCTCAGTACACGGCGCAGCGAGTCGTAGGTGTAACGGATTTCCACATCGTTGTCGTCCCGGTTGAGCAGCGGTTCACCGGTGAACAACGAATGCTCGAGCGTGACGGTCTTTGTCGCCCCGTCGAAGCCGGTCACTGTCTGCACGGTGCGCTGCACACTTTCCTTGAGCGCAGGACTATCGAGGGTGCTGTAGACAAATGCCGTGGCAGTGGCCTGCCCGTTCATAGTCAACGTTTCCACACCGACACGGCCATGTTGAAAGGCGTCGTGAACATCATCAATGTAGTCATAGGTCGTGCACTGCAACTCCTGTTCGGCCTCGGGGACCTGCTCCAGCAAACTGTCGATCACCTGACGCACGGCATTGTGCAACGCATTTCCGATACCTGGGGCCAGTTTCACGACGAGGCCGACAAGGTCGTAAGCCTGACGTCGCAGATTCTGCTGTTCGCCGCCGGCCAACCTCACCAGACTGTCGATAAAGGCATGAGCCGACCGCCGCAAGCTCCGTTTTCTGTCCGCTTTGCCGGTCGTCAATTCATCGATAAGCCCATAGGCGGTGCTGCGCAGCCGCTGCCTGAGACCGGAATCCAGCTGCACCAGGGTTTCGCTTTGCATGGCAAGCCAGTCTTCTCGCCCGCTGCCGTCCAGCGCTGCCAGAGAGGTGTAGCGATAACGGGTCGCGAGCGTGGGCGCCTGCCCATGCTCGGAACGTGCCGGGGTGACCGTCTTGCTTTTGATCGACCGCACGAAACCCTCAGGGTCGGCGGGGCATCCCTCCTCTCCACTGGCCGGATACCACACGCTGGTTTCCTCGACGCCATTGGCCTGGGTCTGGACCAGCAGATTTCCATGGATGTCATAGGTGGTGCTGACGGTTTCATTACGCGGCACCCGTGCGTCTTTCAGCCAGCGCCAGGTGGTCGTGACCTCCTTGGGCAACTGGCAATAATTGGGCTGCTCGGCAAAGGGTCGGTCCGGTAACAGGTGATAGGTCGTCTTTACCTCGTGGGCCGCCTCATTCTGCGTGGTGATCTCGCTTGTCAGCAGATGAAACTGGTTGAAGATGCGCTCCACGCTGCGCACATCCTCCCCCTCGACCCGCAGGGTTTCGGTGGACACGTAGTCATATCCGCCAGCACCCCGATAGCGGTAAAGGTTGTCCAGACCATTGTCCTGCCACGCGATGTCCAGGCCGGCGCCGAGAAAGTTGTGCTCGCGCCCCTGGCTGTCCGCGTAGCCGTAGTGGACATCGACATCGGCCTGGCCGAAGCCTGGAACAATAAGGTGTCGGGTGACGCGGGGCAATGGCTGGCGCCCGGCATTGTCAGGAAACGCATGGCCCCCATCGTTGTAGAAAATCTCTTCATGCCCACCGACCGGAGTGTCCACCGTCTTCATGCACAGATGCTCAAGAAAACGCTCATACCCGAAACGCCATGAGGCGGCATTGTCGGTTGGCAACTCGATGCGCGTCACATGGCGGTCAGCTCCGCTCAGGATCATCACGAATCTCACCGGTTCAACCTGTGGGGCGTGCAAAGCAATACGCACCGCCGTGTCACCGTCGCGCTCGATGCTGAGCAAGACCTGCCCCGCATCGTCTTTTACCTCGCTGAGCATCATGTGCGTGCTGTCGAAGGGCGCGTAACTCAACGTCAAGCCATGCCCTTCAGGCGCCAGCACGCGTTTGGGCAGGGCCACTTTGTGACCCGTTGCACCCACTTCCTCAAGGATCTCCATCAGACCGGACTTGTGCATCAGCCGGTAATGGGTGGCGTCCTGCTTATAGAAATGAAAACTGTCGAGCTTTTTCTCCGACATGGTCAGTTGATCACCCTGAGTACCGTCCACCTTATATGTTTCGCCGCTGCTCAACGAGAGGATCTGGGTACCCGGAACGTATTGCGACAGTTGCAGGCTCCAGCCCAGCCCGAAACCGCTGTCCTGTTCATTGAGCGGATTGTAGTTCAGCGCCAGTGGCAAACCCGGCCCTCTTAATCCATTGCACTTTACATCCGGCAAGGTGATGGAGACGGTGTATTGCCCGGTACGGGGATCGACGCCGTTCTGCAGGAAACTCATGAAATTAAAAGCATTGGAATGCACGGACGTTGAAATCGTCATTATAGAAACGCTCCCTGTTAAAGGCTTGATTGATCAAACATCAAATAATTAAAAGGGGGTGCGCATTGCGCGCACCCGACGGACGAGCCCGTTATAAACGGCGTTACTCAGAAACATTAATGATGACACACGACAACTTCCCGGTCGTATCTTCATCCGCATATTTCTTGCTTTCCAGCCTCACGCCAGGCGCGACCATAGACCCCACAGGCAACACCTCAAGGTTCTTGATTGATAACAACTCGGTCGTCATCGGGTCAATCATGGTTTTCAGAAGAAACCACCAGCCACCGCCCTCATCACAATCGTTACCCTTTAATGTAATATACGTCGCTGACCGTACATCCGTCAGCCTGTAAAAACTCATCTGGTCATTTCTGCAGTCGTGCTCATTCCTGTTCAAATAAACGGATTCGTCATTAAGTATCTCGATGGTGCATGCGTCGCCCGACACGGGGTTGTCATCTTTCTCCTGAAGCGTTATAGAGCGGGAAACCGCGTCTGGCGCAGAGGCAGGCGGCGTCTGAAAGGTACAACCCGCCAGTCCGGCGAGCACTACACAGGCTAAGTATTTAACTAAACTCTGCATGATGATGACTCCTGTCATTCAAGGATTATGAATCCTTTCTTCCATCATTCTTTTTGAAGTCTGACCAGTTTGTTGTCGTCAGACGGTTACGCCTGCCAACGCCGTCCGGCAGATAGTGGATGGAACGCTTATGAATATTTCCTTGCTCATCGTGCAGCCAGACCCCGAGCGGTCTGTACAACCTGTCCCGATTCGGATCGCCTGCTTTGATAAACGGTATATTATCGAATCGATGCAGACTGATCACCAGTTTGCCCGCCTCAAAAGCCGTCATCACCACGTCGATATCCAGAGATTCTATGTCATTAATAACACGCTTGAGCCCCTCGTCGAACAGCACTTTCCCAGGTGCATGGGCAACGCAAGGATCTGGACTTTGATTTGGATCTATGACTGCACATTTATCAAGAAAAATAGACCCCGTGCAACTGAACACCTCTTCGGCGCTTTGCTCGCTCTCCCAGAGGATCGTGGAGATATTGAGTTCTTCAACATCTTCACCTACACGCCACGGCATAAATTTCAGCACTTCGAAGCGCACATACTCTGAAGTATTGTTGTACCTTAAGCCTAACAGCCAGTAATCCGTGGAGCGATACACGAGCGTAAACGGATAGTCACTCTCGCCTTCAGGGGGAGGCGTGGGGGTCGGAATTTGATCACCCTGGACCCGGACGACCTTAAAACTGTAGTGATCGTCACCGAACCCGGGAATAGGTCGCGAGATAATAATAACCTCACTGTTTGTCTCGCCTCTGTTGTCTGAAGCAAACCACTGGCCGTTGTCCTTCTGGAATTCGGCACATAACCTCATCGTGCTGTTAGGCTCCGTCCGGGCATGCAGGTAGAAGTCTTGATAGGTGGAAGAATCACTGCGGCTCTCAGCAACGTGATAGGCCTCAGGCTGCGCAAAAGCGTTTGCGAGCCCAGCGGAGCGTACGAATCTGTTCGGGACGTTACTCGTCGCGTATCTACGCTGATCACCCTCGGCAATGCCGTGCCGCAAATCGCATCTTTTGACCAACGAGCCGATTGCCTGCCTGGTTTTGACGTCAGTCAGACGTAAGGACGCGGCCTCCATCGGACTCAACGGGCAGTGCTGGCCGTCGACCGGCATGGTCTCTACCTCGACCGCCACTTCCAGTTGCTGATAACCATTGGCATAAAGATGGCCCTCAGCGGCATTAGCGCTGTTGTTAGGCACTTTGATAGTGAACAGCGTCAGTTCCGACCATGTCGGCGCTTCTTCCACCTCGGAGACATTTATCACGGAGTAGCCGCTTGCCAGTATT
Source organism: Pseudomonas floridensis (assembly GCF_002087235.1). GTDB lineage: Bacteria > Pseudomonadota > Gammaproteobacteria > Pseudomonadales > Pseudomonadaceae > Aquipseudomonas > Aquipseudomonas floridensis. The sequence goes on along the minus strand of NZ_MUIO01000019.1, from coordinate 34,117 downwards.
ACATTGTATTTGCTAACGATTTCACAGCTCACGACACTGGTGCCGACATAGTCTTCGGGGGGGGTAAATACACCTTGGGCATCAACGCTGCCCGCACCGCCCGCCATTTTCCAGCGCCGCTGATTACCGGCCAGTAGCGCAGCATCTTCACGCAACTGCACAGCCACGCCTTTGCGCGATCCCGGAACAGATGACGGCTCAATACGCAGTACCTGCTGACCATTGGCGATCAATACCGTAGCGTCCATTTTTTTCTGCCCCGATTGCGCGACGATCCGCTGCACATTCAGTGCTCGCTTGCAGAGTTTTGCTACCGGGGTAAACAGCACCCCGTTCTCGACCTCGCTCAGGCTGCCGATCTGTGGGCCTTGCAGCGTCCAGTCGACTGCCTCACCGTCCACCGTCGACGCTTTAAGCAAGACTGGCCTGACCTGATCACTACCGGCCACTACAACCGCTCGCGGTGCCAACTCCATGGCTTGCGATACCACGCTCAGCAGCGCGGTGGCTGTCCTGGTCATCCCGCCATCGTCATAGGTGGCGTTGACAACGACACGTAACGAGTCGTAGCCCATCTGCGCTGCATTCGCTGCGGTGTACACGCCATTGGAAGTGATAAAGCCGTGTTGTACGTCGCGATGACCTTGAAGGCTGAAGACCTTCCAGCTCTGCGCCGTGATTGTCTGACCCTGCTCATTGTGGAGCATAAAGCTCTGCGTCTCTGCGGCCACGATCGTCGAGAACAATGGCGTGATGCTGGCTTGCGTTGCCTGACGCACGCCGAACATCAGCAGATCACCCGCAGCACGTGTGTCCGCCTGCGCAAACAGATCCTTGGCCCCTGAACGCAGACTGTCCAGCAGAGGCTGACGATTGTGTTCTGAACCGCGCAGCATTTCATTGGAGACTATCAACGCAGCGTCGTATGAGTTTCCAGCCTTCGCCTCGGGACTGGCAGGGATCGGATACGGAAAATCGCTGGTCAGCGGGAATCGTCCTTCGCTTTTGTTGCCACGCATCTGGATGAGGAGGACAAGCGCACCATCCCCAAAGTTCTTCGCGCCTCTGAACTGCGCACCCGGTGCAGCACGGGTGAGCAGTCGTACGTTCGCTGGCGACTGGGCCTGATATTGATTCACGTCGATGCCCAGCAGAAAAAACACCGACCGGTGCGACGGGATTTCCGGGAATTTTTCTTTTAGAAAGCCGGCCAGCTTGCTGTTGGCGGTTTCGTCGTCGCGGGCCAGGTTGCAAGTGAAGTCACGAGCGCCGGACAGGTCCAGGTTGATATCACAGTCTCCGTCCACCACCAGGGGCGCAGTCATTTCGACATGAAAATGCATGTCTTCGGTAACTTTGAAGTTTTCGGTTACTGTCGTTTCGCCCGCCTGAGAACGGCGTTGCCTGAGGTAGCTCCCAGCCAGTACGTTCATCGTCACCCGGCCTTCGATACGGCCTGCGGCCCCGAGAGCCAGGGTTGGCACACCCAGCTCGATCTGCCTCAGAAAGACGGTGTCATGTGTCGACAAGTCGATCACTATCGATCCTGTGAACAGCGGAAAAAAAGAGAGGTTCCGATGCCGCTCTACATATTGCTGCTCCAGTTGCCGGTTGAGCGCGTCGCGACCGATGGCCATGATCGCGCCCCAGCCCTGAGTGAGCGTGCCCGCATTGGAACGGTCGAGAAGGCGATTCAGGGTGCTGCCCTCCAATCGAGGGGCTGACAGTTTCTGCAGCAGTTGACCGTGCCGGCTCAAAGGCAATGGCAGGATCAGATGCCCTTCGAGCCGATCGAACAGAATATCGTCGACCCGCACAAAGATGATCACGAAGCGGTCAGGCGCTGCGGGGTCGCCCTTGTAGACACCGTCCTTGGAAAGGGTGCCAGGCAGGCCTTCCGGCATGTACCACTCAACACCGCTGTAGACATTTCCGCCGTACCTGGCCTCCAGGCGAACCTCGTCTTCAGCAAGGGAGCCGTCCGGGACGATCTCGATGGTCAACATCGGCTGCTGCTGGCGGACCAACACCCAGGCCGAGCTGCTGTTTTTACCATCACTGACTTCGACCTTGTCCAGAACGTAGGTCCTGTTCGGCACCTTAGGACCGGCAACGTAACTCTGAGCGTGCGCAGCATTGTCGTCCGGCTCCAGGGTGCCGCTTTCGCCGGGCACTTCATTGACGATCAACCAATCAAGATCATTTTCGCTCAGACTCCCTGCCGACAGGCCGACGCGAGCGCCGTAGTCGCACACCTGAATCAGCGGATTGAGGCTGATGGCATGGCGCTGCAGGGTCACCACTGCGGTGCTGAATTGCCCGCTTACCGGTTCTGTCACAGTGACCAGCACATGCTGAATGACCTGTGTCATGTCTTGCACGCCGGGTGCACGGTAAACGCCTGATGTACTGCCTATCGTGCCCGGACTGCCTGCGCCGCTTTCACCAGCTACATGATCGACACTCCAGACCAGGCCTGTACGGACCGGCCGGGTGGTCAGTTGCAGCTCTTCACCCGCTGTGACCACCGATTGTTGCTCGACGACTCTGAACCCCGATGAAGCGGCTTCGAGCTTGCCAAACACCGCCAGGTCATGAGGCAGACGGGTTTTCACAGATTGCAAAGCCTGCCTGTCGCCTAGATTGAACTGGTTGAGAAAACGCTCATAGCCCCGACTCTGCAACGTTTCGCCAAATGCCTTCATCAAGGCCTGTTTGAGGGTGTGCGCCACGAAACCATTGATCTGTGAGCGCTCTGACTCGTCGACATCATCGTTCTTTCCCTGTACCAGGCTGACCTCCGGACCCGGCTCATACGGAAAATACAGGCTACTTTCCACGCCTTGATCGTCGGACTCGGAAGGAACCAGGCCAAATACATATTTGAGATTGACGTCGAAGTCTTCGCTTCGGGACTGCCACTCACTGGCGCCTGACGCTTTGTACTTGAAGTCAAAGTGCACGGGGAGGTTCCAGATGTGCGCGGCTTCGGTGTACTGGAAATCGAGCGTCAGGGATTTTCCACTATGGATGACTGGAACGCTGAGCGCGTCGGACTGGAACTCGAATTCCTCGCTCTTGTAATTTTGTTGTTCTACGCCAAGTTTGCCTTCGGTAGCGATCATTTGCGCCAGCGGTTTCTCGGCGGGAACGATAAATTCGAAGCTCGGATTCTCCAGCACCTGCATCACCGCATGACCTAACGCCGCGCGGTGCAGCGCATGCGAGGAAATAACCGCCGTTGCCGAATAATCCTCCCCGGCATCATTGGGGATCAGGTAGCGAAAATCGGCGTCGGCATCGGGAATGCCGCCTGTAGCGCCATATTCCAGCGTGGTGAAAAGCAGCAAGGCACCTCTGCCCTCAGCAGAGTCGTCCACCCCCTGCCCTTCAATTTCGGGGCTTTCAAGCTGCGTGCGTGCATCAATCCTGCGTACTTTCAGCAGTGGATTGCTTTGGTCACCGAAGACGCCCAGCTCAACGACCCTTTGCGGATTCTGCGGATTACGCAACCAGTCTTGCAAAAACCTGCCGGTTTCGCGCTGTTCTGCCGCGCTGCTGCCGGTGAAATCCAGCAGCGCGTTTTCACTCAGGCCCAGGTCCACTTGCAATGCCGGGCCTTGACTGGTCAATTCCAGGTCCAGGCGCAGACTTGGCGAAACGCAAGGGTCGTAAGCGAACACTTTCAGGATACCGATGTGCCCGGAATCGCTCTCCAACACGGTATGAACACCGCTGACCGTCGACATTCGCCACGCCAGTGGCGCACTTTCAAGCGAGCCGTCATTGAACGACAATGCCGGTGGGCCAAGGATGAAATCCGAAAACACATGCGTAATGTTCGTATCGGGAATCTCAACGCTGGCGTCGGGAACCGGTTGCACCAGCCCCTCCCCCACGCCGAGCTGCCAGGTTTGTGCGAGCAGTCCGTTGACCGCTTTGCCGTCGAGAGCGATTACCGCATCCCAGCCTCTCAACCGGGTTATATCCTGCATCCATGCCAACAGACTCTCTGTTGAATGACCGGTCATGACATCACCTCCTGTGATACCAGTGTGGGTGTGACTCTGTTTTTCCAGCAGCTGAGTTACCGCAACGCTCCTTGAGGTTATGGCGAGAAGCAGGTGGTCAATGGCAGAGGCAGGATGATGTGCCCTTCCAGAGTGCCCAAGGCGGGGTGCAGGAGAGAGGCGATAATCAGCACGAAATGCTCGTGCGCCTCCAAATCCGCGTTATAAATGCCATCGGTTATAGACCCGGGGCCGCCCAGTGGCATGGCCCAGTCAACACCAAGCACCTTGTCGCCGACATACGCCTCCAGTTTGACCTGTTCGACTTGCGCTGCGGTTTGCTCTATTGCCGTCGCACGAACGGAAAAAACCGGAATGCTCTTTTGCACCAATACCCAGGCCGAAGCACTGAAGCCCTGGCCGGCCATGACGATTTCATCCAGCACGTAGTTTTTTTCAAGCTCGGCCGAGCTGGGGTGATAGGTGTAATCACCGTCGGGCTGCGTACTGGGAGACAACGTACCGCTCTCACCCTCGACCGGATTCTTGATCGACCAGGTCACCTCACCGACGCCCAGCGCGCCGCCTGACAACTCGACGCTTTGTACACCGTCACAGATCTGGATCAAGGGGTTGAGCAGCAGCGGCGCGGCAATCACCGTCACCAGTGCCGAGCTGTGATTGCCCGTTGCGCCATCGGTTGCAGTGACTTTCAGCCGGATGAAGGGCTCGATCAGGGACTCGGCCTCGGGGGCGTAATATTTGCCCGCTTCGCTGATAGCACCCGTATCTCCTGAACCGCCATGCAGCGCGTCTACACGCCAGTCGACAGTCATGCCGGGAGGATCGGTAACGAACTTCATGGAGCTGTCGACCGTCATCACGTGTTCCTGCGGGCTGACCACAAAACTTGTGGTCGCCGGAGCGACACGGCCAAATGCGGCGATATCACGGGGCGCACGAAACACATCGCCGATGATGGCCTGACTGAAGTTGAGCTTGATGCTTTCTTCGATAAAACGACTGGCTGCCACCTTCAGCTCAAGCACCTTGCCCAGCCGTGCCTGAATATCCGCCTGCAGACTTGCATCACTGTTGCTGATGAATACGGCCCCGACCCCGGTCGCCGCCCATAGCACCGGATCCGTTACGTCGCCGTCTCCGACAACTGTGAACGTGACCTCTGCACTTTTTACAACGCTGTTTAGATCAGGTTTGAGAACCAGAGCGTTGTCGTGTTCCGAAAACAGATAACGGCACGTCACATCGAATGTCGTACTGTTGAGCGCGGCAAAGACCGGATATGCCGAGTCCACGAAATGTAGGGTGAGGCCTTCTTCTGCTTCGGCCTGCCAGCTCAGGACCGCGTTTCGATCACCATCAAGCGATATCGTCAAAGGTGACGTCGTATGGCTGGTCTGATAATCCACGCCGCCTCTGTTGATCCTGGGGCGCAGAACCGTTGACCCTACCGTCACCGGGACAAGATCCTGCGAAGACGAGGGGATATGCAATGCCCCGCCCTTCGCCGTCGCTTTGATCACCCGACCATCAGTGTCTTGGACGTAATCGAACTCAACGCCGTCAATCGCGGTGGCCACGGCCTGCGCCACCAGCTCGACGACATTCGCCGCTCTGGTTATGCGCTCATCGCTGAACAAGACTGTGGCAGAGCAATCCGTGGAGAGGCCGCGATCCGGGATCAGGTAAGGGTATTCGACGGGAATATCTCCACCCGGCGAGCCGTCTTCCATGCAAATGAAGGTCAGAATCGCACCATCACCATCACCATCACCATCGCTTTCTGCCTGAGGACGCGTCTGTGTCCGCAACTTGAATGAATGCGCGCGCATGAGTGCATCGGAACCGGCCTGGATGAGGCCCATCGTCCAGATGCGTTTCTCGTCCGGCAACTGATTGAACAGATCCTTGAAAAAATCCCCGCCCAGCTTTCGTTCATACGCCGACTCGGCAAATGTCAGACTGAAATTGTCACTGTGTTTTAAATCCAGGCGGATGCGGCCATCGTTTTCAACCTCACCGGGAACCTGGTCAAGACGCAAATCCAGGGTCAGTCGCGGCCCCTGCAGCGGGTCGATTCTCGCCAGTCGGGTCACCGTCCAGTTATCGACGTTCTTGCGCAGAGTCAGCTGCGTTCCGCCAAGAATGGCGCAGGCCAGCGTGGCGTGGGAGTGCCCCAGGTCATCGTTCGCGAACGCGAGACGTGGCGCATCCAGTATAAAATCGTGAATTCGTTCCACCCATTCATTGACGACCGTGGGCACTTCACCACTGATCGGTGGCAGATAGGTATCGAAGGAAAAGCGCTGAATGTACTCCTGCAGCAACAGCCTATTGATCTTGCTGCGGTGCAGGGCGGCAATTGCATCCCAGCCCAGCATCACATTGTTGGCAGGGTTGGCCATCCACTCGGCGATGCCGTCCACCGAGCTGTCGTCGACAACCGTTGCCAGCCTGGTCCTGGCCTTGGGTTTGCCCACAGACAATCGAGTCACGGACTCCGCGTACTCGCCCATCAGCATCAACTCATCCTCGAAGTCTGACAGCGGAAGCGGCAGGACGAGATGCCCATACATGTCGCCGAGAAAATCGTCATGGAATCTGGCGAAGATCAGTGCAAATCGCGGGCTCTTGCTTTCCGGGGCCTGATAATTACCGTCACGGTCGATCGAACCGGTTTGAGCTACAGGTAGCGTCCATTCTGGCTCGACATCATGACTGCCCCAGCGCGCCCGCAGACTCACCTGGCCTGCGGACACAGTGGGGCTCGATGGCGTGAGGGTCAGAGCAGGCTGTGTTTGCAGCACCAGGATCCATGCCGAACAGACTCCGCAATCACTGGTGACTGTGATTTCATCCAGTACGTAGGTCTTTTCGCTCACCTTGGGCGCTGCAACATACGTGTGATCGCCATCGGGCAGCGTGCTGGGCCTGATCATGCCGCTCTCGCCCGCTACGGGGTGATCTATCGACCACTGCAACGGCCCGTCGCTGAGGCCCAAGGCAGTCAGTTCCACAGTTTCACCGGCATTGCAGACCTGGAGCAATGGGCTGACGGTCAGCCCGCGATCCAGCACGGTAACGCACGCAGCATTGGAATAACCGGTTACCGTGTCTGTAGCGATCACCCGAACACGCACAACATCACCGGACTCGCTGACCGGCGGGGCCGTGAACATGCCGTCCGTGGTGATGCTGCCCTGACCGGGACCGGGTGGCAATGACCATACGACACCTTGAACGCCTGGGTCGGTGGTGAACTGTTGGCGGCCTCCAGCCGCGAGCAACGGCTGTGACGGGTTGACGACAAACGAGGTCAGGGTCGGGTTGACCTGGCCGAAGACCGCGATATCCGCAGGTATGCGCAGGACCTCCCCTTGCAGGAGCTGACCGAAGCCGAGTCTGATATGTTCATCGAGAAAGTCTTCAACACTCGATTCGACCGCCAGCGCCTGCTCGAACAAGGGATCGATTCGGTCGCTCAACAGGACGTGTATGACTGCGTGAGCAACGGCTATGATCGCGCCGAAAATGCCCTCGATGATGTCCCAGAAGTCTCTGCCACTGTTGTCGGAAGGCACGTAGGTGATTTGCTTATCCAGTACGTAGGTGGTTTTCTGCCACTGCATGTCCACCAATTGGTAAGTGGCCTGAAGTGAAAGATCGACCACGAACGCCAACGTATCTGGAGAATCGCCGCCGAACGTGATGCCCGTCATCGCTCTTGACGACCACTCGACCTGAATCGTGCGTGAATCGAAATGAATCGTGAATGGCTTATCGGTCGTGACCTGAAACGCCATTTCATGCAGCACAACAGGGGAACTCGGGTCTTCCTGAGGAATGTCCGTCTCTGGCAGGGACATGTTTCCGGATACCAACTGAGCCTGCGACAACGTACCGTCCGGGCCCTTGCCAAATACGAGCTCGGCACCGTCGAACGCATTGGCGATCTTCGCCAGCAATGCCAGCGGCGCGGCCCGACCGTCCATTAGCAGGCCGGCTGAATAATTCGCGTCGGCGTCATTGGGAATGAAATACGGATAGTCGACCGGTAGCGTAGCGCCCTCTTCCTCGCCAACCATTGCAATGCACACCAGAATGGCGCCCTCGCCCTGCGTTGCAGTATCTGCCCGCTGCGCCGCCTCAGGATCTGCCTGCGCCTGCAATCTGAACCTCTGCGGTCTCATCCGCTCGACGGTCTCTTCTCCGGCCTCGATCCGGCCCAGCTCGAATACGCGCTCATTGTCCGGCAACTGACTGATCAGATCGCGGAAGACAGTCCCGAGCATGCGTTGTTCGTCATCAGTGCCAGCCCCCGTCAGTCTGAAATCATTACCGTTGTTCAGATCAAGCAGGATGCGATTGTCTTCATCCACGCGACCGGCAGTCTGGGTCAGGGCCAGATCAAGCAGCACGCGAGGCCCGAGCAGTGGACCTGTTTCCACGATCCTTTGAACCTGCCACTGCTTGTCCCTGAGGCTCATCGACAACCAGATGCCGGACGTCACCGGGCAACTCAGCGTCGCATGATCGCGGGCCAGGCCGGGGTTTTCGAAGGAGAATCCTGGCGCATCCAGCTTGAAGTCGCGAAGGGAATCCAGCCGTTTGCCCGGGATCGTCTCGACGACACCATTGACCGGCGGCAACCAGGCGCCGGTCTCGAAACTGGCAATGTAGCGCTGAGCCAACAGTTCATTGGCCTTGCTGCGTGCGAGAATCGCGATGGCACCCCATCCATGCATCACCGTGTTTTCAGGGGCCTGCATCCAGGCGATCAGACTGTTCAGCGAATGATCCGTCAGAACCGAATTTCCTGACGGGATATTTGAGCGACGGGTGTGCACATTGTCTCTCAGGATGAACGCGCCGTTGGAGAACAACACATAGCTGGCGCCGTCGTCGAAGCTGACGTCAACTCTTACCCTGGTGGTTGGCTTGTCACGTGCCAGCATTTCCAGATAGCGCTTCGGTATGCGCATCGAAACTTTTTGAGCCTCATGTTCATCAGCTGTGAGTGGTTCATCGGCGCCGGTCCTTAGATCGAAGGTCAGCGACGTATCGCCAATCAGAGAGAGCCCTTCAAGCCTGGCGCGAACACGCTGTCCCTCGGCCATGTAGATCCAGGAACCCAACTCGACACCCGCGCCTTCGGCGCTCACCTCGCCAAGCCAGAGCGAGCCATCGACAAGGGGTGGCTCAATGTACTGAATGGCCGGCCAGCCCTCGTCGATGCCCCTGATCTCAAGATTGAAGACCTTCGATGTACCGGCCGGCTCTCCCGCAGGCTTCACCTTGTAGTAAACGTCCAGACGCTTGCCCATATTGGCAGGCACCGCCGCTGCAGGAATGAAAAACAGTCGAGGATCCTCTGCCGACGGGTCGGCAATGAAACTCCCGGTGCTGCCATAGCCGTTCCAGTGCATCTGCACCGTATCGTCGTCTCCAATGACTGCTGCTTCGGGAATACGGATCGTCACCCCATCGGTCAGCCTCACCGCAAAGATATGCCCTTCGACACCCCATCCAATGTCGCCGTCGACAATCGCGAGCTCGATCTCCGGCGGCGGCAGGTCGAGCGGGCGGCGCAGCGTAACGGTGCGCAGTACCGAGCTGCCCGCGACACCCTCCCGTGCGTATTGGTACATGAACTCCGCGTCCTTGCCGTTATTGTCGAGCAGCCATTGCTGCGCCAGGCTGAACTCGAGCACCTGGCTGTCGAGGGTCGAGACATCGGTGCGCAGGGTCTTCACCCACTGGCTGTCGCTACTGACATAGACAACCACCTCGTCGTCAACCCGCATGCCTGAGTAGGGCGTGACTTTCAGCGTGATGCCATAGGGATAGGCCCCGGGATCCAGTGAGCCACCGTTGAACCCGACGATTTCCAGTGCGGGCAACCGCGCCTCGACCGGAGCAACGATATCCAGCGTTTGAACAGGGCTCATGGTGCTCAAACCGGAGTCTACATAACTGATTTTGTAACTCATGAGGGCGTAACCGTTTTCGATCATGAGCAGCTCGTTTGAAGCAACTTTCCACACCAGCGGCTGCCCCACTTCATGATCGACCACCGTGTGAGACTGGACCAGGTCAATCAGAAAACCGTTGTCCGGATGATAGAGCCTCAACGTAAGCACCACCTTGTCACCCGCTCGCATCGCCCGGTACGGCGGGGTCACCATCAAAACCTCACGAACCGCCCCGGAGCCGAGTAGCGCCGGATCCAGCTTGAGGTCATGGGATTGCTTGCATTGCGGCACGGCCAATGGCGCGATGCTAACGGGACGCTCTCCGACATAGAAAAACAGTCGGAGTGATTCGATTTCCAAATCCGGCTGACTGGAATCGAACGGTTTATAGGAGTAGAAAACCCACCCTTGATCCAGGTTTTTAAGCACTTTATTTTCGAGCGTTACCGGCATGCCTTCCGTGCCCGGATTCTCGACCTTGAATATATCTTCAAACTGATCCACCACTTCGCCATGGGCCCCGCATCCGCGCCAGTTGATGAAGAAGTACTGGCCGTCGGCAATGCCGGGATAGTCGACATAGGTCAGCAAATCCGCAGTACCCAACTGCACCAGATCAATGTAGTTACCTGGCTGCTGCAGGTCGGGAACCTTGGGGGCGGGAAGATCGGCGGCCATGAAGTAAAGCTCCTTTCGTGTATACGCTCGGCAGTGAGAGCTCGTGCGTTCAGCCATAAAGCTGCGAGTAGAGTTTTTTTACGCCCAGGCGAGCGGGCTGCCTACTCGTACAACTGCTAGGTTCCTGACCCGCTCAGTACTGGTAGGGTTGAAAAAGACCTTCAGTCACGCGGATCTCTCAGACAGAACTGGCTGAAGGGTCGCCAATGACTCATGCGCATGGATTGCACAACGGTCAACCAGTGCGCTCGTCCAGCCAACATTCAGCGAGGCCTATTCTCATGACCGCGTCCACCTCCGTGCACTCCAATGCGCTCAACTTCATGAGCTGTCTGAAAAGCGGTGTCGATTCGCGTACCGGGCTGTACAACGTGTCGATCAATCTGCCCGAACTGCAGGCCAATGATCTGCGCGGGCCGGGAATCACCCCCACGCTGTCCTACAGCCCGCTCCTGACGCAGGACATCGGCTATGGCCTGGGCTGGAGCCTGCAACTGTCCCACTACGATCCCGATTCTCACATCCTGTCACTGGGTACGGGCGAGACGTTCTGCGTTGATGGAACCAGCAACAGCAGATTCATCAAGCGTACCCTGCGCACCCGCTACACAAAGAGGACCCGGTCCACCAGACCCGCTGCAGCCGCCAGCAAGACTGACAGCGCCAAACGCAAGACCTACAGCAAGCAGACTCGCGTCAGCAAACGCACACGCCGCGTCGTGCATACCCGTATCGGCAAACTGACCATGTCGGAAAAGAAACTCGACACTTTTCATTTTTATAAAGTGGACGATTACCACTTCCGGGTGGCTCACAAATCCGGCTTGATCGAAATTCTCAAAGTGCACAGCAGCGGCAACAAACGCATGGCCTGGCCGGAGCAGATCATCGCAGCCTCCGGTCACAGGGTCTGGCTGACGCACAAGCCCTTCGGTAATACCCAACTGCTTGAATCGATCCGGGACGATCTGGATCGCACGCTACTGAATATCCAGCGCGAAGGAGACTCGAGCGTCAAGATCTCGCTGTATCCAGAAGCAGGGCCAAAAGGAGAGGCACTTGCGCAGTTCATCATGTACCTGACGAGCAGCAGCCGGTACGTCTCGCGTATCACGCTGCCGACCGAGAATCAGGCCTCGTGGCGGTTCGAATACGGGATCGAGAACGATGGTCAGGTATGTATCAAGCACGTGGAAACGCCGACGGGCAGTCAGGAGTTCGTCCATTACCAGGACCGCGGTCATGAATTTCCAGTCAGCGCCCACCGTCCGCCACTGCCGAGAGTGACCCGGCATGTCGTCGATCCTGGCTTTGAACAGCCGCAGATCGATGTGCGTTACACCTACAAGCAATCACACAATTTTCTAGGGGCAGGCCTGAACGTCGCTTGGGAAGACAACGGCCTGGACAACCTCTTCAAATACCTGGGCACCTATGACTATGCCTGCACCGAAAGCCTATGGGTCGACGACGTGGCCGTACGCAGTATCGAACGAACATTCAACCGCTTTCATCTCGTGGCCAGGGAAGTCACGACCCAGAACCAGCATCGGCAGACCGTAGAGACCACTTACTACATCGAGGAAGGCAAACGCTACTCCGAGCAGCCCGCTTACTGTCAGATGCCCAAGGATGTAAAAACGACCTGGACCGTACTGAACCAACCTGAGCGCAGCCGCAGTGAAACCATCAGCAACACCTATGACAGCCACGGAAATCTGCTGATGAAAACCCGTGCCGACGGTATCGTCGAGACCCAGACGTGGTATCCCGCTGAAGGGGTCGAAGGTGAATGCCCTCCCAATGCCGAAGGGTTTGTCTGCCAGTTGAAAGAAAGAACGGTTACCCCCGCCCTATCGGATCAGGACGGCGCACCCACCCTGACGACTCGCTTTAGGTACGCTGCCTTCCCGACAACCAGTGGCAGCGAACTGCCCGAATGGATTGTGCCCCAGACCGAAACACTGGTACACCTCGATGCCGACGGCCCAGGCAAGGACGTTGAACTGCAGCAGACGGTCAACACCTATTCAAACCTGCCGGACCAGCCGTTTCTACATGGGCGCCTCCAGCGCCAGACCCTGAGCCTGAATGGCAAATCGACTCATACCGACTACGTATACAGCCTGATCGACAGCGCTCAGTTGCACGTACCGGTGCAACAGATCACCAAAACCCTCAGCACCGATTTTGACAACGTCAGCAGCACCAGTGTGCGGCAGCTTTCACCCCTGACCGGGCATGAATGGCTGACGCTGGCCGAAGGCGTGGAAAACCGCTATGAGTACGACGCACTCAACCGGCTGACTCGGGAAACCACGGCCAAGGACACGGATTTCGAGGCCACTCGCGACTATCAATACATCCTCTGTGCAACCGTCGGGGAACATGCAGAGCAGGTGCTGACCAACGCGCACGGGGTAAAAACCCGCTCCTGCATGGACGGGATCGGTCGAGCTATCTATGAAGAACAGGACAACATCGATACCGTTGATCCGAAGGTCATGTGCCAGACCTACGCAGCTCTGTACAGCCCCTGGAACAATGTGCAGCAGGAGACGGCTTATGACTACCGCAACGGTCAGCAGAAGCCCCTGACCCGCTACTTCGCCTACGACGACTGGAACCAGCAATGCACCATCACCGGCGATGACGGTGTCCAGTCCCACCAGCATTTCAACCCCATCGGCAATGATGAGTATGACGGCGCGATCCAGGAAAACTGGATACAGAGCAGCGGCTCGACGCCAGACATCAGCAATCACAGTGAGGCCTGGCTGAACCTGTTTGGCAAACCGATCAGGCTCAAAACGCTGGGGGCACTAAAGGAGGTCGTGGGTACCCAGCATTTCCTGTACGACGGCCTGGGCCGTTGCACCTCCCAAACCGACGAACTCGGGGTCAACACCCAATTCGGTTATGACGCCTGGTCCCGCATGGCCACCACCTTGCTGCCAGACAACAGCGTGATCACACGTGATTACGCGGCGCACAGCAGCGCTGAGTTACCGATCGCGCTCGAGGTCATTCATGAGGACAGCACGACGAAAACACTCGCAGGTACGCAGGGTTTCGACGGGTTGCAGCGTCTGACGCAAACCAGGACAGGACCACGGATCGAATGCTACGCCTACGAGGACGACCAGAAACAGGTCAAGACCCGGACCACAGCCAAAGGCGACGAGATCAGCTTCACTTACAACCCGGCGCTCACCAGCCAGCCGCTTACCAGCAGCGCAAAGGATGAGCAATCGACATTTACCTACAATCCCAAGAGCGGCCGATTGACCGGCGCCGAGAATGTTCAGGGCAAACGCACTTACGCTTACGACGTACTCAACCGTCTTAAAGAAGAGAGTTGGCTCGACGAGCAGAAGCGAACCTGGAAAACGCAGTACGAGACGTCCTTCCAGGGGCTTCCGATCAAGCGCACCGAACTCCAGCAAGGCGATGACCCAGGCCTCGATACGGTCTTCGGTTACGATGATCTCGGCAGAGTCGAAAGTATCGTGCAGGGTAACCTGAAGGTTTGCGTAGAGTACGACCCCCTCAGTCGCCCCGGTTGCCTGGTGACCCATGACCTGAGCGCAGGCACGGCCCTCACTACCCGGCTCGAATACGACCACCAGGGACGGGAAGTTCTCCGACGGCAGAGGCTGAACCAACAGACCGAGCGCACACTCGAGCAGGTCTGGAACTCCGACGGATTGCTGAAAAGCAGGCACTTGAAGGAGGGTGATAGCAGCCTGCTTTGCGAACAGTTCAAGTACGATGTTCGCGGACGCCTTACTGTGTATGACTGTTCGGGCAGCAGTCTGCCCAGAGATGCACAGGGACGGAAAATTGTCAGTCAGGTCTTCTCATTCGATGCACTGGACAACATCAAGTACCTCCAGACTACCTTCTATGAGGACGCAGCAGAGGAGACAGAACCAAAATCGGAGCTGGCAATTTTCAACTACGCCATCGACGATCCCTGCCAGCTGTCGAGCGTGACGTATTCACTCTCCGGGACTACGGCAAACCTGCGTTATGACGAAAACGGCAACCAGCTCAACGACGAGCACGGTCAAACGCTGAGCTACGACTCGCAGGGTCGCCTGGTGGCTGTCCACAGCCCTGATGGTCAACCCATCAGCCAGTACCGCTATGACAGCCACGATGATCTGATCAGCGTTCGCCACGGTCACGAAAGTCAGATATTGCGCTTTTATCAGGACCAGCAGTTAAGCAGTAGCGTTCAGGACGACCGGCGCACTCACTACCTGCATCTGGATGAGCAACCATTGGGGCAGCAGAGCGCAGGCAAGGATGAAGAGACCCTGCTGCTGCTTACCGATCAGAACAACAGCGTGCTGGGAGAATGCCAGCAAGACACGCTCAGAGCGGCGGTGTACAACGCCTACGGTGGCCGTCACAGCGACGAGCTGTTGCTCACCACGTTGGGCTTTAACGGTGAGGTACGCGATACATCCAGCGGCTGGTATTTGCTAGGCAAGGGCTATCGGGCCTACAACCCGACCCTGATGCGCTTTCAAAGCCCCGACTCGCTGAGCCCTTTCGCGTCGGGCGGCGTCAACCCTTATATGTATTGCCTGGGCAACCCGATTGCGCTGCGCGATCCTACCGGACACGATGCCAGTACTCAGGGCGGTCCGTTGCCGCGCCCTTATGAAGAGAAGCGGTCATCCGGGTCGGGTGGTGCCGGGTGGATGTCCTGGATCGGCGTGGCAGTCAGCGCGTTTTTTGCGGTAACGGGGGTCATGTCACTGATAATGACTGCCGGCCTTTCGGCACCGATTTCGGTACCGATGATCGGTTTGGGCGTAGCAGAAGGGACAGCGGCAACCGTTGCGCTGGTTGCAACCACGGCACTTACCGCAACGGCGGCCGCAGCCGGGGCTGTAGCCGCCGTTAGTGGAGACCAGACTGCCAGTTACATCGCCTATGCAGCAGGTTTTGCAAGTATGGGAACGGGACTTATAAGGAGCGCCTCAAGGTTATTCCAGCCCGCGAAGCTTGCTTCCAAGGCCGTGGATACGACTGTGGATGGCGTTTCGGGTGGCTCTCGTTCCGCGATAGGAACACAGACATCCCGGAGTGGATCCGTCAGCAGCGTTTCATCGGCTTCATCTGCATCTCCTGCCTCGTCGGCTTCATCGGCTTCATCGGCTTCGGCGTCAGCCATGAGTACGCTGAGCGGTGGAACTATCCGAAGTCGAAGTAGCTTGGGCAGTATAGATCTGAGTCTCTTCGAGCCAGCTCGCGGAGCGCTCAAGCCCGTTGCCATTACAACAACTCAAAACTCCGCCGAGCTGCTTCGAATTAACCAGCTTCGGGGCGTAGGCGCTAATGTGTCCGAGGCTATCAGAATTGTCAGGACAGAACATTTCGCTGAAAGATCTGGCTTGGCCAACAACGTCATCTCAAGCATAAGAACATGACCTCTCTCTTTAGCCAGGCGAAGATGTCTGCACATCCTCGCCTGGCTGTCCAGAAGACGTAGGTGCACGTTCCACCAAGGCATTTTTCAGATCAGTTCTGAGCATCCAAAAAAGCCTTCATTAACAGGCACGATAACCGTATGAATACATAACTAGGAATATAGGACTTTTCCTACAAGCTTAGTCATTACGCAAGTGGGCACCCCTACTGTGATCGCCCACGCTTCCCTACTAGACTCTCGCCCCGTCATGACAGCTAATCCAAATCAAGCAATTGAACGACATAAATAGTTACTTACAGACTTCGTAACTTAATATCTTCAGGTATCCATCATGAAAACAACTTTCCCTGCACTGGGCCTCGCCCTGGCTGCTGCGCTGGTCAACACCTCGGTGTCTGCAAACACCGGCACCATCAACTTCGAAGGCAAGATTACCAGCAGCACTTGCCCCATTGAAGTGGTCAATCCGGGCGACGGCGCCATCGGTAACCTGGTGAAAATGGGCTCGGTTGAGGCCAGCCGCTTTACTGCCGTCGGTCAGGCCCTGCGAGGCAAGGACTTCGCGTTGCGTGTCGACAACACAGGCGGCAAATGCATCAGCACTCCCGATCCGATTGCGAAAGTGAGGTTCGATGGCACAGCCGACGCTACCAACCCTGACTATTTCGCTGTGGGAACGGCTGCCGATGACGCTGCAGGCGTTGCGATCATGATCAAGGACAAATCCAATAACGCGATCGCGCCCGGCGACGAATCTGCAGATTACCCGTTGATCGACGGAGTCACCGACATGAGGTTCTATGCCTACTACGTGTCCACTGCAGCGACCGTCCAACCCGGTACCGCTTCGGCAGATGTGAGCTTTCTCGTCTCCTTCAACTGATCCCCACCCTTCCGCTTGACGTGACGGCCCGCGCGCCGTTCACCGCAAGCATCGTCAATGCATCCAGTCCCTACGGGGGGCTGGATGCACAAGGTAAAATTCTCATGATCGGCATCATCTGCCAGCAGGCCCTTGTCAGGCCTGCACGCGGTATCTGCATGACTGTGCTCATGCTGGCCGGCTGCCTGCCTGCGGCTCAGGCTGCCTTGACCGTCAACGCGACTCGCGTGGTGTTTGTCAGCGACAAACGCAGCACATCGGTAATCGTCTCCAACCCCAGCAACCGCCCCTTCGCGGTGCAGACCTGGGTCAATACAACGGCAGACGACACGACCACGGTAGTGCCGTTCGCGTCCTCACCACCGCTGTTTCGCCTGAACCCCGGCAAGGAACAGCAGGTACAGATCAACGGCTTGCCCAATAACCTGCCTGCTGATCGCGAATCACTGTTCTATTTCAACGTGCAAGAGATTCCTCAGAAGGACGACACTCAGGGCAATGTACTGAATATCGCTCTGCGTACCCGTATCAAGCTGTTCTATCGCCCCGCTCTGCTGACCGATAACCCCATGACACGTCTCAAGGATGTGCAGTGGTCGGCCAGACGATTGGCAGGCAAGACGCAACTGACAGCGACCAACCCGACCCCCTTTCATATCTCGTTCATCCGCCTGGAAGTCAACGCCGGCGACAAGACGGAAAAGATCAAACAGGCCGCGATGCTGGCTCCGATGACATCTCAGACCTTTGAGCTTCACGAGCTACAAGCATCACCAGGCCTTCAGGTGGTGTTTTCCGCGATTAACGACTACGGCGGCTACAGCACACCCGTGACCCTCCCGGTCAGCCTGGTCCCGTAACACCGCGTCGATTCATCCCAGGACATTCTTCATGACCCTATTATCCGGATCCGGGCTCATACCGGTGCGCCTGCGTTTCATGCGCTCGCTGTTGGTGTACGGCAGCAGCGCCCTCCTTCTCGACGCCAGTCCCGCACTGGCAGATCTGTCCTTCCAGTCCGGCTTCCTGCGTCAGGGGCCGGGCTATGGCGACGCCGCTAGCCGGGCGCTCGATACGCTGGTGACCATGCAGGACCTTGCCCCTGGCAAGCATTGGGTAGAGATTCAGGTCAACAGTCGCTATTTCGGCCAGCGGGAATTGCGCTTCGACACCGACCCGCAAGGTGAACGTCTGCTGCCTTGCCTCTCCAGGGAACTGCTGGAACAAATGGGCCTGCGGCTTGACAGTCTCGCCAACCCGGCGCTTCTGGAGACCTCGTGTGTCGACCTGTTTCAACTGGTCCCTGGAGCACAGATCAGTCTCGACGGTGGCAAGCTGCAACTGTCGGTATCCATCCCGCAAATCGCCATGCGCCGTGACACACTCGGTCAGGTCGACCCGACACTTTGGGACCACGGCATCAGTGCGGCGTTTTTCAGCTATCAGGCATCAGCCCAACAGAGTACCGGTGCTGAAACCGGCAGGCGCAACAGCGCCGACCTGTACCTCAACAGCGGCGTCAACCTGGGCGCATGGCGGCTGCGCAGCAATCACAGCATGCGTCACGACGAAGAGGGAAACCGTGAATGGACAAGGGCCTATGCCTACGCCCAGCGTGACCTGCCCGGCACCCGCGCCAACCTGACGGTCGGCGAGACCTACACCGGTGGGGACGTGTTCCTGAGCCTGCCGATCAAGGGTGCCCTGATCAAGACCGATCAGGAGATGCTCCCCGATGGGCTGCAGGGCTATGCGCCGGTCATTCGTGGCGTGGCGCAAACCAGGGCAAAGCTGGAGGTGCTGCAGAACGGCTTTCCTGTCTACTCAACCTACGTCAGCGCCGGTCCTTATGAAATCGACGACCTGATCACCGCAGGCAGCGGCGAACTGGAGGTGGTGCTGACGGAGGCCGATGGACAGACAAGGCGCTTTACCCAGCCCTACGCCACGATTGGCAATCTGTTGCGTGAAGGCAACTGGAAATACAGCGCAGCGATGGGTCGCTACAATGGTTTCGACGCGATCGAACACCCCTGGTTATGGCAAGGCACACTGGCCGTCGGTACAGGCTGGAATTCAACCCTCTACGGAGGTCTGCTGACCAGCGCTGTCTACCGTGCCACTGCGCTGGGGATATCCAGGGACATGGGTGGCCTGGGTGCGCTGGCATTCGATGTAACGCATTCGAATGCCAACATCGACAAACCTGGCCAACCCAGTGTGCAAGGCATCAGTTATGCCTTCAAGTATGGCAAGGCATTCGCGACCCGTACGCACCTGCGCTTTGCCGGTTATCGCTACTCCACTCAGGGCTATCGGGATTTCGACGAAACCCTGCATCAGCGCAACGACAACAGCCTGTTCAAAGGCAGCCGTCGCAGCCGTCTGGAAGTATCCCTTCATCAGAGAGTCGGTAACCGCAGCAGCGTCAGCCTCACGCTGTCCCGGCAGGACTACTGGGGCATTGACCATGAGCAGCGCCAATTCCAGTTCAACGCCAACACCCAATACGCCGGCGTCACTTACAATTTTTACGCGTCGCAGTCACTGAGCAATGCACGAAGTCGTGGCAACGACATGCAAATGGGACTCAGCCTGTCGATGCCGCTGGACCTGGGACACCTGAGCAACGCGACGTTCGATGTGCAGAAAAGCGGTGACCGCCAAAGCCAG
The DNA here is from genome assembly GCF_002087235.1 of Pseudomonas floridensis. GTDB lineage: Bacteria > Pseudomonadota > Gammaproteobacteria > Pseudomonadales > Pseudomonadaceae > Aquipseudomonas > Aquipseudomonas floridensis. The sequence goes on along the minus strand of NZ_MUIO01000019.1, from coordinate 14,434 downwards.
CGTGCCAGCCTCAGCGGCAGTCTCGACGAAAACCGTCTCAGCTACCTCGCCAGCCTGAGCAATGATGACGGCCGCCAGCAAAGCGCAGGGATCGGGCTGGGCTATCAGGCCCCATTCGGCAGCATTGGCGCAGGTGTGACCCAAGGCAATCACTACCGCAGCACCTCGATGAACGCCAGCGGTGCCGTCCTGCTCCACGCCGACGGCATCGAACTGGGACCCAGTCTGGGCGACACCATTGCGCTGGTCGAAGTCCCGGATACACCCGGCGTCGGAATCCACAATGCGACCGGCGTCAAGACCGATAGCCACGGCTATGCACTGGTGCCGTACTTGCGTCCCTATCGCTACAACCAGATCGTACTTCAGACCGACCAGCTAGGCCCGGAAGTGGAAATCGACAACGGCAGCGCTCAAGTGGTGCCGACCCGAGGCGCGGTGGTCAAAACCACCTTTGCAGCACGTAGCGTCACCCGACTGGTCATCACAGCCCGCGCCGCCGATGGTCAGCCATTGCCATTCGGCGCACAGATCAGCGATGTACAGGGAAACCTCATGGGCGTTGCCGGTCAGGGCGGGCAGATCCTGCTGTCCACAGGCATGCAGCCACAAACGCTTGATGTGCGCTGGGGCAATCGACCCGAACCGCAATGCCGTCTACGCATCGATCCGTCCAGCATGCCTCTGGCAAAAGGCTACCGATTACAGGAAGTAACGTGCACGCCATGACTGCGCCCATCCCTCGTGCACACCGCCGCCCTATCAGGAAAACCCTCATGAACACCGCGCTGTATTATCTGGCTTGCAGCCTGATTGTCCTGTCTGCAAGCCACGCCACCATTGCCCTGGCTGCTCCCCCGCGGGAGACACCGAAAAACGATTGCTATTGGGTGACCAACCCCGGGGTGAAATACTTCCAGCGTGAAATTGGCGCGCTGTTCATTCCCAGAGACTCACGAATAGGTTCGGTGATCGGTGCCGTTGACGTGAGTGCGACAGTCTACGATCCGGCGGGGCTGGAAGCCGCATGCAAGAATGACGGTACCGCTCTGCTCGAATTTGAAGCCACTGCGACCGCCCCGATTTTCCCCGGTGTAGTGGACCCGATCAACGGCGAGGACGTGACCGGCAAAATATTGCAGACCAATATTCCAGGCGTAGGCGCGCGAATCAAACTGGAATTCCCTTTCTCCTCCCCAGGCTCACGTCCATGCGCCACATGCTTTCATCCCGTGGACGGCTCTGCTGCCGTGCCTTACCTTGCCGTCAACGATCATCTATCGATGCTCACTTCCATCCAGATCAAATCGTTGACGACCCAAGTCACACTGGTGAAAACCGGGCCTATTCCACCTGGTCCTCAGGTGCTCAGCAGTGACCTGTGGACTGGCAGGGTCACCACGCTGGGCAAAATCATGAGTTTCAAACTGGTCGGCACCGTCACTCAAGCCCAGTGCAGCGTAGGCGCAAATGCGGTGAGTGCAGACCCCGTGCCACTCGGTGAATGGGACAGCGCAGATTTTACCGGCCCTGGTTTCACTACAGCTGCGGTGCCTTTCAGCATCACCTTGAGCGACTGCGAAACGGATCCGAACCCGGGCTCGAGCTTCGTCGCTACGGCTCACATCCAGCTCGATGGCGTCAAAGGCTCGGCACCCGTAGGGCCGGTCAACAGCGGCGTGTTCAGTCTGACCAGCGATTCCGACGCGCAGGGCGTGGGTATTCAGGTACTCAAGGCAGACGGGATCACGCCAATGGAGTTGCAGACCGAGGTGCCTTTGATCGCGATCAGCCCGGGCAACACAGTGTTGAACTTTCACGCCCGCTTTTATCAGACCGATGCCAGTAGTGCGATTCGACCCGGTCTTGCCAAAGGCGCACTGAGTTTCACGATGACCTACAAATAGCTTCCGGGATGCAGTGCTGTCCCATCATTGGGACAGCAACGGTCTCAGCATCGGAAAAGGCTGCCAGGTGAATCCCTCATCAAAACTGACCTTGACCTTGACGCTCAACGTCTGATCGACCTTGAAACGTCGCAAATCCGTCTTGGTGATATACCCGGCATCGATCTTCTGGGCGACCACAGGCACCTGATAGTTTTCCAGAACCGTCACTACCACCAGTGCGCCAGCATCGTAGGCGTCTACGCCTTCTACCCTGATGTCGATGAGTTGATCGGTGTGCATGAACGTCCAGCGTTCGAGCGTGAACGAAGCCCTTCCGCCCTCCTCGATGGAGCCCAGCCTGAGCGGCGAGCCATTGGCGGCCTTGTCGCATTGCACCGTCGGAAAACCACTGATTTCCGAGACCGTCAACCAGTGGTTTTGTGACACATGAGGCAGGTCGACGCCCGGCTCGAACACTTCGTAATAAACGGGAATCTGTTTGCCAAAATGCTGGGCAATCCGCGTGGACGGAATCCTGAACAGGCCGGACTCTGTCTCATCCGTTCGCCAGCAACCCACACTGCCAGGATCGCCCCACTGAACCCAGACAGTTTCACCGGGGTTTATGACGGCATCTTCGGGGATTTGCACCCGAACGCCGCCGGTGGCTCTCATGGGGTCGAGTGTGCTGGAATTCGACCCGGATGTTTCCATAAGCTCGGGCGGCGGCAGATCACGAGGGGCAGGTTCGACTGTCACCTCGAACTCCACGGGCTGCGAATATGGCCCGGGATTGCCGGCGCGGTCGCAGATGTTGCAAAACGCATAGCGCTTGCCATCCTTACTGTCACGGATCACCGTTCCCGGAAAGATCAACGTGATGGGCTTTGGCAGCGCCATGAAATCAACGCACTCGCTGACCTTCCTTCCTTGAAGCCTATGAATCACGTTTCTCAAAAACCTGCGAGCCAGGCTCCACAAAGAACGGGGCATGACAGACCTGGACGGGCTCTGAAAATCACCACGTTCGAGGGTTCTGGTTGACACCCGCTGGGCATCACCAAAAGAAAAAGGATCACTACTCCAGTACCACGTCACGACATCCCCGGGCTTGCCGCCGTTATAGGACACAATCCTGCCTTCGACCTGATCGTTGTGTGTTCCCAGATACGCCGCGGTAATCACTGAGGTGTCGAAATCCAGACGCCCATGATCGGCACCAAATGTGGGCGCAACCTGATCCACCGTGATCGTCTGCGTCGCCGAGTGCTGCCTGTTGCCCAATGCCGTAGTCACGGTGTAACACAGCGTGTGTGGGCCGTGCTCGAGTCGACTTGATGGCACGACAAATGACAGGTCGTCTTCAGGTAATGAGGTTACGCTGTCATCCCACTCCTTACGATAATTAGTCTCACCATCCCAGTCTATTTCCAATACTGTCTTCAGGCTGGGAAGTGGCTGGTAATCCCAGGCAGGCACGGTGAAGTTCAAGTCCGAGGGGGGGTCAGTTACCTTTAACAAACCGGTCTCATCCCACCGGGGATCGTCGTCAAGCAGACCGTCAACGACAGGTGGCGGAAGGCCTTTGCTTGATGTGAAAAGAGTCATCTGCACCCTCCTCGTCCGGTTCAGCGACGCAAACCAGAACCAGTCCATTGGAGACCTTGATTGAATGCCTGAACGCTGCCAATGAAAACTGGCAAGTCTGCTAGGCCCAAGACTGTTGGCGGTACCCATGAAAAAGGGAAGACCGAATGGCCTTCCCTTTGGCGGTGACTGAGGTTTTCGATATTTCTACCAGTTATACCTGAGCCCTACGTTGGCACCCCACGGCTGCTCGATCCGGCTACCGTTGCTGTACTCGACATCTACGTGGGCCTCCAGTTGGCCGGAAAAGGCAATTGCGACACCGGCACCCAATTCGCCGCGCGAACCGGACAGATCGTTGTCGAACCGGTTGTCGTTGATCTGCACCTGGTTACGCTTGACGAACTCATGTGCCAGCGCGGCTCGAACGTAGGGTTGCACAACCCGGTCCTGACCGAGGTTGAAGTTGCGCCCTGCGGTGACACCGACCTTGCTCAACAACGAACGGGTCAGTTCACCCTCGGCACGCATGCCGTTGTCCAGCGAGTAATCCTTGCCCCCGATGGCCGCGCCAATCAATTGTGCGTAAGGCTCCATGTAGTAGCCGTCATCGAGCTTGATGTGGCGTCCGAACTCCAGCGAGGCACCGATGCCCGAATTGTTGTAATCACCTTTGGTACGCGTACCATCACTGAGGTTGACCCGGGCCTCGTTCTGAAAGCGGTTGACCTTTATCACGCCATCCAGGTAATAGCCGCTCTGTTTGTCCAGCCAGGAGGTGTAGGCACCCACGTAATAACTGTCGACCTTGCCGGTGGCACCGAGATCAAGGCTCAGATCAGAGGTGCTCTGACCTGCCAACACGCCAGCCACCCACTGCCCGTTGTCAGTGGGGATATTGCCATCCACACCGACAGAGATCCCCTGCTGGGCTTGTTTGTAGCCAAAACCCGAGGCGTTGGCTACGTTAAATTTATTGCCGTAACCACGCATCCAGACGCCAGAACGGCCACCATTGAAGCGCAGCTCCCCCATGCGCGAACGCAGGTTGCTTAATTCGCCATACCAGACGGTCGGCGCGGCATTGAACAGGGCCAGCACCGTCTGCGGCGCAGGGCCGATCGTACGGGTCGTGGCATCCAGATACCAGTCGTTGTCACCCTGCTTGATCAGGTCATAGGACCAGGTGCCCAGATCCACTCGCCCGCCCACCAGCGAAAAACCGGCATCGCCGCTTTGCGCATGCACCACATGCAGACTGGTGTCGGTAGTCGGATCGCTGCCGGTACTGCTGACCAGCAACTGATGGTTGCCCGTGGCGCTGCCGGTAATGTCGATGAAATCGGTCTGCGCGCCGCCAAAGTCCACATCCATCCTGAAGGTGCCATTGCCCGACAGATTGGCCACCGACAAGGTGTAAAACGCCGCCGCCTCGCCAAGCTGGACGGAGCCATTATTCATTGAAAGGTTCTCGACACTGCTGTTGTCGACCATCGTCCATTGCGAGCCGTTGTCGATGGACACACGTCGGGTGTTCTCGAGACGACCGGTCAGCAGGGCGCCGTTGTCCAGCTGCACATCGGCTGTGCCGCCAGACTCGGCAACGACATCTCCGACAAGACGGCCCTGGTTCAGGTTGAAACTGACGGTGCTGTTGGCATCGACCTGCACATTACCGTTCAAGTCGCTGGCATTGACATTGACCGTCGCGATCGACCCGCCAGCGGACTCGATGATATTGCCGTTGCCACCGGTCAATGTAGAGCCGTTATTGACGTTGATGATGGCATCTGGCGCAGGGAGCGAGGCAGCGAGCGGAGCAAGCCGTATGGCAGCGCCGGTTCCACCGGTCACCTGACTGCCATCCAGTGTCAGAGAGGCGTCCTTATACAGCGTCTCGGCGCTGATGATGACGCCGTTCACAGTGCCTGACAGGCTGCTGGCGTCACTGGCCTCGACTACGCCCGCATTGAGCTGCAGGCCGACACCGTTCTGACCGGTCCCGGCCAATTGCGAGTCCACCAGGTTGAGCGTACTGAAATGCGTCACCAGCGCGCCAGCACGGCCACCGGTGCTACTGCTGCCGGTCAAAAGAACCGTCGAACCTGCGGTATCGGATTGCTGGCGCACGACCGACAGGCCATTGCCATTGGTGCTGAGCAGCGTGCTGTCGGTCACCGTTCCCTGACTCTCGTTGACCGTCAAACCATTCGTAATCGTCGAGCCCGTCATCGAGATGGAGGAACCGAGCGTCAGGTCGGCGGACTCAATGGCCGTCCCGGCTGCCATCGTGAGCGTTGAATGTATGGAATTTACGGATCCGTGCTGGGCGCCGCCGTTAACGTTCAATGTGCCCTGATTGGTCAACCTATAGTTGTTCGCGGCACTGAACTGATCGAGTTCTCTGACCACGCCGTCTACCGGTACAGGTCGGCCGGGCACTCCAAGAGCTGCGTCACCCAGAAAAATCACAGGAAGCAAAGGCGTCCATCTGAGGGCGGCAGATAAAGGACGAAGAAAAGAACAACCGGCAGTCGACATAGACAAATATCCTGGGGCCGAGGAGCAGACCGGAAGTTCGTGTTATTCCTCCGGCCATGCCCCTGATTGATAAGCGGCCGCGCAGACTACAGAATTGCACCTCAAACTCATGCAAGACTGATCCGATATTCTTGTAGGACTATTCCCACATAAGGCCGGCTGGCATTAAGTGTATAGCCGTTCCTGCAGCTCTACAGATCGAATTGCGCTAGAACCTCCTGTTTAGCAACCGCCCTGCTTCTATAGATAATAAGCCGCGGGCAACCGCTACCATTGATCCCATCGTTCGTACCCGCTTCGCTTTAATGAGAACCAAGGTTTTTCCCGATAGAGATAGGGTTCTACCTTGTAAGGTAGCCTGAGCGTCAGCCTGTGCCATTTCCTCACTTATCGTTTGGTATTGGCATTTCCGCGCCGCGTGCCGGTCCACAATTGCCCGGATTTTCCGGGGAGCACAAATCGCCACTGCCCAAATTTCGCGAGACTAAGACCCGCGTAACCTGAGAACCGGTTTGCCCACTTTTTTTGGTCAGTGTATACGTCACGAACCCGCTACCATTAGTATGAATAGGCTCTACACAGGGGTCGTAGGGTATCGTCATATTAAATCCATCCCGGACCATGTCATCCGTCAGCTCTTCAGGCCCAAAACTCTTTTCAGTCCCCGTAATCAACTGATTGCCGTCGATATCACTGTATGCCTCCCAACTGACGCCAATACTGTCACCCGCTTCGAAGTTGTCCGTATCGAACACTTTTATTCTTATGCCATTCCAGGGCAATGAACAGCAATTGATGACAGGCCCGACCGTACTTTCGGGCCACTGATCTGGAAACGCTACAGGCTTAAGCCCTATTAAATCGACCACTTGCACTTTCACCTCAGTGCGGGCAGATTCCTGCTCATTGATACCGTTAGACGTGGTGTAATAGACCGGGAGCTTTTCGTTATAACCACCTTCCTGAATCGTGTCCCACGGCACGGTAACTTTAACTGGATCCGCCGTAGTATCGTCTACTGTCATTACACAAACAGCCGGTTTCAAGGTGCCCCAGTAAAAACTCAAGTTCTCTCCCGTCTTTACGGGAATAGGCGTCAGGGAGACCGTAGCGGGCTTTCCTTTGTCGGCATCGACCAATTCATTGTCAGGCCCGCCGCTCTCACCTGTCACCACCACATTCGGCAATTTGTCATTGATCGGATCGGGTCCTCCAGGATTCGGATCCGGGTCAGGCTCCTCACCCGCCACCGTGAAATTTACCTGCACTTTGATTTTTGGTGACTGCGTTCCGGCCAATCCGCGGATCACGCTATAGCCGACATCGACCTCATCCTCAATGGTTTGCCCTCCTGCCGAGAGCGTCGGCCAGTCAATGGGAATCAACATGGGAAAACCGGATAGCGGCACCGGGGAAACATCAGTCTCATGCCATCTGACCTGAATTAGGTCATCCGTTTCTGAATTGCCATAAGCCGAAGGAATTTCCACGCACACACCCAGGCGGGCATCGGCTCTGTCAATCAATCCGTCAGCTGCCAGATCCACAACGGGAGCTGGCAGGTTTGTCGGCAGAGGTCGCAGATCAACGTATATCTCCTGCCACATCGAGGGCTGGCCGAGATTACCGCTGCGATCAAGATAGCGGTAAAGTACGCCAATTTTTCCTGCATCCAGCGTGTCGATGATGTCGCGCCCAAGTTGCACGACAGGATCCTTTTGATGCTGCTGGGCGTCAGCCGCCTCTTGCTCCGTGACGTCATGCACAAATATAGGAACGATGTCTTCCTCCGCCTGCTTCGGACCTGTCCCCCAATAAAGCAGAATCGTGTCACCCGCCGTGATGTCGCTGGACCGAGGAATAGTGATCTCAACATATGAAACAGGTGGTTCAGTATCGAAATAAGCGGCCGTCAAGCCGTTTTCAATGATGTCCGTCGGAAAAACCGGGGCCGTGCCTCCTTGGTTACCGTTGGGGTTGGTGTGATCGACATGGAACGCCTGGACCTCTGAGTCTTGCGGATTCCCAAAAATTGTTTGGTGGCGGTAGTAGACATCGTACTTCCCCTCTACAGAGAATTTATCGGCCTCGATCAAATAACTCCTCTCATTGGGATCATTCGTTGGGTCGACCAAGGTACGCTCTTCCAGAAGTTCGTTGTTCAAATAGAAGGTCAATATTTCACTCGCAGACAAATTCACACTATTGGGGACTTTGACAGTCATATCGGAGCCCGACAGGCTTTTGGGCCACAGGTACCTCTCATCGCCCGGGATGGCACCCAACACCCCATTGAGTTCGGGTGGAGGCAGGCCCAGTCTGGCGGCATTCCTTAAACGGTTACTGCGCTTTTTCAGGACATTCTGCCGAGTCTGCTCGGCTGCGATTGGATCAGACTTAGTCATCGATTCGTCTCCTTGACAATGGATCATCCGCGAATGGGCGATAGCATGCCGGACCTGGGTCGACACTCGAACGGTCAGACGATCACTGACAGACAGCCACCACAGGAGCAGCGTTTGCATGCAAACTCCATTTAACGTTCTTGCCGATGTCATCGGTACTGTCAAAACTGCTAGGCAACTCACATCGCGGGGACGCGGGGGGGTGTTCAGCGCCGTGTATCGACCCGGATACATTCACGACATGCCGCAGACATCTGGCCACGCCACCCTTTCGCCGCGCCTCCTGGCGAAGTAGCATGCCCGGAGCCTTGATTTTCAACCGCGGCCAGTGATGGCAGCGTCACCAGGCAGCAGAAGCACTATGCAGGCATTTCCCGACACTCCCTCCGAAAGCAACTCGGCCGAACAACGCTGGGCCGTGCGGGCCTTGATCGTCGACGACGACGTGGCGATTCGCGAGCTGCTGTGCGATTACCTGACGCGTTTCAACATCCAGGCTCAGGGCGTGACCGATGGAGCACGGATGCGTCAAGCCTTGAGTGAGCAGACCTTCGACGTGGTGGTGCTGGACCTGATGCTGCCGGGTGAAGATGGTCTGGCGCTGTGCCGCTGGCTGCGCAGCACCTCGGACATCCCGATCCTGATGCTCACGGCGCGTTGCGAGCCGACCGACCGCATCATTGGTCTGGAGCTGGGTGCCGATGACTATATGGCCAAACCGTTCGAACCTCGCGAACTGGTGGCGCGCATCCAGACCGTTTTACGCCGGGTGCGTGATGAACGCAGCGATCAGCGCAGCACGATCCGCTTCAATACCTGGCGGTTGAACAGCGTTCTGCGCCAGTTGATCGCGCCCGACGGGCTTGTCGTACCACTGTCCAACGCCGAGTTTCGTTTGCTGCGGGTCTTTCTCGAGCGCCCGCATCGCGTGCTGAGCCGTGAACAACTGCTTGATGCGGCGCGCGGGCGTTCGATCGAAGCCTTTGATCGCAGCATCGATCTGCTGGTATCGCGTCTGCGCCAGAAACTGGGTGACGACCCCAAGAACCCGCAGTTGATCAAGACCGTTCGCGGCGAAGGCTATCTGTTCGACGCCAGGGAGCCGGGTTGAGGAACCTCCTGTGATCCGCAAGTTCGATACGCTCTTTGCCCGGCTGTTCGGCGGTGCGCTGGTGGCAATCCTGCTTGCGCATCTGCTGGCGTTCATGTGGTTCATGCATTACGGCATGCACCCGATGCCACCGCCGCCACCGATGCAGGAATCCACGGGCCAGCTCGATCAGAGCGACGCACAAGCCATGCGCCGCCCGCCGCGACCGCCATTGCTGGGCGGTCCGGTGGTTCCACTGTTCTTTCAATTCATCACGCTGATCATCGCTGCCTGGTACGGTGCCAAGGCACTGAGCCGGCCGGTACAGCGCCTGAGCGAAGCGGCAGAGCGTCTGAGTGAAAACCTCGACAGCCCACCGCTGGAAATCTCCGGTCCGCGTGAAGCACGCCAGGCCGCACAGACCTTCAACCTGATGCAGCACAAGCTGCGTGACCAGATGCAGCAGCGTGGCCGAATGCTCGCCGCCGTGTCACATGACCTGCGCACGCCTCTTTCCCGCCTCAAGCTGCGCGTCGAACAGATTGAAGAGCCCCGGTTGCACGGGCAGATGACCCAGGACCTGAACGACATGATCAACATGCTCGACGCGACCCTGGCCTACCTCAACGAACACCGCCGCAGCGAAGTGCTGCAGCAGCTCGACCTGCAGGCCTTGATCGAATCTCAGGCCGAAAATGCCCAGGACAACGGCGACGACGTTGAGTCCCAGGGTCAGTGCAGACCGCTCAAGACCCAGCCCATGGCGTTGCGTTCGTGCCTGCAGAATCTGGTCGACAATGCGCTGCGCTACGCTGGCAATGCGCGGATCCTTATCGAGGACGATGTTGATCGGGTCAGGGTCTCGGTGATAGACCATGGCCCCGGAATCGAGCCTGAACTTCGCGAGAGCGTGTTCGAGCCCTTTTACCGGCTGGAGAGTTCGCGCAACCGCAATTCCGGCGGCGTCGGCATGGGCATGACCATCGCCCGTGAGGCTGCGCGGCGAATCGGCGGCGAACTTACCCTCGAAGAAACGCCCGGCGGCGGCCTGACGGCGGTGCTCGATCTGCCGCGGCATTGAATCAGCGCGTATCGCCATCGTTCCAGGCCCCACACTCGCTCGACAAAGATGATTGCCGCGCTGACCGAGCGCTACCACACCCAAGGCAGCAAGCCGGTCGGCCGAGACCTCGACACCGCCGCTTGAAAACCCGACCCTCGCCGGTTCTTGCCCGGCGACGGTTTCTGCCCGCGGCTTCAGCGTGGCGTACGCGCCCGTTCGCTACCCACCCAGTCCGTCAACAGGCTGTACGCCACCGCCAGCAATGTCGGACCGATGAACAGGCCGATGAACCCGAACGCCAGCAGTCCGCCAAACACCCCGAGCAAGACGATCACCAGCGGCAAATTACCACCCCGGCTGATCAGATACGGCTTGAGCACGTTGTCCACACCGCTGATGATGAACATGCCCCAAATGCCCAGAAAGACCGCCATGCCGTACTCGCCCTGCCACACCAGCCAGGCGGTGGCCGGCAGCCAGACCAGTGGCGGGCCCATGGGGATCAGGCTGAACAGGAACGTCAGGATACCCAGCACCAGCGCGCCGGGAATGCCTGCGATTAGAAAGCCGATCAATGCCAGAACCGCCTGCGCCGCTGCGGTGCCGATCACACCGTTGACCACCCGCTGCACCGTGCCCGCGACCAGATCCAGATAATACTGGGCGCGTTCACCGATCAGGCGCTCCAGCAGGCTGAGCACGAACGCCGCCAGACGCGGACCATCACGATAGAAGAAAAACGCGAAAACGATGCTCAGGGTGAGTTCGAGAATCCCGCCGCCGATCTGCGCACTGCGCGCCAGCAACCAGTTGCCTACCTCGCCCAGATACGGCTTGACGGTGGTCATGAACGCCGCGCCCTGCTGATCGATAGTGGTCCAGAACCCGACCAGACGCTCTCCTACGATCGGGATACCCGCCAGCCATGCCGGAGGATCGGGCAGGCCATCGACCTGCACGTCTTTGACGAAGGCCGTCGCATCGCGCACATGATCTGCCAGATTGAACCCAAACCACACCAGAGGCGCTGCCACCAGCACCAGCCAGCCCAGACTCATGACCAGCGCGGCCAGTGACTCCCGGCCATTGAACCAGCGCGTCAGCAAACGCATCAACGGCCAGCTGGCGAACGCCAGCACCGCGCCCCAGACCAAGGCCGACCAGAACGGTGCCATCACCCACAGACAGGCACCGAACAGCGCCAGCAGCAGGATCTGAACCAGCAAACGATCATTGTTGAACATGCGGTGCCTATGAAAAGGAATCTGAAGTGGCGAGCATAAAGACGAACACGACTGGCGTCAGCCGTATTCGTCGTCATCCCGAAAAAGCGTCTAGCGAATGACCTCGATGGACAATCCCTTGTTATCGTCACTGCCGGTCTCGAGCCGCGCAGCACGTACGCCTTTGCCGACCAACGCATCACGCCAGGCCGCCGCGTTGGCACCCGAGAGCGTCGCACGCAGCGTGCTGTCGAGGTTAAGGCCACGGGAAATCAGCATCACCCAGGCATCCTGCGGATCGCCGCCGAGCCTTGGCAGATCCAGCTTGCCGGTGCTCTTGAGTTGTTTCAGCAAAGTGGCCGAGGTCGGCAGCAGATCGCCCAGCGGCGCAACGGCTTCGAATTGCTCGACATGCAGGTAGGCACGGCGGTTGCCACGGGGGATGCTGTAGAGCGCGACAAGTGTTTCGCTGTCGGGCTCGGCCAGCCGCAACAACAGGTAAGCCTGCCGGTCATCGGCACCATAGAGCTTGGCATTACCGAACACCTCGTTGGCCCACAGGCTGCTTTCGCCACAATCCCGAGCCTGGCACCAGAACAGCAATTCGGCGCTCTTTTTCTGCAGCGCTTCGCGTGCGGCAGTGAAGGCGTCATCCGATGTATGTTCGGGCGGCAACTGATAAGTGACGGACGTCAGGTTGCCTCGCGCACTGACCTGACCATCGAAGCGCAGTTGGCCACTGATCTTGCGGATCGAACCCATCGGGTAAATGCGCTCGAGTTCGGCGCGGGGGCGGTAATCGACGATTTCCGTGTTGGCCAGGCGTGGCAGAATCTGCAGGTCCTGACTGCCCGACACATCGGCGGCGGCGACCATCGTGCTGAAGAGCGACACACACAGTGCAACCACAGGAACACTTGTTACGCGCATGAGTGTTCTCATCGGCAGACAGACGGGAATGGAAAATGAACGGGATTGCCACGCAGGCAATCATGAGCGGTAGCAGGTTGATCCATAACGGTTGACTCCTGTTTCAACCCGCTCAGCCTCGGCAGTTGCCGACTGCAAGTCAAGAAGCAGCGAAGAAGCGATTGAAACAGCGTGCAACAGAGCGCGCGCCCTCCTCGTCATCCAGATGCAGATGGTGTCCGCCCGGCAGGCTTTCGATGCCGAACGGCAGGCTGGAAAACAGGTCCCGTTTTTTCGCCAGCATGCCGTCGCGGGCAACGATCAGTTGGGTCGGGCAGCGTACGTTGTCGACGAATGCCATCGCCTGCAGGTGGGTCAGACGCGTTGCCGACGGCAAGGTCAGTCGACTGTCGCTGCGCCAGGTATAACCCCCCGGCACCGGCATCAAGCCACGTTGCGCCAGTAACTCCGCCGCCTCGCGACTAACGGCCACAACGCCTTTCATGCGGGCCTCAATGGCACGATCCTGATCGCGGTACACAGGTTTTTTCTTGCCGGGCAACGACAACTGCGCCTGCAAGGCCGAGCCCATTCGCTCGGCGGCAGCGTCGGCTTCGCCGGTCAGCGGAATCAGTCCGTCGATCAACGCCAGGTGCGTGACTCGCTCGGGAAGCGCGCCCGCCAGCATGACCGATACGATGGCACCCAATGAATGCCCGAGCAGAGCGAAACGCGCCCAGCCCAGTTGTTCGGCCACCTGCAGCACGTCGAATGCATAATCGGCCAGGGTGTAGGCCGCACCGGGCGGACGATGATCGGAATGCCCGTGCCCTGCCATGTCCAGAGCCACGATGCGCAAGCCTTCAAGCTGCGGCGCAAGACGGGCAAAACTGTTGGCATTGTCGAGCCAGCCATGCAGCGCGATGACCGGTATGCCGTCCTCGGGGCCGAACAGATGGGCAGCCAGTTCGATATGACCAAGGCTCAGGCGCACCTCTTCGACAGGGCACTTCATACAATCGTTTTCGACACGTTACGTTGCGCGCTGCGCGCCTCCCAGCGAACGAATAGCGATCTGAGCAACTGTGCCGTCTCATCCGGCCGCTCCAGTGGAAACATGTGCCCTCCCGGCATCGACAGGTATTCGCCTTCGCGCATGCGTCTGGCCAGATAGCCATGATGCGGCATGATCACACGGCTGTGCCTGCCGCGCACCATCGCCAGAGGCACTTTGAGCCGACGCGACGGCAGAGGGCTGGTGTGCGGAATGCTGCGATAGATACTGATCTCGGTCGCCGGATCGAAGCGCAGGCGCAACTGTTCGCCGTCCGCCTGCAGGCCGTGCTGCAGATAGGCATCCAGGCACTCGGGGTCGAAACGACGAAACAGGGTTTTACTGGCGAAATAGGCGCGGGCCGATTCCAGATCGGCGAAGGCTTCGCGACGCCCCAAGGTGCGGCCGGCAGGCGTGATGCGATCGATGAAACCCAGTCGCTTGGCGGCACGAATGAACAACTGGTCGGCCAGCCCCAGCACCGGCGAGTCCAGCATCACCACGCCGCGATAGAGTTGCGGACAGCGCAGCGCCGCGTGCAAATGCAACACCCCGCCCAGCGAATGTCCCACGCCCCACACAGGCCCCGCCTGCTCACGCAAATGATGGATCAGCTCATCGACCAGATTCAGCCAGTTGTCATCCACCGGAAAGCGCGGGTCATGGGCATGCT